>JAPSGI010000004.1 GCA_031177685.1 Solirubrobacteraceae bacterium | reverse complement strand
CGCGAGACCGCGGAGATCGTCGGGCGGCGCCTGGGGATCGAGCCGGTCGTCGACCCGCGTCTCGCCGAGGGTGACCGCGGCGAGCTGGAGGGCCGGCTGTGGCGCGACGTCGCGCAGTCCGATCCCGAGCTGTACGCCGCCTGGCGCCGCGCCGGCGACACGTTCCGCTTCCCGGGCGGGGAGTCGCTGCTCGAACAGCAGCAGCGCACCCTCGCCGCGCTGGAAGACGTGCGGACGAACGGACGCCTGCCCGCGCTCGTGGTCTGCCACGGCGGCACGATCCGCACCGTGCTGTGCAGCCAGGATGGCCGCGGGCTCGCCTGCTTCCACGACTGGGACGTGCCCAACGTGGCGCTGGTGCGGCTGTGACGCGGCTCGCCCAGATCGCCTTCGCGGTGCTCGTGGTGGCCACGCTGGCCGCCTTCTTCGTCACGCAGCGCCTCAAGCAGACCCCGCGGCTCGTGCAGACGCTGAGCGTCACCGAGGTCTTCTCGCCGCACGTCGCGTTTCGCAAGGCGGGGATCCGCATCCGCCTCAAGCGCACCGACGACGCCACGGTCTCGCTGCTCGACGAGGAGGGCGACGTCGTGCGCCGGCTGACGCGCAACCGCCCCATGCGCGCCGGCGTGCCCGTGCAGCTGCTGTGGAACGGGCGCGACGCCGCGGGAACGGTCGTCCCCGACGGCCGCTACCGCGTCCGGGTCGGGCTGCGCCGCCAGGGACGCTCGGTGACGCTGCTCGACGAGATCACGGTCGACGGGACGCCGCCGCGCCCGCTCGTGCGAGTGCGGCGCCCCGAGGGCGCGCGCGGACCGCTGATCTTCCCGCTGCCCGGGAACCGGCCGGTCCGCTTCGAGGTGACGAACGCGACGGTGGTCGGCACGCCGGTCTTCCGCGTCTACCGCACCGACCTGCCCAGGCCCAAGGCGGTGACGCGCTTGGCGGCCGCCCCCGAGGCGACCACGGGCGAGTGGCGCGGGCCGATCGTGGGCGCGCGCCGCCCGCCGCCGGGCACCTACGCGATCGTCGCGCAGGTGCGCGACCGCGCCGGCAACGTCGGCTCCTCGTATCCCTTCGGCGCACGGCCACGGCCGGACGATCCCGCCGGCGGCCCGGGCGTGACCGTCCGCTACCTGGCGGGCCAGGCGCCGCCGCGCGCCGTGCCCGCCGGCAGCCGCGTGAGCGTGTTCGTGGACTCGCGCCGGCGCGCGTACCGCTGGCGCCTGCACCGCCTCGGGCAGACCGAGACGCTGGCCCGCGGCCGCTCCCGCCGGCCGCTGCTGCGCGTGCGCGCGCCGCGCGGGCCCTCCGGCGTCTACCTGCTCGAGCTGCGCGCCGGCGGCCGGCGGGCCAAGGTCCCGATCGCCGTGAACGGCCCCGGCCGCCAGCGCGTCCTGCTCGTCCTGCCGCTGCTCACCTGGCAGGGCCTCAACCCGGTGGACGACGACGGCGACGGCGTGCCCAACACGCTCACCACCCGCTTTGCGGGCGGTGCCGCCGGCGGGCCGGTCCGGCTGGTCCGGCCCTTCGCCGGGCGCGGCGAGCCCCCCGGCTTCGCGCGCCACGAGAGCCCGCTGCTGCGCCTGCTCGACCGCCCGCGCCAGCGCTACGACCTGATCTACGACGCGCAGCTGGCCGCACGCTCCCCGCGCTACCTGGACCGCTACCGCGGCGTCGTGCTGGCCGGCAACGCGCGCTGGCTGGCGCCGCGGCTGGGCCGGCGCCTGCGCGCGTACGTGGAGCGCGGCGGGCGCGTGTTCTCCCTGGGCACCGAGTCGCTGCGGCGCGAGGTGACGCTGCGCGACGGGCTCCTCGTGCGCCCGACCGGGGAGTCGGCGTTCGACGTCTTCGGGTCGCGCATCGACCCGGTGAAGGAGGAGCAGGTCGACCTGCTGGTCGGCGACGACGGGATCGGGCTCTTCGAGGGCGGCGACGGATCGTTCTCGGACTTCGACGGCTACGAGGAGACGCGCGACCCCGGGCGCGGGGCGCGGATCGTGGCCAGCGCCCAGGACTCCGCCGGGCGCCGGGTGATCGTGGGCATTCGCAGCGGGCGCGGCCTGGTGATACGCACCGGCCTGCCGGCGTGGGAGCAGCGGATGCGCAACCCCAACGTCTCGGCGCTCACGCGCCGCGCCTTCACGATCGTCGGGGCGCGCCGGTGACCGTCCTGGCCGTCGCGACCGCGGTCAAGGAGGCCGGCATCGTCGCGGCCGCGCTGCTGGCCGCCGCCGTCGTCCTGGTCCCGCTGTCGCGCGCGCGCGCGGCGGCCATGGTCGCAGCGCTCGTGCTGACGCCGGTCCTGCTGGTGGCCGAGATCTGGGACACGCCTCAGTTCGAGCCGATCCGCTCGCGTCCCGCGCTCGCCGCGGCGGGCGGTGCGGCGGCGATCGTGGCCGTCGGTCTCGCCGCGTGGGCGATCGACCGCCGGCCGCTGCTCCTGCCCCTGGCGGCCACCTTCGCGCTGCCCTTCCGCGTGCCGATCGAGTCGGGCGGCGAGTCGGCCAACCTGCTGGTCCCGCTCTACTTCGTGGTGGCGGCCGGCGCGGTGGCCTTCGCGGTCCCGCGGCTGCGCGGCCGGCGCCCCGCGCGCGACCCTGCGCCGCGCGGCCCGCTGGAGTGGCTGCTGCTCGGGGCGGTCCTGCTCTACGCGGTCCAGGCCGCGTACTCCAGCGACTTCGCCACGGCGCTCGAGCAGGTCGTCTTCTTCTACGTGCCGTTCGCGCTGCTGTACGCGCTCCTGGTCTGCGTTCCGTGGACGACCGGCCTGGCCCGGCGCTGCCTGTACGTGCTGGTGGGCCTCGCCCTGGTGTTCAGCGCCGTCGGGTTCGTCGAGTACGCGACGCGCACCGTCCTGCTGAACCCCGACGTGATCGCGACGAACCAGTTCCAGACGTACTTCCGCGTCAGCTCGCTGTTCTTCGACCCCAACATCTACGGGCGCTTCCTCGTCGTGGTGCTGACCGCGCTGGTGGCCGTGATGCTGTGGAGCGCACGCCGGCGCACGGTCGTGCTCGCCGCGGCGGCGGGCGCGATCCTGTTCGGCGGGCTGGTGCTCACCCTGTCGCAGTCCAGCCTGGCCGCGCTGCTGACGGGGCTGGTCGTGCTGGCGCTGCTGCGCTGGAACGCGGCGTGGACGGCGGCGGCCGTGGCGGGGATCGTCGCCATCGCCGCGGCGGCGGTGTTCGCCTTCCCGGACGCCACGAAGGTGGACGTGGGCAGCGGCGAGTCGGTGGACAAGGCGACGAGCGGGCGCGTGGAGCTCCTGGAGGGCGGCCTGCGCCTGTTCGGCGAGCGCCCCGTGGCCGGCTGGGGATCGGGCGCCTTCGCGGTGGAGTACCGGCGCGCCGAGCGCGTCTCGGGCGAGGAGGCGGCCGACGCCTCGCACACGATCCCGGTCACCGTGTCCGCGGAGCAGGGCGCGATCGGCCTGGCGGTGTACCTGGCGCTGCTGGGGGCCGCCTTCCTGCGCCTGCTGAGCGGGGCGCGGATCTCCCCTGTCCGGGCGGCGCTGATCGCCGCCTTCGCCGGCCTCGTCGTGCACACGCTGCTGTACGCCGCCTTCCTCGAGGATCCGCTGAGCTGGGCGATCCTCGCGGCGGGCACCGCCTTCGCCCGAGGTCCGGACGCGGACGCGGACTGAAACTTCGCGTTACACCTGCGCCCCTTCGCGGATTCTTTCGTGTGGCAGGGACGGGACGGGTTCATCGCGGCGGGCCTCCCGGGGCGACCGGGGGGCGCGTCCGCGTCTGCATCAGCGCCAGTCGCGCCCGCCCGCGTCGACGTCCTCCGCGAGGCCGCCCTGCGGGCGGCGGTCCTGCGGTGGGCCGGCCGGTCCGCCGGCGCCCGGCGGGACCTCCACCCCGAGCGCGGCCAGCCGGCGCCACAGCGGCGCGTCCTGGCGCTCGCCGGTCTGTCCCAGGGCCCAGTCGCGCAGCTCTTCGTCCGGGCGGCAGCGCGCGCCGCGGGCGTCGCGCAGCGCGGCGATCCACTCCCCGGCGTCGCGGCAGCGCACGATCGCGCGCTCCCACACCCGCACGCCGTCGTAGTCGGCGCTGATCGTGCGCCGCCCGAGCCGCGCCGCCTTGAGGATGCGGTTGGGGAGCCCGGCGTCGTTGAAGTCGTCGCGCCGGTAGGGCAGCAGGCCCACGTCGGCGCACGCGATCAGCCGCGCCGCCTCGTCGTCGGAGCGGCGCCCCAGCCACACGAACCCGGGCAGCGCCCGGCACGCCTGGAAGTCGGGGTCGTCGCGGCACTCGTCCTCGTTCAGCGTGCCCACGAACAGCACGGTGAGCTCGTCGCCCAGCGCCTCGCCGGCCGCGCGCAGCAGCTGCCAATCGGTGCGCCGCCCGTTGGTGCCGAAGCAGACGGCGACCGTCATGGCGGCCGGGTCGGGGGCCGGGAAGGAGTCCGCGGCGGACGGCATCAGGATCGCCTCGCGCCCGGCCGCGCGCTCGACGTCCACCAGGGTCTGCGACACGGCGAAGACCAGCGCGGCGCGCTCGGACGCCTCCGCATGCAGCTCCTCCAGCCGCGCGCGCGTGCGCGGCCCGGCGTCCAGCGCCGCCGGGGTGCGGTCGAACAGCCCGTACCAGAGCTGGCAGTCCGGCCAGCGGGCCAGGACCGCGCGGGCGAACGGCCACTGGAAGGGGTGGAAGATCATCGCCGCGACGGGTCGCCCCGGCACGCGCAGCCGGCGCGCCTGCGTGCCCGCCAGCGTGTCGCCGAGCCAGCGCGGCAGCCGTCCCAGCGCGCCGTACGGCACGCGCGGCGCCTCCAGCGCGACCACGCCGGGCGCGCGCAGCAGGTCCTGGCCCTGGTCGTAGAGGATGAAGCGGTCCACCGTGCGCGGGACGAGCAGCAGCGCGATCGGTGGGTCCGTCTGCGGGGGCGCCATCGCGGGCGGACGCTAGCGTCCTGCCGCGATGTACGACTACTTCCGGCGCCTGGCGCGCACGGGCGCCGCCTACCAGGTGGGCGAGGCGCTGGCCAAGGGCGTCGCCGTGATCCTGCTGCCGGTCTACACCCGGCACCTCACCACCCGGGACTACGGCACGGCGGACCTGCTGCTGACGCTGGTGATCCTGGTGTCGATCGTGATCCGCCTCGGGCTGGTCGAGGCGTTCGTGCGCTTCTACTTCGACGACGCCGCGCCCGCCGCGCGCGAGCGCCTGACGAAGGCCGCCACGGGCGTCGTGCTGGCCGTCACCACGCTGGTCGCCGCGCTGGCCGCGGCGCTCGCCGGGCCGCTGTCCGAGCTGGTCCTGGGCTTCCGCGACACGACGCTGATGCTGATCACGGTCCTGGGGCTGTGGTCGTTCACCAACCTGGAGATGACCTACGCCGTGCTGCGGGTGGACGAGCGCGCGGGCACCTTCCTGCGCGCGTCGCTGGTGAACGTCGCGCTGACCATCGGCCTGTCGGTCTGGCTCGTGGTGTTCGAGGACGAAGGCGCGCGCGGGCTGCTGCTGGGCAACTTCGCCGCCTCGACGGCCGTGCTGCTCGGCCTGCTGTGGGTGCTGCGGGCGCGGATCGGGCTGCCGCACCGCATCGAGCGCCTCCATCTCCCCGCGCTGCTGCGCTTCGGCCTGCCCACCGTGCCGGCCGAGGTCTCGGTGTTCGCGCTGAACATCGTGGACCGCCTCTACCTGTACCGGGTCGAGAGCGCCGGCGCAGCCGGCCTGTATTCCCTGGCGGTGAAGCTGGCCACCGTGGTCATCCTGGTCACGCGCGCCTTCCAGTACGCGTGGCCGCCGCTCGCCTACTCGATCCGCGACGACACCGAGGCGCGGCGCTTCTACGCGCTCGTGGCGACGTACTACGTCGTCTTCACGGGGCTGGTGGTCGCCGCGCTCACCCTGCTGGGGCGCTGGGCCCTGCGCCTGCTGACCACGCCCGAGTTCCACGGCGCCTTCGAGGCGATGCCGTGGGTCGCGCTGGGCTGGGCGCTGTACGGGCTGTTCCTGGTGCTCGTCGTGATGGCCGGGCGGGCGAAGGTCACGACGCGCAACTTCCCCGCCGCGGCGGTCGGGCTCGTGGTGAACGTGGTCCTGCTCGTGGTGCTCGTTCCGCCGCTGGGGATCGCCGGGGCGGGGCTCGCGCTGTGCGGCGCCTACGTGGTGATGCTCGCGGTCATGTTCGCGCTCACGCGCCGCCTGTTCGCGGTGGACTTCGAGTGGGGACGGCTGCTGCACGCGGTCGCCGTGCTGAGCGCGGTCACCGTGGCGGGCGAGCTGCTGCTGCCCACTTCCGGCGCCGATGGGCTGCTCGCCCGCACGGGCGCACTGCTCTCGATCCCGGTGCTGCTGCTCCTCACGCGCTTCCCCTCCGCCGGCGAGACCGCGCGCGCACGGGCGTGGTTCGCGGCGCGCCGATCGCGGGTATGAGGCGTCAGCCTGGCCGGGACCGCGCTCCGGGGCCGTAAGCCCGGAGCGCGGGCCTGCTGGGCTCAAAGCGCGATGATGCCGCGCCATGCGCGTGGACGTCGTCGACCCCTCCGCGTTCACCCCGCCCTACGACCGCTCGCTGTCCGCGGCGCTCGCGCGGGCCGGCGCGGACGTGCGGCTGGTGACCAGCCGCTTCGGCTACGGCGAGGTCCCGCCCGCCGCCGGCTACGCCGTCGACGAGCGCTTCTACCGGCTCGCTCCCGGGCGGCCGGGATCGCGCGCGCGGCGGGCCGCCAAGCTCGCGCAGCACGTCCCGGACATGCTGCGCTACCGCGGCGCGGCGCGCGACGCCGACGTGGTCCATTTCCAGTGGCTGACCGTCCAGCACCTCGACCGCGCGCTGCTTCCGCGCGACCGGCCGGTGGTGCTGACCGCGCACGACGTGCTGCCGCGCGAGCCGCGCGCAGGGCAGCGCCGGGCCCAGCGGCGGCTCTACGACCGCGTGGACGCCGTCGTCGTGCACTCGCGCCACGGGCGCGCGCGCCTGGTCGGCGAGCTCGAGGTGCCCGCGGAGAAGGTGCACGTGATCGCGCACGGCGCCTTCGACTACCTGACGCGCCTGCCGCGCGAGGAACCGCTGCCGGCCGAGCTGGCCGAGGTGGAGGGCCCGGTGGTCCTGTTCTTCGGCCTGCTGCGCCCCTACAAGGGCGTGGACGTCCTGCTGGACGCCTGGCGCGAGATCGGCGCGGCCGAGCTGTGGATCGTCGGAATGCCGCGCATGCCGCTGGGGCCGCTGCGCGCCCGCGCCACCCCGTCGGTGCGCTTCCTGCCGCGCTTCGTGGACGAGGCGCGGATCCCGGCGCTGTTGCGCCGCGCCGACCTCGTGGTGCTCCCCTACCGCGAGATCGACCAGTCCGGCGTACTGGCGACGGCGCTGGCCTTCGGACGCCCGCTGCTGCTCTCGGCGATCGGCGGCTTCCCCGAGGTGGCCGAGGCGGGCGCCGCCGAGCTGGTGCCCCCGGGCGACCCGGCGGCGCTGCACCGCGCGCTGCGCCGGCTGCTGGAGGACGAGCGCCGCCGCGCCGCCCTGGCCGCGGGCGCGCGCGAGGCGGCGGCGACGCGCTACTCGTGGGACGCGGTCGCCGCCCGCCACCTCGAGCTCTACGAGTCCCTGCTCCGCGAGAATGCGCGGCCGTGACCGCGGTGGAGATCGCCTTCTGGGCCTGCGCCGGGCTGCTCGTCTACACGCAGGCCGGCTACGGCGTGCTGCTGGCCGGGCTGGCGCGGGTGCGCCGGGGGCGCGCGGTCCCGCCGCCCCCCGCGCCCGGGGAGGAGCCCGACGTCTCGCTGATCGTGGCCGCCTACCACGAGGCGGACGTGATCGCCGCCCGGGTCGCGAACGTGCGCGCGCTGGACTGGCCGCGCGAGCGCCTGGAGGTGATCGTCTCCACCGACGGCTCGCGCGACGGGACGCCGCAGCGCGCCCGCGCGGCCGGCGCCGACCTGGTGCTGGAGAACCCGCGGGGCGGCAAGGTGCGCACGCAGGACGCCGCGGTGGCGCGGGCGCGCGGCGAGATCGTGGCGTTCTCCGACGCCAACGCCACCTGGGAGCCCGGCGCGCTGCGCGAGCTGGTGGCGCCCTTCGCCGACCCGCGCGTGGGCTACGTGTGCGGGCAGGTGCGCTTCGTGGACGCCGGCGGCGACAACCAGGAGGGGCTGTACTGGCGCTACGAGACGTGGCTGCGCGGGCTGGAGTCGCGCCTGTGCTCGGTCACGGGCGGCAACGGGGCGATCTACGCCACGCGCCGCGAGGCCTACTTCGAGGTCGACCCGATCATGGGGCACGACCTGTCGTTCCCCTTCAACATGGTCAAGCGCGGCTGGCGGGCGGCGTACGCGCCGGGCGCGCGGGCGGTGGAGAAGATGGTGCCCTCGATCGAGGGGGAGTTCGCCCGCAAGCGGCGGATGATGAGCCACACGTGGCCGATCGTCGTGCGCGGGGGGATGCTGTCGCCGCGCGGCTACCCGCCGCTCTACGCGCTGATGATCGCCTCGCACCGGGTGCTGCGCTACGTGTCGCCGTTCCTGCACGTCGCCGCGCTGGGGCTCAACGTGGCGCTGGTGGCGGCGGGCGCCGGCGCGGCGTACTGGGTCACGCTCGCCCTGCAGGCGGGGCTGCTCGCCGCCGCACTCGCGGCCCGGGCGGTCCCCGCGCGCCCGCTCCTGGTGGCGCGCTACTACGTGCTCACGACGGCCTCGCTGGCCGCGGGCCTGTGGGACTGGCTGCGCCACGGCACGCCCGCCGGCTGGGAGCCCGCGGAGGGGACGCGGTGAAGCGCGCGCTCGACGTGGCGCTCGCGGCGGCCGGCCTTCTCCTCGGCGGGCCGGTCCTGCTCGCCGCCATGGCCGCGATCCGCTTGGAGTCGCCGGGCCACCCGATCTACCGTCAGCGGCGCATCGGGCGCGACGGCCGCCCGTTCGACCTGCTCAAGCTGCGCACGATGGTCCACGGCGCCGAGCACCAGGGCGCCGGGATGGCGGTCAACGAGGGCGATCCGCGCATCACCCGCGTCGGCGCGTTCCTGCGCCGGACCTCGCTGGACGAGCTGCCCAACCTGGTCAACGTGCTGCGCGGCGAGATGTCGATCGTGGGCCCGCGCCCCACGATCCCCGTGCAGGTCGAGCAGTACACCGAGCGCCAGCGCGGCCGGCTCGCGGTGCGCCCCGGCATCACCGGCTGGGCGCAGGTCAACGGGCGTGCGTCGCTGCCCTGGGACGAGCGCATCGAGCTGGACCTCTGGTACGTGGAGCACCGGTCGCTGGCGCTCGATCTGAGGATCCTCGGCCGGACCCTGAAGATCCTGCTGCGCGGCGAGGGGCTGTACAAGGGCGACACGGGCGGCTGGCGATGACTCCCCCCGCCGTCCTGCTCACCGGCGTGGGCAAGCGCTACGACATCGTGTCGGCCTTCGCCCAGCACACGACGGTCGTCGCGGCCGATCCCAACCCGCTCGCGCCCGCCCAGTACGCCGCGCACGTGCGCACCGCGGTGCCCCGCTTCGACGATCCGGCCTACGTCCCGGCGCTGGAGGAGCTCTGCGCCCGTCACGGCGTCGGCGCGGTCGTGCCGCTGACCGATCTCGACCTCGAGGTCCTGGCGCACGCGCGCGCGGCGGGACGCCTGCCCGCCTTCGTCCCCGACCCGGGCATCGCCGCGGCGACGTTCGACAAGTACGAGACGCACCTGCTGCTGCAGTGCCTCGGGCTCCCGTCGCCGCCCACGGTCCTGCCCGGCGAGCCGGTCGACTTCCTCCCGGCCATGGTGAAGCCGCGCCGCGGCTCGGGCGCGCGCTCCATCCATCCCGCCCACGACGCCGAGCAGGTCGAGTTCTTCTGCCGCTACGTGGCCGAGCCGGTGATGGTGCAGAAGCTGATGCGCGGGCCCGAGTTCTCCGTCGACCTGCTCTGCGACCTCGACGGCCGCTGCCTCAACGCCATCCCCCGCTCGATGCTGGAGTCGCGCGGCGGCGAGTCGATCAAGGGCACCGTCCTCGACGACCCCGAGCTCGTCGACCTGGGCCGCCGCACGGCCGAGGCCCTCGGAGTCCGCGGCCCCTGCACGGTGCAGGCCTTCCGCGACCGGGACATGGGCCTGGGGATCACCGACGTCAACACGCGCTTCGGCGGAGCCTTCCCCGCACCGACGTACGCCGCCCTCCCGGGCCGCACGTACCCGGAGCTCATCGTCCGCATGGCCGCCGGCGAGCGGGTAGAGCCCCACGTCGGCGAGTACCGGCACGGTCTGACCTTCACCCGCTACTACTGGCAGCTAGAGCTAGACGCCGATCTGCAGCCGACCGGCCGAGACATAGTCGACCCGCCCGGCCCCCCAACCCCCCACTGAAAGGCTCAGCCCACACTCCGCACCCAGACCACGTTCGACGAGCCTGCGGCGTTCGCGCGATCGGCCCGCGAGCGCACCTGGAAGCGATAGAGGCCGGCGGAGCGCACGCGCACTACGGCGGACCATCCGCGCCCGCGCTCCAGCACCCCGAAGCGCCCCGCGAACCGCAATCCGCCTCGCGCCCGGCGCCACGCCAGCACCACCAGCCCCCGCTTGGGCGGCGACGTCGAGCCCAGCAGCCGCACCACCTGGCCCCGCCGCACGCGTGCCCGCGTCGCCCGGGCCTCGATCCGCGGCAGCACCGCCACGCGGCGTGCCGGAGAGGTCGAGGGCGGCGCGGCGCCATCGCCCGGGAACACCGCCCGAAACACCCCGCTGCGCGTCGTGGGCAAGGAGATCCACCACGTGCCGTCCGCCGCCGTCACGGTCCCGCTCACCCGCACCCAGTCGCCTCCCGCGAGGCGGGCCTGCAGCTCGACAGGCCGCCCGCCCAGCGGCACCCCGGCGGGGTCGGCGAGCGTGCCTCCGAACGCGACGGCATCCGGGACCCGCACGCGCCGCGGCGCCGTCAGGGCCAGACCGCCGGCGGCGCCGAAGTCCCCGGTCGCCACGCGCCGGCGCAGGTCCGGCAGCTGGGCGTACAGCGCGTCGCCCGGACACGCGGTCGAGTTCGCGTCGCGGTGGCCGGAGATGCGCTCGAAGGTCCGGCCGCGCGTGGTGATCCGACCCTCGGCGGGAACCCCGTGCACCCCGAGCTTCCACGCCAGCAGCCGCGCCAGCGCGCTCGTGCCGGCGCCGGTCTGCGGCTCGGCCGTGAACTCGCCGATGCTCGACACGCCGGTCGAGACCGAGTTGTAGCCGGCGGCCTGGGCGCCCACCACCGCGCGGTCCACGCCGCCCGCGCGGCCCTCGAAGACCTGCCCGTAGCGGTCGACGAGGAAGTTGTAGCCCACGTCCGACCAGCCGTTGTGGTTGCGGTGGAAGCGGCAGATGGCCAGCACCATGGCCGGCGACTCCTCGGGGCCGTAGTCGTTGGCGTTGACGGTGTGGTGCACGAACGCGACGTCCACGCGCCCGTAGCCCGGCGCCTCGCGCGGGGGGCACTTCGAGGCGCCCCAGGCGGCGCGCGAGACGATCGGCGGCTGGCCCGGCGCCGCCGCGCGCCGGGCCACGGGCCGCGGCCGGCGGGGTACCGCCACGAAGTGGGCGCGCAGGCCGGGCGCCCGTCCGCGCACCCGCAGCTGGAAGGCGTCGGCGCCGCCCGCCCACACCGGCTCGGAGCCCTCCTGCCCGCGCCGGCGCAGCGGGGCGTGCGCGTGGGGCACGGCGACCCACCGGCTCCAGCGCCCGCGGCGCCGCACGCGCACGCGCAGGCGCGGCTCCGCCCCCGCCCGCCAGCGGAAGCCGAAGAGGTCGAAGCGCCGCGCGGTGCGAATCGTCCGCGACGCCGCGACGGCGGGACGGACCGGGACGGCCGCCTCGAAGTCGACCGGGGCGTCGAGCATCGCCACCCGGAACACTTCGACGCGTCGCGGGTTGCGCCTACCCCGTCGCTAGCCCTGGAACGGGATGTTCTCCGGGCCCTTGTCGACGTAGCGCGCGCGGAAGGCGCGCAGCGCGTCGAACGTCTTGTCGGTGAACGCTCGGCACACCATCTGCTGTCCCCAGGCGCTGGCCGCGACCTGCCCAGGAATCTCGTCGTCCTGCACGAGGAGCTGCTTGTACTCGGGCGGCCGGCCGGTGATCGGCTCGTAGAACAGGGTCTCCAGCTGGGAGATCCGGCGCTTGGTCAGGTTGCCGCGGTACCAGACGACCACGCGGCCGTGCTCCAGGGAGTGCACCAGCTGCTCGCGTTCCACGGTCCCCTGCCCTACGTAGTTGCCGTCGCTGGCGGGCGTCGAGTTGTGCGGCCCGAACACCGGCGGGTTCTGCTGGTAGTTCACGCTCGCGTCGACGTGCTGGCGGTCGGCGGGACCCGGCGCGAAGCTGCGCACCGTGCAGCCGGCGGCCTTCGCGGCGTCGTCGAGGTTGGTGATCTGCTGCGCCGGGATCGGCACCCGCTGCCCGTCGCCTCCGCCCGGCTTGGGGTCATCCGAGCCGCCACCCGCCATCACGGCCACGACGATCGCCCCGAGCGCGGCCACGGCGAGCACGCTCCCGGCGAGCACGCCGAGCAGCCGCCGGCGGCGCTCCGCGGCCTGCGCCGCCTGCTCCTTGGCCAGCCGCTCCTGGCGTAGGCGCTCCTTCTCCTCCTTGCGGCTCGACACGTCAGGCGCTCCGTGCCGCCGCGCGGCGGCGCTTGGCCGGAGCCTTGCGCGGCTTCCAGCACTCGTCGATGAAGGCCGAGATCTCGTCGGTCAGCCGGTCGGGCGCGAAGCGCATCTCGAAGAACGAGGAGGCGTCGACCAGGCGCCCGTTGGGCAGCTCGCGGGCCAGCGCGTCGGCGTCGGAGAACGGGTGCACCGGGTCGCGCGGGTGTCCGATCACGAGCCCGGGCGCCGCGATCGTCTCGCGCTCGGGCTGCGGGGGCGCCACGCGCCCGAAGAACAGGCCCTGGATCACCGCCGCGCTGGGGCCCGGGTCCTGCCGCGCCCAGTCGAGCACCACGTCGACCCAGAACGGCAGCCGGTCGCCGGGGATGGCGCGCGCGCCGGTCTGGAGCAGCTTCATCACCGGCTCGCCGAAGGTCAGCGAGACCATCAGCGGCGTGAACGCGATCGCACATCCGAGCAGCGCGTTGTCCAGCACGGGCATCTCGACGATCATTCCACGCAGCCGGTCCGGCGCCGCGGTCGCCACGTTGAGCGTGACGTTTGCGCCCAGCGACGTGCCGCCCACCACCGCCTCGGCGAGGTCGAGGTGGTCGAGCAGCGCCACGGTCTGCTGCGCGAACTGCTCCATCGAGTACTGGCGCATGTCGCGCGGGCGGCTGGAACGGCCGTGGCCGAGCAGGTCGAGCGTCACCACGCGGTTGCCGCGCTCGGCCAGCTCGCGGGCCAGCGGGATGTGCATCCGCTGAGAGAACAGCAGGCCGGGGAGCAGCACGGTGGTCCGCGGTCCGTCGCCGTAGACGGTGTAGGCGAGGCGGTACTTGCCGTAGCGGAAGGACGCCATTGCGTTCGAGAGCTTACAAACCGGTAGCGTTTGGCCAGCCAGCCAAACTCAGGAGGAAGCTCGCCCATGGCCAAGCAGCACCCCCGTCCCGTCCACGGAAAGGTAGTCGCGATCACCGGCGGCGCGCGCGGGATCGGCCGCGCGACGGCGGAGCAGCTCGTGCGCGAGGGGGCCAGGGTGGCCATCGGCGATCTGGACGCCGCGCTCACCGAGCAGGTCGCCGGCGAGCTGGGCGGCGGCGCCGTCGGCCTGCCGCTCGACGTCACCAACCGCGAGTCTTTCGCCGCCTTCTTCGACGGCGTGGAGGAGCGCCTGGGCCCCGTCGACGTGCTGGTCAACAACGCGGGGATCATGCCGCTGGGCGACTTCGCCGAGGAGGACGACGCGACGACGCAGCGGATCATCGACATCAACGTCCACGGCGTGCTGACGGGGACCAAGCTGGCCGTCCGCCGCATGCGCCCGCGCCGCAGCGGCCACGTGATCAACGTCGCCTCGATGGTCGGCAAGATCTCGCCGCCGGGCGGGGCCACCTACGTCGCATCCAAGCACGCCGTCGTGGGCCTCACGGAGGCGGTGGAGAACGAGAACCTCGACTTCGGGCTGGACTTCTCCATCGTCATGCCGGTGGTCGTGCGCACCGAACTGGGGTCCGGAATCAAGGAGACGCGCGGCGTGAAGTCGGTCGGCCCCGAGGAGGTGGCCGGGGCGATCGTCGACGCGATCAAGCTGCCGCGCCGCGACGTCTACGTCCCGCGCGAGGTCGGCTACATCCACCGGGCGACCTACCCGCTGCCCCAGCGCGCCCAGGTCGCCATCGCCAAGGCGATGCGCAGCGACCGGGTCCTGCTGGACATCGACCACGGCCAGCGCGCGGCCTACGAGGACCGCGCGGCGCACAGCGAGCCCGGACTGGAGCCCGAGAGCGTGCAGGAGGCGCAGACCGCGGGCGGCGAGCCCGCCGAGCCGGTCGAGGCCGCCTGACGTGGCCCGGCGGGCGCCGCGCTCGCTGCACGGCAAGGTCGCGGCCGTCACCGGCGGCGCCCGCGGCATCGGCCGCGCGACCGCACAGGCGCTGGCCCGCGCCGGCGCGCAGGTGGCGATCGGCGACCTCGACGGCGAGCTGGCCGCGCGCACGGGCGCGGAGGTCGGCGCGCTCGGGCTGCACGTCGACGTCGCCGACCGCGATTCGTTCGCAGCCTTCCTCGACGAGGTCGAGACCGCGCTGGGACCGCTCGACGTCCTGGTCAACAACGCCGGGATCCTGCACCTGGGGCCGTTCCTGGAGGAGGACGACGCGGCCACGCGGCGCCAGGTCGACGTCAACTTCTTCGGGGTGGTCAACGGCATGCGGCTCGGCGTGCCGCGCCTGCTGGGCCGGCCGGAGGGCCACGTGGTGAACGTCGCCTCGTCGGCGGGGAAGGTGGCGCCTCCCGGCATCGCCACGTACACGGCGACCAAGCACGCCGTCGTGGGGCTCACCGAGGCGGTGCGCGCGGAGCACCGCGGCAGCGGCCTGGAGTTCTCGATCGTGATGCCCGGGGTGGTGAAGACCGAGATGATCGCCGGCTACGAGGACGCCCGCGGCGTCCGCAAGGTGGAGCCCGACGACGTGGCGCAGGCGATCGTCGACGCGCTGCGCCGGCCGCGCGTGGACGTCTTCATCCCGCGCTCGCTCGGGCCGCTCAGCCGCGTGATGCTGGCTCTCCCGCGGCCCGCGCGCGAGGCGCTGGACCGCGCGTTCAAGGTCGACCGGGTGACGTGGAACGCGGACCGCTCGGCGCGTGGCGCCTACGAGGCCCGCGCCGCCGCCAGCGACCCGGCGCACGAGCCGGCCGCCGATCGCGCGTAGATTCCCCGTCCGTGTCCGCCGTCGTCGCGCCGTCCTCCCCGGCCCTGTCCCGGACGGTCACGCTCGCGGAAGGGCGCACGGTCGGCTACGCGGAGGTGGGGACGCAGGCGGGCCGGGCCGTCGTGTACTGCCACGCCACGCCGGCGTCGCGGCTCGATGCGCTGCTGTTCGCGCAGGCCGCCGCGGCGCACGACGTCCGCCTGATCGCGCCGGACCGCCCGGGGATCGGCCTGTCCGACGTGCGCGCCCCGTGGCGGGTGGGCAACTGGGCCGCCGACGCGGCGGCGCTGGCCGACGCGCTGGGGCTCGAGCGCTTCGCGGTGCTCGGCTGGTCGGGCGGCGGCCCGTACGCGCTGGCCTGCGCCTGGGCCCTGCGCGACCGCGTCAGCGCCACCGCCGTGGTCGCCGGCTCGGCGCCGGCCGAGGCCGGGACCGCGGGGATGGCGCCGGCCGATCGCGTGCTGGAAGGGCTGGCCCGCCGCTCGCCCGCCGCCGCGCGCGCGCTGCTGGCCCCGATGGCGGCGGTGGGGCGCCGGCGGCCCGCCCTGGCGCGGCGGGCCGTCGAGCTCGGCCTGCCCGCCGTCGACCGCACGGCGCTCGCCCAGGCGCCCGCCGGCGTCCGCGACCTGGCCGCCTTCCGCGAGGCGTTTCGCCGGGGCACGCGCGGCGTCGCGCTCGACTACCGCGCACTCGGGTCCCCGTGGGGCTTTCGGCCCGAGGACGTCGCCGCCCGGGTGACCGTGTGGCAGGGCGAGGCGGACCGGACCGTCCCCCCCGCGCACGCGGACTACCTGGCGGCCCGCCTGCCCCGCGCGCGCCTGCGCCGCGTGCCCGGCGGCGGCCACCTGCTGGCGCTCACCCACGCGAACGAGATCCTGGGCGACCTCTAGGCGCGCAGCCAGTCCGCGATCGCGCGCCCGATCTCCGGCCCCTGGTCCTCCTGCAGGAAGTGGGAGGCGTCCCGGATGACCCGGTCGATCCCGGGATGGCCGATCGCCGCGGCGAAGCGCTCGCCCACCTCCAGCGTGAGCACGGGGTCCTGGTCGGCCCACAGCATCAGCAGCGGGCGCGCGTCGGCCCGCAGCGCCTCCAGCACGGCGCGCCCCTCGGCCGCGCCCGGGCCGTCCTCCTCGTGCGGGATCAGCAGGGGAAAGGCCCGCGCGCCCGCCTTGGACGGCGGGTCCGGGAACGGCGCGTCGTAGGCCGCCTTCTCCTCCTCGCTCAGCTCGCGCTTCGTGGCGCCGTCCACCAGGAAGGAGATCGGCAGGTCCTCGGTGCGCTCGACGAAGTTGCGGAAGGCCCACCACGCGTCGCTCATGCGCTGGCGCCCCGTCCACAGCCCGGTGTCCATGACCACGATCCGCGACACGCGCTCGGGGCGCTCCATCGCGATCCGCAGCCCGATCGGCCCGCCCCAGTCGTGCACGACGAACGTCGCGTCGCGCAGATCGAGGTCCTCCACGAGCGTCGCCGCCAGCGCGCAGTGGCGGTCGTAGGAGTACCAGCCGACGTCGGTGGGCTTGTCCGAGCGCCCGAAGCCGACGAGGTCGGGCGCGATGCAGCGAAAGCCCGCGTCGCGCACCGGCGGGATCACGTGGCGCCACAGAAACGACCACGTCGGCTCGCCGTGCCAGAAGACGACGGGCGGCCCCTCGCCCTCGTCGACGTGCGCGAGGCGCAGGCCGTCCACCTCGCGGAAGACCGGCTCGTACGGGAAGTCGGGGAAGGACCCGTTCATCGCTCGTCGCGCTCGCGCCAGCGGCGCTGGGCCGCGTCGATCACGGCGAGGGCGTCCTCGCGCGGGTACCAGCCGTCCACCGCGACCTCCTTGTGCTCGAGCGTCTTGTAGACCGCGAAGAAGTGCGAGACCTCGTCGCGCAGCTGCTCGGGGAGGTCCTCCATGCGCTCGGCGAAGTTCCAGTTGGGGTCCTGGTGGGGGACGCAGATGATCTTGTCGTCGATCCCCTTGTCGTCGCGCATCTTGAACAGCGCGATCGGCTTGACGGGGATGACGCAGCCCGGGAAGGTCGGCTCGGAGACCGCGACCATCGCGTCGAGCGGGTCGCCGTCCTCGGCCAGCGTCCGGGGGAACATCCCGTAGTCGAGCGGGTAGACGACCGAGGAGAACAGGAAGCGGTCGAAGCGGATCGCCCCCAGCTCTTCGTCGTACTCGTACTTGTTGCGCGATCCCTTGGGGATCTCGACCATGCAGTGCAGCAGCGCCTCTCCCACGGCGAGCTAGCCTAACCGGCCACGTTGGCCGCATCGCGAGCGGCCGTCACGTGGATCGCCGCCGGCTCGCGCACCCAGGCGATCAGGTTGAGCGACTGCAGGCGGTCCAGCACGAACTGGAAGGCGACCGCCTGCGAGCGCGAGCGGTAGCGGCGCAGCACGTCGAAGGCGTAGCCCGTGGTGTGCAGCGAGTAGCCCGACGTGGCCTCGCGGTTGGTCCCGACCAGCAGGTCCTGGTAGCGCTGGTCGCGCACGGCGCTCGTCAGGGTCAGCGGCGCGGGGACGCCGGAGATCTCGCGCACCTTGGCCCCCATCCAGCGCACGAGGTTCAGCGCCTCGGGACGCAGCGCCCGGTAGCGCGCGGGCTCCGCGCCCGCCCGGCGCGCCAGCTCGCCCATGCGCCGGTCGAGGCGCAGGCCCCGTGTCGCGGACAGCGGCGCGAGCTCGCCCTTCTCGCGCGCCTCGCGCAGGTCGTCCGGCGAGGCGTAGGTGCGAGTGCTGCCCGGCGGGTGCAGCACCTCCTCGGCCGACGCCTTGTTGGTGTGCAGCTCCTCCAGGCGCGCGAGCTCGGCACGGTCCTCCCGCCACAGGCGCATGATCGCCTTGGCGGCCAGCAGGCGCCACAGGTACGTGGACGAGTCGTCGCCCAGCGCCGACAGACGCCGCCACGCAGCCGCGTGGCGCTGCGGCGTGGAGTCGAAGAACAGGCGCACGTAGGGCGGCCTCTCCTCCTCGCCGTAGGCGGCGATCACCGCCTGCAGGTTGCCGATGCCCATGTGGTAGGAGACCACCGCCAGGTCGTCGCGTCCCAGCGCGTCGTGCGCGATGCGCAGGTAGCGCACGGTGGCGGCGAGCGCGCGACGCGGCACGAAGCGCTCGTCCACCCGCCGCCGGGCCGCCAGGGCGCGCCGGGCGGCCGCCGGGCGGTTGCGCGCCCGCGCGCGGCGCGCCGCCCGCGTCAGCTCGCGCGACCGCCCGAGCTGCACGCGCATGCCGAGCAGGCCCTCGCCGGTCTGGGCCACGATCTGCGTCAGACCCGCCGCGTTCTCCGGATCGCCGTCGCCGGCCACCGCGTCCGCGCGCCCCGCGCTCTCCAGGAACACCAGCGCCTCCAGCGTGTCGGCGTCCACCACGCCGCCGGACTCCCCGGCCGCGCGCTCGATCAGCGGCCGGTAGCGCTCCACGCGCCGCGCGGTGGCGAACACGCCGCCCGGCGACTTGGCGAACAGCACGTGGCTGTGCCCCAGGGTGGCCCGGGCGGTCAGATCGTCGTCCTGCGACGGGTCGTAGCCGAGCGGGTCGATGCGCTCGTCCGTCTGCACGCCCGGCAGCGCCGGGTCGCGGTCCTCGCGATCGTTGAGGACGCCGGCCACGGTCGTGCCGGCCGCGATGACGGCGGCCACGGCGACGCCGGGGTACAGGCGCCGGCGGCGGCGGGCGGCTTCGGAGGGCGACGCCATCGGCCCCACACGCTAGCTTCGCCCCGTGCGCCGGGTCGGCCCGGACGGGCCCCACACCCTCGACGACGACCTCGTGGTCGAGGCCGACAACCTCACCGTGCTCCCGCAGCTTCCCGCGGGCGCCTTCGACCTGATCTACGTCGACCCGCCGTTCAACACCGGCCGCCTGCAGCGGCGGGGCGACCTGCGCTACGCCGACTCCCACGACGACTACCTCGGGTTCCTGCGCCCGCGCCTGGAGCACGCCCGCCGGCTGCTGGCCGCGCACGGGACGCTGTACGTCCACCTCGACCAGCGCGAGTCCCACTACGTCAAGGTGATGCTCGACGAGCTCTTCGGCCGCGACTGCTTCCTCAACGAGATCGTGTGGGCCTACGACTACGGCGGCAAGCCGCGCCGGCGCTGGCCCGCCAAGCACGACACGATCCTCGTCTACGTGCGCGAGCCGGGCGCGCACTGGTTCGACGGCGACGCGGTGGAGCGCGAGCCCTACATGGCGCCGGGCCTGGTGACGGCGGAGAAGGCGGCGCGGGGGAAGATGCCGACGGACACGTGGTGGCACACGATCGTCCACACCACGGGGACGGAGAAGACGGGCTATCCCACCCAGAAGCCCGAGGGGATCGTGCGCCGGATCGTGGCCGCGTCGTCGCGGCCGGGAGGCTGGTGCCTGGACTTCTTCGCGGGGAGCGGGACGCTGGGCGCGGTGTGCGCCCAGCTGGGGCGCCGCTACGTGCTCGTGGACAGCAACCCCGAGGCGATCGCGATCGCGCTGCGCCGGCTGGGGGGTGCCGAGCGGGAGCTGGACGGTCGCCGGGCGGCCCGGTGCTAGCCTCGTCCGCCGTGCGCTCGCTGCTCTGCCTGGCCGGCGCCGTGCTCGCGTGCCTGCTCGCCGCCGCTCCGGCGGGCGCCTTCCAGGTCGGCATGCAGGACGACGGCGCCTTCGTCGCCGCCTCCGCGGAGGACCGGGCGCGCGCGTTCGACCACGCGCACGCGATCGGCGTCACCTACATCCGCATCACGATGGTCTGGGAGGGCTTTCGCAACGAGGGCTGGGCGCCCTACGACGCCGCCGTCGACGAGGCGCGCGAGCGCGGCATGACCGTGCAGCTGACGGTGACCGGCAACCCGAAGTTCACGTCGCTGGGCCAGGGCTACGTGGGCTATCGCAAGCCACGGCCGAGCCGCTACGCCGCCTGGCTGGGCGCCGTCGCGCGGCACTTCCGCGGGCGCGTGCGCTTCTACTCGATCTGGAACGAGCCCAACCTCAACGAGTACCTCTCCCCGCAGATCGTGCGCCGCCGCGCGGTGGGGCACCGCATCTACGCGCAGCTGGTCAAGGCGGGCTACCGGGCGGTCAAGCGCGCGGACCCCCGGGCCGGCGTGCTGATCGGCGAGGCGGCGCCGTCCGGCCATCCCCTGCGGTTCATCGAGCGCGCCGCGCGGTCGGTCCCGGGCGGGCTGCGCGCCGACGGCTGGGCCCATCACCCCTACCAGTTCGTGAAGGTGGCGCCCGGCCGGCCGCAGACGCGCTACTCCGGCGGCATCTCCAACGTCGCCGCGATGAACGCGGCGCTGCGGCGCATGGCGCGCGACGACGTCCTGCGCACCGCGCGGGGAAGCACCGTCCCGATCTACTTCACGGAGTTCGGCTACCCCCGGCCCGGCTGGTACTACGGCGTGTTCTCCGAGGCCCTGCGCGCCGACTACACGCTGAAGGCGTTCCAGCTGGCCAAGCGCGCCGGGGTGCGCGCGCTGGTCTGGTACCAGCTCTACGCCAAGCCGGGGCGCCCGCGGCCGCGGCGCTGGGACACGGGGCTGATCGAGGCCGACGGCCGGCTGTCGCTGGTCTACCGGCGGCTGATGGACAACCGCCGCTCGCTCGCGGGCTTCTAGGCGCCAGTGTCACCGGCTTGACTTTCGCACCGTCGTGCGGGGCAACGACGGGCGCGCGCGCCGGCCCGATGCTCCTCCCATGCGCTGCATCCGCTTCCTCGCCCCGCTGCTGGCCGCCGTCGCGGTCGGCGTGTGCGCCGCTCCGGCCGGGGCCTTCACCATCGGCGTCCACGACGACGACGCGTTCATCACCGCGCCGGCCGCGGAGCGCGCCGCCGCCTTCGACCGCGCGCAGTCGATCGGCGCGCGCTGGCTGCGCATCAACATGGTGTGGCAGGGCTACGCCGACCTCGGCCTCGGGCCCTACGAGCGCGCGGTCGACGAGGCGCGCCGGCGCGGCATGCGCGTCCAGCTGACGCTCACCGGCAACCCCGTGTACGTCAACGGCGGCCGCGGCCACGTGGCCCGGCGCCCGAACGTGCGCCGCTACGTGCGCTGGATCGCGACCGTGGCGCGCCGCCTGCGCGGGCGCGTGTACGCGTACGGGATCTGGAACGAGCCCAACCTCGGCATGTTCTTCCTGCCGCAGGGCAAGGCGGGCCAGCGCCACTACGGGCGCCTGTACCGCGCCGCCTACCGCGCGGTCAAGCGCGCCGACCGCCGCGCCAAGGTCCTGATCGGCGAGACCGCGCCGTCCAACAAGCCGCTGCGCTTCCTGGCCGGCGCGGCGAAGGAGGGCCGCCTGCGCGCCGACGGCTGGGCGCACCACCCGTACCAGTTCGTCCGCGTCGCCCCGGGCCGCCGCGAGCGCCGCTACCTGGGCATCTCCAACACCGCGGCCATGCGGCGCGGGATGCGCGACCTGGCCCGGCGCAAGCTGCTGCGCACGCCGGCCGGCAAGCCGCTGCCGATCTTCTTCACGGAGTTCGGGTACCCGCGCCAGGGCTCGCTGTTCGGGATCTTCTCCGAGGGCACCCGCGCCAGCTACAGCGTGCGCTCCATGCGGATCGCGCGGCGCGCCGACGCCAAGGTCATGGTCTGGTACCAGGTGTTCAACCCGGCCGCCACGCCGCAGCGCACGCTGTGGGACACGGGGCTCGTGGGCCGCGACGGCAGCGAGTCGCTGACCTACCGGCGGCTGCGCATGGTCCGCCGCTCGCTGGTCCGCTAGGCCGGCTCGGGCGCCGGCTCGGGCTCCTCGCGCAGGACCCGCCCGCCGCCGCGCGCGGTCGACGGCCACCAGATCCGGTCGCCGATCAGCTCCAGCGCGGCGGGCACCATGATCGTGCGCACCACGAAGGTGTCCAGCAGGATGCCCAGCGCGACCAGGAAGCCCAGGTCGAACGTGAACGTGACGGGCAGCGTCATGAGGACCGAGAACGTCCCGGCCAGGATGATCCCCGCGCTGGTGATCACCGGGCCGGTGGCGGAGAGCGCCCGCAGCGTCCCCTCGCGCGTGCCGTGGCGCCGCGCCTCCTCGCGCACGCGGCTCATGAGGAAGATCGTGTAGTCGATTCCCAGCGCCACGAGGAAGATGAAGGCGAAGGTCGGCAGCGAGTTGTCCACCCCGGGGTCGCCCACGACGTAGCGGATGAACAGTAGGGACATCCCCAGCGTGCCGAAGAACGAGGCGATCACCGTCGCGATCAGCACCAGCGGTGCCACCACCGCCTGCAGCAGGAGGCCCAGGATCACCGCGATCACGGCCAGCGCGATCGGCACGATCAGCTTCAGGTCGCGCGCGGTGGACTCGTCGAAGTCGTACTGGACCGCGCTCCCGCCGCCGATCAGGCCGCTGACGCCCGGGGCCACGTCGCGCACGGCGGCGCGCAGCCGCGGCACCACGTCCAGGCCGCTCGCCCGGTACGGGTCGCCGCGCAGGATCACGTCCAGGGTGGCCATCGTCCCGTCGCGCGAGCGCTGCCCGGTGGGCACGGCGGCCGCCACGCCGGGCACGGCGGAGAGGCGGGCCGCCGCCGCGCGCAGGTCCCGCGGGGTCACGCGCCCGCCCGCCCGCCGAATCACCGCGGTGGAGGGAGCGAGCGTGCCGGCGGGGAAGGCGCGCTCGAGCACGCGGAAGCCGTCCACGCTCTCGGTCGGCTTCTTGAAGAACGTCGTGGTGCTGTAGTCCTCCTTGTAGGCGAGCAGCCCCAGGCCACCGGCCGCGAACAGCAGCGTCGTGGCGCCCAGCGCCCACCCCGGCCGCCGCAGGACACGCCCGCCGAAGCGCCGCCACAGCCCCTCGTGCGCGACGGCGTGGCCCGCCGGGTCGAACGCGACCAGGCCCTGCCGGGGCCAGAACCCGCGGCGCCCGGCGATCGTCAGCAGCGCGGGCAGCAGCGTCAGGCCGGCCAGCAGCACGCAGAGCACGCCGATCGCCGCGACGGGGCCGAGCGAGTGGATCGAGCCCGTCTCGGCCACCAGCAGCACCAGCATCGACAGCGCCACGGTGAGCCCGCTGGCCAGGATGGCGGGGCCGGAGCGGCGCATCGCGCGCTGCATCGCCTCGTGCTTGTCCTCGTGCAGGCGCAGCTCCTCCCGGTAGCGCGACACGAGCAGCAGGCAGTAGTCGGTGCCCACCCCGAACATCAGCACCACGAGGATGCTCGTGGCGTTCGTGGAGACGGTCGCGCCGGTCTCCGCGTAGAGGTAGATCAGCCCTTGGGCCAAGCCGTAGGCGACGCCCACCACGACGATGGGGATGACCGCGATGATCGGCGAGCGGTAGATCGCGCCGAGCAGGAGCAGGACCAGCGTCACCGTGGCCAGCAGCAGCCTGGCGTCGATCGAGGAGAAGATCTCGGCGGCGTCGGTGGTGAAGCCGAGGTTGCCGGTGACGTACACGTTCAGCCCGCCGGCTCCGTTCCCGACGATGCGCCGCACGTCCTTGCCCCAGTCGTCGAGCCGCTCGTTGTCGTCGGGCACCTGGAAGGCGGTCAGCGCCACCGACCCGTCGCGCGATCGGGCGCCCGGCACGACCCGGCCGACCACGGGGATGGCCCGCTGCACGCGCTGCGCGTCGCGCGCGATCTTTGTCCGGTCGGCCGCGATCAGGCCGCCTCTGCGCTCGTAGACGATCAGGCCGTTGGTCGTGTCCCCGCTCGGGAACTCGCGGTCGAGCAGCCGCAGGACCTCCGTGGACTCCGCGTTGCGCGGGAGGAACGCCTGCGTGTCGTCGTCCGTGCGGTCGGCGAGGTTGCCCCCGAGCGGTCCGAACACGGCGAGCAGGACGACCCAGGACGCGATCGCCGCCCACTTGCCGCGGCGCCCCGCCACGACGCGCGCGAACCTACGCATGGGCATCTATCAGCAGGCCGAGCTGGCGCGACTGGGCGACTAGCGTCCCGTCCGGCGCCCACAGCTCGCCGTCCTCCTCGAAGAAGCCGTCGCGGACCAGACGCGTGCGGAAGCGGCCGAGCAGCGGCGAGGCGGGGAGGGGGAGCGGCGCGCGGAAGTGGACCGTCATGTCGATCGTCGGTGCCGGCGCGAGCGCCGTGAGACGCGGCCAGGGCGCGGGGAACCAGGCGTCGGCCAGCAGCGTAACCGTCAGCGCGTCCACCGGGCGCTCCTCGCGCAGCCCGAGCCACCCGCCGACCTCGGCGTGCTCGGCCCGGCTGAACGCGGGCGCCCCGAAGCGGCGCTGCATGAGCAGCAGGTCGGTGAAGGGCGGGCGGGGCGCACCCGGGAGGTCGCGCGCCGGCGGGTCGACCGGCGAGGGCGGCTCGACGCCGTCGGGGATCGGGGCGTCGTCGAGCAGCGGGCCCGGCCAGGGATGCGAGAACGCGGCGAGCGCGAGCGCCAGCAGCTTGCCGTCCTGCTCGAGCCGCGCGCTGGCCGAGGTGAGGGAGCGACCCCGGCGCTCCACGTGTGGGTGGACGGTCGCCGGGCCGGCGGCCGGCGGGCGCAGGAAGTGGACGGTCAGCGACCGCGGCGCGCGGTCCCCGTCGTCCACGGCGAGCGCCAGCGCGCGCAGCACAATCGCCATCACGTAGCCCCCGAGCGGTCCGCGCGGCGTCCACCACGTCTCGCTGATCCAGGCCTCGTACGTGCCGCCGCCCAGCGGCCGCAGCGCGGTGTCGTCGTCGAAGGCCATGCGCGGGCCGGCACCCTACTGTTCCCGGCCGCCGGGTCAGTCCGCACCGGGCGAGGCGGCCTGGCTGGAGCGGTACGCCGGGTCGCGCAGGCGCTGCAGGACCCCCGTCGGACGGATGCCGTCCCCGGTGTTCCAGGGGTTGAAGCGGATCCGGGCGTCTTCCGGGGAGCCGAGGGTGTCCACGTCGAGCGTGGCGACGGCCTCCCACGGGCCCAGCACGGAGGCCACCGACACGGTGACGCGCAGCGTTCGGTCGCGCACGGCCTGCGCCATCGCGTCCAGGCCCCCGCGCCGGCCGGCGGGCCGCTGCACCGCCGCGCCCACCATCCGGGTCTCGCCGCCGATGCGGTAGGGAAGCACGCTGGAGTAGAAGGCGGCGGGAAAGCCGAGCGCCGGGACCAGCGCGTGGCGCCCCACGGGCGCGGGGAGCGAGCTCGCCAGCGCGAAGTCCTGGTGCTCCCCGGGCCCGTAGGCGTCCGGAATCCGCAGGGCGCAGCCCAGGACGTCGGGCAGCGGCTCGGGCAGCCCGCCGCCGCGCGACAGGCGCACGATCACGGGGTGCTCGCCCGCGCGCGCCAGCAGCTCGCTGCCGCGCCCGGCCGGGGCGCCCAGGGCCCGCAGCGTCCCCCGCGCCACGATCCCGTGCGGGTGCAGCGCGCGGTCGTCGCGCAGGCGCGCGAGCCCGCCGAACACCCTGCCCACCGCCGCGTCGGCCAGGGCCACTAGGCGGCACGCTCGCGGTGGATCTCCAGCAGGCGAACCTCCACGCGCCCCTCGCGCACGCGCGTCTCGTAGGCCGGCTCGGGCGCGCTGGCCGGCCCGCGCACCACGGCGCCGTCGCGCAGGCAGAAGCGGCTGCCGTGCAGCGGACAGGTGACCACGTCGCCGTCGACCTCGCCCTCGTGCAGCGCGCCGCCGCGGTGCGTGCAGCGGTTCGACAGCGCGAACACCTCGGTCCCGCGGCGCAGGACCAGCAGCTCGACGCCGTCCGGGGTCCGCGCTCGCACCGGTTGCCCGTCGGGCAGCTCGGACTCGTCCAGCACCGGCGTCCATTCGGTCAGCGCCTCCTCGAACGCCGTCTGGTTGACCCCGACCCCGCGCGAGTACGCGATGTGCCCGCCCAGGAAGGCGCCGGCGAGTACGGCGCCGGCGCCGCCGAAGCCCAGCGCGAGCCCGGCGCGCCGCCGCCCGGCGCGGCGCATCCCGTAGGAGGCGGAGTAGAGGGTCAGCGCGGCCGAGTTCGCGGCGGCATGGACGAGTCCCACCCGCCGCGCGCCGCCGACGGTGTCGCCCCAGTCGGTCATGCCGGTCAGCGCGGTGGGGACGGCGGCGGCTATCCCCGCGGCGACCAGCCGGTCGGCCGCGGGCGCCGTCTCCTCGCCGCCCCACACGTCCAGCAGCGCGGCGCTCACCCACGCGGACAGCGCCATGTCGGTCAGCACGGGATGGACCGGGTGGCCCAGCCAGCTTCCGCTCATCAGGCCCTTCAGCCGCCCGGGGCGGACCGTCGCGCGCACCGCGGCGGCCAGCCGGTCGCCCACCGGGTCCAGCGCGCTCAGCGTCTCGATCCGGTCGGCCAGGCGATGCAGGCGCGGCGTGGCGGGCCCCCGCGCGGCGCGCGCGCCGTCGGGCTGCCCGTCGGTCTGGATCGTCGTGCCGGCCGCCGGCGACTGCGCTCGCGCCATACCGCCCCCATACCCAGCCCGGGGCGGGGCCTCACGCGATCGCCGCAGGCTGCGCCGCGGCGTAGGCGTGCACGGCGGGAGGAACGCGTACTGTTTCCGGAACGTGAGGTCACGAGCTGCGATCGTGATCGTGGGCGCGCTCGTCTTGCTTCCGGCGGCAGGCGCGCACGCCGCCACGCCACCCGCCGGCGGAAAGCCGACGATCCACCCGCCGTCGCGGGTGCACGGGTCGGTCGTGGCACGCATCGTCGCCCCGTCGTTCGTGCGGGCCCGGCTCGACTCTCCCCGTCGCGGCCGGTGGGTCACTCCGCAGACCTCCTGGTCGGCGCAGCCGCAGCGCCTCCTCGTGCTCGCGGGGGCGACGTACGCCGGACGCCGGTGGGTGAAGGTCCTGCTGGCCGTGCGGCCGAACGGGAGTGCGGGGTGGGTGCAGCTCGACCGCGTGCTGCTGGGACGAACCCGCTACTGGGTCGACGTTCGCACGCGCTCGCGGCGGGTCACGGTGTTCCGCGACGGCCGGCCGGTGGTCCGCTTCCGGGCGGTGGTCGGTGCGCCCGCGACCCCCACGCCGCACGGCCTGGCGGCGATCTACGAGGCCAACCGTCAGCCGAATCCCAATGGGTTCCTGGGCCCGTGGGCGCTGTCGCTCACGGCCCTCTCGCGGGTGCTCGAGAGCTACGGGGGCGGGCCGGGACGCGTGGCCATCCATGGTCGCGGAGGCGCGAGCTTCCGCGACCCGCTCGGGACCGCCCGTTCGCACGGCTGCATTCGCGTGAACAACGGGCGCATCGCGTGGATGGCACGGCGCGTGCCGATCGGGACGCCGGTGCGTCTGCGCCCCTGACGCGCGCGCTTCAGATCAGCTCGCGGGCGCGAGCCGCGTCGATCGCCTGCTCGCGCGTGGTCGCGCCAAGGCGGCGGTACAGCCTGCGGACGTGGCTCTTGACGGTGTGCACGGACAGGAAGAGCTCCTCGGCTATCTGGGCCAGGGTGAGGTCGCTCGGCAGCAGCCTCAGCACGCGTAGCTCGGCGCCGGTGGGCTGGCTGCCGCGCAGCTCGTCGTCGCTGCGACGCTGCAGGGTCGCGTCCACGCGCTCCAAGCGCTCGGCGAGCGTACCGACATCCGCGTAGCGGTCCACGATCGCACGAGCCGCGGCCGCGCGGGCGCGGGCCTGAGCGAGATCGCGCCGGGAGAGCGCCAGCTGGGCCTCGAACACGAGCGTGGAGGCGTGGTACACGGAGGTGGGCAGCCGGGCGGTCGTGCGGGCGGCAACCACGAGCTGCTCGTCCGCTTGGTCGAGCGCGCCTCGAAGCCGCAGCGCCTCGCCGAGCGCGAGGTACGCCAGATGGCACGCCAGCGCGTCGCCGTGGCCGTGCGCCTCGGCCCACCCGACGGCCTCGCGCGCGTAGCGCTCGGCGAGCGCGACGTCGTCCTCGTCGGCCGCTGTCAGCGCCAGTACCGCCAGCGCGGAGCCGCGTAGCGTGGCGTCCTCGATCATCGGGACGATCGGCTCGAGCACGTCCCGCGCCGCCGCTCGCTCGCCCGCGAACCAGAGCACCGCACCGAGCTGGCTGGCCACCTGCGCGCGCGTGTCCAGATCGGGATAGCGCTCCCACACCGCCCAGCCGGCCTCGACTGCTCGTTTCACGTCGCCGAAGTACGGGCTCACGCGCATGCGGGCGATCAGCGGGGCGGCTCCGGGTGCGTCGCATCGTCGCTCGAGCGCGTCCAGCCGCTGCGCCACCAGTCGCGGGTCCGTGCCGTCGAGGGACATGCACAGCGTGTCGAGTGCCTCGCAGAACACGTCCAGGTCGCCGCGGTCGGGCGGCAGCTCCGAGATCAGGTGACGCACCGTGACGAATCGCTGCTCGTTGAGCAGGAAGCGCCAGTTCTCACGCAGCAGCGTGGCGGCGCGCGGACCGTCGCCGGCCGCGATGGCGTGGCGGATCGCGTCCTCCGGCAAGCCGTTGGCCGCGAACCAGGCGCAGGCGCGCCGGTGCAGCACGGGCACGAGTCCTGGCGAGCTCGCGTTCAGCTCACGCTCCAGGAGCTCCGCGAACATTCGGTGGTAGCGCAGCCATTCGCCGGCCTCGTCCGCCTCCAGAACCGCCACGAACAGATTCGAGCGGTGAACGTCGGCGAGCAGCTCGTGGGCAGTGGAATCCTCGAGCACGGCCTCGCACAGAGGCCCGTTGAGCCGGCCCAGGATCGACGTGCGGCACAGGAACTCGCGCAGTCGCGGTTGCGTCCCGTCGAGCACCTCCTCCATCAGGTAGGTCGCGACCTTTGTCCCCGTCAGCTCTGGTTTGTGTGTCGCGAACGCGTGGAGGTAGTTGACCCGGTCGGAATCCTCGGCCAGCGAGGAGCCCAGCAGCGCGAGCCCCGCCGCCCAACCCTCCACCCGCGACTCGATCATGTCGACGACGTCCGGCTCGAGCCCCAGCTCGAGCGAGCCGTTCAGCAGCCTCTCGGACTCCCCGTCCTGAAAGCGCAGCTCGCTCGCTCCCAGTTCGCCCAGGATCTCCAACATCCGCCGGCGCGCGAGCCGCAGCGGCGGTGCCGTGCGGCTGGACACGATCAGCCGCACGGGTTCGGGCAGTGCGTCGACGAGAGCGAGCAGGAGCTCGTGGCAGTCCGGGTTGCGGACCACGTCGTAGTTGTCCAGCACGACCACGACGCGGTCCGACGCGTGATCGTCCAGGGCGTTGACCGTCAGCGGAACGACGGTGTACAGCAGGTCGGAGCCGTCTCCGAGGGCCTTCCGCGCCTCCGCCATGGACTCCGGCAGGGAGTCGTCGATCGCCGCGAGGAGATGCGCGAGCAGCCGCCGGGGGTCGTTGTCCAGGAGGTCGAGGGACATCCAGGTGCGGCATGCGTCCAGGGTGTCCAGCCACGTCGCAAGCGCCGTCGTCTTGCCGTAGCCGGCCGCTGCGTGGACGACGGTGAGCGGCTGCTCGACCGCCTCGTCGAGGAGGCCCACGACGCGCTCACGCACGACCACCTCAGGGCGCCGAGGCGGTATCGCCAGCTTGGCCGGTACGACCTGCGACCCCCCGGTCCCCGTCACCTGCATTACCCGCTTCTATCAGTAACGGCGGCGCTTACCGCACATCCGATCGCCGAATCTCACCCATATGGACGGCTCCTGGATTTCAGAGTGACGACAGTGACGGCGATTTCAGGGTGTTCTAACCCCCTTTTTTCATCTGGATGACTCACGGCTCGCCCGTGGCAATGGTGCCTTTTCGAAGCAATTACTGTGTATTTACACCTTTAGGTTAACTTTGCGCGTTGCGAGTTCTGTGGCGCTGATAGCGTGCTGCTCCAAGGACGATGCGTCGCGCGGGGTTACTTCTCCTCTTCGGGATTGCGATGTTGGTCTCGGTCGTGTCGCTCGTGCGCTTGCTCGCACGTCCGTTCGACACGCCGCTCAGCGTGACCCAGTGGGCTTTGCTGGTGATCGCGACGATCGGCGCGTCGGCCGCGGTGGCCCGGGGGCTGCGTAGCTATGCCGCGCTTCTGAGAAAGCGCAGCGCGAGCGCCGCCAGCGGTGCCCCGGCTCGCCGCGCTGCTGTGTGGGAGCGCTTGCCGGACCGGGCGGACGACGCGACCTGGTTTGCGGTCATGGCCGCCGTCGCCGCGATCAACACGCTCGCGGTGATCGCGGTGATCGAGACGGTCAGCGGCGCGCTGGCGGGCGGCGGTCCAGCGATCGGGTGGCTGCTGTGGCAGCTCGCGCTTCTGACGGCGTGCGTGCTTTCGCTGACCCTTCTGCTCGCCGGCGCCTGGCCACAGATGTGGGACCGCACGTTGCGGCGGCGGCGCAACGTCGTGCACGTCATCGCGAACCGGCTGACCGGCTCGCGCGAAGACGGCGCCGCCGCGACGCGCGTGCGTCGCGGCGCCGTGGCCTCGGCAATGCTCGCGCTCGTGCTCGCCGGAAGCGCGCTGGCGACCTCCCAGAGCCCGTTGCTCAAGCGTGCGCCGGCAGCAGACGGTCGTGCGCTCGTCGGCCCGCGGCCGGCGGCGCGCAGTGCCTCCGGCCCGCACGCGCACCCTCCAAACGCGGTGGCGACGACCCTGCCGAGGGCCGCGCGCCGCACACGGCGGCGTACGCCGAGCCGCTCGCGCAGCGCGCGAGGGCCAAGCTCGTCGCGGCCAGCCACGCCGCCGATCGCGTCCACGCCGCCGGCGGCGACGAATCCATCGGGCGAGACAAAGGCACGCACGCCGACCAAGCCAGACCGCGGCCGCCGCAGGCGCAAGCGCAGACCCCAGCGCCCGCCGGCGACCACGACACCGACCACGCCCACGACACCGACCACGCCGGTCACGCCCACGACCCCGACGACTCCCCCGCCCACGACCCCGACAACACCCCCGCCCTGAGCCGGGGGCTGAGGCGCGGCGGGGCCGCGGGCCCCGCGCACCAACCCTTAGTCGAAGAGCTCCTCGAGGAAGTTCTTGCGCCGCTTCTTGGGGTGGTGGCCGCGATGCTCGTAGCCGCCGCGGTCGCGGTCCCGCTCGTCGTCGCGGCGGGGCGCCGCCGGCTCGCGATAGAACGAGCCCTCCGCCTCCACCAGCCGCTCCAGCTCGCCGCGGTCGAGGAACAGGCCACGGCAGTCCGTGCACTGGTCGACGTGGACTCCGTTGCGCTCGTAGCTGCGCATCTCGCCCTGGCACTTGGGACAGGTCATGCACGGGAACCTATCGTTCTGCGCCATGCCACCCCGTCGCCCTGCTCCGCCGGCGGTAGACGAGATCGAATCCGTCATCGCGCGCATGCGCGCGATCGCGCGCGAGCTGCCGCCGGCCGACGGAGTGGCGGCCTTCAACGAGCTCTACCTCGCGGTGACGCTCGCCGTGCGCGACGAGCTGGCGGGCGAGACCTTCGAGGACGGCGAGTTCCTCGCCGCGCTGGACGTCGCCTTCGCCGCGCTGTACTTCGCCGCCGTCGACGACGACCTGGCGGGCCGGCGCCCGCCGCGCTGCTGGGAGCCGCTGTTCGAGGCGCGTCGGCATCCGCGCGTGGCGGCGATCCAGTTCGCGCTGTCGGGAATGAACGCCCACATCAACCACGACCTCGCCGTCGCGCTCGTCGAGGTGCACCGGGCGCGCGGAGAGTCGCCGCGGCGCGAGACGCCGCAGCACCGCGACTACCTGCGCGTCAACGATCTGCTCGAGCGGGTGGAGGACCGCGTCAAGCGCCGCTTCCTCCGCGGCATCGGCGCCATCGCCGACGAGGCGCTCGGCCGCCTGGACGACGTCATCGCGATGTGGAAGATCGAGCGCGCCCGCGATGCGGCGTGGCTGCACGCGGAGATGCTGTGGCGCCTGCGCCGCCAGCCCGCGCTGCGCGACGCCTACCTGCTGACGCTCGACCGCAGCGTGGGTCTGTCCGGCCGGGGACTGCTGATCCCGGTCCTGTAGGAACGTCGCGGCCTCAGGAAGGCGCCGGCCGCGATCTCACACCGGCCAGCGCCCCGGCCGCGCCCACCGCCACGCCGGCGACGACGACCGCGATTGCTCCGGCGTAGGAGATCGTGCCGAGGTCCGCGGCCGCGTAGGGGTCGCTGAACTCGCCCCAGTGTCCGACGAAGTGCCCGGCGACGACCGCGGCGGCGATGTAGGGGCCCGACAGCACGGCGTAGAGCGCCGCGCGGCGGTCGCGCCGCAGCGTGGCGGCGAGGGAGAGGGCGGCGGCGGCGGTGATCGCGAACCCGCTGATCAGGACCTCGGCGCTGAGCGCGTCGACGCCGCGCTCCTGGATGAACGCGTGGTCGAGGCCGTGGAAGAGGACGGCGGCCAGGAGCAGCACGTTGGCGATGGTGAGCGCCGTCCGCGCGCGCACGGACTCCTGCGGCGCCGCGCGCAGGCGCGCCGGCATCTGCCGAAGCGCCGGGGGCAGCTCGCCCCGCAGCGGGTCGGCGGCGCGCAGGCGCGTGATCGGATCGCCGCTCACCGCGCCACCTCCGCGGCGGTGTCGATCCGCGCGAGCTCGCGCTCGAACCGCCGGCGCGCACGGTGCAGTCGGACGGCGAACGTCGCGGCCGAGCAGCCCATCACGGTCCCTGCCTCCGAGTGGTCGAGTCCCTCCCACGCGTGCAGGAGCAGCGCCTCGCGGTCGCGCTCGCGCAGCGAGGCCAGCGCGCTGAGCACGTGCCCCTCCGGCGCATCCTCGGACGCGGCGGGGACGGGCAGGCGGTCGACCAGGGCACGGCGCCGGCGCTCGCCGCGACGGTGATTGGCGAGCACGCGGCGCGCCACGCCCAGCAGCCAGGGCAGCGGCCGCTCGGGAATTTCCGCCAGCCGCCGCCACGCGATCGCGAACGTCTCGGCCACCACGTCCTCGGCCGTCGCGGGATCGGCGCGGCGCAGCGCGTAGGCGAGCACGTGGCGGTGCCACTCATGCCACAGGGCCTCCAGCTCGGCGTCGCCGCGCGCACGCACCCCGGGATTGTCAGCGCGACGCCAGGCGGCCAGTGGTCTGGCGCCGGCGCAGCACAGCCACGCCGACGGCGGCGAGTGCCGCCGCGCACGCCACCTCGAAGCCGGCGGCCGCCCACGACAAGAAGCCGAGGCTCAGCTCGGAGTACGGGTCGCTGACCGCCCCCCAGCGCGGCGCAAAGTGGGCCGCGGTCACGCCGATCGCCAGGTACGCACCGACGCCGGCGGCGATCACCGGCGCGTGACGGTGGCCACGCAGCGCCAGCGCGAAGGCCAGGACCGCCAGGACCGCGTTGACCGTCCCACCGATGAAGACCTCGGTACTCAGCCCCCCGACCCCGCGGTCCTGCAGCGCGTGATCGATCCCGTGCAGTCCCACCGCCAGCAGCAGGCCCGCGCTCGCGGCCACCAGAATCCCGTGCCCGGCGGGGGTCGTGTCGTTGCGCGTGTCCATGTCAGCCCTCCGAATCATTCGCCTGGACTGAGTACATGTCCGGCACAGGCCGGTTCCTTGCAAGGCGGGAAGAGCAGTTCGCCAGTCGCTTCCTGGCTCGGCCGTCTAGAGGAGGGCTACTTATAAGGCTTCGGGCATGGACTTGTCGCCGATCGAGGCGTGCAAGGCACTCGGCGATGCCGTGCGCCAGCTGCGCGAGCAAATGGGGATGAGCCAGGAGACATTCGCCGGCAAGATCGACATCCAGCGCAACCACATGGGCGCGATCGAGCGCGACGAGACGAACCCCACCTGGTTCACCCTGCTGCGTGTGTGCGACGGCCTCGGCCTCTCCGTCGCCGACATCGCCGCGAAGGGTAAGCGAGACTGGGCGGGCCGAACTGAGCGGAGGCAGAGCGCCGGCCGCGCGCTAGGCAGTCGCGCTCGTAGGCGCCCCCGGCCGAGGTCTCGAGCTCACCGGTGGCTAGCGATGCGCACTCGCACGATCAGACGGCTAGCTGTCGCGGTCCTAGTGGTCGCCGGCCTCGGAACCGTCCTGTGGTTCGGAGGATGGTGGATCATCGACAGCTACTCCGACGGCCAACCTGACGAGCCGCTGGCGCCGGTCTCCGTGATCCGCGCCGAGCCCCGCTTGGTCGGCTCCGGCGCTCGACGGGGGTCGTAGGTCGAACTGCTCGATTACGACTTGGCCAGCGTCTTAGAACAGCGACGGGTTCGACGCAGCCTTCGGATGCCGCGTGGGCGTTTCGGGCGAACGAACACCCAGCTCGCGAAGCTCATCGAGTGGCAGGTCTCTGCTCGCACGAACACGAAGCCAGCCACGCAGCGCAAGGTGCCGAACGGTTGCCGCGACCTCCTGAGCATCCCACTGAGGCGTTCGTCGACGCTTCCACTCCATCACGGCGTCAAGTACCTGCCGCTCGGTTGGGAGCTTCCCCGTCTCCGACGCAAACTCACCCGCTACGAAATGAACGGTCGCGGCAATCTCGGCGTCCTTAGTCCGCATCCGAGTCATGAGCTGGGCGAGGTCGTCGGCTTCCTCGTCCCAACCCTCCAGCTCCGCTTCGTATGCGCGTCGTGCCGCCTCGTAGGTTGGGCCGACCTTGTACGCAATCATCTGGCCGCGACGCTCCTCGCGGATGAGCCCGTTATTGACCAACGCCGTCTGGACCTTCTTGAGTTCGTCGGCGTAGGGTCCATAGCTGCCACGGACGAACTTGAGACCTGTAGGGACGCCCTTATCAGTCGCGAAGTACGCGAGCTTCTGGAAACTGGTGCGACCGACTGGCCGGTGATACGGGTTCCGCTCAAGCCGGTCAAGAATGGATACCAGCACCACCCACCCTGGGGCAATACGCGATGGGAGGAAGTGCTCTGGGTCGTCCGCAGTTCCGATGTCATCCAGCGGCCGGTTGAGGTACGTCGGCTTGAGCTCTTCGTGCGGTGTTCCGAACGGTGCAAACAGCGTGACGGGAATGTCGAGCCGCGCGAGCCGCTGATAGAGGGTGGGGCCTACGACACGCCATTCGAGTCCACCCTGCCCGCACCCCAGCGGCGGTACCGCGAGTGACGTGATGTCCCACTCCTGATAGTGCTCCTCCAGGTAGTCGAGGCCGTGGAGGATGTCGTCGAGACGCGACACCGATCGCCAATGTTCCTTGGTCGGGAAGTTCAGAATGTGTGGCGCAATGAGGCGGCGATAGAGGTACGGCTGCCCGAGCTTCACCTCGCCGCGGTCGCATCTTGCGCGGTAGTCCTCGAACATGTCAGGGAAGCGGTTCTTGAACTGAAGCGCGATGCCCTTGCCCATGATCCCCACGGTGTTGACCGTGTTGACGAGCGTCTGCGCATCGGCGGCGAGGAGATCGCCTACGGCGATCTCCACTGAACGCTTCGGGGTTTGGTTGGCGGACTGGGTCATAGTCACACAAGGAAGAAGAGTCGAGGGTTGCGGCGGACCCTCAAGGCGACGCCGAGCGCCCGGAACCGTCGCAGCGCTTGGCCGGATCCTACGAACGCCCCGGTGATGTAGCCCGAGTCGATTGAGCCTGGCACCAGGACCTCAGCGCAGGAGGCCGCCTTTCGGCGGCGGTATTCCATGGTGTCCTGGTGCGTCCAGCGTCGAGCGTATGTGCGCCCCTTGTCCACTATCCGCAACCCGTCTGGAGCCGGTTCGAAGGCCGTGAAGCCGACCGCGGCATTGCCGTCCGCGATGACGGCTCCCGGGAGATCGACGATGGCTGGATCGATTCGCAAGACCACAAGCTCGTGCACACGATTCCGGAGGCGATACAACATGGGATTCCGGGCTTGGAAATAAACGTTCGCGTAATCGTGTAGAAGGTCCCCATTCGGCAGGCGCTTGCCTCGCCGGATGTCCTGAACCTCGCGCATCGAGACATCGACGTGGTCGATCCTCCGGGCCTGGTTGTGGCAGAGGACGCCCCGCTGGAGACAGGACGGGACGTTGTCGATGTGGGTGATGTAGTGGAGCTCGCGAAGCTCAGCGCGATCCATGGTGCCGGATTGTGGCCCACGGCTGGCGGCCGAGCTTGCTCAGCGGCGGAGCCTGTCTTCATGCTGCAAGGCTCGACCGAGACATCACCGGATGATCGCAGCGGGACAGGACGCTCAGAGCCAGCCGCTCAGAGCACCGCTGTAGAGCTCCCACCTTCAGGCGAGCGGTACGCGTAACAGCTCGGCGTCCGAGAGGCTTCCGTACGCGTCTCGTACGTGCCCCGCCCAAACCAGCGTCGGGCGCGGAGGGGAGAGGCACGCCGCATCCCCCATGTCTACGGGAGAAACGACGAATGGAGCTAGGGGGACTCGAACCCCCGACCTCCTGGGTGCGATCCAGGCGCTCTCCCAACTGAGCTATAGCCCCGTGGCTCGCGCGCCGGTCTCCCGGGCGCGCGCGCGGGCTCCAAGTGTAGTCCGCCGCTCCGCGACGATGATGGCGCAGCGAGGACGCCTTACCTACACGATATAGTAAGGACAAATGCAGCTCTCCGCCAAGCTCACTACCAAGGGCCAAATCACGCTGCCGAAGGCCGTGCGCGATGCGCTGGACCTCAGTACCGGCGACCGCGTCCTCTTTCGCGTCGAAGACCGGACCGCCGTTCTCGCCAAGACGCCGGACTTCCTCGAGCTCGCGGGCTCCGTGGAGACGCCCGCGCATAAGCGCGGCGTCCCGTGGGACGCCGTCCGCTCCAGCACGCGCCGCGCATGGGCCGAGGCGCGGCGCTGACCGCGCTGCTGGACACGAACGTCGTCATTCGCCATCTCACGGGCGATCCGCCGGCACACGCGGCGAAGGCGACGCGGGCGCTCGCCGCGGCGGACAAGCTCCTCCTGACCGACCTCGTCTTCGCCGAATGCGTCTTCGTCCTGGAGTCGTTCTACGAAATCCCGCGCGCGCGAATCGCCGAGGTGATGCGCTCCGCGCTCGCCCTGCCGGCGATCCGGGTCCTCGACGAGGCGCTCCTACTCGGCGCCCTGCGCGTCTACGAGGAGACGACGCTGCATTTCGTGGACGCATACCTCGTCGCCGCTGCCCAGCTCACCGAGGTGGGCGCGATCCTGTCCTTCGACCGCGGGCTCGACGCGATCCAGTCCGTCATCCGCGTGGCCCCGTAGCCCAAACAACCGCCCGAAAGCCGCCACAACCCTTGCGCCCCCGCCCGAACGGCGCAGTACCCTCGTCTCACGGGTGCCATGAGCTTTCGCAGCCGACTGACCCTGTTCTTCCTGCTCATCGTGATCGTGCCGATGTTGTCGGTCGCGGTCGTCCTGTTCCGGCTGATCGCCGACAACGAGCGGGGGAAGGCGGACGCGCGCGTCGCGCAGGCGCAGACGGCCGCGATCAACCTCTACGGGCGCGAGGTGGAGCGCGCCGGCGTGGCGGCCGGGCGCGTCGGGCGCGACGAGGAGCTCGCGCGCGCGCTGCGGGCCGACGATCGGGTGGCCGCCGCGCGCCGCGCGCGGGAGCTGCTGCGCCGGCAGCGCATCCGGCGGATCTCCGTCGTGCGCGACGGGCGCACGCTCGTGGATGTCGGGGCGCGCACCGCCACCGCGTCCGCCGTCCGGGAGATCGTCGGGCGCAACCGGCGCCCGGTCGGCCGGCTGCGCGTGTCCTCGATCACCGCGGCGGAGTTCACGCGCCTGGCGCACCAGGTCACCGGCCTGGAGGTCGCGGTGCAGCGCGACGAGCGGACGCTCGCGACGTCGCTGCTGGGCGTGCCGGACCGTCCGCTCCCGCGCGTGGGCACCATCGACGTGGACGGCCGCGAGTACCGCGCCGCCGCCTTCGAGGCGCGGGGCTTCGGCAACCAGGAGCTGCGGGTCGCGGTCCTCTACGACACCGAGGAGATCTCGTCGGAGATCTCCTCCGGGCGCATCCTGGCGCTGGTCATCCTCGCCATCTTCCTCGTGCTCGCCTTCGCCTTTGCCACGGTGGTCTCGCGCAGCCTCCAGGCCCAGATCGGCCGCTTCCTGGAAGGCGCGCGCCGCCTGGGCGGAGGGGACTTCTCCACCCCGGTCCCCACGCAGGGCGGCGACGAGTTCGCCGCGCTGGGGGAGGAGTTCAACCACATGGCCGCGGAGCTGGAGACCCGGCTGGAGGAGCTGCGCCAGGAGCGCGCCCGCCTGCAGCACTCCATCCGCCGGATCGGCGAGACGTTCGCCTCCAACCTCGACCGCGACGCGCTCCTGCAGATCGTCGTCAACACGATCGTCGACGCGATCAGCGCCGGCGCCGGCCGCGCCGTGGCGCGCGATCGTCCCGGGGCGCCCCTCGAGCAGCGCGCGGTAGCGGGCAACGTGCGCGAGTACGGGGGGGCGATCCGCGCGGTGGAGGCAAAAGCGATGGAGACGGGAGAGCCCGCCGCGACCGCCGACGGCGACGTCCACGCGCTCGCGCACCCGCTGCGACCCGACGACGGGGCCGTCCAGGGGCTGATCTCGATCGCCCGGGCCGGCGCGCCCTTCAGCCCCGACGCCCGCGACCTGTTCCACTACCTCGCCGCCCAGGCGTCCGTCTCGATGGAGAACGTCGACCTCCACGAGCTGGTCCAGCGCCAGGCCGTCACCGACGAGCTCACCGGCCTGTTCAACCACCGCCGCTTCCAGGAGGTCGTGGACGCGGAGGTCGAGCGCGCCCGGCGCTTCGAGCAGCCGGTCGGCCTGATCATGCTGGACATCGACGACTTCAAGAACGTCAACGACACCTACGGCCACCAGCAGGGCGACGTCGTGCTGCGCGAGGTCGCAAGCGTCCTGCGGGCCAACTCCCGCGAGATCGACGAGCCCGCCCGCTACGGCGGGGAGGAGCTGGCGCTCGCACTGCCCCAGACCGACCTCGAGGGCACCTACCTGCTGGCCGAGCGCGTCCGCACCGCGATCGAGGAGCTGGACATCCCCCGCGTGGACCGCCGCGGGACGATCCGGGTCACCGCCAGCTTCGGTGTCGCGGCCCTGCCCGAGAGCGCCGACGGCAAGGACACCCTCATCGCGGCGGCCGACGCGGCCCTCTACCAGGCCAAGCGCGCGGGCAAGAACCGCACGGAGCGTGCGAGCCGCGCGCCGACGAAGGCCGCCCCGGCTAAGTAGGCTTGAAAGGCCCCATGGGACTCCTCGACGACGCGATTCGAGAGCACCTGGAGCTCAAGCGCAAGCGCGGGGCCGACCCCGCTGAGCTCACACGCGCGGAGCAGGACGCGCTCGGCCCGGCCGTGCGCCAGTCCGCCGACGCCGCCGCCCCGCCGGTGGACGCCGCGAACGGCGCGGGGCTCGCCCACGCGAGCGAGGGGGCCGCGTCCGGCGCGGCGCCCGCCCCCGCGCCCGAGGCAGCCCCGGAGGCCGAGCCCGCGGCCGCCCCGGCCCAGCATCTGGAGCCCGCCGTGCCCGATCCCGAGGCGCCGCCGCACGAGCACCCGATCCCCGACGAGGGTCCCGTCCCCGACCCGGAGGCGCCGGCGCCCCCCGCCGAGGAGCCGCAGCCGACGGTCGGCTTCGACGCGGAGGACATCTTCGCCGAGGAGGACGCGCCCGCTCCCGAGCCCGCGGAGGAGGACGTGCTGGAGGAGACCCCCGACTTCCTCCAGGAGACGCCCGAGCACGACCGCCTCTGGTTCGAGCAGAAGCCCCCGCGGGACTTCGACTTCGACGGCTGAGCCCGCTTGGGCCGCCACCGCCTGACCTGGCTCGACGTCTTCGCCGACGCGCCGCTGCGCGGGAACCAGCTCGCGGTCGTCCACGATGCCGACGAGCTCGACCCCGCCACGATGCTGGCCTTCGCGCGCGAGACCAAGCTGTCGGAGACCACGTTCGTGCAGACCGCGACCGAGCCCGGTGCCGACTACCGCAACCGCATCTTCGACCCGATGAGCGAGCTGCGCTTCGCCGGCCACCCCTCGCTGGGGACCGCGGTCGCGGTGGCGCACGCCCGCGGCGAGCGCGCAGCCTCCTACGTCCAGCAGACCATCGCCGGCCTGCAGCCGATCGACGTCACCCTCGACGGGAACGCCGCCCGCGCCTCCATGCTGCAGGAGCCGCCGGCGTTCGGGCCCGAGCTGAATGCCGCCGAGGTCCTCGCCCACGCCGGCCTGACCGCCGCCGACGCCGACCCCGAGCTGCCCGCCCAGGTCGTGAGCACGGGCGTGCCGCAGGTGCTCGCGCCGGTGCGCGCCGGGGCAATCGCCCGCGCCCGCCCCGACTACGACCGCATCGAGCCGCTGCTGCACGGCTTCGAGGCGATCACCCTCTACCTGGCGGCCTGCGACCCCGAACGGGGCCGCGCCCGCGCCCGCGCGTTCGGCCACACGCGCGACGTGGGCGAGGACCCCGGCACCGGCTCGGCCGCCGGCCCGCTGATGGCCTACCTGCACGCACGCACGAGCATCGACGCGCTGGAGATCGACCAGGGGATCGAGATGGGCCGGCCCTCCCGACTCGAATGCGCGATGGAGGGCGACCGCCCGCGCGTGGGCGGCGCGGCGGCGGTGCTGATCGAGGGCACCGTCTCGCTCTAGCCGCACCCAAAGCTGCCTGGACGAATGTCCAGATCGCTCGAAGGCCCTTCAGTCGCGACCGCAGACGCCCGATCAGGTCCCTGCGTACAGCTCCGGAGCGGTCCCGGACACAAGCTTGCCTCGGAGGGCAAGGACGCCGTGGGAGCGCCCCCTTAGTGGGGCGCTTCCGCGCTTAAACGTAGCCGCGGGTGCGCGCCGCCTCGAGCACGCGCTCGATGCCCGTCTCGTAGGCCGCCACCCGCACGGGGACGTCCTCCTCCTGCGCGCGCGCGACGACCTCGCGGTAGGCGCGGCGCATGATCGTCCCGAGCTTGTCGTTGACCTCGCGCTCGTCCCAGCGGAAGTGCTGCAGGTTCTGCACCCACTCGAAGTACGACACGACCACGCCGCCGGCGTTGGCCATAACGTCTGGAATCACGTAGACGCCGCGGTCGTTGAGGATCTCGTCGGCGTGCGGGGTCGTCGGGCTGTTGGCGCCCTCGATCACCATCTTCGCGGCCAGGCGGTCGGCGTTGTGCTCGTGGATCATCCCGCCCAGTGCCGCGGGGACGAAGACCTCGCACGGGATCTCCAGGAGCTCGTCGTGCTCGACCGGCTCCGCGCCGGGGAACTCCGGCACCGTGCCGCCCTGCGCGACGTGCTCGGCCAGCGCCTCGGCGTCGATCCCGGCGTCGTTGCGGATCGCGCCGTCGGCGTCCGAGGCGCCGACCATCCGCGCGCCCAGCTGCTGCATGATCCGCGCCGCCCACGACCCGACGTTCCCGTAGCCCTGGATGACGAAGCGCGTGTCCGACGGCGCGAGCCCCAGCGCCGGAGCGGCCTCGCGGTACATGTAGACCAGCCCGCGGCCCGTCGCGGACTCGCGCCCGTGCGACCCCTCCAGCGCGATCGGCTTGCCGGTCACCACGGCGGGCGTGTGGCCGTGGAGCTTGCCGTACTCGTCCATCATCCAGGCCATCACCTGGGCGTCCGTGCCGACGTCGGGGGCGACGATGTCGCGGCTGGGGCCCAGAACCTTCTCGATCTTGTCCATGAAGGCCCGGGTGATCCGCTGGACCTCGGAGCGCTGCAGCTCGCGCGTGGAGCAGTTCACGCCTCCCTTGGCGCCGCCGAAGGGAATGTTCACGATGGCGGTCTTCCACGTCATCAGCGAGGCCAGCGCGCGCACCTCGTCGAGGTCGACCTCCGGATGGAAGCGCACGCCGCCCTTGTAGGGCCCGCGGGCCCCGTTGTGCTGCACGCGGTAGCCCGCGAAGACGTGGATGCGCCCGTCCGCGAGCTTGATCGGGATCTGAACCTGCACCTCGCGGTAGGCGGAGCGCAGCACGTTGCGCAGGTCCTCGGCCATCTCGAGGCGGTCGGCCGCCAGGCCGAAGTAATGGTTGACGATCTCCCAGTTGGAGACCTCGGCGCGGGCCGGCGGCGCGGCGACCTCGCCGCGATTCGCGGCGCGCGGTGACCTGTCTGTCTCCCCCGCTGTCGACATGGGCAGCCGATACCCTCGCGGCCGTGTACGACACCCTACTGTTCCTGCACGTGCTCACGGCGTTCCTGCTGGGAGCCGCCGTCGTCATGTCGAGCGCCATCGTGCTCGCGGGGCAGGCCGCGTCGCGGACGCTCTTCGTCTCCGACCGCCTGGAGGACCTGGGCGCCACCGGCACGCTGATCCTGGGGATCTGGCTCGCGCTGTACGTCGACGGCTACTCGCTGGGCGACGGGTGGATCCTCGGCTCGATCGTCCTGTGGGCGATGGCCACGACCCTGACGCTCGCCTCGCGGCCCGCGCTCCACGGCGGCTCCGTCACCGCCCGGGCCAGGCTCATGCACTGGGCCCGCACGCTGCTGATCGTGGGAATCCTCGCGCTGATGGTCTGGAAGCCGGGCGCGTGAGCCTGCTCGCCGCCATCCGTCCCGACGCCTGGAACCTGCCGCTGTTCCTGCACATCCTGGGCGCGATGACGCTGGTCGGGGGCCTCGCGCTGGCCGCGACCGCGCTCGGAGGAGCCTGGCGCAGCGGCGAGGCGACCGCGGCGCGCCTGGGCTACCGCGCGCTCCTGCTGGCCGCGCTCCCGGGGTGGGTCGTGATGCGCGGCTCCGCGCAGTGGCTGCTCGACGAGCAGGGCCTCGAGGACTCCGAGGTCGCGTGGATCGAGATCGGCTTCGTCACGTCCGAGCCGCTGCTCCTCGTCCTCGTCGGCGCGACGGTCCTGGCGGGTCTGGCCGCGCGCCGCGAACCGGACCGCGCGCGGTCCCTCGGCCGTGTCGCCACCGTGCTGGTCGGGCTGCTTCTCGCCGCCTACGTCGTCACGGTGTGGGCGATGACGACGAAGCCGGTCTAGCCCGCCCGCGCGCCCGGTGTAGGCTGGCGCCGGAAGATGAACGGGACGAGAGGGCCCGCCGGCGCGGCGCGGGAGTCAGGGAAGCCTGCCACGCCGCCGGCCATCAAGCGCATGCGCGCGGGAATGACCGCTGGCACGGTCCTCGTCCTGCTGCTCCTGGCGGTGTTCGCGTACTCGCTGGTCGACTCGCAGCGCAAGGCGCGCGACGACGTCGAGCAGCGCTTCGAGGACGTGGCGCAGGTGTCCGCCGCGATGACCGCCGGGCTCTTCCAGGTCTCGCAGGCGGGCGCGACGCAGCAGGCGATGGCGCAACTGGGCGGCCGGCGGGTGGACCCGCGCCGCCTCGCGGCGCTGGCGCGACGCAACGACCGCCCGTACGCCGCGGTCTTCGACGCGCGCGGACGCCGCCTGGCGGTCTTCGGGCGCGCGCCGACCGGCGCGTCGGCGGAGGTGGCGCGCGCCGTGACCACCGGGCGCGCGCAGCTCTCGGGCGCGATCGGGGAGGGAGCGGGCGCGGTGATCGAATGGGCGATTCCCTTCCGCAGCGCCGGCGGCCGGCGCGTCTACCTGACCGCCCTGCGCCTGCGTACGCTGGGCGCGTTCCTGGGCGGCTTCCTGCGGCGGGTCCCGAACTTCGCCGACGCGCAGGCCGAGGTGCTGGACGGCCGCGACGTCGTGCTCGGCGGCACGCACGAAGCCGCCCCCCTGGGGCGCCCGCTGCGCGACCGCGCGCTGATCGCCGCGCTGGAAGACCGCCGCCACGGCGCCTACGCCGGCGACCGCTGGTTCGCCTCCGCGCCCGTCGCCGCCTCGCCGTGGCGCGTGGCCATATCCACCTCCCAGGACGACCTGTACGACAGCGTGTCCGGGTCGCGCCGCACGGTCCCCTGGCTGCTGTTCGCGGCCTTCGCCATCGCCGCGCTGGTCGGGCTGGCCATGATGCGGCGCTCCGCGATCGCCGCGGCGGAGCTGCAGCGCCGCGAGCTCAGCGAGCGCCACGCGGTCGAGATCAACGACAACATCATCCAGGGCCTGGCGCTCGCCTCCTACGACCTGGAGCGCGGGGACGCCCCGGCCGGCGCTTCGCAGGTGAAGTCCACGCTCCAGGAGGCGCAACGGCTGGTCTCCGAGCTGCTGGGCGAGGCGGAGGTCGAGCCCGGCCGGCTGCGCCGCAGGTCCGCGGCGCAGGTCTCGCGGCGGCCGCGCGAGAAGCGCGAACCCGGCGGCGACTCCCAGGATCGATGATCTCCGTCGTGGTCTGCGACGACGTCCCGGGGATGCGGCGCCTGGCCCGCATCGTGCTCGAGGAGGAGGGCGACATCGAGGTCGTCGGAGAGGCCGCCGACGGTCGCGCGGCCGTCCAGGAGGTCCGCCGGTGCCAGCCGGACGTCGTCGTCCTGGACCTCTCGATGCCCGAGATGGACGGCCTGGAGGCGATTCCGGTCATCCACGAGGTCGCGCCGCGGGCCAAGATCGTCGTGTTCTCCGGGTTCGCCGACGAGCAGCTCGCCGCCACCGTGCTCAGCCGCTCGGCCAGCCGCTACGTCCGCAAGGGCCAGCCGCTGGACGACCTGCGCCAGGCGGTGCGCGCCGTGGCCCGCGACGTGGCCTAGGAGCCGAGCTCCAGTTCCGGGGCGCCCGCTCCGTCGACGGCGCCGCTCCACGTCTGCGCGACGCCGTCGAGCAGGCCCGTCAGGCCGGCGACCACGTCGTCCGCCTGCGCCGGTCCCGGGACTCCCGGCGCCTCGAGCAGGTCGAACACGAAGAGCGCGTCGTGGACGTCGTCGTTCAGCTTCGTCTGGTCGCAGTCGCGACAGTTCCAGTAGCGGCAGACGACCTTCTCGTCGTCGACGTAGGCCACCTCGCCGCTCTTGGTGCGCTCGGGCTGCGCGTTCGCGTGCCCGATCGCGGTGAACGGCAGGCCCTTGCCCGGGATGGTGAGCCGCAGCGGTCCCGCGAACTTGCGCGCGTCGTAGCCCGCCATCGGGATCCCGCGCGCGAGCGAGTACCAGCAGTACAGCTCCACCAGCGGTAAGGGGACGGGGACCGAGCCCTCGCGCTCGTAGGTCTCCAGCAGCGCCTGGACGGAGGGCAGGTACTTCGGCTTGGCGCCCATCTGCGCGTAGACCTCTCGCCACGCCGCCCCGCCGCTGCGCGCGCCGGCAAGACCGCCGGACGCGGCGACGCGCGCCCGCAGCTCCGCGATCGCCCCGTCGCGCGGCCCCAGCGGACGGTCCGCGCGTACGCGCACGGCGGCGGTCGCGTGTCCGGGAAACCGCTCCGCCACCCCGCGGTCGTGCACGAGCCTCACCACGCCGTCCATGGCTACGGTGGCGTACCGGCGTCCGAGCGCATCGCGGCGACGTCGACCGCCGTGGCGCCGGCGGTGATGGCCAGCGCCTGGAAAGCCGTCACCCCGGTCAGCTGGCGGCGCGCCACCATCGCCGCGCCCATCGCCGTGTCCGCGCCGTCGCACAGCAGCCACAGCCGGTGCCACAGCCGGCGCGCATCCCCGCGCGACGCGAGGTAGCCCACGCCGAGCGTGACGGCCCGCACGCCGAACACGCGGTTCATGTACACGAGGGCGGGCGAGTCGTCCGCGCGCGGGACGCCGAAGATGCGGTTCATCGTCCGCGGGGCGAGCCAGGCGAAAGCCCCCAGCCCGATGCGGAAGAAGGCGAGTCCGCGCATCACACGCGCACGATAGCCTCGGCGCCACCGGCATGCTCGACCAACCCGAGACGCGGTACGCGAGAAGCGGCGACCTGAACATCGGCTACCAGGTGGTCGGCAAGGGCGACCTCGACGTGGTCTTCGTCCCCGGGCTGCTGTCCCACATCGACGTCCTGTGGACCGTCCCGGCGGCTGCGCGCTTCTTCGAGCGCCTGGCCTCGTTCTCGCGCGTGGTGCTCTACGACAAGCGCGGCCAGGGCGTCTCCGACCCGCCCGCCGGCGTACCGACGCTGGAGGAGGACATGGCCGACCTGTCCGCCGTGATGGATGCCGCCGGCTGCGAGCGCGCGGCGCTGTTCGGCTACTCGGAGGGCGGGCCGATGAGCGCCCTGTTCGCGGCGACGTATCCCGACCGCGTGACGGCGCTGGTGCTCCACGGCACGTACGCGCGCGGGCCGGACCATCTTCCCGAAGAGGGGGACATGACGTGGGCGATGGAGCGAGTCGACGACATGCTGGAGCACTGGGGCGAAGGGCGTGGCCTGCACGTCTTCGCGCCGAGCATCGCGACGGACGAGTGGATGCGCCGCTTCGGCGCCTTCGAGCGCGCGGTCGGAAGCCCTCGGGTCATTCGGGCGCGCTGGAGCACCGCGGCCGGCGTCGACGTGAGCCCGATCCTCGACACGCTGCAGGCTCCCACGCTGGTAATGCACCGCGCGGACGAGCGAGCGGTGCCGGCGCGACTCGGCCGCGACATGGCCGCCGCCATCCCGGGGGCACGGTACTTGGAGGTCCCGGGCGTCGACCACGTCCCGTGGGTAGGCGACGCCGCGCCGATCCTCGACGAGGTGGAGGAGTTCCTGACCGGCGCGCGCCACCCCGAGGAGCTCGACCGGGTCCTGGCCACGGTGCTGTTCACCGACATCGTCGAGTCCACCCGGCGCGCCGCCGAGCTGGGCGACGCCCGCTGGCGAACGGTCGTCGAGTCCCACGACGCCCTGGTGCGCGAGCACCTCGACCGCTTCGGCGGCCGCGAGGTGAAGACCCTCGGCGACGGCTTCCTCGCCACCTTCGACGGCCCGGCGCGCGCGATCCGCTGCGCGAGCACGATCGCCCAGCAGGCGCCGGAAGTGGGCGTCCACATCCGCGCTGGGCTGCACACCGGCGAGTGCGAGGTCACGCGCGACGACGTCCGCGGGATCGCCGTCAACATCGGCGCCCGCGTCGGCGGCCTCGCCGACCGCGGCGAGGTCCTCGTCTCGCGCACCGTCAAGGACCTCGTCGTCGGCTCGGGCATCGAGTTCGACGACCGCGGCCCCCACGAGCTCAAGGGCGTCCCGGGCCGCTGGGACCTGTTCGCGGTCAAGCGGGCGTAGACGGACCAGCGTACGCCGGCTGCTAGAGTGGGACGACCTATGGGACTTAGGAGGTCGTTGTGGCACGTGCTCATGTCGTGATGTCGGACGAGACCCTTCAGGAGATCGACCGCCTCGTCGGCGAGCGGTCCCGCAGCCGGTTCCTCGAGGAGGCCGCGCGTGAGAAGCTCGAACGGCTCGCGCTTGCGGCGTCGCTGGAGCAGACCGCAGGCGTCGCCAGCGCCCGCGCCTACCCGGAGTGGCGCGACCGTCGCGCAGCCGCCGACTGGGCTCGCCGGACACGCCGCAGCGAGACGGGCTCCTGAGCCTGTACCTGCTCGACACGACGGTCCTGATCGCACATCTCCGTGGCGACGAGAAGGTCACCGCTCTCCTGCTTGAGCTGCTGGCGGACGGGCACTGGCTCGGAGTCAGCTGCGTCAACGTCGCCGAGATAGAGCGAGGAATCCGGCCCAAGGAGCGCAAGACCGCAACCGCGCTTTTGGAGCGTCTGCGCTTCCTGCCCACCGGACGCGAGGCCGCACAACGCGCCGGCCGCTACCAGGCCGCCTTCGAAAAGCGCGGCCGGACGATCCACACGGCCGACGCACTCATCGCCGGCACCGCGAGAGCCCACGGGGCGATCCTGCTGACGGACAACGTCCGCGACCTCCCGATGACGGACCTCAAGGTCGAGGCTCCGCCCGGCGGCTAGCTAGCGGCCCGGGACGATCTGCTCGGCCAGCTCGACGATGATCCCCTCCGGGCCGCGCACGTAGCAGAGGCGGTAGCGGTCCTCGTAGCGCTCCACCGTGCCGACGAGCTCCGAGCCGCGGGCTCGCAGGCCGGCCACGGCGGCGTCGACGTCCTCGACGGCGAACGAGACGTGGCGGATGCCCGGTGTGTTCGCCGGCGCGGGCCCGCTGTCGCCCTGGCTCGACGGCGTGTGGAACTTCGACAGCTCGAGTCTGCAGTCGCCGTCCGGGCTCTGCAGCATCGCGATCTGCGCCCGGACGCCGTCGAGCCCCACGACGCGGTCCACCCAGCCGGCCTCGACCGACCCCTCGCCCTGCAGCTCGAGTCCGAGCTCCACGAAGAACTCGATGGCGGCCGGGAGGTCGTCCACGACGATGCCGACGTGGTCCATCCGTTGGATCGTCACGCGCTCGATGGTACGGGGCTAGGCTGCGGCGAGGGCGAGCGTGCGAGCGGTAGCGAGATCCACGGAGCAGAACCTGCCGTTACGGCTGACCTCGCTCGTGGGGCGCGCGCGGGAGCTCGAGGCGATCGGGACCACGCTCCACAGGACACGGCTCGTGACCGTCACCGGACCCGGGGGCGTCGGGAAGACCAGCCTGGCGCTGGCGGTCGCGGAGCGTCAGCTACCGCGCCGGCGCGCCGGCGTCTGGCTCGTCGACCTCGCCGCCGGTTCCGAGGCGCCGGACGTAGCCGCCGAGACGGCGCGCACGCTCGACGTGCGCGGGGCGACCCCGACGGAGGCCCTTCGGAGGTACCTGGCCGAGCGCGACCTGCTGCTGGTCCTCGACAACTGCGAGCACGTCGTCGCCGAGTGCTCGGAGCTCGCTGCCGCCCTGCTCACGACTTGCGCCCATGTGCGGATCATGGCCACGAGCCGCGAGCCGCTGGGTGTGAACGGGGAGACGGTCTGGCGGCTGGACCCGCTTGCGCAGGAAGACGCCCATCGCCTCTTCGTCGAGCGCGCCAGGCAGCGGCGGCCGGAGTTCATGCCGGCGCAGGACACGGATGCCGCCATCGTCGAGCTGTGCGAGCGCCTCGACCGCCTGCCGCTCGCGATCGAGCTGGCGGCCGCCCGGATCGGCGCGATGTCGCCGGCGGAGATCCTCTCGAGCCTGGAGAACCGGCTCGACACGCTGGGAGCGGCCGCGCGGGACGCCCCGCCGCATCACCGGACGGTCCGGGCGGCGGTGGAATGGAGCCACCAGCTCCTCGATGCACAGGAGCGGCGGGCGCTGCGCACCCTGAGCGTGTTCGTGGGCGGTTTCGACGCCGCAGCGGCGGCGGCCGTGGCGCCGGGGCTCTCGCTGGACGTCCTCACCCGCCTCGTCGACAAGTCGCTCGTCACGGTGGCGGAGAGCGCCAAGGGGCGCACGCGCTACCGGCTGCTGGAGACCGTCCGCGAATACGCGCACGAGCTGCTCGCGGACGCCGGTGAAATCGCCGCCGCCCGCAGGCGCCATCTCGAGTATTTCGCGGCCCTGGGCGAGGTCGCCCGCGAGGAGTGGCTGTCCACCGGCCGGCAGCGGTTCGTGAACGAGCTGGACGACGACTACGAGAACGTCCGGGCGGCGCTGGAGTGGGCGATCGCCGACGACCCGTGCGCCGGCGTGCGGCTGATGGGCGCGATTCGCGACCTCTTCTTCCGGTTCGGGCAGACCGACGGGGCGGCGTTGACGAAGCAGCTTCTCGAGCGCTGCCCGGCACGGGACCGCTACCGGGCCGAGGCCCAGATAGCGGCGGGTCAGCTCGCGAGCATGCTGGGCGACTACGACACCGCGCGAAGCATCCTCGCGGAGGCGCGCGAGCTCGGCGCGGGACTGGGCGAGCCGCTCCTCGAAGCGTGGGCGCAGTTCTTTCAGGGGCTGGCGGAGACGTTCTCCGGCGCGGTGGAGACGGGCCGCGCGCACTTCGAGGCCAGCCGGGCGGCGCACCACGAGCTCGGCGTGGCGACGGGCGAGGGGCGCGCGACCATGGGGCTCGGCATGGGCTTCGCGGTGAGCGGCGAGCCCGAGCGCGCGAAGGAGCTGTTCGAGACCGCCCTGTCGCTGCTGCAGGCCGCGGACGACCGCTGGGCGCAGGGGACCTGCCACGTGTGGTTGGGAACCCTGAACGATCTGGGGGCACCGGACGCGGCCGGCGCAACCGCGCATTTCCGTACGGCGGTGGAGATGCTGCGCCCGTCACGCGACGCCACGGTGCTGCCGATGGCCCTGGTCGGGCAGGCGGGCGTCCTCGCCCGGCGCCAGCCGGCGGACGCGCTCCGGGTGGCAGCGGCGGCCGCGGCCGAGCGAGCCCGCGTCGGGGGCGAGTTCCCGCCCTTCTACCGGGCGCGCCTGGATCGCGTTCGCGCCGCCGCCGAGGCCGCACTGGGCGAGGACGCGGACGCCGTATGGGGCGAGGGCGGACGGCTTGGGATGGACGAGGCGATCGCGCTCGCCTTCGGCGAGGCGAGACCGCGCCCAGCTTCATCGGCCGGCTTGAGCGCTCGCGAGCTGGAGGTCGCGGGGCTGGTGGCCGAGGGCCTGGCGAACAAGGCCATCGCAGCCCGCCTGCAGCTCTCCGTGCGCACGGTCGAGAGCCACGTCCGCCACGCACTGACGAAGCTGGGTCTCGACAACCGCACGCAGCTGGCCACGTGGGCCCGCGAGCGCGTTCCGTAGCGATTGCGCAATTGCACTGATGACCCGGCGTCGCCCCGCGCCTAGGTTGCGATCAGCCGCAACAGCGGGAGATCGAGACGAAGGAGCCACCATGGCCATCGGAGTGATCGTCGACAACCCGGAGCTGCGCCCGGAGCAGGCGAAGGAGATCATCGACCACGTGGCGGGCACCGGCCCCGTCCCGCCGGAGGGGGCAAGGCTCGTGTTCGGCGGGCCCACGGATCCCGGCTGGCGGATGATCAGCGTCTGGGACTCGCGGGACGCGCTGGACCGCTTCTTCGCGGACCGCCTCGCGCCCGCGTACGCCCAGGGCGGCCACTCGCTGCAGTCGGCCAGCCGCACGGTGTTCGAGGTGCGCATGCTGACGGCGGGCGACCTCACAGGGGTGCCGCAGCCGGCGTAGTCGCGCAACGTCCCCGGGCGCCCGCTTCCCCGCGGGCGCCCAGGGTCGTGCCCCAACTACGCTGTGGGAAGTGCCCGACGAGCCAGCCCCGCCCGTCACCGACCACGACGATTTCGAGCGAGCGCTCCTCGAGCTGCGCAAGCGCGAGAAGGCACACACGCGCGAAGGCGATGCGATCGCCGCGGCCCGGCGCCGGCTGCCCATGACGCAGGTGCCGCCCGACACCACCGTCGTCGGCCCCGACGGCCCGGTCCCGTTCGGCGACGTCTTCGAGGGCCGCGACGAGCTGATCGTCTACAGCCACATGTTCTACGACGGGGAGCCCTGGGAATGGCAGTGCGAGGGCTGCACCAGGAACGCTTGGCCGATGGGGGACGCCGCCGACGCGGCCTACCTCAACGCCAACGGAATCACCTTCGCCATCCTCGCCGACGGCCCGTACGAGGAGATCGCGGCATTCCGCGACTTCATGGGCTACACGGCGCCGTGGTACTCCAACGCCCACCTCGACGACCCCACCGTGGGCATCGCCGGCCGGATCTCCTGCTACCTGCGCCGCGAGGACAAGATCTACCTGACGTACTGGACGACCGGCCGCGGCGACGAGGTGATGAATCCCGTGTTCGGGCTGCTCGACATGACCGCCTACGGACGCCGCGAGGAGTGGGAGGACTCGCCCGAGGGGTGGCCACAGTTCCCGACCCACTCCTTCCTGCGCACCGACGAGCACGGCGCGCCGACGGGACCCCGAAACGGCGGTCGCCCGGTGCCCCAGTGGACACGCCCGGGCGTCACCGCGGCCGACGCAGAACCCGAGTGACCCAGACGCGCGTGACGGCTGGCTCAGCCGGCGACTTCGTCCATCGCCCACCGTCTGAGTTCTTCGATGAGATCGAGCGCGGCACGACGGTCGAGCGCCGGCTCGGACTCCGTCTCGTAGCGAAAGTCGACTGCCCACGGACTGAGTACGTCGGCGCCCCCAAGCGAGGGCGGCGCATCGATTCCGTGCGATTCGACGAGGCCGATCAGATAGCCCAGTGCGTGCGTCCTCGCGAACGCCACTCCACGGGCCGCGAGTACCGCCTTGATCAGCTTCTCGGCCGCCTGCTGCGCGTGGAAGCCGATGATCGCGTCCGGAATCTCGGAGTCGTCCAGCACCCGACGAACCAGAGCCTCGTCGCCGGCGGCGCGCTCCAGCAGCGCACGCGCGAGATCGCGCCGATCACGCGGCGACATCGAGCTCGCGGCCTTCCGTCAGCGCCGCGTGCACCATCGACCCCTCCACCGCCGCCCACTCCTTCGCGTATGCCTCGCTGACGACCACGATGTCGACGGGCACGCCGAGCGGGCGCAGCTCGCGCCCCAGCCGCACCATCTCGGCATGACGGTCCGGGACGTCTCGCTCGATCACCAAGAAGTCCAAGTCGCTGTCCGGGCCCGCGTCGCCGCGGGCGTGCGAACCGAACAAGACCACGCGGGCGGGCTTCCTTGCCGCCTGGACGAGCCGGCGCCCCGCGAGTTCGACGACATCTGGCGCGACCACGACCGGAAGGTATCGGAGCGACTCGACGAAGGGATAGCTCCGCCGCAGCCACGCAACCTTCGCGATGGAGGCGGGGGGAATCGAACCCCCAACTCCGCCTTGCAAAGGCGGTGTGTTCCCGTTAGCACCACGCCCCCGGATGCTCCGTACAGGGTAGAGCGGCGCGCGGGCTGCGCGGTGCGCGGGATACTGGAGCGGTGAGCCTCCCGGCGCCCCAGCCCGACGAGACGGTCCTCGTCACCGGCGCCTCGGCGGGCATCGGGACGGAGCTGGCGCGGGAGCTGGCGCGGCGCGGGCACGGTCTGGTGCTGGTGGCGCGGCGGCGCGAGCGGCTCGACGAGCTGGCCGCCCAGCTACGCGACGCGCATCGCGTGGACGTGCTCGTGCACGACTGCGACCTGGCCCAAAGCGACGAGCGCGCCGCGCTGATCGAGGCGGTACAGAGCTCGGGCAAGCACGTCGCCGGGCTGTGCAACAACGCCGGTTACGGGTCGTTCGGGCGGCTGTGGGAGCTCGACCGTGAGCGCGAGGCCGCGATGGTGCAGCTCAACTGCGTCGCGCTGGTGGACCTGACCGGCGCCTTCCTGCCGGCGATGGTGCAGCGCGGCGCCGGAGCCGTGCTGCAGGTCGGCTCGCTCGCCGGCTACCAGCCGTCGCCCTGGAACGCGACGTACTCGGCCACCAAGGCGTTCGTGCAGTCCTTCGGCGAGTCCGTGGCCGGCGAGCTGGCCGGCACGGGCGTCTCGATGACCGTCCTGTGCCCGGGTCCCGTCGCCACGGAGTTCGCCGAGGAGGCCGGGGTGGACGACGTCGCGGCCACGCTCCCGGGCTTCCTCATGCAGGACGCGCGGACGGTGGCGCGGGCCGGCGTCGAGGGGATGCTGTCCGGCAAGCGCGTCGTGTTCACCGGACTGCCGCACCGCATCACCGCCCAGGCCGGCCGGATCACCCCGCGCACGGCGCTGCTGCCGATCGTCAACCGGATCGGCCGCCGGACGCTCGCGGACCGTTAGATGGCCGATTCCACGACCCCCACGCCCGCATGTACGCGTCTCGCGGCGCGCGGACGCCACGTGCCGAAGGGGCCGTGGCTCTGCCACTGTCCCCCTTCGTCCCGCGGCGCCGCGCATCCACGAGCCACGCACCTGCGGGCGCGCGGGCCATGGAAGCAACCATCTAGGCCGCGGCCTGGCCGAGCAGCTCGCCCGCCACGCGGTCGGTCGCGCTGCCCATCCCGCCCAGCAGGCGGCGCGAGAGCTGCGCACGGCGGAAGTAGTACGGCGCGTCGTGCTCCCACGTCGCCCCGATGCCGCCGTGGACGGAGATCAGCTCGCGCGCGGCGAAGTCCAGCGCCCGGCCCGCGGCCACGCGCGCCGCGCTGGCCGCCAGCGGGAACTCGGCCGGCGCGTCCTGCCGCGCCCAGCCCGCGTAGTACATGAGCGAGCGCGCGTTCTCCTGGCGACGCAGGACCTCCACCAGCGCGTGCTTGACGGCCTGGTAGGAGCCGATCGCACGGCCGAAGGTGAAGCGCTCCTTGGCGTACTCGACCGAGACCTCCAGCGCGCGCTCCACCGCGCCCAGCGACTCGGCGGCCAGCAGGCCCTGACCGAGGTACCACGCCGCGGCCAGCTCGGTGTCCGCCGCCGCCAGCACCTCGCCGCGCGCGCCGTCGAGGCGCACGTGGCCCAGCAGCCGCGTCGCGTCGTAGCGCACGACCGGCTCGACGGTCACGCCCTGCGCGCCCGCGTCGACCAGGACGGCGCGCGCCGCGCCGTCGGCGTCCACGACCGCCACCACCAGCACGTCCGCCCCCGGGGCGTCCGGCACCCACGCCACCTCGCCGGTCACAACGGCGGCGTCGCCGTCCACCTCGGCGCGCGGAGCCGGGACGCGCGCATGGCCGCGGCGGGGGTCCGCCGTCCATTCCTGCGACAGGTCGCCCGGAGGCTGGGCGCCCGCGAAGGCGGCGCGCCGCTCCCCGTCGGCCAAGGCGCTGAGCAGCTCGGCGTGCGAGCCGGCCGCGTCGAGGACGGCGGTCGCCGGCACGTGGCCGAGCAGCGGGACCGAGGCCAGCACGCGCCCGCACTCGGCCAGCACGAGCATCGCGTCCAGCCCGCCCAGGCCCGCGCCGCCGTGCTCCTCGGACACCAGCAGGCCCGGCCAGCCGACCTCGCGCGCCATGTCCCACAGGTCCAGCCGCTCGCCGCCGTCCAGTGCGTCGCGCGCCGCCTCCAGCGTCTTGTGCCGCGACAGCGCCCCGCGGGCGGCCTCCTGCAGGGCGCGCTGCTCGTCGGAGAGCTCGAAGTTCATGCGCTCGCCCCCGCCGCCTCGCGCTCCTTGTCGCGCAGCTCCGAGAACGGGATGCCCTTGTCCAGCCGCGGCTCGGGCGGCAGGCCGAGCACCCGCTCGCCCACCGTGTTGCGCAGGATCTCCTCGGTGCCGCCCGCCGACTTCAGGCCGGGCAGGAACGAGATCAGGTAGTTCCACTCGTCGTCGAGCGAGAACGCGTCGGGGCCGATCACGTCGGCGATCAGGTCGCCGGCGGCGACGGCCGCGTTGACCACGGTCACCTTCCCCATCCCCGCCTCGGGCCCCGGGATCTGGCCGCGCTGCAGCGCGGTGAGGATCCGGTAGCCGGTGAACCGCAGCGCCAGCAGGTCGGTGGCCAGCTCGCCGAAGCGCTTGCGCACCTCCGGGTCGCGCACCGCGGCGGGATCGGACGCCAGCGCGCGGGCGAAGCGGTCGGCGCGGTAGCCCATCCCCTCACCGCCGCCGCCGATCGTCAGGCGCTCGAACATCAGCGTGGTCAGCGCGGTGCCCCAGCCGCCGTTCACCGGTCCGACGACCAGGTCGGGGTCGAGCGCGACGTCGTCGAAGAAGACCTCGTTGAACTCGGCGTCGCCGGTGATCTGCCGCAGGCCGCGCACGGTCACGCCCTCGGCGTCCATGGGGACGATGAACATCGTCAGGCCCTTGTGCTTGGGCACGTCCGGATCGGTGCGCGCGAGCAGCAGCCCGAAGGAAGCGAACTGGGCGTTGGTGGTCCAGACCTTCTGGCCGTTGAGGACCCACGAGCCGTCGTCCTGGGGCTTGGCGCGCGACTGGATACCCGCCAGGTCGGAGCCGGCGGCCGGCTCGGAGAACAGCTGGCACCACACCTCGTCGCCGTGCAGCATCGCCGCCAGATAGCGCTGCTTCTGCTCCTCGGTGCCGTGGGCGATGATCGTCGGGCCGAGCATCCCGACGCCGATCGCATCGAGGATGCCGGGCACGCCAGCGCGGGAGATCTCCTGGTTGACGATGACCTGCTCGAGCGGCCCGAGCCCCTGCCCGCCGTACTCCGTGGGCCAGGTGACCCCGGTCAGCCCGGCCTCGGCCAGCTTGCGCTGCCACGCGCGGTGCGCCTCGACCGCCTCGTGCTCGTCCTCGATCGCGCCCTCGCCCTGGAGCACCGGCGCCTCGTGCTTGTGCTCCTCCAGCCACGAGCGCACTTTCGCGCGGTACTCGGCCTGCTGCGGCGTGTCGTTGAGGTCCACGGATTCCCCTTCCTACGAAGTCCTGGCTGACCGGCCAATCAACCGGCCGAAGCCTACCGCGCCGGCTGGGGCGCGGAGCCGGCCGCGCCGAAGCGCAGCAATGCGCGCCAGCGCTCCTCCTGCACGTCGGCGGGCGCGGTGGACTCCATGAAGCCGATGACCTCCTCGAGGAAGCGCGCGGGCTTCTCGCGGTGCGGGAAGTGACGCACTCCCGGGAAGACGACGAGCCGGCTCCCCGGCGCGGCGGCGGCCGCCGCCTCACCGTGCGACACCGGGATGATCGGATCGCGCGCGCCCCAGATCAGCAGCATGGGCATCTCGGCGGCCAGATAGAGCCGGTCCAGCGCGCTCACGCGCTGGCCGGAGGGCTCGACGATCGTGCGCAGCGTGTGGACGAAGGCGGCGCGGGCCTCCACGTCGGACAGCGACGCGAACCCGCGCCACATCTCCTCCAGGTCCGGCGCGCCGCGCAGTCCCACGCGGCTCAGCAAGCCGCCCACCGCGTCGCCCACCGAGGCCACGTACGCCGCCGTGATGACCGGCAGCACGAACTCGGCGCCGGGGAGCGTCGCGGCGCGCAGAAGGAGGTGCACCTCGCGGCCCAGGCCGCCGCTGGACACGAGCACCAGCCGGTCGCAGCGCTCGGGGAACTGGTAGGCGAACTGCATGGCCACCCCGCCGCCCAGCGAGTGGCCGACAACGGTGGCCCGCTCGTGGCCCAGCGCGCCCAGCAGGTCGCGGATCCCCGAGGCGTAGGCGCCCAGCGAGTAGTCGCCCACCGGCTTGGCCGACTGACCGTGCCCGAGCAGGTCGGGGGCGACGACCGTGTAGTGCTCGGCCAGGGCCGGCAGGGCGTCGGCCCACGTCTGCGAACTGCCGGTGATCCCGTGGATCAGGACGAGGACCTGCTCGCCGTCGCCGGCGGTCCGGTACGTCACCTCGTGGCCGTGCAGGGTGATCCGCCGCTCTTGCATCTCTCGCTCCTTTAGGTGTCCGCCGCCGTTCAGTTACCCCACCGCGCGCGCCCGGTCACGCGCGCGGGGTGTGCGGCGCGTCACGCAGGGCGCGGAAGCCGCGGTCGAGGAGCCGCTGGGCCTGCCCGCCGGGGTCGGGCGAGCCGAGCAGCACGATCCCCAGGTGGCGGCGCCCGCGCCGCGCCGTCCCCACGAAGCAGCGGCCCGCCGCGTCGGTGTAGCCGGTCTTGACGCCGGTGGTCCCGCGGTAGCCGGCGCGCAGCAGCGGGTTGTGGCTGCCCATGTGCAGGCGCCCGGGCTTCCAGACCGTGATCGTCTTGCCGCGCACCTTGTCGGTGTGCGGCAGCAGTCCCCGGAACGACGCGTAGCGGCTGCGCGCCACGCGGGCCAGCCGCGGGCGGCGCAGGAGCTCGCGCGCCACCACGGCCAGATCGCGGGGGCAGGACTCGTTGCCGCGGTCCTCGTAGCCGTCGGGCGACGAGAACGACGTGCAGCGCAGCCCGAATGCGCGCGCCCGGGCGTTCATCGCGGCGACGAAGCGCGGGACGCTCCCGCCCACGTGCTCGGCCAGCGCGACCGCCGCGTCGTTGCCCGAGGGCAGCATCAGCCCGTACATCAGCGTGCGCAGGCGGACGCGCCGCCCCGGCGGCAGCAGCCCGACGGCGGAGCCCGGGGCCGCCTTGGCGCGCCGGCCGATCCGTACGCGCTCCGACCAGCGCGCGCGCTCGTCCACCACCAGCGCGGTCATCATCTTCGCCAGGCTGGCCACCGGCCGGCGCGCGTACGGGCGCCGGCTCCACAGCACGCGGCCGCTGCGCACGTCCCACAGCAGCGCGGCGCGCGGTGCGCGCTTGAAGCGCGGGTGCAGGCGCACGCGCGAGCGGGCGGTGGCGTAGGGGGCCGGCCGCTGCGACCCCGCCTGCGCGGCCGGCGTGCCGTCCACGCCTTCTCCGCCCCCGACGTCGTAGGCCCGCGCGAACACGGCGCCGCACGCGATCAGCACGGCGAGCACGAACGCGGTGTAGCGGACCGTCACCTCACTGCGGAGGATGGCGCAGCGCGCCGACGATGCCAAAGCCGAACAGGGCCAGCACCAGCAGCGAGAGGACGGTGAGGACGTCCACGCCCTCGTCGATCGCCACCTCGATCGTCAGTCCGCCCAGCCCGACGATGAAGACCAGGACGACCCCGAGGATGACGTCGCGCGCCTGCATCAGAGCGCCGGCTCCCGCCGGCGCCGAGCGAACAGCTTGATGGCGGCCAGCCCGAAGACGAAGCCGCCGATGTGCGCCCAGTAGGCGATGCCCCCGCCGCCGCCCAGCGGGTCGCTCAGCTCGGCGGCCGCGAAGAACGCCTGCTCGAGGAACCACAGCCCGAGCATGATCACCGCCGGTATCTCGATGATCGTCACGAAGAAGACGATGAAGATCAGCGTAAGGACGCGCGCGCGTGGGTGCAGCAGGATGTAGCCCCCGAGCACCGCGGCCACCGCCCCGGACGCCCCGATCGTCGGCACCTGCGCGTCCGGGTCGAACGCGACCTGGCCCCCCAGCGCGGCCGCTCCGCCCACGAGGTAGAAGACGACGTACTTCACCGCGCCCATGGAGTCCTCGACGTTGTTGCCGAAGATCCACAGGAACAGCATGTTGCCGCCCAGGTGCAGGAAGCCGCCGTGCATGAACATCGAGGTGAGGACCGTGAGCGGCGTCGGCGCGTCGCCGGTCGTCCTTTCGCCGCAGCTCAGCGAGGAGCCGGCGATCTCGCAGTGCTCCCCCGGGTGCGTGAGCTCGAAGGGGATCGCGCCGTACTCGACGACCTTGACGTCGTCGACGCCGCTGAACCCGCTGGGCTGCTGCCAGAAGAGGAACACGATCACGTTGATCGCGATCAGCACGAGGGTGACCGCCGGGAAGCGGTCGGTGGGGATGTTGTCCTTGATCGGGAACACGGCCGGGCGGCGGGGCCAGCTTGGCATACTGGATCGACATGGGAGGCCGTACCGCCGATCCCTACCGCGACCTCGACGTCATCGATTCGCGCGCGCCCCGCTTCAACCAGGCGGTCATCGGGACGCTCGCCCTGCTCGCCTTCGTGTTCGAGCTGGAATGGCTCCCCGGCGTGCTCGCCGCGCAGCTCGCGATCGGCCTGACGATCGGGCGGCGCTGGTGCCTGCCGTGCCTCGCGTACTTCGAGCTGGTGCAGCCACGCTTCGGCGAGGGCCGGCTGGAGGACGCGCGCCCGCCGCGCTTCGCCAACATGGTGGGGGCGCTGTTCCTGGGCGCCGCGACCGCCGCCTTCCTGCTGGGCGCGGCGACGGTCGGGTGGGCGCTGACGCTCGTGGTGGCCGGGCTCGCGCTGCTGGCGGCGACCACGGGGCTGTGCATGGGCTGCGAGGCATACCTGTGGCTCGCGCGCGCGCGCGGCGTGACCGTGAACCGCTACCCCGCCTGAGATGGACCGCTGGCTGCTCGCGGGGATCGTGGTCGCGATCGTCTTCGCGGCGTGGGGGGCGTCGCGCTGGCTGCGCGAGACGCAGGACGCGCCGGATCGCGTCGACCTCGAGGACTTCGGCCTCGAGCGCGTGCCCGGCAACGCCGCGGTGATCTTCACGAGCCCCTACTGCCTGGCGTGCGGGGCCTGGGTGGAGGCGCTGGACGCGGCGGACACGCCCTACCTGCGCATCGACGTCAAGGAGCGCCCGGACCTCGCCCGCCGCTACCGCGTGCGCCAGACGCCGCTCGTGCTGGCCGTCCGCCGCGACTCCGGCGAGGTCGCCGCCGCCTACGACTCCGCGCCCGAGGCCGGCGACGTCGCTCACGTGTCCGCGCTCGTGGCCGCCTAGGCCGGCGTCCCGCCGCCGATGCCGCGCCCCGCCAGCGGGGCGCGCAGCGTCGTGGTGAAGGACGCGTCCCCGACCACGACCTGCACGGTGAGGCGGCGCGACTCGCGCAGGCGCGCCAGGGCGGCCGACACGAGCCGGACGCGTGCCGTGGCGCGTCCGTCGCGGCGCAGCGCCACGACCCGGCTGGGGTGGCCCAGCAGCAGGCCGTTGAAGCGCAGCGCCACGCGCCCGCGGAAGGGCGCGTCCCCGCCCGCGTCGGCCAGCCGGATCGCGACCGTCCCGCTGCGCCGGGCGCGCAGCGGCTGGGACACGAGCACGGAGAAGAAGTCGGGCGTCTCTCCCTCCACGAGCGCGCGCTCGCAGTCGGCGGCCAGGCGGTCGGCCGCAAACACGCCGCGCACGACGTCGCTCCCGGTGCCGCAGCGCGCGCGGTCGCCCTCGGCCTCCGGGCCGTCGCGCACGCCGTCCGCGAGGTTCAGGTCGTCGCGCCCGCCGCCGCCCGAGAGGGCGTCGCGGCCCGGGTCGCCGAAGAGGGTGTCGCGCCCGCCGCGTCCCTGGACGCGGTCGTCGCCGTCCCCGCCGCGCAGCTCGTTGGCCGCGGACGAGCCGCGCAGCACGTCGTCGCCGCGGCCGCCGCCGGCGCTCTCCATGTCCCGGAGCGCGTCGCCGTCGGCGCCGCGGCGGCGCGCCAGGTCGACGGTCACGCCACGCCGGCGCGTGCGGTACTCGAGCTTGTCGGTCCCGGGTCCGCCGTCGATCGCGTCGCGGCCAGGGCGCGCGCCCTCGTCGTCCTCCTCCACCACGTCGTCGCCCGCGCCCGTGGCGACGCGATCGCGACCCGGCCCGCCGGCCGCGACGTCGCCGCCGGCGCCCGCGCGCAGCACGTCGTCGCCCGCGCCGCCGCGCAGGACCTCGCCCGCGCCGCCTCCGACCAGCCGGTCGGCCCCGTCGTCGCCCGCCAGGTCGAGTCCGGGAGCGGGCTCTTCGAACCGGCTCGCCGCCTCGTCGTCGCCGTCGCCCAGCTGCGCGACCACGCCCTGCAGTCCGGTGGAGGGGCGCCCGAACGCGGACGTGGCCGCCCGGCCGTCGCAGCGCACGGCCACGGGTTCCAGCGCCGTGCAGCCCGGGCCGGGTGCGATCGGGACCGTCGCCTCGCGCAGCTCCACGGCATGCGGCTGGCCGGCCACGGGCAACACGGTCAGGCGGTTGGCCTCCCCGGGAGCGGCGCGGTAGCGCACGACGCCGCGCGAGGGAGCCGCGGCCGACTCCTGGACGCCGACCACGACGGCGGTCGCCGCGGGCGCCGGGGGCGCGAAGATCCCGGCCGCCGCGACAGCCAGCGCCGCCGCGGGCGCCCAGCGCCTCACGTCGCGGCGGCCACCGGCCCGACGCCCGGGCGCGCCTGGGGGACGTGCTCGTCCGCGTGGTAGCTGGAGCGCACGAGCGGTCCCGCCGCCACGTTGTCGAAGCCGAGGTCCAGCGCGGCCTGCCGGAGCGCCTCGAACTCGTCGGGGTGCCAGTAGCGCACGACCGGCAGATGGCGCTCGGTGGGCCGCAGGTACTGCCCGACCGTGATCACCTGGACGCCGTGCTCGCGCAGGATGCCGAACGTCTCGACCATCTCCTCGTGCGTCTCGCCCAGCCCGACCATGAGCCCGGACTTCGTCACGACCTCGCCCTCGCCCATCTCGCGCGCGTTGCGCAGCACCCGGCACGAGCGCAGGAACTCCGACCCGCGGCGCGCGACGGGATACAGGCGCGGGACGACCTCGACGTTGTGGTTGAAGACGTCCGGGCGCTCGGCGATCACCTTGGCCAGGGGCATCTCGACTCCGCGGAAGTCCGGCGTCAGGACCTCGACCTGGCAGCCCGGGGCCTGGCGGCGGATCTGTCGGATGACGCCCACGAACGCGCTGGCGCCGTAGTCCGGGAGATCGTCGCGATCGACGCTGGTGATCACGGCGTGGCGCAATCCCATCCGCGCCACCTGCCGCGCCACGCGGGCGGGCTCCAGCGGGTCGTGGAACGTCGGCTTGCCCGTCTTGACGTTGCAGAACCCGCAGCGCCGCGTGCACGTGTCGCCCAGGATCATGAAGGTGGCGGTGCCCCGCTCCCAGCACTCGCCGATGTTGGGGCAGGCGGCCTCCTGGCAGACGGTGTGCAGCCCCTCGTCCTCGATGCGCGCCTGCAGCTCGCGGTAGCGCGCGCCGCCGGGGGCGGGCACCTTCAGCCACGGCGGCTTGCGCTCGCGGAAGGGGCGGACGTCCGACCCGAGGACCTTCAGGACGTCCATGCCGCCGGGGTTGGAGCGCGATCGCGTAGCCATCAGGAAGAGGGTACCCCCGCGCCCTCCAGCTCAGCGGGCGCGACCGCGCGCCCGGCGCGGTCGAAGGCCGCCGCGAAGCACTGGGTCATGATCGTGCGGAACTCGTGGATGGCGCCGGGGCCGGGGTCGCGGCGCTCCTCGATCAGCGAGGTCATCCGCACGCCCTCCAGCCCGCACGGAACGACCCACTCGAACGGCTGCAGGTCGTTGCGCACGTTGACCGCGAACCCGTGCGTGGTCACACCGCCCGACACGTGGACGCCGATTGACGCGATCTTGCGGTCCTGCACCCACACGCCGGTGAAGTCCGCTCCCTCGGCGGTGCGGGTGTGCGCGGTCACGCCGCACTCGGCCAGCGCGGCGACGATGGCGGTCTCCAGCCGTCGCACGTAGGCGAGCACGTCGTCGACGCGCACGATCGGGTAGCCGACCAGCTGGCCGGGCCCGTGGTAGGTGACGCGCCCGCCGCGGTCGGTGTCGACCACGTCGATGCCCTGGGCGCGGTACCAGTCCTCGCCCATCGGCAGCTCGCCGGGGCCCGTGCGGCGCCCGCGCGTGTAGACCGGCGGGTGCTCGAGCAGCAGCAGGACGTCGGGAAGCTCGTCCGCCTGCCGGCGCGCGCGCACGCGCTGCTGAAGGCCCAGGGCCTCGCGGTACTCGACCACCCCCAGCTCGCACACCAGCAGCTCCGTCACCCCCAGGACGATACTCCGGGCCCCTACCCTCCCCGCATGGAGGTCGCCTGGAGCAGGCTGCGCTGGCGGATGCGCGGCGCCTGGATGTGGCCGTCGTTCGCCGTGTTCACCGTCGCCGACGGGATCCTGATCAACCGCCAGCCGATCGCGGGCGACGGCACCGAGCTGGTACCCGCGCTGATCCTCGCGGCCGTGTTCAACCTGGTCGCCGTGGCGGTGCTGGGCCGGATGGGCGGCTGGCTGCTGCGCCGCCGCCGGCGCGACCTGCCGCCGATCGTCGCGCACGACTACGCCGGGGCGGTGTGCGTGCTCGGCGTCTTCGGGGCCGTGCTGATCGCGGGGCTGGTTCACCGGCCGGCGGTGGACGAGAGTCGCGCGGACTTCTCGTCGCAGTCGGCGGCCGCCCGGCGCTGGATCCTCACCGAGGCGCCGCCGGCCTACCGGCGCAACGTCAGCCGCGCGAACTCCCTGATCCTCGGCGCGGACCTGTACCGGACGTGCGTGCCGGGACCGGACCCCCGCCGCGCCCTGTGCGTGTTCGTCAACACCGACCAGCATCCGCCGGGCATCCGCGTCGACCGCAACCGCGAGCCCAACGAGTCCTTCGCCCGCAACGGGCAGTACTCGCCCTAGGCCAGGCCGAGGGGAGCTTCGAGCAGCGCGCGCACGCGCGCGAGGAATTGCGCGGCGTCGGCCCCGTAGAGGATCCGGTGGTCGCAGGCCAGCGCCACGCTCATGCGCCGCCCCGGCACGACCGCCCCGTCCCGCACGACCGGCCGCTCCTCGACCGCCCCGACCGACAGGATCGCGGCCTGCGGCGGGTTGATCACCGCGACGAACTCGCGCACGCCGTACATGCCGAGGTTCGACACGGTGAACGTCGCGCCCGACAGCTCGGGCGGCGTGATCGTCCCCTCGCGCACCTTGGTCGAAAGCGCCCGCGACTCGCGCGCGATCTCGCCGAGCGTCTTGCGATCGGCGTCGAACACCGTCGGCACCACGAGCCCGTCCGGCACCGCCACGGCGACCCCGACGTTCACGCGCGAGTACAGCTCGAAGCGCCCATCGCGGTACGCGCCATTGGCCCGCGGGAACTCCCGCAACGCCACGGCACAGGCCTTGACGATCAGATCGTTGAACGACGGCACGACCGCACCCTCACCCGCCGCGGCCTTCAAAGCCGCCCGCCCGGCCCAGGCCTGCTCCATGTCGACGTCGGCCTGCAGCGTGAAGTCCGGAACCGTCGCCCGCGACTCGGCCATCCGCCGAGCCACGACCTGCTGAACCCGCGACAGCTCGACAACCTCCACCTCGCCCTTGGCGCCCGCGGCAGAAGGAGCGGCGGGAGCGGCGGCGGGAGCGGGAGCAGCCTCGGCCGGAGCAGGTCCGGCGCCCGAAGCGGCCTCCACATCGGCCCGCACGATCCGCCCACCAGGCCCAGTGCCGGACAGCGAAGCCAGATCGACCCCATGCTCCGAAGCCAACCGGCGAGCCAAAGGAGAAGCCTTCACCCGCGCGCGCCCGTTCCCGTCACCACCAACCGAAGGAGCGACCCGCTCAGGCGCAGCAGCCGACGAAAGGGGCGCGGAGGACGGTTCCCCGGCGGAGGGAGCCGTCGTTTGTCTGACCGGAGCCGGGGAATCCTCCTCCGCGCCCACCGCCCCGGCCGAGTCCCCGGAATCCGAATCGCCGACCCGAGCGATCGGAGCACCAATAGGCAACGTATCCCCCTCCGAAGCCACAAAGGAGATCACCCCAGAGGCATCGGCGGCATAGGCCATGGTCGCCTTGTCCGTCTCGATCTCCACGATCTCCTCGCCCCGCGAGACCGAAGCCCCATCGGACACCAGCCAGCGCACGATGGTTCCCTCCTCCATCGAGTCCGACAGGCGCGGCATCACGATCTCGCTCATGTGCCCGGCAGGCTACAACTGCGGAGCGCCGGCCAGCAGCCGGGAGATCACCGACGCCTCCGCCGGACGCGCAAAGTGGTAGCCCTGCGCGAGCCCGCACCCGGCCGCGACGAGCTCCGCGAGCTGCTCCGGAGTCTCCACTCCCTCGGCCACGGCCTGCAGCCCGAGCGCGTCGGCCAGCCGGATGACCGTCTGCACGATCGGCGTGTCCTGCGCGTCGCGTCCCAGTCCCGCCACGAACGAGCGGTCGATCTTGAGCATGTTGGCGGGCAGGTCTTTGAGCAGCCGCAAGGAGGAGTAGCCGGTCCCGAAGTCGTCGATCGCGATCAGCACGCCCTCGGCGCGCAGTGCCTCGATCGCCTGCAGCGCCGCCTCGGTCTCCTCGACCACGACGCTCTCGGTGATCTCCAGGCACAGGTTCGCCGGATCCATCCCGGTGTCCGCGAGGGCGCACGCCACGTCGGCCACCAGCGACTTCTGCTGCAGCTGCCGCGCCGAGAGGTTGACGGAGAGACGCAGCGGCGGCGCGTCCGGCCGCTCGCGGCGCCAGCGCCGGTGCTGGAGGCACGCCTGGCGCAGGACCCAGTCGCCGACCTCCACGATCTGCCCGGTCTCCTCGGCCAGCGCGACGAACTGCTCGGGCATGAGGAGGCCGCGGACGGGATGCCGCCAGCGCGCCAGCGCCTCGACGCCCACGATCGTGCGCGTGGCGATGTCGTAGATCGGCTGGTAGTGCAGCTGCAGCTCGTCGCGCTCGACGGCGCGGTGCAGCGCGTTCTCCACCTCCAGGCGCTCGACTGCGCGCGCGCGCATGACGGCGTCGAAGAGCTCGAAGCGCGACTTGCCCTTCTCCTTGGCGCGGTACATCGCGGCGTCGGCGTCGCGGATCAGGGATGCCGCGCGCGCGTCCGGCTCGTCGGCCATCGCGATGCCCACGCTGGCGGTTAGGAACGCCTCGGTCTCCTCCAGCACGAACGGGGCGGCCACGGCTTCCCCGACGCGCTCGGCGATCGTGATCGCGTCGCGCGCACCGTCGATGTCGTCGCACAGGATCGTGAACTCGTCGCCCCCGAAGCGCGCGACCGTGTCGCCGGGGCGCAGCACCGCGGACAGGCGCGCAGCGACCTCCACGAGCAGCCGGTCGCCGGTCTCGTGCCCGAGCGAGTCGTTGATGACCTTGAAGCGGTCGAGGTCGAGGAACAGCACCGCCACCGCGGACGGCCGCCGCTGCACGCGCGCGAGCGCCAGCGCGAGGCGGTCGAGGAACAGCGTGCGGTTCGGCAGTCCCGTGAGCGGGTCGTGCAGCGCCTGATGGGCGAGCTGAACCTCCGCGCGCTTGCGCTCGATCGCGTAGCGGACGGAGCGCGAGATCAGGTGGTCGTCGACCCGCCCCTTGATCAGGTAGTCCTGCGCGCCCTCCTGCACGGCGCTGATCGCGAGCCGCTCGTCGTCCAGGCCCGTGAGCACCACGATCGGAACGTCGGGCGCCGCGGCGCGGACCCGCGTCACCGACTCCAGGCCCTGCGCGTCCGGCAGCGACAGGTCGAGCAGCACGCACGCCGTCCCGCCCTCCTCCAGGCGCTCGCACGCCTGCGAAAGCCGGCTCGCGTGGACAACCTCGAAGCGGTCGTGCAGCGCGGTGCGCAGCATCTCGCGCACCAGCACGGCGTCGCCGACGTTGTCCTCGACGAGCAGCAGGTGGCCCGCCGCCCGGTCGACCGCCCGCGCCGGGGCGACCGTCGTGTGCGAAGGCGTCGCAGCCATATGGGGCCCCGTGTCTCTCCTCTCCGGGCGCCCTCCCACCTGCTTTATACATCCCCGAAGGTCGCAAGAACAGCCTGCACGATCTGTGGCTCGTGCGGATAGGCGATCTCCTCGAGCGGCTTGGAGTACGGCATGGGGAGGTCGGCGCCCGTCACGCGGGCGATCGGAGCGTCGAGATGGTCGAACGCCTGCTCCTGGATCAGCGCCGCGAGATTGGCCCCCACGCCGCCGTGCGGCCAGCCCTCCTCGACCACGACGCAGCGGTTGGTCTTGCGCACGGAGTCGAGGATCGTGTCGAGGTCCAGCGGGCGCAGCGTGCGTGGATCGATCACCTCCGCCTCGACGTCGTGCTCGCTCGCCAGCAGGTCGGCGGCGCGCTGCGCGGTGACCGCCATGCGCGAGATCCCGACGATCGTCACGTCGCCGCCCTCGCGGCGGATCGCGGCCTGCCCGAAGCGCATCACGTGGTCGTCGTCGTCGGGCACCTCTCCGCGCTGGCCGTAGAGGTACTCGTGCTCGATGAAGATCACGGGGTTGTCGTCGCGGATCGCCGCCTTGAGCAGGCCCTTGGCGTCGGCGGCGGTGCTGGGCACGGCGACCAGCAGCCCGGGCACCTGGAGGTAGAGCGCCTCGAAGCTGTGGGAGTGCGTCGGCCCGAGCTGGTGCCCGGCGCCCTGCGGCATGCGGACGACCAGCGGCACCTTGACCTGCCCGCCGAACATGTAGCGGATGTGCGCGGCGTGGTTGACGATCTGGTCCATCGCCAGCAGCGAGAAGTTGATCGTCATCAGCTCGACCACGGGGCGCAGGCCGGTCATCGCGGCGCCCACGCCCATGCCGACGATGGTGTTCTCGGAGATCGGGGTGTCGCGCACGCGCTTCTCGCCGAACTCCTCCAGCAGTCCCGCGGTCACCTTGAAGGCGCCCTGGAACACTCCGACGTCCTCGCCCATCAAGAAGACGCGCTCGTCGCGCTGCATCTCCTCGCGCAGCGCGGCGTTGAGCGCCTCGCGGTAGCGCATGACGCTCACGGGCCGATGTCCTCGCCGCGCTGCACGCCCGCCGCGCGCTCGTCGATCGAGTACCAGCCCTGGACCTGATCGCCCAGCACGTAGACGTCGTCGTACAGCGACTCGGGGGCTGGGAACGGCGAGGCCTCGGCGAAGAGGACCGCGCCGTCCACGGTCTCGATCGCGCGGCGGTCGATCTCCTCGCGCTCCTGCTCGGGAACCGCGCCCTCCGCGCTGAGTCGCTCGCCGAACGTCGTCAGCGGGTCGCGCTGGCGCCACTGCTCGACCTGCTCCTTGGTGCGGTACTCCTCGGGGTCGGCCATGGAGTGGCCGCGGAAGCGGTAGGTGATCGCCTCCACCAGCACGGGCCGGCGCTCCTCCCGGGCCTGGCGCAGCGCCTCGCAGGTCGTCTCGTACGTGTCGACCACGTCCATCCCGTCGCAGCGGATCCCGGGTACGCCGTAGCCCTCGCCGCGCTTGAACAGGTCGGTGACGGCCGAGTGGCGCTCCAGCGACGTGCCCATCCCGAACTGGTTGTTGGTGACCATGAAGACCACGGGCAGCCGCCACAGCGCGGCCAGGTTGAGCGTCTCGCCGAACGTGCCCTGGTTGGCGGCGCCGTCGCCGAACTGGCACAGCGTCGCGTCCTCGGTCCCCAGGTAGTCGCACGCGAGCGCCATCCCGGCGGCCAGCGGCAGGTTGCCGCCCACGATCCCGTAGCCGCCCATGAAGCGGCGCGGCAGGTCGAACATGTGCATCGAGCCGCCCCGCCCGCGGCACACGCCGTCCTCCTTGCCGAACAGCTCGGCCATGACGCGCTCCGGCTCCGTGCCGCGCGCCAGCGCGTGCCCGTGCGAGCGGTAGGTCGAGATCAGGTAGTCGGTCTCGCGCAGGGCCCGGACCGACCCGACGATCGTCGCCTCCTCGCCGATCGCCAGGTGCAGGAACCCGCCGACCTTGGCCTTCGCGTACATCTCCCCGGCGCGCTCCTCGAAGCGCCGGATCAGCGTCATGGTCTCGAGCCACTCGCGGGCCACCTCGGGCGGGGGGAGCGGGCGGTCGGCCATGTGCGCGCGAGCCTAGCGCAGGGCTACGCGGCGGCCCCGGCGCGCCCGCGCACGACCGCGGGGCGCGGGCCGGTTAGGCGTACGCGGTGTACGGGCTGACGACGACAAGCCAGTTACGGCCGCGGCGTTTCACGATCACGTCCAGCTCGATCCCGTCCGCGAACCGCTGGGTCACCACGAACCCGGCCCCCCCGTCGGGTTCCGGCCGCACCCGCACGACGCGGGCGCCGCGCAGCTTCCGGTTCTCGGGGGTCGGCGGAGCGAGCAAACGCAGGCTCGCTGCACAGGTCGACGGCTTCCGCTTCCCCGGACCCACTGCTTGGCGCCCGTCGTGAACCGCGCTCGTCCGTCCGCGCGCGGTGAGCAGGCGGCACGCGGCCGGGTAGTCGCCGGCCCGGATCGCCCGGTTGTAGAGCGTCACCGCCTGGCTCGGCGTGCGGGCGACCGGCCGCACGTCGCGCCGCTCCTCGTGCCCACCGCAAACCGACGCGGCCGTGGCAATTAACGCCGCCTAGCTCTTCGCCATGCTCGGATCAGGCCGGCGCCGGGCGGATATCGATCCGCACTCGCTTGACGCGCCCGCTTTCCAACGCAAAGAGGGTTCGCATGTCCGGAGAGCGCGGGCGATACACGACGCAGTTGCGTCGCAAGGCCGGACCCACGCACATCAAGCCGTTCAGCGCCCGCCTCAACGCGGTCTCGGTCGAACCTACGCCCAGCCTCTGCTTCGTCCGCTGGGACGGACTCGTCGTGTGCACCGCCACCACTTGCGTATAGCCGTACACGTCGCCCAACTCCACCCGCAGACGTTCACGGGCGTAGGTCCAGCGCCGACGGGCATAGCTGTCGTCGCGAGCGGCCAGCCGCACGGTGCGATCGGGCGCGCCGAGACGCTCCCGCACCGAGGAGCTGGACATCCCGATCGAGACGCCCTGGATGCTCCTGTGAAGCACGATGTTGGCTTGGGCCGCGGCCGCCGACACCGCTAGTACGACAGCAGCGACAAGGAACGGAGCCCCTCGTCGCGCCGCCCTACCGAGGCGGATAGGCGTTATTGAACGTCTCCTTGTCATGCTTGTGCAGCGTCCGTGCGTTTGCCGTTCCAGGCGGGATGAACGCACACATGGTCTCAAAGCCCTTCTCCCTGGCGTTGCACTTCGCTCCCTCGGTCGGCAGCTTGTTCTTACCGCTGAAGTGACGCACCCACCCGGTTGCGTGGCCGAACTCGTGCGTCGCCACGCTCTGAAGGTCGAACTTGCTGAGCGCAAACGACGGGTCGTTCTGAACTGGTGCCGGGACGTTTGGGCTTGCCTTGCGATACCAGGTGTACGTGCTGTTCAGGCCCATGATGAACTTGTAGGGACGGCCGCCCTCCAAGGGCACGCAAGTCGTAGCCTCGCCGAGCGGCGCCGAGCTGCCATCCCGCCCTACCGGAATGTCGGTCCAGTAGATGAGACTGACGGGCTCGGGATCCCAACCCGGCGTATCGGGGTTGTCGTGTTCGACGGTGTCGCAATAGCGGCGGTAGCGAGGATCGCCGGTGTTCGTAGCGTACGCGATGTCGACGTACGGCTGGTCATGCGGCAGCTCACGTAGACCGCCGTTGCGAAACGAGAAGGTGCGCGCGAGCGCATTCCAGGGCGCGTCGCTTCTGAGTATCGCCTGCTTGTAGCTGCTGTCCGTCGTCGCCCCGCCGGGAATCGAGTCGTGGAAGTACCAGCGGGGAGTCAAGTTCGCGCCTTCGTAGGTGTCGACCGAGTAGGCCGCCGTCGGGTCATCGGGAAAGGCGGGACGTGCACGGTGCGCGGCCGCCGGCGACGGCAGGAGCGACCCAAGGAGGGTCACCCCTCCCGCCGCCAGCATCGCCAAGGCCGCGAGCGTCGTGCGCTGGCGAAGGTGAATCGACATGTGGTGCCTCCGTTGCCTCATTGATCCCGGACCCCCGGGATGTACGAGTCGACGAACTGCGAGCACGCAAAGAGATGGCTCGCGATCCACGACCCATCGGGCGCCTTCTCCGCCTCCAGCCAGGCCCGCGGCGCTCCACCCAGCAGCCCCACGAAGAGAACACTCGCGTCCGCCACGGTTGCCCGCGTGAAGGCGGTCGCCGGCATCGGCGGTAGCAGAGCCGTCTGCGCCAGGTACCGGGTGAGCGCGGCCTCGGGCGTAGGCGAGCCGATGAGCTGGAGTGGCGCGATGGCGAGCGATCCGGCTGGCTCGGGGTAGTCGAGATGGTCGATCACCAGGTACGGGTCGTCGTCGGCGCACTCGGGCTGCGCGTACGTACCGCCCTCGTACATCGCACCATCGCCGGGCGGGATGTTGTCGGCAGGTTCGTCAGGCTCGGGGGAGGTCGGTCCCGGCTGGTCGGCAGGGTCCGTCGCCGATTCGTCGGGGGCGTCAGGCGGATTGCGCCGGACGAACACCGACCAGGACCGCTCGGACTGCCAGCCCGCATGGTCGGTTGCCACGACTCGCACGGTGTGACTCCCGGTGCCGTGGCCTTGCGGGTTGAAAGTGTAGGAGAACGGCATCGGGCAGCCCCCGGATTCGCACGGCTGCTCGATGCCGTCTGCGCGGACGCCATCGATGAAGATCTCAACGCGCCTCACACCGGAGGCGGGATCGCTTGCGTCCACCCGCAACGGCGGACGCTCCGACTCGAAGGTGGACTTGCCGTTGGAGCGGTCCCATAGGCCACCGCTCACGCTGAGCGATGGTGCCTGGTTGTCGATGATGGTCTCCACGACGTTGCTCGGGCCGACGTTGGCGTGCTGGTCCGTCGTCAGGTCGGTAAGCCGCGAGTGAACCTCGTAGCGGCCATCCGGGTGATCGCGGGTGTTCCAGTTGCAGGCATAGGGCCCGGGAGCCAGAATTCCAGGACATGACGGTACGTCGGTCCAGGCGCTCTGCCCGGCGCTGCGGATCTGGAAACGCCACTCGCGCGGCCCGCTGTGGGCATCCTCCAGCGAACCCGTAACCAGCACCGATTCGCGAACAACGCGCGCGATTCCCGCCACGGTCCCGCTGGGAGGGGTGTGGTCGATGCGAAGGTTTGGGTTCTTCAGGCTCAGCACCTTGCCGCTGGTCAAACGTGCGACGAGCTTGAGCGTGTAGGGCTGGGGCTCGCCGGTATCGCGATCAATGGGGTTGCTTTCGAGCAGGTGGGTGTCGAAGGTCAAGGTCCCGCCGGGCAGGTATGACTTGTGCTGGGCATCGGAGGGCACGCCGTTGATGGAGTGCGGAAGCGGGACGTCGTTCACGAGTAGCTGCACGTAGTCGAGGTTGCGCACCTGCTCCAGCCAGTGCTCCCCCTGGTTGCCCATGACGAAGATGTCGGCGTCGCTGGCCACGAACGTCAGCTCCTGGGTGTGGTTGATCCAGCTCGACTCGAGCAGGTCCCCGGTGCCCTCGATTCGCTCCTCGCGCTTGTGGTAGGCGATGTCGCTGACGCTGCCGTTGGTCTGCTTGGGCGCCCACATGCGCTTGCGGACCGACGGCCCGAACTCCTCGATCAGGGTGCCGTTGCCGGTCGTGGCCAGCAGCCAGTTCATGCCCCAGACCGCGTCGGTGCCGCGGATGTCGTAGCACTCGCACCAATCGAGATCGGCGGGGCTCGTGGGCGGCAGCGTCCCGACCTCGTAGCCGTCGAGCAGCGGGCCGCTGTTGAACCAGGGGATGGTCGCCCCGGCCAGCCAGCTGCTGGCCCGGCGCCCGTCGAAGAACAGGCCCTGGTCGGGCGCGGTGGAGACGTCGCGGAAGCTGGGGTTGGGATCGCCGTTGGCCGATAGTCCGATTGGGATCCCGGTGTCTGCGGTGTACGCGCGGACCACGTCGGCGTTGGCTTCGCCCGCCTCGTCGGCGACGAAGAGCTTGCCCCAGGCGACATCGATCCCCTGCGGTCGCTTAAGGCTCAACCCGGAAGCGTCGCACGCATCCTGGGCCGCCTCACCACCTGCGGCGAGCGTGCCGTCCTGGCAACGCTGGCTTGCCTGGCCGAAATCTGTGCGGCGGCCGCCGGTTTCAGGGTCGTACACGTCGATCCGGTGATCGCCGACGGCGTAGACCCGGTCGCGGTAGTAGGCGATCCCACCCGGCGCTGGCGTAGACGTGAACGTCTCGACCGGCCTGATCGCGGGCTCGGCGGCGTCGAAGCTCTTGATGCCGCCGGGACCGCTGACGAACACCCGGCCTCCGCCGACGGCCACCCGCGGCTGGGTGAACCCCGAGCCGAAGTACCCCTTGCCGGGCGACGCGGTGTCACGCCACATCGGCATCAGATTCGGCTTTGGCGAGGGGATCTGCTCGACGTTTTCCTCGGCGATCCCCGCCGCAGCGGCGAGGCCTTCTACCGGCTCCCCGGCGTCAGCCGCGGGCGCGGCGACGTAGATCGGGCGCAGGTGGCGCGCGCGCCGATGGCCGACGTGGTCGGTGACGATCACGGTGACCGCGTGCTCGCCCGGGCCGTAGTCGGCGGTCCGGTAGGTCCAGTCGACCTCGTGCACGCAGCGGCCTACCGCCGCCAGGGGATAACTGGCCCTGGTGATCGCGTCCACCTGGATCTCGACGTTCGCCACGCCCGAGCGCTGCCCGTCGCTCGAGCAGGCGGAGTCCTGCGCGCGGACCCGCAGGGCGTAAGTGTCCGACTCGTTCAGTGGCCGGTCGCGGTGGTCGTAGAGGGAACCCGAGAACGCGATCGTCGGCGCCGCCCGGTCGACGCGCATCGGGAACCCGCGCGTTCCGCGCTTACCCGTCGCGTCCTCGGCGAACGCGGTGAGAGTCGTCACGCCCTCGGGAAGTGAGCTGACGGGGATGGTCACCGTGTCGGCCGCATCACCGGGGCAGATCGCACCCGACCACGAGCCGCTGCACGGCAGCGTGCGATATCGGCTCTCGCTGGGTACCGAAGCGGGCCCGTCCACGCCCATCCGCCGGATCCCCAACCCTCGATCGCGAGTCGTCGTAGTGATCGAGATCGAGCCCTCCCGGTGCCAGCCGCCCGTTCCAGAGCCCGACCGAGTCTCGTTGGCCACCGACAGCGACGGCGCCTCTTGGTCATCGAGGTAGAGCAGCACGCTGCCGGCATACGCGTTGATCCAGTTGCGGTAGCCAGCGCCCTGCGAGGCGAACCCGAACGCCGCCGAGCGCGAGCCGGGTCCCGCGTACAGCGTGCTGTACCGATACGCGAAGGGGTAGTTGACCATCGTGACCGCGGCCCAGGTGTTGCGATAGAAGTCCCACAGCCCGTTCCAGTTGATCATGGACGCGCAGCACTGCCCGGCCCAGTCGAAGACCATGTAGTTGAAATCGGCGCGGCTGATGTAGGAGGTCTCGCCCGGGACCGTGTAGGTGTAGTTGCCGGTCTCCCAATCGCCGTACCACGCGGGCTGGCCAATGAGGTAGAGACCCCACCTGCCCGGCGAATAGCACGGGTTCCCCCAGTAACAGGCCCAGGAACCCCCTATGTGTCCACCCTGGCCGCTGAACCCCCAGAGCCAGATCCCGCTCGGGTCGCCCCAGTACCACCCGTCGTGATCCTCGATCGGAGGGTCCAGCGCCAGCGGATAGGCCACGTCGGCCGCGCGGTGCGCCACCCGGAAGACGGCGCGCTCGCCCGCCACCTCCGTCAAGGCCTCCACCTGCTCGCCCTGAGCGTCCACGACGTGCGGCGGGCGGATCGACACGACCGTCTCGCCCGCCCGCGCCACCCGGATCGCGCCGTTCTGCGCGCGCTCCAGCTCGGCGCCCGGCGGCAGGTCGAAGCGCAGCGAAAACTCCTCCGGGCTCTGCGGGCCGCGGATCTGCCACAGCACCTCGACGCCCATCTGGGTTGGAAGCACCACGACGTCCGTGTCGGGGCTCGTCTCCCAGTAGAACAGCCGCAACGCCCCGTCGCGCGCGGCGGCGCCCGGGCGGGTGCCCTCCACCCACACGGGAATCCGCTCCGAACCGACCCGCACCGGCTCGTCCAGCGACGCCGGCAGCGAGACCGGCACCAGCGGGACTCGTGGCTCGAACCCGCCGTCGCGCTCGTGGAGCGACAGGTCCACCGGGCGCTTCTGACCGTCCGAGTCGCGCACCCGCAACGGGAGCCAGCTGCGGACCACCTGGCTTGCGTCGCCGACGCGCACCCGCGCGGTGTAGTCGTCGAAGAACTCGAGGAACCGGCCCTGCTGCGCGAACAAGGACGCAGTCCCTGCCAGGCCATTCAACAGCCCCGCGAAGGCATCGACCGCCAACGACCTAGCCGCGTCCGGTCCGATCCCCTGATGGCGCTGTCGCGACCTCGCGCGCGCCTCGCGCGCCGTCTCCCCGCGCAGCCACGCCCGACGCGCCTCGCGCCGCTCCGACTCCGCGCGAGCCTCCGACGCGATCGCCTCCTCGCTGGGCCCGGGGCCGGGCGTCATCGGCGACATCACCGGCGAGCTCTGACCCGCGGCAACTCCGGGCAGCGCGAACGCCGCCATCGTGCACGCGAGCAGCCCCAGCGTCGCGTTGCGAACGGCGTGTCCGCGGTCGCAGGGGCTACGTGCTGTCACCGCGCCTCGGCAATCGATCCGCGCGCCGCACAGCCAGGTCAGACATCCACACCCATTCCGTATTCAGTAACGGCTGAGCGGTTCGGAACGTGATGCCGATGTTTCGGACCGATCCCTACGGCCCGCTCAGCTCCGCGTCGGCGGCGCGCCAGGCCGCGATGAACTCGTCGGCCTGCAGGTTGGCGAGGTCCTCGCGGATGGCGCGCACGACGCGGCGGGCGTCGGTGGGGGCGAGGTCCCAGAACAGGACGGCCTCGCCGGAGTCGATCTCCACGATCTCGACGTGGTCGACGCGGTCGGGGGCCGCGAGCAGGGCGGGGGCCACGCCGCCGCGGACGTGCTTGACCTCGTAGGCGCGTCGCGCCCTCACCGGGCGAGCGCTCCCGCGGCCAGCTCGGGCGCGTCGGGTCCCTCGAAGACCTCGCCGCCCACGCGCACGGCCGGAACCCGCGTGACGCCCGCCGCCGCGGCGCCGCGCGTCGCCTCGTCGAGCTTTGCGCGCGTGGAGCGCATCTCCATCGCCTTCAACACCGCGGCGGGATGAAGCTCACACGCCGCGGCCGCGACGATCACGCCCTCCGGCTCGCCGAGGTCGCGTCCGGCGGCGAAGGCCTGGCGGAAGGCGGCCAGCGAGAAGGCCACGATGCGGCCGACCTGGCGGGCGTAGGTGGCGACGAGCATCGCGGGCGCGGGGTCGCCCGGCCAGCTCGCCGGCCAGCGCAGCGGTTGGACTCCCTGCGCGGCCGCGCGGCGCTCCAGGTCCGCCTGGAAGATCTCGCGCTCCTGCGCGCAGCGAAAGGCGTCGCCCCCGCCGGGCAAGTCGGCCGCGAGCACCGGCTCGAACTCCGGCACGACGCCGAGCACGTCGGCGACGCGCTCGGCTGACAGGTAGGCCTCGGGCGAGGAGAGATCGAAGGAGAAGACGGGCTGTGGCGGCGTGCTCGTGACGCGCCTACCCGTGGATGAGCCAGCCGTCGGGCGCGGCCGCGGCCTCCATGACGGCCTCCGACAGCGTGGGGTGCCCGTGGACCATCCGGGCGACCTCGGGATAGCCGCCCTCCAGCGACCGCGCGTTGACCAGCTCCTGGATCAGCTCGGTGGCCTTGCTGCCGCAGATGTGGCCGCCCAGCAGCTCGCCGTAGCGCTTCTCGCCGACCAGCTTGACCACGCCGGTGCGGTCGCCGTACACGGCGCCGGCGCCCACGGCGCCGTACTGGACCTTGCCCACGGTCACGTCGTGCCCGGCCTCGCGGGCCTGCTCCTCGGTCAGCCCGAACGACGCGACGTTCGGCATGCAGAAGGTGGCGCGCGGGATGTCCACGTGGACGATCGGATGCGTCGGCTGGCCAGCCGCGTCCTCGACCGCGATCACGCCCTCGTCGGACGCCTTGTGTGCGAGCGCCGGGCCGGCCACGAGGTCGCCGATCGCATAGACGCGCTCGCGCGAGGTGCGCTGTGCGCCGTCCACCTTGACCAGGCCCTGCTCGTCGAGCTCGATGCCGGCGACCTCGAGTCCCAGGCCCTCGACGTCGGGCCCGCGACCCGCCGCGATCACGAGGTACTCGGCCTCGCCCTGCTCGCCGCCGTAGGTGAAGCGCACGCTGCTCTCGCCGGCCTCGACGTTTTCGACGAGGGTGCCGGTGTGAATCTGCATTCCCTGCTTCTTCAGGCCGCGCGCGGCGGCCTTGGAGATGTCGGCGTCCTCGGTCGGCAGCACGCGGTCCAGCGCCTCGAACAGCAGCGTCTCGGTGCCCAGCCGCGCGAACGCCGAGGCGATCTCGGCGCCCGAGGCGCCGGCGCCCACCACGGCGATCGAGCGCGGCAGCTCGTCCAGCAGCCAGGCGGCGGCGGTGTCCACGACGCGGCCGCCGAACTGCGTCCCGGGGATGGGCCGGGGCACCGATCCGGTGGCGAGCACGACCGTCCCGGCCGCCAGCTCGTCGCCGTCGCCGACCTTGACGTTCCCGTCGGCGGTCAGGGCGCCGAAGCCCTCGACGTATTCGATCCCGTTCTTCTTGAACAGGCCCGAGACGCCGCCGGTGAGCGTCTCGATCACCTTGTTGCGATGCTCGGCGACCTTGGGGAACTGGACCTCGTGTCCGTTGACCGCGATGCCGAACTCGCCCGCCTCCTGGACCTCGGTGAGAACGTCCGCGGCGCGCAGGACCGCCTTGGCCGGGATGCACGCGTAGTTCAGGCAGCGCCCGCCGACCACGTCCTTCTCCACGACGGCGGTCTTCATCCCGAGCTGCGCGGCGCGGATGGCGGCGACGTACCCACCCGGGCCGGAGCCGATGACGATGCAATCGAACGAGGCGGAGGACGGAGTGGACATCGGCCGGGCAGCCTATAGAACGACCGCGCCCGGCCCCGGTCAGCTCCCGCGGCGCGGCGGCGCGGGCATCTGCAGCCGCGCCATCGCGCGTACGAGCTTCCAGAACAGCCACGCCGCGGGCACGCCGATCGCCAGCACGACGACCACCGCGAGCACGTCCGACGCGCGCACCAGCAGCAGCGCGAGGATCACCAGCAAAAAGCCGAGCATGAACTCGAACCCGAGCACGGCCCAGTAGCGCGCTCGCCACATCCCGACCGCCGCCGCCAGGAGCAGCGCCTCGTAGACGACCATGCCGGCGAGGGCCGGGCGCTCGCCGTCGATCTCCAGGCCGGCGACGTAGGCCACGAGGTTGGCGAGCGCCAGAGTCCCGGCCACGATCGCCCCGACGGTCACCGCAGCGGGCCGCTCGCCCGGCGCCAGGGGCTCCAGCGCCGCCCGGATCGCCGCGTTGCGCTCCTCGCTCGTGCGCCGCTGCGGAGAGCGGACAGACCGCGCGCTTCGCGACTGCGCACCATCTCCCACGGAGCGCTTGCGGCTACGCCGTCCCAACGCGGGCCTCCCGGCGGTCGAGATGGGCGCGCAGCTCGCGCGCGGCGGCTTGCGGGTCGGCCGCGTCGGCGATCGCCCGGACGACGACGACGCGCCCAGCGCCGGCGTCCAGGACCGGCCCGATGGTGTCCGCGTCGATCCCGCCGATCGCGAACCACGGCACGCGCGCGTGCGCGGCGGCGTGCCGGATCGGGCCCAGCCCGGCCGCCGGACGGCCGGGCTTGGTGGGAGTCGCGTGGACGGGCCCGACGGCGACGTAGTCGACGCCCGTGGCGGCGTCCAGCTGCGCCGGCGAGTGCGTCGAGCGCCCGACGATCCGCTCCGGCCCTACGAGCGCCCGCGCCTGCGGCACCGGCGTGTCGTCCTGACCGAGGTGCACGCCGTCGGCGCCGGCGACCGCCGCGAGGTCAGGACGGTCGTTGAGCACGAACAGCGCGCCGGCCTCGTCGCAGCACGCGCGGAACGTGTGCGCCGCGCGCAGGATCGCCGCGTCCGGCGCCGTCTTGTCACGCAGCTGCAACACGTCGACCCCGCCCGCGAGGGCCGCGCGCAGGAAATCGCGCGGCCGCGCGTCGCACACCAGGTAGAGCTTCGCGCGCGCCAGCCGCGCCCGCCGTTCGTCGCCGATTTCGCCCACGCCCCAAGTCTCCCACCCCACCGCGTGGACTTGACCGCGATATGCGCGGCAAAGTCAACACGGCGCTCCGGGGGAGGCGTACGGCGGGGTACCATGGAGGTACGGGAGCCCCGTGAGGGCTGAGAGGGCGGCATCACCGGCCGCCGACCGTTCGAACCTGATCCGGGTCATGCCGGCGCAGGGAGGTTTCTTGTCCAGCACATCCGAACATCGCCCGAATCGCGCCGCGAGCGGCGCGGGTGGGACGCGACCGGACGTCGTCGTCGTCGGGGCCGGCGTGGCGGGTCTGGCGGTCGCACACCGGGCGGCGGCGCGCGGGATGCGGCCGCTCGTGGTGGACCGGGGTGCGCCCGGCGGCGCGACGACCCACGTCGCGGCCGGGATGCTCGCCCCCGTCTCGGAGGCGGCGTTCGGCGAGCGGGCCCTGCTGGAGCTCAACCTCGCCGCGGCCGGGCGATGGCGCGCGTGGGCTGACGAGGTCGCCGCGGCGGCCGGCGTCGATGCGGGTCTGCGCGAATGCGGGACGCTCCTCGTCGCGCGCGACCGCGACCAGGCCGAGGCGCTCGAGCGCGAGCTGGCGTTCCGGCACGAGTGCGGCCTGAGGGCCGAGCGGCTGCTGCCCAGTCAGGCGCGCGACCGCGAGCCGGCCCTGTCCCCGGCCGTCCGGCTGGGCCTCGACGTGCCCGGCGACCACGCCGTCGACGCCCGCCGCCTCGCTGCGGCGCTGGCCACCGCGGCGCAGCGCCTGGGCGGGAGGGTCCGCGCGGACACCGAGGTCGCCGAGCTCCTCGTCGACGGCGATTGCGTGCGGGGCGTCCGGCTCGCCGCGGGCGAGGTGGTCGAAACCGACGCGGTCGTGGTGGCGGCCGGGCCGTGGTCCGGGATGGTCGCCGGGTTGCCGCCGGCCGCACAGGTGCCCGTGCGGCCGGTCAAGGGGCAGACGCTGCGCCTGCGCGACCCCGCCGGCGCCGGCCTGCTCGAGCGCGTCGTGCGCAGCGAGGAGATGTACCTCGTGCCGCTCGGCAACGGGCGCTACGTCCTCGGCGCCACCGTGGAGGAGCGCGGCTTCGACACCGCTGTGACCGCGGGCGCGGTCCACGACCTGCTGCGCGAGGCCGCGGAGATCGTCCCCGGCGTGCTGGAGCTCGAGGTGGAGGAGGTCCTCGCCGGCCTGCGCCCCGGGACGCCCGACAACGCGCCGATCCTCGGCCCCGGGGCGCTCGGCGGCCTGCACTGGGCCACCGGCCACTACCGCCACGGCGTGCTCCTCGCGCCGGTCACCGGCGCAACGGTCGTTGCGGGGATCCTCGGCGAGCCGCCGCCGCCCGAGGCCGCCCCCTTCGCCCCGGCGCGCTTCGCGTCCGTCGAGGTGCCCGCGTGATCGTGCACGTCAACGGCGAGCGGCGCGACGTGGGCGACGGCACGACGGTGGCGGCGCTGGTGGCGAGCGCGCGGCCCGAGCGCACGGGGCGCGGCGTGGCCGTCGCGGTCGACGCCGAGGTCGTCCCGCGCGGGCGCTGGGAGAAGCATGAGCTGCACGACGGTGCGCGCGTGGAGATCCTCACGGCGGTGCAGGGCGGATGAGCGATCCCCTCGTCATCGCCGGACGCGAGCTGGACTCTCGGCTCATCCTCGGCACCGGCGGCTTCGCGAGCCTGGAGGCCCTCGCCGCGGCCATCGACGCGAGCGCGACCGAGCTCGTCACGGTCGCGCTGCGCCGCGTCGACCCCGCGGCGCAGGGCTCGATCCTCGACGTCCTCGACCGCGCCGGCGTCGCCGTGCTGCCCAACACCGCCGGCTGCTACACCGCCCGCGACGCGGTCACGACCGCGCGCCTGGCCCGCGAGGCGTTCGAGACCGACTGGGTCAAGCTGGAGGTGATCGGCGACGACCGGACCCTGCTCCCCGACGGCCCCGAGCTGCTCGCCGCCGCCGAGCAGCTGGTCGCCGAGGGGTTCGTCGTGCTGCCCTACGCCAATGACGACCCGATCCTCGCCGGGCGCCTGCAGGACGTGGGCTGCGCCGCCGTCATGCCGCTGGGCTCGCCGATCGGCAGCGGGATGGGCATCCGCAACCCCTACAACCTGCGGATCATGCGCGAGCGCATCGAGCTGCCGCTGATCCTCGACGCCGGCGTCGGCACCGCCTCGGACGCCGCGCTGGCGATGGAGCTGGGCTGCGACGGCGTCCTGTGCGCGTCGGCGATCTCGCGCGCCAAGGACCCTGCCGCGATGGCCGGAGCCATCCGCGATGCGGTGCGGGCCGGGCACACCGCGCATCTCGCCGGGCGCATCCCCCGCCGCCTGCACGCGGAGGCGTCCACGCCGGAGACCGGGCTCCCCGAGTTCGGCGAGGCGCCCGCGCAGCAGGCTCCGGCCGATGGCGCGCGCTGAGGAGGTGGTGCCCGCCGCGGCGGGCGGGTTCCTCGCGGCGTTCTCCGGGCGCGACCCCAGGGCGTTCGTGCCCCACTGCGATCCCGGCATCCACTACGAGGACCCGGTGACGCCGGCGCCCCTGCGCGGCTGCGCGGAGCTGGGCGAGCACGCGCAGCGCCTGTGGGACGCGTTCCCCGACGCGCGGGTGGAGATCGCCGGCACGCCGCCCGCCGCGCCGCACGCGATCGCGATCCCCTTTCGCCTCGACGGCACCCACCGCGGGCAGATCGGCGGCCTGCCCGCGACGGGCCGGCGCGTCGGCGTGCACGGGATCGTCTACGCCGAGCCGGCCGGCGACGGCCGCCTGCTGCGCGTGCGCGCGTTCTTCGACCTCTACGACGCCGGCGTGCAGCTCAACCTGCTCCCCGCGCGCGGCGGCCTCGGGGAGCGGGCCCTGCTGATGCTGCGCGGCTTCGGACTGCGCGCCCGCGAGCGCTAGCGGACGACCGTCACCGTCCCGGTCTGGTTCGGGTGGATCGTGCAGACGTAGTCCACCTTCCCCGGCTTGTCGAACTTGGTCTCGAACGTCTCGTTCGCGTCGATCGTCCCCGAGTCCACGTCCGAGCCCGACTTCGCGGTGACCGTGTGCGCGACCGGGTCGCTGTTCGTCCACCGCACGGTCTGGCCCACCTTCGCCGTCGCGTCGCGCGGGATGTACTTGATGTCCTTCATGTCCACGGTCACCACGTCGGCCGCCGGGGCGCCGGACGGCGCCGCCGTGGTCACGGGCGCCTTGGTGGCGCGGTCCTCGTCGTCGTCGCCCCCGCAGGCGGCCAGCGCGCCGGCGAGGAGGAGGCAGGTCGCCACGTAGATCGTTCGCTTGGTCATGGCCGCATCATGACGCGCCCGCGAGCTCGACGGCGAGGGGGACGTGATCCGACAGGTGCCCGCGCTCCAGCAGCTCCGCGCGCCCGCGCCGCTCCAGCCCGCGCACGAACACGTGGTCCACGTGATTGCCCGCGACGTGCACCAGGCCCGGCGCGCGCGGCCGGCGCTGATTGACGTCGCCGCCGAACACGAGCGGCGCGTCTCCGGCCCACTCCCCGACCGCGCGCAGCGCCCGCCCGAGGTCCGCCTGCGCGGGATCGTCGCGCGGCACCGTCAGATGCACGTTGGCCACCCACAGCCCGGAGTCCAGGCGTACGGCGTGGACCATCCGGCGCTCCGGCCACCGGCGCACGCGCCGCCGGCGGTGCTCGGCGATACGCGCGCCGCGCACCAGGATCGCGTTCGCCCCGCCGCCGTTGGAGCGGATCGCGTCGGGCCAGCGCACCGCGAGGAAGCGGCGCAGCGGCAGCCCGCAGTTGCGCGACGTAAGCACCCGCGCGTACCGCGCCCCGGCCGCGGCGGCCAGCGGCCCCCCCCACCACGGCGGCACCTCCTGCAGCAGCGCCACGTCCCAGCGCCAGCCCGCGAGCGCCGCCGCGTACTCGTCGCGCAGGTCGCGCCCCGCGGGCGGCACCGCGCGCCCGTGGTAGAGGTTCCAGGAAAGCACGCGGATCTCCATCCGGTCGTATCCTCCCGCGCTTGCCCGAGCACTTCCTCACCGGGACGGAGCTGGGGGCGGACGGGCTGCACGCGCTGCTGGACCGCGCGCTGGAGCTGAAGGCCGATCCCGCCGGCTCCCAGGCACTGCGGAGCCGGCACGTGGCCCTGCTCTTCGACAAGCCGTCCACGCGCACGCGCGTGTCGTTCGAGGCGGGCGTCGTGGAGATGGGCGGCCATCCGCTCGTGCTCCGCGGCGAGGAGCTCCAGCTCTCGCGCGGGGAGTCGCCGCGCGACACGGCCCTCGTGCTCTCGCGCCACGTCGCGGCGATCGGCGTCCGCACCGGCGACCACGCCGTGGTCGAGGAGCTGGCCGGCTCCGCCGACGTCCCGGTGATCAACATGCTCACGGCGCGCCATCACCCGTGCCAGGCGCTGGCCGACCTGCTGACGCTGCGCGAGCACTTCGGCACGCTGGACGGCCTGCGGCTGGCCTACGTCGGCGACGGCAACAACGTCGCGCGCTCGCTGGCGCTGGTCGGCGGGCTGGCCGGCGTGGACGTCGTCGTCTCCTCGCCCTCGGGCTACCGGCTGGAGCCCGAGGCGGGCGCGCGCCTGGTGGATGACCCCGGCGAGGCGGTGGCCGGCGCGCACGCCGTGTACGCGGACGTGTGGGTGTCGATGGGCGACGAGGACACGGCGCGCGAGCGCCGCGCCGCGCTCGCGCCCTACCGCCTGGACGGCGCGCTGCTCGACCGCGCCGCGGACGGGGCGATCGCGCTGCACTGCCTACCGGCCCATCCCGGCGAGGAGATCTCCGCCGACGTGCTCTACGGCTCGCGCCAGCGCATCTGGGACCAGGCGGAGAACCGCCGCCACGCGCAGAAGGCCCTGCTCGAAGCCCTGCTGCGATAGCCTCGCGCCGGTCGCACCGGACAAGGGAGAAGAGGGAGATGCCGCAGCCCAAGAGGCAGTCGTCGTCATCGTCGCGCAGCAAGTCGGGTTCCTCCAAGTCGACCGCCAGCCGCGCCACCGCGGCGCGCAAGACGGCGCAGCGCCGCAAGGCCGCGGCGCCCAAGCGAACCGCGGCGCCCAAGCGAACCGCCGCGGCCAAGCGGTCGTCCACGGCCAAGCGCTCCACCGCCTCGCGCACGCGCGCCAGCCGCCAGCCGGACGACGTGCGCGCCACCATCCAGAGCGCCGTGGACGCCCTCACGCAGGGCGTCGTGATCACGCGCGACCGGCTGCAGGAGGCGCTGGACGACGCCGTCAGCCGCGGGCGCATGACGCGCGGCGACGCCAACACGCTGGCCCAGGACCTGCTCAAGCGCGGGCGCAAGCAGACCGAGGACCTGCGCAGGCAGGCGGAGGCGCTGCGCGCCGACATGGAGCAGCTGCTCGGGCGCGCCGGGGGCGACCTGCACAAGCGCGCCGGCTCGGCCCGTAAGCGCGCGGTGCCCGATCGCGCGCTGCGCGAGGTGGACCGCGCGCGCCGCGCCGCCGGCCTGGGCAAGTTCCCGATCCTCAACTACGAGGACCTGACGGCCGCGCAGATCTCCGAGCGGCTCTCCGATCTCTCTCCCGCCGAGCTGCGCAAGGTGCGCGACCACGAGCGCCGCAACGCCAACCGCAAGTCGGTCCTGAGCTCGATCGAGAAGGCGCTCGCCTAGGCGGCGAGCGCCGCGAAGTCCAAACCCGCTCCGCCGAGCGCGCTCACCAGCTCGCCGGCGTCGCAACGCTGCCCCTGCGCCCACAGGTCGCGCAGCAGCGCACCGGCCTCGGGCGACTCGAACCACGCCGCGCCGAAGCGCTCGCGCAGCACCGCTCGCAGCTGCGACTCGAAGGCCCAGGCGCGCAGGTAGGCGGCGGTGTAGAAGCCGGGGTCCACGTCGACGAGGTGCAGCTCGGGCGGCCACTGGACCCGCACCGCCTCGGTCAGCCCCGCCGCGTAGCGCTCCGGGAGCTCGTGCAGCGCCGCCCCGCCGCCGTGCAGTGCGAGCTCGTACGCGAGCTTCGCGCCGTAGCGCCGCAGCATCATCAGCCGCTGCGCGCGCGCATGGGCGATCAGCTCCTGCGGCTCGCGCACGCCGAGCCGGCGCTCCAACCACTCCGGGTCCTCGACGAGGTGGTCGAACAAGAACGCGTAGCCCTCGGTGATCGAGTTGTCGCCCAGGTGGCGGAACTCGAACGGCAGCGCCGGATCGACGCCGGCGAAGTGCTGGGCGTGCCCGCCCTCGTGCAGCAGCGCCGCGAAGTCGTCGCGACCGCCCATCGGCGGCACGACGAGGTAGACCTCCCACGGCACGCGCACGGGTGCGCAGAACGCGCGCGGGGACTTGCCGGGGCGCGTCTCGACGTCGACCACGATCCGGCCGTTCGCGCCCGGGTCGATCCCGAGGCCGGTGAGCGTCTCCTCGAAGGCCGGCACCAGCCGCTCGGCCGGGAAGGCGGAGTCCGCGGCGGCGAAGCGGAAGAAGCGCGGCAGGTCGCTGCGGCGCACCCCGTCCAGCCCGGTTCCCACGGTCGCGCGCAGCGCCGGATCGACGGCGTCCACGTACGTCGCGTCGGTCGCCGCGGCGAAGGCGGCCGTCTGCGCGGCGAGCGCGTCGAGGTCGAAGCCCTTGAGGTCCTCGCTCATCGCGCGGTAGCTGCGCCAACCGAGGTCGCGGGCCAGGGCGTGCTGCAGCTCGAGCACCTCGCGGCGCAGCGGGTTGAGCTCGCGCGCGGTCATCTCCAGGCGTGCCGCCTCGATGCGCGCGCGGCGGTCCGGGTCGGGCTCGTTGGCCTGGACGACCGGCGACTCGCGAAACCCCAGCCGCTCGCCGTCCACCTCCAGCGCCAGCTCGGTCTCGCGCCGGGCCAGTTCCGCGTCCAGGCGCTTGGTGGCGCGTCCCAGGTAGCCGTCCACCGCGAAGTCGAGCAGCGCGCACAGTGCGCGGCGCTCGTCGCCCGCGGGTGCGTGCGCCGCCGCCTCGCGCAGCGTCTCGACCGTGGCGCGCTCGAACAGCGCGGCGTGGCGGTCGTAGACCGGCTCGATGCCCAGCTCCTGCTGAAGCCCCGCGTAGTGGCGGTAGTACTCCAGGCTCAGCTCGGCGGTGAAGCTCTCCGCGGCCGCGCGGTATGCGTCGAGGTTCATGCGCTGCCATCCTAGGGTCATGGCCACCGCCGGAGCCTCGATTCGCCCACGCCCGGGCGACGTGCTGCAACTGCGCGTCGGGGACCTCGCGTTCGGCGGCGCCGGCGTCGCGCGGCTGGACGGCTATGTCGTCTTCGTCGACGGCGGGATGCCGGGAGACGTCGTGCGCGCCGAGGTGACGAAGAGCAAGCGCGCCTACGCGCAGGCCCGTGCCGTGGAGGTGCTGGAGGAGGGCCCGGACCGCATCGCGCCCGCCGCGCCCGGCCATCCCGGCGCCCCGTGGCAGGTGCTGCCCTACGAGCGCCAGCTGGAGGTCAAGCACGGACAGGTGGCCGACGCGCTGCGGCGCATCGGCGGCCTGGAGGGCTTCGAGCTGGAGCCGATCGTCCCGGCCTCGCAGACGTGGCGCTACCGCAACAAGGTCGAGTACTCGTTCGGGCACGACGACGCCGGCGAGCTGGTCTGCGGCTTCCACGCGCCCGGGCGCTTCGACCGCATCGAACCCATGCGCGACGACCACCTGGCCTCCGAGGCGGTCAACGCCCTGCGCGAACGGGTCGTCGCCTGGTGCCGGTCCGAAGGGCTTTTGGCCTACGACCGTCGCGCGCATGAGGGCCTGCTGCGCAACCTCGTCGTGCGCGAGTCGCGCCGCGGTGGCGCGCTGCAGGCGCGCCTGGTCACGTCGTCCGGCGACCTGCGGATCGACGAGCTCGCCGCGGTCGCGCAGGCCGGCGGGTTCTTCTGGACGCGCAGCGACAGCATGGGCGAGACCACCGCTGGTGGCGAGACCGAGCTGGTGTCCGGCGACCCGTACCTGGAGGAGGAGCTCGGCGGACTGCGGTTTCGCATCTCGCCCGGGGCCTTCTTCCAGACCAACACCGAGATGGCCGAGCGGCTCTATGACGTGGCCGCGCAGTACGCCGGACTGGCCGGCTGGGAGCGCGTGTACGACCTCTACTGCGGGATCGGCACCGTCGGCCTGACGCTGGGCGCCCGGGCCGCGGAGCTCTGGGGCGTGGAGATCGCCGAGGAGGCGGTCGCCGACGCGATCGAGAACGCGCGGCTCAACGAGGTCGAGCACGCGCGGTTCTTCGCCGGCGACGTGCGCCTCGCGCTGCCCGAGCTGGTCGCCAAGGCGGGCCGGCCGGACGTGCTGGTGGTGGACCCGCCCCGCGCCGGCCTGTCGCAGAAGGTCGTGCGCCGCGTGATCGAGACCGCGCCGCGCCGGATCGTCTACGTCTCGTGCAACCCGACCACGCTGGCGCCCAACGCGGCGCAGCTGCGCGATGCGGGCTGGACGCTGCGCCGCGTGCGCCCGGTGGACATGTTTCCGCAGACGCCGCACATCGAGTGCGTCGCGCTGCTGGAGCGCGCCGACGCCTAACCGGCGACCGGACGCGCGACGACCTCGCCGCCGCGGGCCGGCGTGAACGTGACGTGGGTGACGCGTCCGCGCTCGGGCTCGGGCCGTGCGGGAAGGAGCTCGCGCCGCCGCAGCAGCTCGCGCATGACGACGCGCATCTCGGTCAGCGCGAAGCTGGCGCCCAGGCAGCGGCGCACGCCGCCGCCGAAGGGGATCCAGGTGTAGGGCTCGGGCTGGGCGTCGAGGAAGCGCTCGGGCCGAAAGGCCGTCGGCTCGTCCCAGTGCCGGTCCGAGAGCTGGATCGTCGCGATCGAGGACATGACCGCGGTGTTCGCGGGCAGCCGCCGGCCGGCCAGCTCCACCGGCTGCGTCAGGTAGCGCGCCACCTCCAGCACCACCGGGCGCAGGCGCAGGGACTCCTTGACCACTGCGTCGAGGTAGGCGTGCTCCCCCGCCTCGACGTCGGCCCGCGCGCGCGCCATCGCCCGCGGATGGCGGACCAGCCGCTCGAACGTCCACGCCAGGCCCGTGGCCGTCGTCTCGTGTCCCGCGAGCAGCAGCGTCACGAGCTCGTCGCGCAGCGAGCGGTCGTCCAACCCGTGTCCCTCCTCGTCGCGTGCCTCCAGCAGCAGCGAGAGCATGTCGTCGCCGCGCGGCTCGCGCCGGCGCCGCGCGATCTCCTCGTAGAGCAGCGCGTCGGCGGCGTCCAGGATGCGCTTGAACGTCCGCCACGGGCTGCCCGGACCAAGGTCGTGGGGGAGCCAGGAGGCGGCGAGCAGCAGCGCGGGGTGCAGCCCGGTGAGTCGGGACAGCGCGGCGCGCAAGGGCGCCAGGCGCTCGCGCTCGCGCGTCCCGATCACCACGCGCAGGATCACCTCGAGCGTGATGGCCTGCATGTGCGGGCGCAGCGCCACCGGTCGCCCCAGCGGGATCGCCTCCACCTCGGCGGCGGTGATCCGCGCCATCTCCGCCTCGTAGCCGCGCAGGCGCTCCCCGTGGAACGACGGCAGCATCAGCCGGCGGTGGCGCAGGTGCTCGTTCTCGTCGAGTAGCAGCAGCGAACGCTGCCCCACCACCGGCGCCAGCGGCTGGCGCACCTCGCCCGTGTGGAAGATGGCGCCGTCGCCGGTGAAGGCCGCGCGCGCGTCCGCGGGGTCGGTGAGGTAGACCACGCGGCCGTAGGGCGCGAAGTTGATCGTGAAGGTCCGGCCGTAGCGACGCTCGCACTCGCGCAGGAAGGCGAGCGGTCGCACGAACAGCCGCAGCGCCTGCAGCGGCCCGGGGAGCCGCGGCCCGGGTGGCAGGCCTTCGAGGACCGCGCCCGCGGCGGCGGGCGCCTCCCGCTCGGCGACGGTCGCCATGCGCGCAATGATGACGGGTCCGTCTACGCCGCCTGCGCGAGCGGCACCGGCGCGGGCTCGTCCAGCGCCCCGGCGATGGTCCGGTACACGCCCGGGTTCAGCCCCATCCCGATGTGGCTGGCGTCCACCTCGACGAGCTCCGCGCACGGGTCCAAGCAGGAGCGCCAGTGCACGATGCCGTCCGTGCGCGAGTACACCGACACCAGTCGCACTCCCGCCGGGACGGGATGGTCGAAGGACTCGCGGAACTGCCGGCAGCATTCGCCGGACCAGCACGAGCGCCCGAACAGCCCAGGGACGCCCAGCGTCCCCAGGACGCCCAGCGCGGCGACCTGGAGCTTGACCAGCGGGTGGATCGCGAAGGGATCGACCAGCGGCGAGCCGAGCGCGATCACCGTGTCCACCAGCTCGGGACGGCGCACCGCGAGCGCGCGCGCCAGCGTGCCGCCGCGGCTCTGTCCGATCAGCGCGACCGGCCCGCCCTCCGCGCGCGCGAGCTCCTCCAGGCGCGCCTCCAGCGCCTCCAGCGCGCGCGTCGAGCAGTCGACGTTGAAGCGGATGCCGGCCCGGCGGGTGCGGTGCCCGCGGCGGCGCAGCCAGCCCGTCATGGTGGCCAGGGACCCGTCGCCCGCCAGGAAGCCCGGAATCAGGAGCACCGGTCGGCCGAGCTCCCCGCGCCGCTCGCGGAAGACCGGCTCGCGCCGCAGGGACGCCAGCTCCAAGCCGAGGCGGGCCTCGCGCCAGAGCGGGGTCAGCGTCATCTCGGCCTCGCGCCGGTGACGGTCGGCGGCGACATGCCCGACCGCTTACCCCGTGGTACGGCGTTCATGCCTTTTCGCGCCACGTCGTACATCGTCCCTCGCGTCCCGGCGGACCGCGCCGCTTCTCTAGTCTGCCGCCGGTGCGCGCCGTGACGGTTCAGGACGGAGACCTCGTGGTCGAGGAGCGTCCCGACCCCGCGCCGGGCGCGGGCGAGATCCTCGTGCGCGTCCGCGCCGCCGGCGTGAACGGCGCCGACATCCTGCAGCGCAAGGGCGGCTATCCGGCCCCTCCCGGGTCCCCGCCCGACATCCCGGGGCTCGAGCTGGCGGGCGAGGTGATCGCCCGCGGGCCCGGCGCGGAGCGCTTCGCCGAGGGCGACCGCGTGATGGCGATCGTGGGCGGCGGCGGGCAGGCGCAGCTGGCGGTGGTCCACGAGCGCGGCGCCTCCCCGGTTCCCGAGGGACTGGACTGGCCGGAGGCCGGGGGGCTGCCCGAGGTCTTCACGACCGCGCACGACGCGCTCTTCACGCAGGCGGGACTGAAAGCCGGGGAGCGGCTACTGGTCCACGGGGGCGCCGGCGGCGTGGGGACGGCGGCGATCCAGCTGGGCCGCGCGGCGGGCGCGCGCGTGACCGCGACCGTGCGCAACGACGCGCTGCGCGGCGCGGTGTCCGAGCTGGGCGCCCGCGTCGTCGCGCCCGAGGGCTTCGTGGAGCACGGCCCCTTCGACGTGGTGCTCGAGCTGGTCGGCGCGCCCAACCTCCCGGACGACGTGAAGGCGCTGGCCACCGGCGGGCGCGTCGCGGTGATCGGCGTGGGCGCCGGCTTCAAGGCCGAGCTCAACCTCGTGGCCCTGATGGGCAAGCGGGGACGCATCCACGGCTCCACGCTGCGCGCGCGCCCGCTGGAGGAGAAGGCGGCGGCGGCCCGGCTGGTGGAGCGTCACGTCCTGCCGCTGTTCGACGCCGGCGCCGTGCGCGTGCCGGTGGCCGAGACCTTCGCGCTCGACGACGCGGCCGCCGCCTACGAGCGCTTCACCGCGGGCGGCAAGCTCGGAAAGATCGTGCTGCTCCCGTAGGAGCTAGGCGACGTCGTCGCCGGCCGCCGCGTCCTCCTCGGCGAGGGGCACGACCTCCGCGGCGTGGATCTTGCACAGGACGGGCCCGCCGGACTCCAGCACGGCCTGCTGCTCCTCGGCGGTCAGGCGCGCGCCGCACTCCTCGCAGCGATCGCCGATCGACTCCAGCGTGCGCTCCTCGAGGTCCATGCCCCGATGCTAGTACACGCGTCCGTAAGTACTGCATCCCTTCCGGCCACGTGCACTAGCCGCTGCGCCCGCGGGCCAGCAGGCCGGGTAGGCGGTCGAGGTTCGGAAGCAGCAGGGCCGCCGCCAGCATGGGCAGCGCCGGGATGGTCGCGTCGAGCGCGAGCTGCAGCGCCACCGCCGCGGGCAGCGCGAGCAGCAGCGCGGCGCCCGTCGCGCGCCGCCGCAGTCCGAAGCGCCATGCGCCCGCGGCGAAGAACGCGAGGAACACGAGGTCGGCCACGCCGAGTACGCCCGCCCGGCCGCCCCCCCACGCGGGCAGGTAGACCGACAAGAACTCCCCGGCCTGCGAGTCGTCGCGCGCCAGCAGCCGGCTCGGCCCGCCCGCGACGCTGGCCACGTCGATGGCCGCCACGAACAGCGGCACGCCCACCACGACGGCCGGGTCGGCCAGCAGGCGCGCCAGCAGCATCCCCAGCGCGGCGGCGAACAGCGCCTTGCCGACCCCGGCCAGCGGGATCGAGCCCGCCTCGGTGACCCCGGCGGCCACCAGGCCGGCCCCCAGCGCCACCAGCGCCAGCCCGAGCGCCTCGTCGCGCGCCGGCAGCAGCGCCAGCACGCACACGGCAAGTCCCGACAGCGTCGCGGCGTCGGAGACCAGCGTGTTGACGTCCCCCGTCCCGCCCACGTCCGGGAGCGCCGGCGTCAGCAGCAGGTAGGCGAGGAGAGCCGCGTAGGAAGCGACTAGTAGGGAGGCAGGTCGGCGTACCACTGGCCGAGCACCTTGAAGGCGGCCCAGAACGCCCGCTTGCTCGCCTCGTCGTCCAGCGCGTCGTCGATGTTGGGCACGACGAGCGCGTCGATCGAAGGAGTCAGCTGCTGCAGCTCGCCCATGCGCGGCTCGACGGGGCGGGCCAGCGGCACGTCGAGGTCGTTGAGGACCTTCAACGCGTCCTCGCCCATCGCCACGACGAGCTTGGGCTGGACCACGGCCAGCTCCTCGACCAGCCGGGCCACGCAGGCCGGGTCGGCCAGCGACGGGTCGGCGACCGGGCACTTCACGCACAGCGTCCCGTACACCGCCAGCGGGTCGATCCCCAGCCGCTTGAGCGACTTCATCAGCGCCGAGCCGGCGCGCCCGTAGAAGGCGACGCCCTCCTCGATCTCCGCCGGGCGGGGGGCGAACTTCAGCAGGAAGACGTCAGCCTGCGGATGGCCCGAGCCCAGGACCGGCATGAGGTTCCCGCGCGGGCAGTGCGGGCACTCCAGCACCTCGCGGGTCAGCGAGTTGAGCTCGCGGATCGCGCGCTCGAGGTACTTCTCCCGGATCTCGTCGTCGGTGGCCGGCATCGCCGACTCGCTGTTTGGCCGCCCGGGGCTCTCTCCCTGCCAGTGCATCAGGACTTGCGCGTCGAGGGGCGCACGCGCGTCTCGTAGAACTTGCGCCCCTGCACGTACAGCAGGCTGGTCGGCTTGGTGATGATGTCGGCCTCGCGCAGCGACTCCAGGAACTCCCGCGGGCCGTCGAAGTCGCGCATGCGGATGCGCACCGAGCCCAGTCCCGCGGCGACGTGGGAGTCCGAGCCCGCCCCCGCCACGATGCGGTACTTGGCGGCGAACCGGACGGCCTCCTCGTTGAACGGCTTAAAGGCGATGCGCGGGTTGAACACCTCGATCGCGTCGACGTCGTCGAGGACGTCGAGCAGGTGCTCGTAGTCGGGCACGGAGTGCAGGCGGTCGAACGGGTGGGGCACGTAGACGAGCCCACCCTGGCGCTTGATCTCGGCGATCGTCTCCTGCAGCGACAGCCCCTTGGGGATCTTCTCGCGCAGGAAGAGACCGATGACCTCGCCCTGGTGCGCGGTCTTGACCTCCTCGGCCACGATCACCTTGACGCCGTCCGCCTTGGCCTGCGCCTCCAGCGCGCCCGAGATCTCGTTGTGGTCCGTGACGGCGATCGCGCCCAGGCCGCGCTCACGGGCCGTGGCCAGGAGCACGTCGACGGGCGTCGCGCAGTCGTGCGAGTGGTCGGTGTGCATGTGCAGGTCGACGTCGATCAGGCGCCGCTTGCGCAGCCGCGCGCGCAGCTTCGGGTCGCCATCCGCGGGATGGCGGCGCGCGGCCAGGTCGCGGTAGGCGTCCTCGATCTCGTCGGCCACCCGCGCCCACGTCAGGCGCGCGCGCAGGTCGCGCGCGTTGGCGCGCAGACGGTCGCGGCAGTCCGCGTCGTCCACCAGGCGCGTGAGCTGGGCCGCCATCGTGTCCACGTCGCCGGGCTCGAACAGCAGTCCGAGCTCGCCGTCGCCCAGCAGCTCCTCGTACACCGGCAGGCGCGCGGCCAGCGGCACTGCGCCCGCCGCGATCGCGCGCAGGACGAGGCCCGGCGAGGGCGACGCGCCGGTCGAGGCGAACACCGCGACGTCCGCGCCGTCCAGGCGGACGTCCGCCGCGCCGCGGATCGGTCCTTCGATGCGCAGGCGCTCGCGCACCTCGCGGCGCACCGACGCGGGCGGCTCGGTCGCCTGGCTCGACCAGATCGTGGCGGTCCAGCTCGTGGCCAGGGGAACCCGGCGCAGGGCGCGCAGGAACAGCCGCAGCGCGGGGCGCTCCTCGCGGTGCGGGAAGGCGATGTGCACCCCGGCGGGGCCCCTCGTCTCCTCCGGGGCCGCGTCCGCGCCGGGCAGCACGACCCGGTAGGGGGCCGGGAAGAACTGGGTCAGCAGGTCGGCCGTGGCCTGATAGGAGGCCAGGCGAGCGTCCAGGCGGCCGAAGAACAGCTCGACCACGCGGCGGGCCAGTTGCCGGGAGATCGCGCGCTCCGACGGCGCGTGGAACGTCCCGACGTTCAGCGCGCGCGAGTGGCGCAGCGCCGCGCTGGACGTGCTGGGCGCGAACGGCTCGTGGACGTGGACGAAGTCGAGCGGCAGCGCCGTGAGCGTCTCCTCCACGGTGCGCGCCACGTCGACCGGAAGGCGCCGCGACCCGCGCCGCGCCGATCCGACGGGCAGCACGTCGCCGACCGCCAGCAGGCGCGGCGGCTCGCCCGGCGCCGGCAGCAGCGCGTCGCCCCCCGCGCGGATCGCCGCGCGGGTCTCGCGCACCAACCCGGAGCGGATGGACGGCGCCACGATCGCCACCCGGTGCCCGCGCGCGGCCAGCTCCGCCGCCACGCGGCCCACCTGGAGGTTGACCTCGTGGCCCCCCTCCCAGGCATACGGCGTGACCTGGGCGATCGCGAACCTGTCCGCCGGCACGCGCGCCAGCATAGTGGCGGCCCGCCGAAGCGGGCCGCCTGTCTACGCCTCTGCCGGATCGGGCGCCGGGACGCCCGTGGGCTTCGTCCCGGGCACGCCGGAGTGCGCGGCGATGAACTCCTCGGTCGCCTCGCGCGCCGCGTCGTCCGGCCGCTGCGTGTGCGGCGACTTCATGAGGTAGGAGCTGGGCCCGTCGAGCTGGCCCGCGACGCCGTGGTTGAGCGCCAGCTTGCAGCAGCGCACCGCGTCGATGACGATGCCCGCGGAGTTCGGGGAGTCCCAGACCTCGAGCTTCATCTCGAGGTTGAGCGGCACGTCGCCGAAGGCCTGTCCCTCGACGCGGATGTGCGCCCACTTGCGGTCGGTCAGCCACGGCACGTAGTCCGAGGGGCCGATGTAGACGTCGTCCTTGGGCAGCTCGTGGCCCATGATCGACGTGACCGCGTCGGTCTTGGAGATCTTCTTGGACTCCAGCCGCTCGCGCTCGAGCATGTTGTAGAAGTCCATGTTGCCGCCCACGTTGAGCTGCGACGTGCGCATCATCTTCACGCCGCGGTCGTGAAACAGCCGCGCGAGCGAACGGTGGACGATCGTCGCGCCGACCTGGGACTTGATGTCGTCGCCGATGATCGGCACGCCGGCCTTGCGGAAGCGCTCGTCCCAGTAGTCCTCGCGCGCGATGAACACCGGGATGCAGTTGACGAAGGCGCAGCCGGCCTCCAGCACCTGCTCGACGTACCACTTGGTGGCCAGCTCGGAGCCGACCGGAAGGTAGGACACGACCACGTCGGTGTGGGTGTCGCGCAGGATCTGGACGATGTCGTCGGTCTTGCCGGGCGCCTTCTCGATCTTCTCCGAGAGGTACTTGCCCAGCCCGTCGTGGGTCATGCCGCGGTGGACCTTCACGCCCAGCTCCGGCACGTCGGCGAACTTCAGCGTGTTGTTCTGCCCGGCCCAGATCGCCTGGGAGAGGTCCTTGCCGACCTTGTCGGCGTCGATGTCGAAGGCGGCGCTGAACTCGATGTCGCGGACGTGGTAGCCGCCGAGGTCGACGTGCATGAGCCCCGGGACGTCCTGCGCCGGATCGGCGTCCTTGTAGAACTGGACCCCCTGCACGAACGAGGAGGCGCAGTTGCCGACGCCGATGATGGCGACGCGCACCTTCTCGTGCTGGTAGCGGGTCTTGCCGTTGGTCTTGCTCACGTTTAGAAATTCCTCCTAGGAAGGGGAAAGCGGCCCTGCCGGGCCGCAGGAAGGTACCGCGCGGAGGTCACCCGGGTTACATACCCGACTCGGACGCGGCTACGCCGCGGCGGCGGCCCTCAGCGCGCCGCGCACGTGCCAGATCCGCTGGACCGTGGTGAAGAAGGTCAGGGCCGCGAGGACGTAGACCGCCGCCTCCAGCAGCTCGAAGTCGCCGATCCCCGCCCCCCGCGCGAACACCAGCCCCACCGACAGGATCACGACGCGCACCGGGCGGGTGGCCAGGCCGACCTTGCACTCCACGCCGAGCGCCTCGGCCCGCGCGCGGGTGTAGGAGACCATGAGCGAGAACAGCACGGCCGCCACGCACGCCGCGACGGCGAGGTTGTCGCCGCGGTCGGCGAAGTAGGCGCCCACCGCGATGAGCACGATGCCCTCCTCCAGGCGGTCCAGCGTGGAGTCCAGGAACGCGCCGAACGCCGTGCCCTTGCCCGACATCCGCGAGTAGCGCCCGTCGAGCGTGTCGCAGACCGAGCCGACGATGAAGGCCAGCCCCGCCAGCACGAAGTAGCGCTGCCACACCAGCACGGCCGCCAGCACGTTCAGCGCGAAGCCGGTGAGCGAGATCGTGTTCGGAGTCAGGCGGGACTCGATCAGGCGGTCGCGCATGACCGCCGAGATCTCTTGCGCGCTGGGAGCGCCGCGCCGCGGCGCGGCCATCAGGCGGGAGCCCCGGCGCGCACCGGCGAGAAGGCCCACACGCCCGGCCGCGCGCGGGCGAGGAACGCCTGCGCCACGTAGGCCGACACGCCCGCCACCAGCGCTCCCAGGAACGCGTCCATCCAGAAGTGGTTGCCGGTCGCCACGACCACGAAGGTGACCAGGAAGGGGTAGAGGAACCACACCACCTTGAAGGCGCGGCGCTTGACCAGCCGCGCCAGCGGCCAGCCGAGCATCAGCGCGAAGGCCACGTGCATGGAGGGCACCGCCGCGAACGGGTTGAACAGCGCGTTGACCGCGACGCTGTCCTGCGGGATCCCCGTGAACTCGCTGACGGAGTCGGTGAAGCCCCATTCGGGGAAGAAGCGCGGCGGCGCCGTCGGGTACAGGACGTAGCCGACCAGCGCCAGCCCCATCGCCACCATGAACATGTTGCGGATGAAGTAGAAGCTGGAGTTGTGGAAGAGGTAGATGAAGACCAGCGCACCGAGCGTGATCGAGAAGTGCGAGTTCACGTACATCCAGCTCGCGAAGTCGATCAGCCACGCCTGCCCGCTCGCCCAGGCCTGAACGGCGGGCTCGAAGAACAGGTTCAGCGTCCGCTCCAGCGAAATGAGCTCGCGGCCGTTGGCGAAGGCCTCCGCCGCCTTGCCGTCCACGGCGCCGCGCACGAATCGGTAGGCGTAGTAGGCCGCCGCGAACAGCGCGACCTGGCGCACGACGTCCAAGACGCCGTGCGGCAATACGCGAGCCTCGAATTGGCGCAGACGGGCGACCATGGACGCGCGACCATCCTAGCGGCGCGCCGGCCACCCGGCCAGGGAGGGGTCAGGCGCTGCGCGGGTCGCGGCAGCGCGGCCCGGCGCTGACCAGCCGGCTCGGCGCGAACTCGGCCCGGACGCGCGCCAGGCCCGGATGCGTGAGGCGCAGCCGGGTCAGCCCGCCCGGCGCCTGCTCCACGCAGCCGGCGCCCGCCACGAGCTTCCAGTAGCGGGTGTAGCGCACACGCACGTCCACCACGCCGCGCCGCGTGACCCGCAGCGTGAAGGCGTTCGGCGTCAGGGACACCAGGTGGGCCGGACCCAGGACGAGCGGCACGACGTGCTTGAAGCGATACACGCGCCAGTTCGCGTTGCCCCACACCGGCTCCAGGTAGGGCAGGCCGGTCCGGATCAGGCGGGCCTCGGGGATCGCGGCGTAGTCCAGCCGGGTCTCCGGGACGGCCACGAACTGGACGCTGTTGGTGGACAGCCACGTCCGGTAGGCGATCGGGTCGAGCCTGCCCTCGTAGAACAGCCGGTTGTACTTGACGTCCAGCTGGCGCTCCCAGCCGCGCGCCAGCGCGAAGCGCGGCGCCACGTGGACGGTCTCCCAGTGGTTGCGCGTGGGCAGCACCTCGATCCGCCCGGTCGGGCGCTGGTCGGCCAGGAAGGAGTTCAGCGGGACGTAGAACGAGGCCTGGACCGAGGGGTCGCCGCGTGCGTCGCGCACGTCGCGCACCGGCGGCATCCACTGCCAGTACAGCAGCGGCAGCGCCAGCACGGCGAGCGCGAGCGCGCGGCGGCGCCACAGCACGCACGCGAGCAGCGGCCCGCCCAGCAGCGTCCCCAGGCGCGCCGCGTTGCCGCCCATGGGGGTGTCGATGAGGAAGGCCGCCGTGCAGGCCAGCGCGTACAGCGCGGCCCCGTAGCGCAGCGCGCGCTCCTCGCGCGGGATCACGACGAGGGCCGCCGCCGCGAAGGCGACCGTCGGCCAGTACGCCGAGAACACGAACGGGTGCGCGCCGCCCTCCGGGAAGGCGGCCGCCAGCCCCACCGCGGTGACGAGCGCCGCCCCGGCGACGGCGAAGCTCAGCCGCCGGCGCGTGGCCAGTCCGTGGGCGCCCGCCGCCAGCGCGAGGAAGAGGCCGGCGACCGGGCTCCCGATCGGCGCGAGCACCGCGAACGCGACGGCCAGGCGCGGGCGCTCGCGCTGCGCCGCCAGCACCGCGCCGAGCGCGAGCGCCACGCCGAGCGCGAAGGTGAGCCGGCCGGTGAAGAGGTTGGTCGCGCTGGCCGCGCCGAACCAGATCGCGCCCAGCCGCGCGTTGGCGCCCCAGCGCGCGTAGGTGATCCGCTCGAACAGGACCGCCGCGGCCACGGCGGCCAGCGCGCCGACGAGCCGCGGTCCCAGCACGGAGGCCAGCGGCGGGAAGAGGACGCTGTAGCCCATCGTGTGGTGCCCGGCGAACCACTGGCCGTTCCACAGCGTGAAGCCGACCTCCTCGAAGAGGTCCGTGCGGTACACCTGCGCGGCCAGGTCGGCGCTCGCCGGCTGCAGGATGAGGTAGGCAAGCGCCAGTGCGCCCGCCACCAGCAGGGGCGCGGCGACGCTGCGGCGCGAGGAGGGCAGGGCGAGGTCGGCGGAGGTCATGGCGTGTCGCCGGTGAGAAGAAACCGGCACACCTCGTCGGTTACCCCGGGATCGTCCAGCCACGGCCAGTGACCGGCGCCGGGGACGCGCCGCACGGACGCACCGGCGATGCGCCGAGCATACGCGTCGGCGAACGAAGGGTCCAGGAACGGATCGCGCTCGCCCCACACGACCAGCGTGGGGCACGCGATCCGCTCCAGGCGGGCCCCCAGTTCCGCCAGCCGGTGCTCGGGGGCGCTGCGGTAGAGCTTGAGGATCGCGCGCTGCGTGCCCTGGTCGAAGTCGGCCCACCAGCGCTCGGCCTCCTCGCGCGGGACGCCGGTGGAGCGCTGCAGGGCCCAGCGCGTCGTCGCGCCCATCATCAGCTCGCCGGCGACCGGGCGCCGCCACCAGCGGGCCACGCGATGCCAGCGATAGCCGGGCAGGAAGGGCACCGCGCTCACGATCACCAGGCACTCCACTCGCTCGGGCACCCGCTGGGCCAGCGCCAGGGCGACCGCCCCCCAGTCGTGCAGGACCAGCCGGAAGCGCTCCACCTCGACGTGTGCCAGGAAGCGCTGCAGCCAGTTCGCGTAGCCCTCCACGTCGTAGCGGAAGTCGCCGCGCTTGGCGGAGCGGCCGAAGCCCGGCAGGTCCGGCGCGAAGCCCCCCGTGCGCGCCAGGAAGGGCTCCCACATGGCGCCGGACTGCGGCACGCCGTGCACGTAGAGGATCGGCGGATCGTCGCCCGGCGCGTGGCGCCAGACGATCGGCACCTCGTCGACGTCCTCCAGGCGGACCTCGATCGGCGCCCCCTCGGTTTGCTCCACGCGGGCCTCCACGGCCGGGCGAGGTTAACGTGACGCGGGTGCCTACGCTGTGCATCGGAGAGGCGCTGGTCGACTTGGTGTGCGAGCGCCACGTCGCCGGCCTGGCCCAGGCGCCCGCCTTCGTGCCGCACTTCGGGGGCGCGGTGGCCAACGTCGCGGTGTCCGCCGCGCGCATCGGCGCGCCCGTCGCCATGGCCGGCGGCGCGGGCGACGACGCCTGGGGCGTCTGGCTGCGCGATCGCCTCGCCGCGGAGGGGGTCGACCTCGAGTGGTTCGCGCTCGCGCCCGGCCTGTCGACGCCGATCGCCTTCATCGCGGTGGACGGCGACGGCGAGCCCGAGTACTCGATCTACGGCGAGGGGATCGAGGCGCTGATCGTCGCGGCCGGCCCGCGGTTGGACGAGGCGGTCGAGGAGTGCGACGCGGTGTTCTTCTCCTCCAACACGCTGGCGGGCGAGGACGAGCGGGCGCTCACCCTGCGCGCCCGCGAGCGCGCGCTCGAGCTCGATCGCCCCGTGATCTTCGACCCCAACCTGCGCCTGCACCGGTGGGACTCGGTGGCGCGCGCCGTGGAGTCGGCCAACCTGTGCGTCCCGGGCGCGCTGCTGGTCCGCTGCAACCGCGCGGAGGCCGAGCTGCTGACCGGCGAGCACGATCCCGAGGCGGCCGCCGAGGCGCTGGTCGCGGCGGGCGCGCGCATGGCCGCTGTGACCTTGGGCGCCCAGGGCGCGCTGCTGCGCGGCGAGGTGCGTGCCGACGCGCCGGGCCGGCCGGCCCAGGTGCTCAGCACCGTCGGCGCCGGCGACGCGCTGATGGGCGTGCTGCTGGGACGCCTCACGCTCGCCGCGTTCTACCCGCCGGCCGTGGCGGCCGCGCTGCCCGAGGCGGTCGAGGCCGCGGCGCGCGCGACCGAGCGCTGGGGCGCCGTGTGAGCGTCCCGGAGGTGCGCGACCGGCTGCGCGAGACGTACGGCCGGCTGTTCTGGGACCCGCACGGCGCGCCGCTGGACGAGCTCGTCCTGACGGTCCTGTCGCAGAGCACCAACGACCGCAACCGCGACGTGGCGTACGCGCGCCTGCGCGAGCGCTTTCCGTCCTGGGAGGCGGTCCGCGACGCGCCGGTCGAGGAGGTCGAGGAGGCCATCCGTCCCGGCGGGATCTCCCAGGTCAAGTCGCGCCGCATCCAGGACATCCTGCGCGCGCTGCCGGAGGACCTCGATCTCTCCTTCCTGCGCGACGCGCCGCTGGAGGACGCACGCGCCTTCCTCACCGGCCTGCCCGGCGTGGGGCGCAAGACCGCGGCGTGCGTGCTGCTGTTCTCCTATGGGCGCCGCGACGTGCCGGTCGACACCCACGTCGGCCGGGTGGCGACCCGCCTGGGCCTGCTGCGCGCGGGCGCTGGCTCCGACGAGCAGCACGACGAGTTGACGCGGATGACCCCGCGCGGCGAGGAGATCGAGCTGCACGTGAACCTCCTGCGCCACGGCCGGCGGACCTGCCATGCGCGCCGGCCGCGCTGCGCGGAATGCGTGCTGCTCTCCCTCTGCCCCGCCGGTCCCGGCTTCCTCGCCGCCGCGCCATGAGCCGTGCGCGCGCCGCCGAGCTGGCCCTGATCGGCATCGCCGCGGTCTGGGGCCTCACGTTCACGATGGTCCAGGACGCGATCGAGCGCCTGCCGGTCTCGGCCTTCCTGGCCTACCGCTTCCTTCCCGCGGCGCTCGTCGTGGCGGTGATCTTCCGCGCCGACCTCCCGCGCCTGGGCCGGTCCGGGTGGGCGGCGGGCGTGCTGATGGGGGCCTTCCTCACCGCCGGCTATTTGTTCCAGACGTTCGGCCTGGAGGAGACGAGCGCCTCGAACGCGGGCTTCATCACCGGGCTGTTCGTAGTCTTCACCCCGCTGCTCGGCGCCCTCGTCCTGCGCCAGCACGCGGGACGCACGGCCTGGCTGGCCGCGGGCGCTTCGGCGCTCGGGCTGTTCTTGCTGTCGGGTGCGGGCGACCGCTTCACGGTCGCCGGGGACGGGCTCGTGCTGCTGTGCGCGCTGGCCTTCTCCGCCCACATCCTGGCCACGGACCGCGGCGTGGCCGCCTTCCCGGTGGGCGGACTGGTCGCGGTGCAGCTCGGCGTGTGCGGACTGGCCTGCCTGGCCATCGCCGGGGCCGCCGGCGACCTGCAGGCGCCCCGCGGCGCCGAGGTGTGGAGCGCCCTCGTCGTGACGGCCTTCGTCGCCAGCGCGCTGGGCTTCCTCGTCCAGACCTACGCGCAGCGCCACGCCAACCCGGCGCGCACCGCCCTGATCCTCGCCTCCGAGCCCGCCTTCGCCGGCCTGTTCGGCTACGCGCTGGCCGGCGACCGCCTCGGCCCCGTCGAATGGACCGGCGCCGCCGTCATCGTCGCCGCGATCGTCGCCGTCGACGCCGTCCCCCGCCTGCGCCCCAAGACGCCCCTGCCCGAGCGCTAGCCTTGGGGCACCCGAGCAAATCTGCCATACTGCGACTGAGATTTTTCTGAGCAAGGAGACTTAAGCATGGGCAAGACAATCGGAATCGACCTGGGGACCACCAACTCGTGCATGGCGGTCCTCGAGGGCGGCGAGCCGACCGTGATCGAGAACGCCGAGGGCGGTCGCACGACCCCGTCGGTCGTGGCGTTCACGGAGTCCGGCGAGCGCCTCGTGGGGACCGTGGCCAAGCGCCAGGCGGTGACCAACCCCACCAACACCGTCTTCTCGATCAAGCGCTTCATGGGGCGCAAGGAGGCCGAGGTCAAGGAGGAGGAGTCGATCGTCCCGTACAAGGTGGTCGCGGGTTCGAACGGCGACGCGCGCGTGGAGGCGGGCGGCAAGGAGTACAGCCCGCCGGAGATCAGCGCGATGATCCTCCAGAAGCTCAAGACCGACGCCGAGGCCTACCTGGGCGAGACCGTGGACAGCGCGGTCATCACCGTCCCGGCCTACTTCAACGACGACCAGCGCCAGGCGACCAAGGACGCCGGCAAGGTCGCGGGCCTCGACGTCAAGCGCATCATCAACGAGCCGACCGCCGCGTCGCTGGCCTACGGCCTGGACAAGGAGGCCGACCAGACGATCCTCGTCTTCGACCTGGGCGGCGGCACGTTCGACGTGTCGGTCCTGGAGATCGGCGACGGCGTGTTCGAGGTCAAGTCGACGTCCGGCGACAACCACCTGGGCGGCGACAACTTCGACAAGGCGATCGTCGACTGGCTCGTGGCCGAGTTCAAGCGCAGCCAGGGCATCGACCTGGCTGCCGACAAGATGGCCCTCCAGCGCCTCTACGAGGCGGCCGAGAAGGCCAAGATCGAGCTCTCCACGACGCAGGAGACGCAGATCAACCTGCCGTTCATCACGGCCGACGCGTCCGGCCCCAAGCACCTCGACACCCGCCTCACGCGGGCCAAGATGACCGAGCTGACGGCCGACCTGCTCAAGCGGGTCGAGAACCCGGTCCGCCAGGCGCTCGAGGACGCAAAGGACAAGGGGGTCAAGGACGTCGACCACGTCGTGCTGGTCGGCGGCATGACCCGCATGCCGGCCGTCCAGGAGCGCGTCAAGGAGCTCACCGGCAAGGACCCGCACCGCGGCGTCAACCCGGACGAGGTCGTGGCCGTGGGCGCCGCCATCCAGGCGGGCGTGCTGGCCGGCGACGTCAAGGACGTCCTGCTGCTCGACGTGACCCCGCTGACGCTGGGCATCGAGACCAAGGGCGGCGTGATGACCAAGCTCATCGAGCGCAACACGACGATCCCCACGCGCAAGAGCGAGGTGTTCTCGACCGCCGAGGACAACCAGCCCAGCGTGGAGATCCACGTCCTGCAGGGCGAGCGCGAGATGGCGCAGTACAACAAGTCGCTGGGCAAGTTCCAGCTCACCGGCATCCCGCCGGCGCCCCGCGGCATCCCCCAGATCGAGGTCGCGTTCGACATCGACGCCAACGGCATCCTCAACGTGTCCGCCAAGGACCTGGGCACGGGCAAGGAGCAGAAGATCGAGATCCGCGCCGGCTCCGGCCTCAGCGAGGACGAGATCAAGTCGATGGTGAACGACGCCGAGGCGCACGCCGAGGAGGACCGCCGCCAGCGCGAGCTGGCCGAGGCCCGCAACGAGGCCGAGAACGCCGCCTACCAGGCCGAGCGCCAGCTCGGCGAGCTGGGCGACGCCGTCGACTCCTCGTCCAAGGACCAGATCGAGGCCGCCATCAAGGAGGTCCGCGAGGTCCTGGAGTCCGAGGACGCGGCGGACATCAAGGCCAAGACCGAGGCGCTGCAGACGGCGTTCCACGCGGTCTCGCAGGCCATGTACGAGAAGGCCCAGGCCGACCAGGCCGCGTCCGCGACCGACGGCAGCCCCAACGGCGCGGCGGACGCCCCGTCCGGCGAGGACGAGGAGGAGGTCGTCGACGCCGAGGTTGTCGACGAGGGCAAGTGATGAGCGAGGCCAGGCCCAACGAGCCCGAGGCGCCGGTCACCGGCGACCCGGAGGAGCGCGAGGAGTTCGAGCGCGAGGAGGCGGAGGTCCCCGAGGCGACGCCCGAGGAGGCCGAGGCCCCCGAGGAGGCCTCCGCCCTCGAGCACGACATCGAGCAGCTCCAGGAGAAGGCGCGCGAGCGCGACGAGTACCTCGCGCTCGCGCAGCGCACGCAGGCCGACTTCGAGAACTACCGCAAGCGGGTCGCCCGCGACACCGCCGCGGCGGAGGGCCGGGGGATGGCGCGCCTGGCGCGCGAGCTGCTGCCCGCGATGGACAACCTGGCGCGGGCGCTGGACGCCGAGACGCTGGACCCGGAGGGCCTGCGCCTCGTGCGCGCGGAGTTCACCGGCGCGCTGGAGCGGCTGGGCATCGAGGAGTTCTCGCCCCAGGGCGAGCGCTTCGACCCCAACCTGCACGAGGCGATGGCGCAGCACCCGGTGGAGGGCGTGGAGTCCGGCACGGTCGTCGAGGTCTACGAGCGCGGGTACCGCATCGACGGCAACGTCCTGCGGCCCGCGCGGGTGGTGGTGGCGCAGTAGCGATGGCGACGCGGCCGGACCCCTACGGTGAGCTGGGCGTCAAGAAGGGCGCGTCGGCCGACGAGATCAAGAAGGCCTACCGCAAGCTGGCTCGCCGCTACCACCCCGACGCCAACCAGGGCGACCGGGACGCCGAGGAGCGCTTTAAGCGCATCTCGGAGGCCTACGACGTCCTGGGCGATCCCGAGAAGCGCAAGCAGTACGACCGCGGGACCGGGCCCTTCGCGGCCGGCGGCCCCGGCTTCGGCGGCTTCGACCCCGGCGCCTTCGCGGGCGGCTTCGGCGACATCCTCTCGGACCTGTTCGGGCGCGCCGGCGGGGCCGGCCAGGCCCGCGCGCCGGGCCAGCGCGGCCCGGACCTGGAGACCGAGGTGAGCATCTCCTTCGACCAGTCGATCGACGGGGCGCAGGTCTCGCTGTCGGTGCCCACGAACGCGCCCTGCCCGACCTGCCGCGGGACGGGCGCGCGCCCCGGCACGACGCCGTCCGTCTGCCCCCAGTGCCAGGGTCGCGGCGTGGAGGCCTCCAGCCAGGGCCTGTTCTCGATTTCTCAGCCGTGCTCGCGCTGCGGCGGCAGCGGGACCGTGATCGAGGAGCCGTGCCCGACGTGCGCCGGCACCGGTGCCCGGCGGACGGTGAAGAAGTACCGCGTCACGATCCCCCCGGGCGTGCGCGACGGCAGCCGCATCCGGCTGGCCGGCAAGGGCGAGCCCGGCCGGGGCGGGGGCCCGCCCGGCGACCTGTACGTCGTGACGCGCGTGAGCGAGTCGCCGGTCTTCAAGCGCCGGGGCGACAACCTCGAGGTCGAGGTGCCGCTCACGATTCCCGAGGCCGTGCGCGGCGCGACGATCGAGGTGCCCACGCTGCACGGAACCAAGCGGCTGCGCGTCCCCGCGGGGACCAAGCACGGCACCCTTCAGCGCCTGCGCGGCGAGGGCCCGCCGAAGCTCGGCGGCAAGGGCCGCGGCGACATTCGCTACCGCTTCGTGATCGACGTCCCCGACTCGCTGACCCGCGAGCAGGAGGAGGCGCTCGACGAGCTCTCGAAGGTGATGAACGGCAACCCCCGCTCGGCCCTGTTCGCGGGCGCCTCGAGGGGGAGCTCGTGATGGCCGGCCGGCGCACTCGCACGACCAAGGTCTCGGTCAAGCGCGACCGCGGCGTGTTCATGATCTCCGTGGCCGCCGAGCTGGCGGAGATGCATCCACAGACGCTGCGCATGTACGAGCAGCGCGGCCTGATCGAGCCCAAGCGCTCGCCCAAGGGCACGCGGCTGTACTCCCAGGAGGACGTCGAGCGCCTGCGCCGCATCCAGGAGATGACCGCCGAGCTGGGGATGAACCTGGCCGGCGTGGAGCGCGTGTTCGAGCTGGAGGACCAGCTCGAACGCATGTCCGCGCGGATGGCCGCGATGGAGGCCGAGGCCAAGCGGCTGCGCCAGGAGATGAACGAGGAGCTGGAGCGCGTCCGGCGCTCGTTCCGCGCCGAGCTGGTGCCCTACCGCGCCGGCACGCTCGTCCCGGTGCGCCGGGCCCAGCGGCGGCCGACCGCCTAGCGCGCCCGCACGAACCGCGAGACGTTCCCGGCGCGGTCGCGGAAGCGCACCCGCACCGGCCCGCGCCCGCGCACGAGGATCGAGCGCCGCGCGCGCCGGAAGGGCAGCGTGCGGCGCCCCACGCGCACCTGCACGGCGGCCACGCCGCTGCCGGCGTCGCGGGCTCGCAGCGCGATCCGCCGGGCGCCGCCCCGCCGTCCCGCCAGCCGGGCCGAGCCGCGCGGCGGCCGGCGGTCGAGGCGCACGGTGTCGGTCACCGTCGCCCCACCCATGCCCGGGCCGAGGTAGCGGACGTGGACGGTGCGCGGCAGGGCATCGGACGCGCCCGGCGCCAGTGTCCAGCCGACCGCGCGCTGCAACCGGCGGAAGCGCGGCCGCGGGCGGCGCGCCGCGCCGCGGCCGGTCACGCGCCGGTTCGGCAGCGCGCGGTCGTCGGGGTTGGGCAGCGCGAACCAGCGAGCGCGCCCGAAGCCGCGGTCGTTGGACACCAGGGCGTGGGTGGCCCCGCGCGGCGGCGACAGCGTGAGGCGCACGCGGCGCGAGCGCACGAACTCCGCCGCCTGGTTCACCGAGACGCCCGCCGCGGCGGCGGGCCGGTTGAACACGTACGCCTGCAGGTGCTTGACCGACATCCACTTGATGTCGGACCTGCCGATGCACTCGGGGGCGTTGGCGATCGCGAGATGCGGCTGGACCAGCGTGGTGTCGGTGATGCCGTAGGGCACGAGGTCGCCGGAGGTCTGAGCGGGGACCACGCCGTAATCGACTCGGTTGGTCCCGTCGGTCAAGTTCCACGCCAGGTTCATCTGCTGCCCGCACGGGTCGCCGGTGGGGATGTAGGTGGAGGCCAGCACGAAGTGCGCCCAGCGGCCGCTCGTGCGCAGGTACGACAGGTTCACGTCGCGGAGCTCGTCCGGGGTCTGCAGCACCGACTGCGAATCGACCGGCGAGAACCCGTCGCGGTCGAACAGCTGCGCGTCGTCGTGCAGCGCCCAGGCGGAGAAGCCGGCGCTCGAGTAGGGCCGCGTGCCCTCCTGCATGAACCCGCCCACGTACGGGGTGGCGTCGATCACCACGTTGTCGAGCGACAGCCCGCCCGCCGTCGGCGACACGGCGAGCGGCAGGTTGACGTTCTGCACGGGGGCGCGCTGCTCGAACACGGCGTTGAACACCTGCGGCGCGTTGGCCGCGGCGAAGTCGCCGCGCCACACGTGCGCGACGGCCAGCGTGAAGCGGCTGGGCGAGATCTGCGGCTCGCCCTGGGTGCTCCCGACGACGTCCTCCCGCTCGGGGGCCGCCGCGCCCGTGGTGACCGCGGGCGAGACGACCACGTCGTCGTCGCTGGTGTTGCTCTGGACGCGCAGCTGGAAGCCGGCGCGGAAGCCGCCCGCGGGCAGGTCGAGCCCCGCCCCCTGGGCGGCCGGCGCCCAGGCGGTGACGCCGAAGTCCTTCTGCCCCGCCTGCGGCTGGTCGATGCGGATCCCCTGCGGGCCGTCGGTGGCCGTACCGGGGGCCTGCTGGAAGTCCTGCCCCGGCATGGATAGGGCGGCGAAGCCCAGGTCGGCCTGACCGGCGTTGACCGCCGCGGCGAAGTACTGCGCCTGCGTCACCGGCTGCAGGGTCAGCCGCTCCACGGTGAGCGGTCCGCCGCGCAGGCTGGTGAAGGCGAGGCTCGTGTTCTGCAGGGTGGTGTTCGGGCTGCCCGCCGGCGTGGGCACGTGGAACCACAGCTCGTAGTCCTGGTCCTGGCCGGCCGTGCGCACCTCCGAGCCCTCCAGGTAGGCGGTCATCCACGTCACGGGCGCGAGGTCGCTCGGGTTCTGCGAAGTGACCGTCCAGGTTCCCAGCGGCGGGTCGCCGCTCTGAGGCGCGGAAGGCTTGGTTGGCGCCTCGATGGTCCAGGTGAGCTTGTAGTAGCCGGTGGCGTTGGAGCACCCGCCGCCGCCCTGCGCGTTGCCGCACAGGGTCAGGTTGGGCGGCTGCACCTGCTGGCCCGGCCCGGTCAGCTGCCACCCGCCGCCGCTCGCCGGCTGACCGCCGGTGTGCACCATCTGCTGTCCGGTCCAGGAGCCCTCGTCGCTGGGGTTGGGGACCGGGTCCAGCGGCCGCGGGTCCTGGCCGTCCACGATGCCGTTGGCGTTGGTGTCTCGGTTCGTGGGATCGGTGGTGCGAGCCAGCTCGGGGGCGTAGCGGCTGGACGGGCAGCTCCCGAACTGCTGGTTGCCCGGGCCGGGCCCGTCCGGCGAGCCGTCGTCGTCGGCGTCGCAGGAGATCGGGCTGGCGTACATTTGGTAGGCCTGCGACTGGCTGGGGAACGGGACCTTCCAGCCGACCAGCGCCTCGAAGAAGTCGGAGGCGTAGGTGCCGCCCTGCGGCCTGGGCCCCGTCGTCTGGTCGCCGTCGGTGTCCGCCGCGGTGTCCAGCGAGCCGAGCAGGCGCTCGGAGCGGTCGAACAGCCCGTCGCCGTCGTCGTCGGCCACGTAGGCGAGCGTCAGCTGGTCCGTCGGGTACAGCGTGACCGCGTCGAAGTCCCCGTCCAAGCCCTGCGCCGAGCCCAGCTCGATCCAGGCGCCGGGGATCGGCCCGCCGGGCGCCATCTCCTGGGCCGCCACGTCGCGCACCTGGGAGAGGACCTGGCGGTTGCGCGGGTTGCGTGCGGTGGCGTACGCGATCTGCAGCACGGTCCCCAGCGCCTCGGCCGTGGTCAGCCCGGCCGGCGCGTTGGGCGCTCCCCACGTGCGCTCGACGTTGGTGGCCACCGAGTAGCTCTCGACGGCGCCGTTGTCGTAGTCGATGGTCAGCCCGGCGGTCTGCGCGTCCACGGCCGGCCCGACCAGCTCGGCGTAGTTCGTCTGCCCGTCCGGGGTGTAGATGTCGAAGTTGGCCGGCACGAACGAGAGGTTGCCGGGGCTGGACAGCAGGCTCAGCAGCAGGTCGGAGTCGACGGTGGCCTGGAACTGCACGTGGTCGGTCTGCCCGGCGGCCAGCGTGATTCCGTCCGTGCCCTGCGGCGTCAGCGTGGCCACCGTCGTCACCTGCCCGGGGTTCGCGCAGCCGCCGGGATCGTCGGAGCCCGACACGGTCGCGGGCAGGCACACCGCCTGCGCGAGCACGGTCAGGTTGCGGATCTGCAGGGCGATCGTGGTCGACGGGTTGTGCACCTCGAAGGTCGCGGACAGCGTCCCGGTGTCGGCCAGCTCGGTGGTCTGGCTGTCCTGGTAGGCCTTCTGCGACTCCAGCTGCGAGGAGCGGGTGAAGCCCGTCTGGTGGGTGTGGGTCGTGGAGTCCAGCCACTGGTGGCTGGCATTGAGGGTGATCGAGCCGCTCGGCACGCAGCCGCCCGCCGCGGGGCGCCGGCCCGCCGCGCTGCCCGGCGGCAGGCAGCCGGCCTGGATCTTGCCGCCGATGTCCGTCGTCTCCTGGTGGACCGTCTCGTCGGTCGTCTCGTCGGTGGACGAGGTCCCGGTCTGCTGGTCCACCAGGGTCGAGCTCAGGTGGGTCTTGGTCTTCGTCTCGGGGATCGAGATCAGCACGCCCGGCGCTGAGTCGTCGCGGTCGATCTCGAACTGCGGCAGCTGCGACACCCGCGGGTTGGTGGAGAGCGTGACGATCTCCGCGTAGTCGGTGAACGAGTCGCCGTCGGTGTCCGCCAGCGTGGGCGACGTCGGGTTGGCCGCCCGTGCCTCGCTGGCGTCGAACAACCGCGGATCCGGGATCTGTCGACCCTCCGGGCCGGCCGAGTCCGCGTCCGAGTCTCCGGCCGACGGCAGCGAGCCCCAGCGTCGCGCCTCCTCCACGTCGCCCAGGCCGTCCTGGTCGGAATCGACGGCCGCTGGGTTGGAGATGCCGCCCGACTCGGCGTTCTGCCACTCCTCCCCGTCGGACAGGGCGAAGGCGAGGCCGGCGGCGGTCACGACGTCGCCGTCGGTGTTCGCGTTGAACGGGTTCGAGCTCGTGGCGACGGTCTGCGGGAGGTTGGTGCCGGGTGCGTAGAAGCGGAACTCGAACCCGCCCAGCTCGGTGCAGTCGGGCACGCCGTCGCGGTCGGTGTCGATGGGGACGGGGTACGGGCAGGTCGGCGGCGGCGGCGGCGGCGGCGGAGGGGGCGGGGGCGGCGGGGGCGGTGGGGGCGGAGGCGGCGGCGGTCCCACCCGCACGCGCACGCTGCCCGTGCCGATCCGCCGCCCGTCGCGAGCCACCACGCGCAGCGTGTCCAGGCCGGGCGGCGCGGCGCGCGTGAGGGCGATGCGCACCGTGCGCGGGGCGCGCCGCGAGCGCACGCGCGCCGCACGGCGCGAGCGCGCCGCCACGCGGCCGTCGCGCAGCACGGCGACGGAGATCGACACCGGCCGGCGCGCGCGCACGCGCAGGGTCAGCGTGCGGTCGCGCACCCGCGCGCTCAACAGGGCCAGCCCGACCCGCCGGAGCGTCCCCCGCGCGGACGCGCGCACGGGCGCGCCGCGGGCGCGCGGGCGCGGGTCGAGGCAGCGGCGCTGGCGGATCGCGTCGCGCAGCCACCGCGCCGCGTCGGCGACGGTGTCCATGCGGGGGACCTCCTCGGTGACGAACACGCACGGCGAGTGGGTGCGGCCGACGTCGTCGATCCCGTCGGGCCGACCGTCCTCGTCGACGTCCTGATCGCGATCCTCGCGCACCTGCAGCGCGTCGGGGATCCCCCAGCCCTGGTCGGCGGGATCGCGCACGTCGAGGACGCCGTCGGCGTCGTCGTCGGCCTCCAGCGCGTCCAGCCGCCCGTCGCGATCGGTGTCGGCCAGGGCCACGGCGCGGAAGCGGGCCGGGTCGGGCAGGGCGTCGCGGCGCAGCAGCGGGCGCTTGGTAGGCGCTCCGTCCAGGCCTCCCTCCAGGGACAGCCGCTCGAGCTCGGCCTGGTAGGCGAGGAAGACGAACCACGCTCGGTCGCCGCGCAGGCGGCGGGCCACCGGGTCCAGCGCGCGGGACAACGACCGCTCGGCCACGATCGAGTCGGTCAGCCGAACCGCGGGCGAGGCCGCCCGCAGCTCGCGCGCGGCCGTGCCGGCGGCGCGGCGCAGCCCCGCCACGCTGCGCTCCAGCGCGGAGTTGGACATGCGCCCGTCCGCTGTGCGCGCCGCCAGGTCGTGCGCCCACGCGCGCACGCCGTCCAGCGGGCGGGCGGCCACCGCGGGCGCGCCGAGCAGGAGGGCGAGCAGCACGACCAGGACGGCGGCCGCCGTCCTCTCGGTCAGGCCCGTCCGTGTTTCTCCCGCAGACTGCGTAGGCGCCGTATACCAGGCGCCGTACGCAAGGCGCAAGTCTTCGGGCGCCCGGCGCCGGCACCTCGAGCGCCCTACCGCCGCGGGTCGAGCGGGAAGCGCTCGGCGCCGTCGGGCACCGCGTCGCGATCGGTGTCGCGGTTGCGCGGGTCGGTCTCGCCGCGGTCGCGGCGGCCGTTGCGGTTGCGGTCCTCGCGGCCGTCGGCCAGCCGGTCTCCGTCGGTGTCGCGGCGCAGCGGATCGGTGCGGGTGCGTGGGTGCAGGTCGCGGCGCATCCAGTAGGGATCGGTCCCGCGGGCGAGCCCGCGCGGGTCGCGCACGCCCCGGCGCAGGCCCAGCTCCTGACCGTCCTGCAGCCCGTCGCGGTCGGTGTCGCGCCGGCGCGGGTCGGTGTCGAGGCGGTCCTCGCGGGAGTCGGAGAGCCCGTCGTCGTCGCTGTCGCGGTCGAAGGGCGACGTGCGCAGGAAGCGCTCCGCGTCGTCGCTGATCGTGTCGCCGTCGTCGTCGCGGTCGCAGGCGTCGCCGGCGCCGTCCAGGTCGGCGTCGTGCTGGGGCCGGTCGGCGCGTTGCGGGCACACGTCGCGCGCGTCGGGCACGCCGTCGCGGTCGCCGTCCGGCTCGGCCGCCGCCGCCGGGGCGGCGGCGCACAGCGCGAGCGCGAGGGCGAGCGAGAGGCGGCGGGCGAGCATCTGCCCGGGAGGGTACGAGTCCGGTCCCCGGAGCGCCGCGGCGCTAGGTTTGGAGACGACGAGACGGATGTGTAGAATCTAAGTCCAACCGACTAAGATTTCTCGAGATGCAAGCCGACCGGTTCACGATCAAGTCACAGGAGGCCATCCAGGCCGCGCAGCGCCTCGCGGAGGGCCGCCGCAACCCCCAGGCGACGCCCGAGCACCTGCTCGCGGTGCTGCTCGAGGGCGATGCCGGCGTCGTCGTCCCCGTGCTGCAGAAGCTGGGGGTCGACGCCGCGGCGGTCCGCGCGCAGGTCAACGCGGCGCTCGACGCCCTGCCCACCCTCACCGGCCCCGCGGCCGAGCCGTCGGGCCCGTCCAACGACTTCGTCGCGGTGCTGCGCGCCGCCGAGCAGGCCATGTCTCGGCTGCGCGACGAGTACGTCTCCAGCGAGCACCTGCTGCTTGCGCTCGCCGGCTCCCAGAGCAAGGCGGGCGACGCCCTGCGGGCGGCCGGCGCGACGGAACAGGACCTCGAGCGCGCGATCGCCGAGGTGCGCGGCCCGCACCGCGTGACCAGCCAGACCGCGGAGGAGCAGTACGGCGCGCTGGAGAAGTTCGGCCGCGACCTGACCGAGGCGGCCGAGCAGGGCCAGCTCGACCCGGTCATCGGCCGCGACGACGAGATCCGCCGCGTGATCCAGGTCCTCTCCCGGCGCACGAAGAACAACCCGGTGCTGATCGGCGAGCCCGGCGTGGGCAAGACCGCGATCGTCGAGGGCCTGGCCCAGCGCATCGTCTCGGGCGACGTCCCCGAGTCGCTGCGCGACCGCCGCGTGGTCGCGCTGGACATCGGGGCGATGGTCGCGGGCTCCAAGTACCGCGGGGAGTTCGAGGAGCGTCTGAAGGCCGTGCTCGAGGAGATCGCCGCGGCCGAGGGCCAGGTCATCGTGTTCATGGACGAGCTGCACACGATCGTCGGGGCCGGCGCCGCCGAGGGCGCGGTCGACGCGGGCAACATGCTCAAGCCGATGCTCGCGCGCGGACAGCTGCGCGCGGTCGGCGCCACCACGCTGGACGAGTACCGCAAGCACGTCGAGAAGGACCCGGCGCTGGAGCGCCGCTTCCAGCCGGTCCTGGTCGACGAGCCGAGCGTCGAGGACACGATCGCGATCCTGCGCGGCCTGAAGGAGCGCTACGAGGTCCACCACGGCGTGCGCATCCAGGACTCCGCGATCGTGGCCGCGGCCACGCTCTCGCACCGCTACATCGCCGACCGCTTCCTGCCCGACAAGGCCATCGACCTCATCGACGAGTCGGCCTCGCGGCTGCGCATCGAGATCGACTCGATGCCCACCGAGATCGACGAGGTCGAGCGGCGCATCATGCAGCTGGACATCGAGCTGGCCGCGCTGGAGAAGGAGCGCGACGAGGCCTCCGTGGCCCGGCGCGAGGCGATCGAGCGCGAGCGCGCGGAGCTGTCCGAGCAGTCCGCCGGCATGAAGGCACGCTGGCAGGCCGAGAAGGAGGCGATCGCCGGGATCCAGGAGGTCAAGGAGCGCCTGGAGCAGGCGCACCGAGAGGTCGAGCGCGCCGAGCGCGCGGCCGACCTGCAGCGCGCCGCCGAGCTGCGCTACGGGGAGATCCCCGAGCTGGAGAAGCGTCTGGCCGAGCTGGAGTCCGACCAGGACGGGCGCGCGGAGACGACCTTCCTCAAGGAGGAGGTCGACGCCGAGGACGTGGCCGAGGTCGTGGCCAAGTGGACCGGCATCCCCGTCTCGCGCCTGATGGAGGGCGAGGTCGAGAAGCTGGTGCACATGGAGGAGCGCCTGCACCGGCGGGTGATCGGCCAGCACGAGGCCGTCGCGGCGGTGGCCAACGCGCTGCGCCGCTCGCGCGCGGGGCTGCAGGACCCCGATCGGCCGATCGGCAACTTCCTGTTCCTGGGCCCGACGGGCGTCGGCAAGACCGAGCTGGCGCGCGCGCTGGCCGAGTTCATGTTCGACTCCCAGGACGCGATGGTGCGCATCGACATGTCCGAGTACATGGAGAAGCACGCCGTCTCGCGCCTGGTCGGCGCGCCGCCCGGCTACATCGGCTATGAGGAGGGCGGGCAGCTGACCGAGGCGGTCCGCCGCCGGCCCTACAGCGTGGTCCTGCTCGACGAGATCGAGAAGGCCCACCCCGACGTGTTCAACACGCTGCTGCAGGTGATGGACGATGGACGCCTGACCGACGGCCAGGGCCGCACGGTCGACTTCAAGAACGTCGTGCTGATCATGACCTCGAACATCCCGGGCGGGAAGGCCGGCGCCGAGCAGGCCTTCAAGCCGGAGTTCATCAACCGCCTGGACGACATCGTCGAGTTCGAGTCGCTGACCCGCGAGCAGATCGGCGCGATCGTGGACCTGCAGGTCGAGCGCCTGGTCCGGCGCGTGCGCGAGCGCGGGATCGAGGCCGAGCTCGCCGACGCGGCCCGCGAGCTGCTCGGCAACCTCGGCTACGACCCGACGTACGGCGCGCGGCCGCTGAAGCGCGTGATCCAGAAGCAGCTGGTCGACCGCCTGGCGCTGTCGATCCTGGAGGGGGAGTTCGCCGAGGGCGACACCGTGAAGGTGGACGCCGCCGAGGGCGAGCTGGTGTTCACCAAGGCGCCGGTCAGCGCGGTCGGAACACCGTCGTGACGATGAAGCCGATGGAGGCGAGCGGCGCCGAGTTGCGGCTGTAGCGGCGGCTCGTCGTGAAGACGAAGCGCCAGCGCCCGTCTTGCACCCGGCGGAAGGGCAGGATGCGCCGGCGCGTCGTGCGCAGGTCGCCGCACGGTCCGCTCGTGCGGCCCACCAGAACCGTGGCGCGGCGCCGGCCGCGCGGGTCGAAGACGTGCTCGTACACGCGCTGGTCGGTGCGGCGGCGCTGCGCGGTGAGCAGCGGCCCGAAGCCGTAGACGTAGAAGCGCACTCGCAGCGTGCGCGGGTTGCCGCGCGAGGGCAGGAAGTCGGCGGCCAGCTGGCGCAGCTCCAGCGAGGTCGAGGCCTGGACGGCGCCGTCGCTGGCGGTCAGCGTGCGGGTCCCCCGGAACACGGTCGCGGCCCCGAGCGAGGGCGCGGAGAACTGTCCGGCCGCGGTTCCGCCGGCGTCGGCGTTCACGGTGAGCACCGGCGTCGAGCCGATGCGGAAGGTCACCGGTGCGTTGGGCGCGAAGCCCTCGCCGCGGACGGCGATCGTCTGCCCGCCGGGCAGCCGCGGCTGCTTGGCCAGGTAGCAGCTGTGGTCGAGCGTCAGCGTGGCCGCGCCGGCGGCGCCGGGAGCTGCGGCGGCGAGCAGGCCGAGCACGGCCAGGGTCGTGGCGCTCCGCCGCATGGCGCGCGAGGCTAGCACCCCCCACCTACATGGGGTAGAACTGACCGCATGCCGACCTTCATCCTCCTCACGACGCTCACCCCGGACGGCGTCCAGACGATCAAGAACAACCCGGCGCGCATCCGGGAGGTCTCCAAGGAGATCGAGCAGCTCGGCGCCAAGGTGCACGGCCAGTGGGCCACGCTGGGTCGCTTCGACTTCGTGAACGTCGTCGAGGCGCCCGACGAGAAGACGATGGCGCGCGTCTCGCTCGAGCTCGGCTCGCGCGGCACGGCGAAGTACGAGACGCTGACCGCGATTCCGGTGGACGACTTCATCTCGTCGCTGTAGCGGTGCGGGTCCTGGTCGCCGGCGCCGGGGGGCGCGAGCATGCGCTGGTGCGGGCGCTGGCGCGCTCGCCGCGGCGGCCGGAGCTGCTGGCGGCGCCGGGCAATGCGGGCATCGCGCGCGACGCGCGGCTGCTGGAGCTGGCGGCCGAGGACGTGGACGGGCTGGTGCGCGCGGCGCGCGACGAGTCGGTCGACCTCGTGGTGGTGGGGCCGGAGGCGCCGCTCGTGGCCGGCGCGGTGGACGCGCTGGAGGAGGCAGGCGTCCCCGCCTTCGGGCCGCGGGCCGCGGCGGCGCGGCTGGAGGGCTCGAAGGCGTTCGCCAAGGAGGCGATGTCCGCCGCGGGCGTACCCACGGCCGCGGCCACCGTGGCGCGCGACGTGGAGGAGGCGCTGGGCGCGATCGAGTCCTATCCGGTGGTGCTCAAGGCCGACGGTCTGGCCGCCGGCAAGGGCGTCGTGATCGCCGCCACCGAGGCCGAGGCGCGCATCGCGCTGAAGGACATGCTGGTCGAGCGGCGCTTCGGCGATACCAGCGTGCTGGTGGAGGAGCACCTGGAGGGCGAGGAGCTGTCGCTGCTGGCGGTGTGCGACGGCGAGCGCGCCGTACCGCTCGCTCCGGCGCAGGACTACAAGCGCATCTTCGACGGCGACCAGGGGCCCAACACCGGGGGGATGGGGTCCTACTCGCCGGTCCCCGGCGTGGACGCGGAGCGCGCGCGGGAGATCGTGAGTTCGGTCCATCAGCCCGTGGTCGACCTCATGCTCGCGCACGGGACGCCGTTTCACGGCGTGCTGTACGCGGGCCTCATGCTGACCGCCGACGGCCCGAAGGTGCTCGAGTTCAACGTGCGCTTCGGCGATCCCGAGACGCAGGCCGTCCTGCCTCGCCTGCGCTCCGACCTGCTCGACTTGCTCCTGTGGGCCACGCGCCCCGGCGGCCTGGCCGGCGTGGAGCTGGAGTGGGACCCGCGGTGGGCGGTGACGCTGGTGCTGGCGAGCGCCGGCTACCCGGCGTCGTCCTCCAAGGGAGACGCCATCTCAGGCCTGGACGCCGTGCCCGCCAATGTGGAGGTCACGCACGCGGGGACGGCGCGCGCGGACGGCGCCACCGTCACCGCGGGCGGTCGGGTGCTCAACGTGACGGCGCTGGGCGACGGCCCGGCCGCCGCGCGCGACGCCGCGTATGCTGCCGCCGACATGATCCGCTTCGAGGGCCGACAGCTGCGCCGCGACATCGCGCTCCGGGCCGTGGAGCGCGTCGCATGAGCCAGTCCGAGCGGCCCGCCTCGCCGGAGGCCCTGACCGAGGTGGAGGCCGAGTGGGAGGGCGTCGACGTCGACGCGCCGCTCGTCGGCATCGTCATGGGCTCGCAGAGCGACATGCCCGAGATGGAGAAGGCCGGCAAGGAGCTCGAGGAGCGCGGCATCCGCTACGAGATCCGCGTCATGTCGGCGCACCGCGAGCCGACGCTGGTGGCGGAGTACGCCTCCGCGGCCCGCATGCGCGGCCTGAAGGTGATCATCGCCGGCGCCGGGCTCTCGGCCGCGCTGCCCGGCGTGTGCGCCGCGCACACCGACCTGCCGGTGATCGGCGTCCCGCTCACCTCCAAGAACTCGGCCGCGGGCGGCCTGGACGCGCTGCTCTCGGTGGCGCAGATGCCGCCGGGCGTGCCCGTCGCATGCGTGGCGCTCAACGGCGCGCGCAACGCCGCCATCCTGGCGGCGAAGATCATCGACGCCTAGGGAGCCGGCAGGCCGCTGCGCTGCGCGTCGGCGCGCTCGGGCGAGTCGGCCGCGCGCACGATGTCGAGGATCTTGGCGTCGCGCTCGGCGCGTGCGTCGAACAGCGGGTTGAGGATGCCGCGCAGCGTCGACCAGATCGCCCACCAGCGCGGCGCCACGATGCGCGGCGCCCGGCGCGCGATGCCGTCCGCGATGGCCTGGCCGGCCGCGCTGGGCGGCAGGCGGCGCAGCATGAACTTCGGCTGTGTCTCCTCGAAGCGGTGGGCGACGGGATCGGCGAACGCGTCCTGGACCATCCGGGTGTCGATGAAGCCGAAGTACGCGACGCTCGCGCTCGCGCCGTGGGGCGCCAGCTCGACGCGCAGAGACCGGCCCAGCGACTCCACGCCGGCCTTGCTCATCGCGTAGGAGGCGTTGAGCACGCCGTTGAAGAACGCGTAGACCGACGCCACCACGACGACGTGGCCGCGGCGCTGCACCACCTGCGGCAGCGCCGCGCGGACGGTGCGCCACACGCCGAGCAGGTCGATCTCCACCGTGCGCTCGAACGCGTCCTCGTCGATCACCCGCATCGTCGCCGTGGGCGGCGCGATCCCGGCGTTGGCGACGACCACGTCGAGGCCGCCGAAGCGCTCGACGGTCGCGTCCATCGCGGCCTGGATGGCCTCGCGGTCGGTCACGTCGGCGGCCAGGCCGAGCGCCCGGTCGCCGCCGATCCGCTCGGCCGCGGCCTGCGTCTCGTCCTCGTCGAGGTCGACGAGAACCACCGCGGCGCCGCGGGCGTGCAGCGCCCGCGCCGCCTCGAAGCCGATGCCGCGCGCCGCGCCCGTGACCAGCGCGACCTTGCCGTGGACGTCGTAGCTCGCCATGAGCAACGTCGATCCTATCCGCGATGATCAGGGAGTGATCGAGCGCTACACCCGCCCGGAGCTGGGCCGCCTGTGGACCGACGAGGCCAGGATGGAGGCGTGGCGCCGGGTGGAGGTCGCGGCGGCCGAGGAGCTGGAGGGTCCCGGCGAGGCCGAGCTGGACGCGATCCGCGGCGCGACCTTCACCGTCGAGGCGGTCAAGGAGCGCGAGCGGGTCACCGACCACGACGTCGCCGCCTTCGTCGACGTGCTGTCCGCGAGCGCCGGCGAGGCCGGCCGGTGGATCCACTTCGGGTTGACCTCCTCGGACGTGCTCGACACGGCGCTGGGGCTGCAGGTCAAGGCCGCCGGCGAGGTCGTCGTGGCCGGCGCGCACGAGCTGGTGGGCGCCCTGGTCGCGCGCGCGCGCGAGCACGTCGACACGGTCTGCGTGGGACGCACGCACGGCGTCCACGCCGAGCCGACGACGTTCGGCGTGAAGCTGGCCGGCTTCGCCTTCGAGGCGCAGCGCAACGCCCAGCGGCTGGAGCGCGCCTTCGCGCAGGCCTCGGTCGGTGCGATCTCGGGCGCGGTGGGAAGCTACGCGGCGCACGACCCCGCCTACGAGGAGCGCGTGCTGGCGCGCCTGGGCCTGGAGCGCGAGCCCGTCTCCACCCAGGTCGTGGCGCGCGACCGGCTGGCCGAGCTGCTGCAGGCGATCGCGCTGGCGGGCGCCGGGCTGGAGCGCTTCGCCACCGAGGTCCGCCACCTGCAGCGCACCGAGGTGCGCGAGGTGCAGGAGCCGTTCCGGGAGGGGCAGAAGGGCTCCAGCGCGATGCCGCACAAGCGCAATCCGATCGTCACCGAGCGGATCACCGGGCTGGCGCGCGTGCTGCGCGGCAACGCCTCGGCCGCGGTGGAGAACGTCGCGCTGTGGCACGAGCGCGACATCTCCCACTCCGGAGCCGAGCGGGTGATCCTGCCGGACTCCACGATCCTGCTGGACTACATGCAGTCGCTCGCGCTGCGGGTGGTGAACGGGATGACCGTCCACGCCGAGCGCATGCGCGCGAACCTCGAGCTGACGCACGGCGCCCTGTTCTCCCAGCGCGCGCTGCTGGCGCTGGTGGAGGGAGGCATGCAGCGCGACGAGGCCTACCGGATCGTGCAGTCGCTGGCCCAGCGCGCGTGGGACGGGGGCACGCCGCTGCGCGAGCTGCTGGCCGGCGAGCCGGCGGCGCGCGAGCTCGACCTCGACGCGCTGTTCGACCCGGCCGCCTTCACGCGCCACGCGCGCGAGATCGTGGGCCGGCTCGACGAGCTCGCCTAGCCGCGGATCTCCACGCCCTTCCAGAAGGCCACGCGCCCGCGGATGCGCCGGAACCACGGGAACGGGTGCCGGTAGGTCCACGCCGCGGCCCGGTTGACCTCGCCGTCCACGACGACGTCCAGGTAGCGCGCCACGCCCTTCTTCGGGCACAGGTAGATCCGCCGCGCGCGGCGAACGTGCTCGTCGCGCACGCTCTCGGGCGGGAAGTAGTGGTTGCCCTCGACGACGACCGTGTCGTCGCTGTCGGCCAGCACGGCGCCTCGCCAGATCGCCCTCATGTCCACGATCTACCCGTCCGCGGGGTTCGTCACCATGCGCACGTGGCCACCCCGTCGGAGGAGCTGGGTGCGATCGTCAGCCGCCTGGAGGAGGCTGCCGCGCGCCTGAAGCAGGACGCCGGCCCGCCGCCCGAGCGGGAGCGCTCGGACGCGCCCCTCCAGCCCCGCGCCGACCGCACGCCGCCCCCCGAGCGCCGCCGCCTCGGCGAGGTCCTCGAAGGCCTGGAGCGCGCCAACGTGGAGGTCCGCCGCGCCCGCGCCCGCCTGGCGGAGCTGGAAGCCCGCCTCAATCTTCGTGATGCCGCCTGACGGTCCCGGCCGTGGCTGACAAGGACGCAGGGGGTGGGACAGTGCTTCGCACGGCCCACCCCCGGGGACGCCGTCAGGCGCGGTCGGGGACGTCAGGCGCGTTGCTAGGATCGGGCCGGTGACGAGCGTGGCCGACCTTCCTCTCCTGACCTCCGGGAAGGTCCGCGAGATGTACGACCTCGGCGACGAGCTGCTGATGGTCGCCAGCGACCGGATTTCCACGTACGACGTCGTCCATCCGACGCCGATCCCCGACAAGGGGGCCGTGCTCACCGGGCTGTCCGTCATGTGGTTCGGGCTGACCGAGGACATCGTCCCCAACCACTTCGTGTCGGCCACCGACGGGGTGCCCGGCGACGTCCGGGGGCGCGCGCTGCGGGTGCGCAAGCTCGACATGTTGCCGGTGGAGTGCGTGGTGCGCGGCTACGTCACCGGGTCGGGCTGGAAGGACTACCAGGCCACCGGCGCGATCTGCGGGATCCCGCTGCCCGCCGGGTTGCGGGAGTCCGAGCGCCTCCCCGAGCCGATCTTCACCCCCGCCACGAAGGCCGAGGTGGGCGAGCACGACGAGAACGTCGACTTCGAGCGCGCGGTCGAGATCGTGGGCGACCGGGCGCTGATGGAGCGCGTGCGCGACGTGTCGCTGGCCCTGTACGCGCGCGGGGCCGAGCACGCCGCGCAGCGCGGGATCGTCCTGGCCGACACGAAGTTCGAGTTCGGCCTCGACCCGTCCGGCGACTTGGTGGTCGGCGATGAGGTGCTCACACCCGACTCCTCGCGCTTCTGGCCGGCCGCGGAGTACGCGCCCGGCCGCGGCCAGCGCTCCTTCGACAAGCAGTACGTGCGCGACTGGGCCGCGGGGAGCGGCTGGGACAAGTCGCCGCCCGCGCCCGCGATCCCCGAGGAGATCGTCGAGCGCACCCGCGCCCGCTACGTCGAGGCCTACGAGCGTTTGGCCGACGAGCCCTTCGGCGCCTGGCGCGAGCGCACGCGCGCATGAGGGCCCGGGTCCTCGTGCGGCCCAAGGCGGGGATCCTCGACCCGCAGGGCCGAGCGGTCGAGCGCGCGCTGCCCGCCCTGGGCTTCGACGGGGTGCAGAACGTCCACGTGGGGCGGCTGATCGAGCTCGACGTCGACGACCCCAACCAGCTCGAGGCCATGTGCGAGAAGCTCCTGGCCAACCCGCTGATCGAGGACTACGAGATCCAGACGTGAAGTTCGGCGTCGTCCGCTTCCCAGGCTCCTGCGACGAGGTCGACGCCCAGCTCGCCGCCTCGCGCGTGGGCGAGGCCGTCCTGCTGTGGCACGGCGACCGCGACCTGCAGGGCGTGGACGCGGTGATCGTTCCGGGCGGGTTCTCCTACGGCGACTACCTGCGCGTGGGCGCGATCGCGCGCTTCGCGCCCGTGATGGAGGAGGTGGTCGAGTTCGCCCGCGCCGGCGGGCCGGTCCTGGGGATCTGCAACGGCTTCCAGGTGCTGTGCGAGGCGGGGTTGCTGCCCGGCGCGCTGCTGCCCAACGCGGGCCTGCGCTTCGTCTGCCGCGACGTGGACCTGGTGGTCGAGGACGCCGCGACTCCCTTCACGCGCGCGTGCACGCCCGGCGACCGGATGACGATCCCGGTCAAGCACACGACGGGCCGCTACCACCTGCCGCCGGACGGGGACGTGCGCGTGGTCCTGCGCTACGCACCCGGTCACAACCCCAACGGGTCCGAGGGCGACGTGGCGGCGGTGGCGAGCGCCGCGGGCAACGTGTTCGGCCTCATGCCGCACCCCGAGCACGCGGTCGACCCGCTGACCGGCTCCACCGACGGGCTGAAGGTCTTCGAGTCGCTCGCCCGGGTGCCGGCGGGTGCCTGACACCGCCGCCCTTCCTGGCGTCCAGGAGGCCGTCGCGCTCGGCCTCACGCCGGCGGAGTACGAGCTGATCGTCGACAAGCTCGGCCGCGCGCCCAACCAGGTCGAGCTGGCGATGTTCTCGCTGCTGTGGAGCGAGCACTGCGCGTACAAGCACTCGCGCAAGCTGCTGCGCCAGCTTCCCACGGAAGGCCCGTACCTGCTGATGGGCCCCGGCGAGAACGCCGGCGCGGTGGACGTGGGCGGCGGGCTCGCCTGCGCGTTCAAGGTCGAGTCGCACAACCACCCGAGTGCGGTGGAGCCCTTCCAGGGTGCGGCCACCGGAGTCGGGGGCATCCTGCGCGACGTGTTCGCGGTCGGCGCGCGGCCGATCGCCGTGCTCGACTCGCTGCGCTTCGGCGAGCCCTCCTCGGGACGTTCGCGCTACCTGCTCGACCGTGCGGTGGCGGGGATCGGCCACTACGGCAACTCGATCGGCGTGCCGACCGTCGGGGGCGAGGTCTACTTCGAGGGGCCCTACGAGCAGAACTGCCTGATCAACGCGATGTGCCTCGGTCTGGCGCCGCACGAGCGGCTGACGCGCTCCGCCGCCGCCGGCCCGGGGAACGTGCTCGTGCTCATGGGCGCCTCCACCGGGCGCGACGGCATCGGCGGCGCGTCGGTCCTCGCCTCCGCCGAGCTCGACGAGGCCGACGAGAGCAAGCGCCCCTCCGTGCAGATCGGCGACCCCTTCGAGGAGAAGAAGGTCATGGAGTGCTGCCTGGAGCTGCTCGACCGCGATCTGCTCGTCTCCCTCCAGGACCTCGGCGCCGCGGGGCTGACCTCCTCGGCAGCCGAGATGGCGAGCAAGGGCGGGGTCGGCATCGACGTCGACGTGGCGCGCGTCCCGCTGCGCGAGGCCGGCATGGAGGCCTTCGAGATCATGGTCTCGGAGTCCCAGGAGCGGATGCTGGCGGTGGTCGAGCCGGCGCGCGTCGACGAGGTGCTGGAGGCGTGCGCGCGCTGGGAGATCCTCGGCGCGCCCATCGGCGAGGTCACCGCGAGCGGCCACCTGCGCGTGCTGCGCGACGGGGCGGTGGAGGGCGACGTACCGGTCGCGGCGCTGGTGGACGACTGCCCGCTCTACGACCTGGAGCCGGCGCGACCGTCCGCGCCGATCTACCCGCCGCCCCCGCGCACCCTGGACGCCACCGGCCCGCGCGAGACGCTGCTCGCGCTGCTGGCCTCGCCGAACCTCGCCTCGCGGCGCCCGCTGTTCGAGCAGTACGACGCCATCGTGCAGTCGCGCACCGTGCGCCGGCCCGAGCAGGCCGACGCCGCCGTGCTCGTCCTGCCCGGCGGCGGCGCGCTGGCCGTGTCGATCGACGGCAACGGGCGGCGCGTGGCCTGCGACCCCTACCGCGGCGCCGTCGAGGCCGTCCTGGAGTGCGCGGCCAACCTGGCCTGCGCCGGCGCGGAACCGCTCGGCCTCACCAACTGCCTGAACTTCGGCAACCCGGAGAGGCCCCACGTCGCCTGGCAGCTCTCCGAAGCGATCCGCGGCCTGGCCGACGCGTGCCGCGCGCTGGACGTGCCGGTGGTGGGCGGCAACGTCTCGCTGTACAACGAGGGCGCCGAGGGCCCGATCTACCCGACGCCCGTGGTCGGGATGGTGGGCCGCCTGCCCGACGCCGCCCGCGCCGGGCGCCTGGGCTTCGCACGCGCCGGCGACGCGATCGCGCTCGCCGGCCCCTTCGCGCCGCGGATCGCCGGGTCCGAGCTGGCCAAGCTGCGCGGCGAGCCGCTCCCGCACGAGCTCGATGACATCGACGTGGCGGCGGTGCGGGCGGCGCAGGAGGCGGTGCGCGAGGCGGTCCGGGCCGGCGAGATCTCCAGCGCCCACGACGTTGCCGAGGGCGGCCTCGCGGTGGCGCTCGCCGAGGCGTGCATCGGCGGCGGTGTCGGCGCGCGCATCGAACTGAAGGGCGACGAGACCCGGCTGTTCGGCGAGGCGCCGGGGGGCTTCGTGCTGTCCGGTCCGGCCGGCGCGCTCGCGGCGCTGGCCGAACGCATGCCGCTCGAGATCGTCGGCGAGGTGGGCGGTGAGGCGCTCGAGATCGGCGGGTTCGCCGTACCCGTCGCCGACCTGCGCGCGGTCTGGGCGGGCGGCCTCGCGCCGCTGTTCCCGTAACCCCGCAGATTGCGGGGTATTCCCCCGGGACGGCGGGGCTCGCTGCTACGCTAGGACAGTCTCACCGGACGGCCTCGGAAGCCACCGGACCATCTCGTGTCTGAGCCTCGCCTCGACCAAGACCAGCGCGACGGACCGCGAGACGAGTGCGGCGTGTTCGGCGTCTACGCGCCCGAGCACGACGTCGCCCGGCTCGCCTATTTCGCGCTGTACGCGCTTCAGCACCGCGGGCAGGAGTCCGCCGGCATCGCGAGCGTGCAGGCCGGCCACATCATGACCCAGCGCGAGCTGGGCCTGGTCAGCCAGGTGTTCAGCGAGCAGAGCCTGCGGGCGCTGCAGGGCGAGATGGCGATCGGCCACGTGCGCTACTCGACCACCGGGTCCAGCGCCTGGGAGAACGCGCAGCCGGTCCACCGCTCCGACCGCCGCGAGCTCGCCCTCGCCCACAACGGCAACCTCATCAACGCGGTCGAGCTGCACGCGCAGCTGCGCGAGCGCGGCGTCGGCTTCCGCTCCACGTCGGACTCCGAGATCATCGCCGCCCTGCTCTCCACCCACGAGGCCGACCGGGTGGAGGACGCGATCGCCGACGTGATGCCGCGGCTGAAGGGCGCCTTCTCCACCGTCGTGATGACCCGCGACGGCGTGGTCGCCTTCCGCGACCCGGCCGGGCTGCGGCCGCTGTGCCTGGGGATGGTGGGCGACCGCTACTGCGTGGCCAGCGAGTCCTGCGCGCTGGACATCATCGGCGCCGAGCTGCTGCGCGAGATCCAGCCCGGCGAGATGGTGTCGCTGGGCGAGCGCGGGATCGAGACGCGCCAGGTCGTCACGGGCCACCGCCAGGCCTTCTGCGTCTTCGAGCACATCTACTTCGCCCGCCCCGACTCGCGGCTGGAGGGCAACCGCACGCAGGTCTCGCGGCGCAAGATGGGCGAGATCCTCTTCCGCGAGGCCCCGGTCCAGGCCGACGTGGTGATCCCGGTCCCCGACTCGGGCAACCCGGGCGCCGCCGGCTACTCCAAGGCCTCGGGGATCCCGCAGGACGACGGCCTGATCAAGAACCGCTACGTCGCACGGACGTTCATCCAGCCCGGTCAGGAACTGCGCCGGCACGGCCTGCGGATGAAGTTCAACCCGTTGCCGGAGGTGGTGAGCGGGAAGCGGCTCGTGGTGGTCGACGACTCCATCGTGCGCGGGAACACCACGCGCCAGATCGTGAAGATGCTGCGCGACGCGGGCGCGGCCGAGGTGCACATGCGCATCACCGCCCCCCCCATCCGCCATCCCTGCCACTACGGAGTCGACATGTCCACCCGCGAGGAGATGGTCGCCCACGGCCGCACGGTCGAGGAAATCGCCCAGGAGCTGGACTGCGACTCGCTCGCCTACCTCTCGCTCGACGGCGTGTACGAGGCGATCCGCTCCACGCGCGCGACGCACTGCGACGCCTGCTTCACCGGCGACTACCCGCTCGAGGGCACCGCTGACGCGGCCAACGGCAAGTTCGCCCTGGAGGACGAACTGCCGCTGGTGGGCGCCTAGCCCGCAGGGGGCGGGCTAGCGCGTGCCGCGCGTCAAGTTGCGCGCCGCGATCCGGTCGTTGCCGATCGTGCTGGCGCCGGTGGCGCCGGGCGCGCTGGAGTACGCGTTGGCGTAGGGATGCTGGGAGATGCCGCTGCCGCGGCGGCTGTAGAGGCTGTGGATCACCGCGATGGTGAAGAGGACGATGAAGGCGGCGAAGATGGGCCAGCCGCCGGCGAGTGTGAGCGCGAGGGTCATGGCGCGAGTCTGCGCTCCCCCGCGCGCGGATGGTGTGAGAGGCGGCACATTCGGGGGCTCTCCTCCCGCCGGGCCTGCCGCTACGGTGGCCGCATGCCCGACCTGGACACCGCGCTGCACGAGCGCTTCGGCTTTCGCGCCTTTCGCCCGGGCCAGCGCGAGGCGTGCGAGGCCGCGCTGGCGGGGCGCGACACCCTGGTGGTGATGCCCACCGGCTCGGGGAAGTCGCTGTGCTACCAGCTCCCCGCGCTGCTGCGCGACGACCTGGCCATCGTCGTCTCGCCGCTGGTGTCCTTGATGCAGGACCAGGTGCAGGCGCTGGCCGCGCTGGCGCCCGGTGCGGCCGCGCTGGTCAACGCGCAGCAGGATCCGGCGGAGAACCGGGCCGCGCTGCAGCGCGCGGTGGACGGCGAGCTGCGGCTGCTGTACGTGGCGCCCGAGCGCTTCTCCTCACCGGGCTTCGTGGAGGCGCTGCGTGCTGCCGAGGTGGGACTGTTCGTGGTGGACGAGGCGCACTGCGTCTCCCAGTGGGGCCACGACTTCCGCCCGGACTACTTCCGGCTGGGAGACGCCGCGCGCTACGTCGGCGCGCGCTCGCTCGTGGCCTCCACCGCCACCGCGACCCCGCAGGTGGCGGCGGACGTCGTGCGCCGGCTGGCGCTGCGCGACCCCGCCCGCATCACCACGGGCTTCGACCGCCCCAACCTGGCCTTCGCCGTCGTGCCGTGCCGCACCGGCGCCGACAAGCGCCAGCGGCTCGCCGCGGCCCTCGGCGAGCCCGGCGCCCTGCCGGCGATCGTGTACGCGGGCACGCGCGCGGGCACGGAGGCGCTGACGGCGGACCTCGCCCGCGACCTCGGCGTGGAGACCGTCGCCTACCACGCCGGGCTGTCGCGCGCGGCGCGCGCCGCGGCGCAGGAGCGCTTCATGTCCGGGGACGTACCGGTCGTGGTCGCCACCAACGCGTTCGGGATGGGCATCGACAAGGCCGACGTGCGGACCGTCTGCCACGCCACGGTCCCGGGCTCCGTCGAGGCCTACTACCAGGAGGCCGGGCGGGCCGGTCGCGACGGGCAGCCGGCGCGCGCGCTGCTGTTCGCCGAGAAGCGCGACAAGGGGCTGCACGTGTTCTTCATCGAGCGCGCCCGCGTCGACGAGGGCGCGTTCGCGCGCTTGGCCGCGGCGCTGGAGCTGCGTGCCGAGAGTGGGCGCTACGACTTCGACGTCCGCGAGCTCGCTGGCATGGCCGGCTGCGACGGCGAGCAGCTGCCGGCGCTGATCGGCCACCTCGCGCGCGCCAAGGTCCTCCAGCCGGCGCCTGCCGGCATGGACCGCGTGCGGGGTCGCTTGCTGGAGGGCTTCGACGGGCGCGCGCTGGCCGCGTGCCGCACGTCGGCGGGCGACGCCGAGCGCGCGCGCTGGCGCCAGTACCGGGCGGTGTGGGCGTTCGTCGAGTCCGATGCGTGCCGGCGCAGCGCGATCCTGCGCCACTTCGGGGACCCCACGGCGCCCGCGCCCAGCGGCCCGTGCTGCGACGTGTGCGACCCGGCCGTGCTGCCGGCGGCGCCCGCCCCCGCGCGCCGGGCCGCCGCCAACGGCAACGGCGGCGCGCCGGCCGGGGACCTCGACACGGCGATCCTCGACGTCGTCACCTCCGCCTCGCCCTCGGTCGGGCGCACCCGCGCGGTGGAAATCCTCCGCGGCGGGCGCTCGCGCGTCATCCAGGAGCACTCCTACGACGGGCTGCCCGCCTACGGGACCTTCTCCGATCTGACCCGTGAGGAGGTGCTCGGTCGCGTCGATGGCCTGCTCGCGACCGGGAGCCTGCGCTCCACCGGCGGGCGCTTCCCCAAGCTCGCGCGCGCATGAAGCTGGGAGTCCTCGCCTCGGGGGCCGGCACCAACCTGCAGGCGGTCCTCGACACGGTGCACGGCCGCGAGGGCATCGAGGTGGCGGCGGTCGCGTCGGACCGCCCGCGCGCGCCCGCGCTGGAGCGCGCGCAGGCGGCGGGCGTGCCGACCGGCGTGTTCCGCGCCCCCGACTACCCCGACCGCGAGGCGCGGGACGCCGCGATGGCGGCGTGGCTGGCCGAGCGCGGCGTCGAGCTGGTCGTGCTCGCCGGCTACATGCAGCTGCTCACGCCGCCCTTCCTGCACCGCTTCCCCGCGCGCGTGATCAACGTCCACCCCGCCCTGCTGCCCGCCTTCCCCGGCCTCGACGCGATCGGCCAGGCGCTCGCCTACGGCGTCAAGGTCTTCGGGGTGACCGTGCACTTCGTGGACGAGGGCGTGGACAGCGGCCCGGTGATCCTCCAGCGCGCGCTCGAGCTGCCGGACGCCACGGACCCGGACGAGGTCCACGACCGGCTGCGACCGCTGGAGCACGAGCTGCTGCCCGAGGCGATCCGCCTGATCGCCCGCGGGGCGGTCTCGCCGGACCCGGACAACCCTCGTCGCGTACGCATCAGCCGGTAGTCTCGGCCGCGTGGCGGAGACCGCCGTGAGCTCTCACTTCGCACGGCCCGGCGAGGTCCAGGTGGCGCGTGCGCTGCTGTCGGTCTCCGACAAGCGCGGGATCGTGGAGTTCGCCCGCGGGCTGGCCGACCTGGGCATCGAGATCGTCTCCACCGGGGGGACGGCGCGCGAGCTGCAGGAGGCGGGGATCGACGTCCGCTCGATCTCCGACTTCACCGGCTTCCCGGAGATCATGGACGGGCGGGTCAAGACGCTGCATCCCAAGCTCTACGCCGGATTGCTGTGCCGCCGCGACGAGCCGCTGCACCTCCAGGCCGCCGAGGAGCAGGGCGTCGAGTTCGTCGACCTGGTCTGCGTCAACCTCTATCCCTTCGAGCGCACGGCCGCGCGCCGCGGGGTCGAGGACGAGGAGGTGATCGAGAACATCGACGTCGGCGGGCCGACGATGATCCGCGCCGCGGCCAAGAACCACGACTTCGCGGCCGTCGTGGTGCGCCCCGAGAGCTACGACGCCGTGCTGGAGGAGCTGCGCTCCGGCGAGCGGCGCCTGTCCGTGGGCACGCGGGAGTCGCTGGCCGGTGAGGCGTTCGCCTACACCGCGCGCTACGACACCGCGATCGCGCGCTGGTTCGCCGAGAACCAGGAGGAGTTCCCCGCCCTGCACGTGCGCGCCTTCGAGAAGGTCCTCGACCTGCCCTACGGCGAGAACCCGCACCAGCGCGCCGCCTACTACGCGCAGGTGGGAGCGCGCATGCACGTGCTCTCGATGGTGCGCCAGCACGGCGGCAAGGCGCTGTCCTTCAACAACCTGCTCGACCTCAACGCCGGCCGGCTGCTGCTCGCCGAGTTCAAGGTCCCGGCCTGCGCGATCGTCAAGCACAACAACCCGTGCGGATGCGCGCTGGGGGAGACGGCGGCCGACGCCTACCGGCGGGCGTTCGCGGGCGACCCCACGAGCGCGTTCGGCGGCGTCATCTGCCTCAACCGCCCGGTGGACCGCGAGACCGCCGAGGGGATCGTCGACCAGTTCGCCGAGCTGGTCTTCGCGCCGGCCTTCGACGAGGACGCCCTCGAAGTCCTGTCCGCCAAGCCGAACCTGCGCGTGCTGGAGGACAACGAGCGGCGCGGCATGAATTTGTCCGAGCCCGACACCAAGCGCGTGATCGGCGGCCTGCTCGTCCAGGACCGCGACATGGACCTGGAGGAGCGCTCGGAGATGCAGGTCGTGACCGAGCGCCGGCCCACCGAGCGCGAGTGGAGCGAGATGGGCTTCGCGTGGAAGGTGGCCAAGCACGTGCGCTCCAACGCGATCGTGCTGTCGCGCGACCTGGCGACGGCGGGCATCGGCGCGGGGCAGATGAGCCGCGTGGACTCGGTGCGCCTGGCGGTGGAGAAGTCGCAGCCCGGGTCGCTGGAGGGCGCGGCGATGGCCTCCGACGCCTTCTTCCCCTTCGCCGACGGCCCGCAGCTGGCGATCGAGGCCGGCGTCAGCGCGGTGATCCAGCCGGGCGGGTCGGTCCGCGACCACGAGGTCGTCGAGGCGGCCGACCGGGCGGGCATCTGCATGGTGTTCACCAGCCGGCGCCACTTCCGCCACTAGTCTTCCCGCGGTGCACGCCGTATACCTGCGCCGGCGGGCCGTGGCGCTGGGCACGGCTCTGGGACTCCTGCTCGTACTCGTCGCCCTCGTCCGGGGCGAGTCGCGCTCGCCGGTCGGGGTGGGGGCCGACACGGTGCTGCCCGCGGCGCAGAAGGCCAAGCTGCCCTGGCGCCAGCGCTACGCCTCGGGCTCCGCGGGGCCGCTGGACGCGCGCGGGCTGCCCGCCGCGCCGGCGCAGCGCGCGGCGGTGGCGCGCTACCACCGTCTGGGGCTGCCGATCTACTGCGGCGGCGGGCGCGGGCCGTACGCCGCCCTGACCTTCGACGACGGACCCGCCGAGTACTCCGAGCGGGTGATGGAGCTGCTGCGCCGCGCCGGCGCGCAGGCGACGTTCTTCGTGGTCGGGCGCGTCGTGAGCGGGCGCGAGGACCTGGTGCGCCGCCAGGTCGAAGCGGGCGGCGTGGCGGACCACACGTGGACCCACGCCAACCTGCCCTCGCTCAGCAACCGCGAGCTGCGCGCCGAGCTCGGGAACACCAAGCGGCTGCTCGAGCGCGTCACGCGCGAGCCGATCACGCTGATGCGTCCGCCCTTCGGCGCGCGCGACGCGCGCACCGACCGCATGGTCCGGCGCATGGGGATGGTGCCGGTGATGTGGGACGTCGACACGCGCGACTCGGCGGGCGCGGGCAGCGACGAGATCGCGGCCAACGCGGAGGCGGGGCTGCGTCCGGGGGCGATCGTGCTCATGCACGACACCTACGACCGCACGCTGGCCGCGCTGCCGCGCATCCTGGAGGCCGCCAAGCGCAAGGGGATCAAGCTGGTGAGCGTGCCGCAGCTGCTGGCGCTGGACCCGCCGTCGGAGGCCCAGGTGCGCGCCGGCGGCGAGGGGTGCTCGGAGCGCGAGGCGTTCCACCGCCAGGAGGACGCCACCGCCATGCGCCTCGGCGGCCGCGGCTAGTAGTTGCGCAAGCAATGATATAGTTGTTCGCACAACAACTATTCGGGGGGAAACCGAGATGGAAATTGGACTTGTCGTATTGCGCGCGGTCGTCGGGCTGCTGTTCGCCGGCCACGGCGCGCAGAAGCTGTTCGGGGTCTTCGGCGGCCACGGCCTCCACGGCACCGGCGCGTTCATGGAGTCGCTCGGGCTGCGTCCCGGGCGGCGCAACGCCGCGCTGGCCGGCGCGGCCGAGCTGACCGGGGGCGCGCTGTTCGCGCTCGGCCTGCTCACGCCGCTGGCCGCCGCGCTGCTGATCTCCGTCATGGTGGTCGCGATCGCGACCGTGCACGGTCCCAAGGGCCCGTGGAACGAACGAGGCGGCTACGAGTTCAACCTGACGCTGGCCACCGTCGCCTTCGCCGTCGCGGCGATCGGCGCCGGGCACTGGTCGCTGGACAACGCCCTGAACCTCGGCCTGCACGGCGTGGGGTGGGGCCTGGCGGCCGCCGCCGGCGGAATCCTCGCCGGCCTCGGCGCCTTCTGGGCGGGCAAGCTCCAGACCCGGACCAGTGCGCGCCGCGGCGGGGCGCACCCGCACACCGCGTGACGGCGCAAGATCCGTTGCAGCACAGGAGTTCGTGCCCCCGTCTCGACGGCGGGGTGCACGGATTCTTGCCGCATTTGCCGGTAGTTGACGAAGCTGCGACAAACCTCGCCATGAGCGTGATCCGGACGAATGCGGCGGCGGCGATCCTGGGCGTCAGCCCCAACACCCTGCGCAGCTGGGAACGGCGCTTCGGCTACCCCAAGCCCCGGCGCACGCAGGGAGGACACCGCCAGTACGAGCTGGCTGAGGTGGAGGCGCTGCGCGAGGCGTTCGCCGAGACGCACAACATCTCGTCCGCGATCTCGCTGGCCCGCGAGCGCGGCGAAGGTCCCTCGACGGCGGCACGCCTGCAGGACGCGCTGGGCCGCTTCGACGAGACCAAGGCCGACCGCCTGATGGAGGAGAGCCTGGCGCTGCGCTCGGTGGAGCGCACGGTGGAGGAGCTGCTCCTCCCCGCCGTCGAGGCGCTCGCGCCGGGCGAGGAGGCCGCGGGCCCGGAGTACCAGTTCGCCTGGCGCTACAGCGCGGGGTGGCTCGCCGCGGCGCTGCGCGTCGCCCCGCCGGCCCAGCGCATGGAGGGAGTCCTGATCTTCGACGCCGCCGCGCCCTTCCACGCGGACGGCCTGTACGTCCAGGCGCTGGAGCTGGCGCTGCGCCGGGCCGGGCTGCGTACGCTCGTGCTCCCGGTGGGCGTCGATCCGGCCCGCCTCGGGCGCGCGCTGCGCGCGCTGGACCCGGCGGCCGTCGTGCTGACCGGCCGCCCCGCCCAGCTCGACGTGTTCGGGCGCCTCGTCTACAGCGCCCGCGCCGGCGAGCGCCAGGTGCAGGTCTTCGACTTCCGCGGCGCCCTGCCGGACACGGGGGCGAGCACGGTCACGCGCCTGGGCGCCACGCCCGTGGTCGCCCGTGAGCTGCTCGTGAGCGCGCTCGACGACCGCCGCGACGAGCCGGCTGTGCCGCGCTCGGCCGTCGCCGCGGCGCGCGGATAGCCGGGCCACCCGCCCCGCCTAGAATCGGCGGCGCCATGGCCGAGCGCTCGCCCTACCGCGCGGTGGACCCGCGCCCCGACTTCCCACGCCTCGAGGACGCCGTCCTGCAGCGCTGGCGCGAGCGCGACGTCTTCCGCGAGTCGCTGCGCCGCCGCGAGGGCGCGCCGGCCTGGGTGTTCTACGAGGGCCCACCCACCGCGAACGGGCTGCCCGGCACCCATCACGTCCTGGCGCGCGTGTTCAAGGACGTCTTCCCGCGCTACCGCACGATGCGCGGCTACTCGGTCGAGCGCAAGGGCGGTTGGGACTGCCACGGCCTGCCGGTGGAGATCGCCGTAGAGGAGAAGCTCGGCATCAAGAGCAAGGAGGACATCGAGCGCTACGGGATCGCCGAGTTCAACCAGCGCTGCCGCGAGTCGGTCTTCGAGTACCTGGAGGAGTGGAACCGCCTCACCGAGCGCATCGGGTTCTGGGTGGACCTCGACGACGCCTACCGCACGCTGGACGCCACCTACGTGGAGTCGGTGTGGTGGGCGCTGCGCGAGATCTGGGACCGCGGCCTGCTCTACGAGGGACACAAGGTCGTGCCGTACTGCCCGCGCTGCGGGACCGCGCTGTCCTCCCACGAGGTGGCGCTGGGCTACCGCGACGTGGCCGACCCGTCCGTCTACGTGCGCTTCCCCACGGTGGACGCGGACGCTCCGCTGGAGCCGGGCGACGTCCTGCTCGTGTGGACGACGACACCGTGGACTCTGGTGTCCAACGCCGCGGTGGCGGTCGACCCCGACCTGATCTACGTGCGCGCGCGCCGCGACGGCGAGGTCTACGTCGTCGCCGAGGCGCTGATGGAGCGGGTCCTGGGCGAGGACGCCGAGCTGCTCGACCGCTTCGCGGGGCGCGAGCTGGAGGGCGTGCGCTACGAGCCGCCCTTTTTCTTCCTGGGCGCCGCCGAGTACGGCGAGCGCGGCCACACCGTGCTGCTGGGCGACTTCGTCACCGCGCAGGACGGGACCGGGCTCGTGCACACCGCGATCGCCTTCGGCGAGGACGACTTCCGCCTGGGCGAGCAGTACGGCCTGCGCGTGGTCAACCCGGTGCGCCCGGACGGGACCTATGACGAGCGCATCGGCCCCTACGCCGGGACGTCCGTCAAGGACGCCGATCCCGACCTAATCGGCGATCTGCGCGGGCGCGGGCGGCTGCTGCGCGAGGAGGTCTACGAGCACGCCTATCCCCACTGCTGGCGCTGCGGCACCCCGCTGCTCTACTACGCCAAGCCCTCCTGGTACATCGCGACCAGTCGCGTGCGCGACCGGCTGCTGGCGGCCAACGAGGCGGTCGACTGGCACCCCGAGCACATCCGGCACGGGCGCTTCGGCAAGTGGCTGGAGAACAACGTCGACTGGGCGCTGTCGCGCGAGCGCTACTGGGGCACGCCGCTGCCCGTGTGGCGCTGCGAGGCCGACCCGGCCCACGTGCACTGCGTCGGCTCGCTGGACGAGCTCGCGCAGCGCAGCGGCACCGAGCTGGAGGACCCGCACCGGCCCTTCGTGGACGAGGTGACGTTCGCGTGCGACGACTGCGGGGCGACGATGCGCCGGGTCCCCGAGGTCATCGACGTCTGGTTCGACTCGGGCGCCATGCCCTTCGCCCAGCACCACGCGCCCTTCGAGAACGACGAGCACTTCCGCGCCCACTTCCCCGCGCAGTTCATCTGCGAGGCGCTCGACCAGACGCGCGGGTGGTTCTACTCGCTGCTGGCGATCTCCACGCTGCTGTTCGACCGCGCGCCATACGAAAACGTCGTGTGCCTGGGCCTGATCCTCGACGCCGAGGGCCAGAAGATGAGCAAGTCCAAGGGCAACGCGGTCGCGCCGTGGGAGGTCCTGGACCGCTTCGGCGCCGACGCGCTGCGCTGGTACTTCTTCACGTCCAAGCAGCCGTGGGACGGCTACCGGTTCTCGCTGGAGACGATCGGGGAGGGCGTGCGCCAGTTCCTGCTGCAGCTGTGGAACACGTACTCGTTCTTCGTGCTGTACGCGAACGTGAACCGGGTCGACCGCGAAGGCGGGCAGGCCGGTCGCGCGGAGCTGGATCGCTGGATCGTCTCGCGCCTGCACGCGACCGCCGAGGTCGTCGACCGCGGTCTCGCCGGGTACGACGCGACGACCGCCGGCCGGGAGATCGCCGCCTTCGTCGACGACGTGTCCAACTGGTACGTGCGACGCTCGCGCCGGCGGTTCTGGGACGGCGACCCGGATGCCTTCGCCACGCTGCGGCACTGCCTCGTGACCGTCTCCCAGCTGCTGGCGCCCTTCTGTCCGTTCCTGGCCGACGAGATCTACGAGAACCTCGACGGCGGCGAGCCCAGCGTGCACCTGTGCCATTTCCCCGAGCCGGGATCGCGGGATGCGCAGCTCGAGCACGACATGGCGGTCGCGCGCGAGGCAGTGCGCCTCGGCTTGGCCGCGCGCGGGCAGGCCAAGCTCAAGGTCCGCCAGCCGCTGCGCGAGGCGGTCGTGGTGGCGGCGGGGCCCGAGCGCGCGGCGATCGAGCGCCTGGCCGAGGTCGTGCGCGAGGAGCTCAACGTCAAGTCGCTGCGCTTCGTCGAGGCAGCCGACGAGCTCGGTCGCTACGAGGTCAAGCCCAACTTCCGCGCGCTGGGGCCGCGCTTCGGCAAGAGCATGCCGCAGGTCGCGGCGGCCGTGGCCTCGCTGGACCCCGCGCACGTCGCGGCCGCGCTGCGCGAGGAGCGTCCGGTGGGCATCACGATCGACGGCCGCGACCACGACCTGACCGGCGACGACCTGCAGCTGGCCATGAAGCCGCTGGAGGGCTACCAGCTCGAGCGCGAGGGCTCGCACGCCGTGGCGCTGGAGCTGGCGCTGGACGAGGAGCTGCGCCGCGAGGGCCTGGCCCGCGAGGTGGTCCACGCGGTCCAGGCGGCGCGCAAGGCGGCGGGCCTGGCGGTGGAGGACCGCATCAGCCTCACGCTGGGCGGCGACGGCGAGCTGCTCGCCGCCGCCCGCGCGCACGAGGCGTACGTCACGGGCGAAACGCTCGCCACGTCGCTGCGCTACGACGGCGCGAAGGCCGGCGAGCCCGCGACCATCGAGGGCCGCGAGCTGCGAATCACGGTGGAGAAGGCCTGACGGCCGCTACGCCGCCAGGACCGGCGCGAGCTCGGCTTCCAGCTTGGGCTTCGGGTAGGCGCCGATGACCTTCTTGGCCACCTGACCGCCCTTGAAGAGGATCAGCGTGGGGATCGAGAGGATCTCGTAGGTCATCGCGGTCTGCTGGTTGTCGTCCACGTTGAGCTTGACGATGCGCAGCTCGTCGCCGCGCTCCTGCGCGATCTGCTCGAGCACCGGATGGACGATCCGGCAGGGCCCGCACCAGGGCGCCCAGAAGTCCACGAGGACGGGGGTCTCGCTCTCGAGCACCTCCGCCTGGAAGTTGCTGTCGGTTACGTCGGTGATGGCTCCCATGTGACTCCTTGGCTGCTTGCTATACAAAGTATAGCGACGGCTACCCCGCGATCGCGCGCAGGACGTGTGGGGTCACGTATACCTCGATCGCCGAGGCGATCACCAGGACGGGAGCGGCGATTCCGACGGTCACGAACGTCGCCGCCAGCAGCTGCTCCCACTCGCCGCGCCGCGAGGCGACCATCCAGGCCGCCAGGGGGAGGAAGAGCGCGACCAGCTCGGGGAGCGCGTGGGGCAGGATGCCGAGCACGAGCAGGCCGGGGGAGATCCCGCCCATCTCGGCCAGCGTGGCCGCCGCGCCGCCCAGCACCCACGCCTGGGTCACCAGCGAGAACCCGGTGGCGGCCACCACGAAACCGATGGCCAGCGGGCCGGCCTTCTCGTGCACCCAGCGCCAGGCGCCCGTGTGGCGCTCGGCGGTCAGCGGCATCGACGAGCCGGCGATGAAGCCGGCCACGCAGGCGAAGCCGTGCAGGGCCAGCACGAGCGCGTTGCGCAGCAGCACGCCGCCCACCGCGTCGAGCCCGGCGGGGGCGGTGAGACCGGGCATCAGGATCGGGGTCGGGTCGGGCACGATCGTCGCGGCGATCGCCCACACGACCAGCAGCAGCGTGACCGAGACGGCCAGCGACCATCCGAGCCAGCCGCGCAGCACCGGCCACGGGGCGGCGTTCCACGCGGCCAGGGTCGCGCGGGTGTCCGCCATTCCCTGGACGAGGACGAGGTCGTTCACGCGCGTGCGCATCCCCGCGTGCATCGGCAGACGGGCGCGACCGCCTGAGTCAGCGCGCGCGAAAGCGCATCTGCGGCACGCGCCACAACGCCTCCGCGGCGATCCGCCCCGACATCTTGCTGGCGCCCTCCCGGCGCTCGTGGAAGACGATCGGGACCTCCACGACGCGAAAGCCGCGACGCACCGCGCGGTAGGTCAGCTCGACCTGGAAGGCGTAGCCCTGCGAGCGCACGCTGGGCAGGTCGATCGCCTCCAGGACCTCGCGGCGGAAGCACTTGAAGCCCCCCGTCAGGTCGCGCACCCCGAGCCCGAGCACGGCCTGCGCGTACCAGCAGCCCCCACGGCTCACCGCGCGGCGCAGGGCGTTCCACTGCGTGACGCCGCCGCCGCGGACATAACGGGAGCCCAGGGCCACGTCGGCGCCGGCGTGCACCGCGTCCAGCAGCCGCGCGAGGTCGGCGGGGTCGTGGGAGAAGTCGGAGTCCATCTCCATCACGTAGCCGGCGCCGCCCTCCAGGGCGGTGGCGAACCCCGCCAGGTAGGCCGGGCCCAGCCCGCCCTTGCCGGGGCGGTGCAGGACGCGCACCTCCGGGTGGCGGCCGGCCAGCCCGTCGGCCAGCCGGCCCGTGCCGTCGGGAGACCCGTCGTCCACGACGAGGATGCGAAACCCCTCCGGTGCCGCGGGGCGCAGCACGTCCATCGACGCGCGGACGATCGCCTCTACGTTGTCGGCTTCGTTGTAGGTGGGCAGGACGAGCCAGGGCGGGCGCGACATGATGGCGCCGTACCCTAGAGCCGTGACGAAGGCCGAGCCGACAAACGCGGAGATAGCCCTCGCGCTCGACGAGCTGGGCGACCTCTACGAGCTCGACGGCGCGATCATCCACCGCGTGGTCGCCTACCGCAACGCCGCCAAGGCGGTGCGGGAGGCCTCCACCTCCGTGGCGGGGCTGGCGCGCGAGGGGCGGGCCACGCAGATCCCCGGGATCGGCAAGACGCTGCAGGAGAAGATCCAGGTGCTGCTGGAGACGGGAGACATTCCGTCGGCGGCCAAGCTGCGCGCGAAGTTCCCCGCCGGGCTGCTCGCCATCACGCGGCTGCCGGGGCTGGGCCCCAAGCGCGCGCGGCTGCTCTACGACGAGCTGGCGATCGACTCGCTGGACAAGCTGCGCGCCGCCGCCGAGAGCGAGCGGCTGCGCACGGTGAAGGGCTTCGGGCCCAAGGCGGAGGAGAACGTCCTCGCCGCGCTGGCGGCGCGCGACGCCGGCGAGGGACGCGAGGAGCGCGTCGTCCTCTCGCGCGCGCTGGCCGTCGCCGAGCCGCTGGTGGCGGCGCTGCGCGACCACCCGGCCGCGGACCGGGTCGAGCTGGCCGGCTCGGCGCGGCGCTGGACCGACAGCGTCAAGGACGTCGACCTGATCGCCACCGCGCACGACCCCGAGGCGCTCGCGCGCGGCGCCGCCGAGCTGCCGACCGTCGCCGCGGCCACGGGCGTCGGCGCGGCGGGCGCCAAGCTGACCACGTACACCGGCATGAAGATCGACCTGCGCATCGTCGCGCCCGAGCAATTCGGCAACCTGCTCCAGCACTTCACCGGGTCCAAGCAGCACAACGAGGCGCTGCGCCGGGCGGCCGTGCGGCGCGGGCTGCACGTCTCCGAGTACGGCGTGCTCGACGACGCCGACGGCGAGACGCGGACGTGCACCACCGAGGAGGACGTGTACGCCCTGCTCGGCCTGGCCTACGTCGAGCCCGAGCTGCGCGAGAACCGCGGCGAGCTGGAGGCGGCCGCCGGCGGCTCGCTGCCCGAGCTCGTCCGGATCGAGGACGTGCGCGGCGAGCTGCACTCCCACACGCTGGCCTCCGACGGGCGCAACACGATCCAGGAGATGGCGCTCGCGGCGCGCGAGCGGGGCCGCGCGTACCTGGCGATCACCGACCACTCGGCCTCCATGGGGTTCGGCAGCGACGTGCCGCCGGACGAGCTGGAGCGTCAGATCGAGCGCGTGCGGGCGCTCGACGAGACGACCGAGGGCATCGACCTGCTGATCGGCAGCGAGGTGAACGTCCTGCCCGACGGCAGCCTGGACTACGACGACGACCTGCTCGCTCGCCTGGACTGGGTGATCGCCTCCGTCCACACCTCGTTCCGGATGGCGCGCGAGGAGATGACGGCGCGCATCGTCGCCGCCTGCGAGCACCCGTGGGTCGATTGCATCGGCCACCTGACCGGTCGCAAGATCGAGCGCCGCCCGCCCTACGCGCTCGACGTGGAGGCGGTGATCGAGGCCGCGGCGCGCACCGGCACGATGCTGGAGATCAACTCCAGCCCCGACCGCCGCGACCTGATCGACGTCCACGCGCGCGCGGCCGCCGCGGCCGGCGTGCCGATCGTCATCAACACCGACGCCCACAAGCCGTCGGATTTCGACTACCTGCGCTACGGCGTGGCCACCGCGCGTCGCGGCTGGCTGACGCGCGAAGACGTCGCCAACACGCGCCCGTGGGCGCAGTTCGCGCGCATGCGCAAGCGCGCCCGCGCGGTTCGCTAGGGCGCCAGGCGCGGTACCAGCTCGCGCTGGACCAGCGCGTCCACCGAGCCGCGGCGGAAGGTCACGAGCGCGCTGCGGGCGCGGTCGGCGTAGTCCGCAGCCGGGTCGTCGAGCGCGGCGCGCAGCGCACCCGCGAGGTCGTCGCCGACCAGGCGTGGATCGAGGTCGCGCGCGATCGGCAGCGCCGCGTAGGGGCCGGGCGCCTCCGTGGTCACGAGCACCGCCCCGTCGGCCAAGGCCTCCAGCTGGGAGAGGCCGTAGTCCTCGCGGCGCGGCGCGGTCACGTACACGCGGGCGCGGCGCAGGAGCGCGCGGAACTCGCTGGGGGGCAGCCGGCCCGCGAAGCGCACGCCGTCCGGCGCCCCGGGCGCGCGGTCTTCGCCCAGACCGGCCACCACGAGCGTCTCGTCTCCGCGCCGCGCGGTCGCCCAGGCGGCGAGCACCCGGTCCAGACCCTTCTTCTCCACGTCTGCGGCATAGGTCACCGCCGCGACGTCGCGCTCGCCGTCGGCCGGCGCCGACGGCTCCACCGGGACCGGGATGACCAGCGCTTCGCGGTGGGGCGGCGCCTCGGCGAGACCGCCCGCGTCCTGCGCCACCACGAGCGGCGCGGCGGCGAAGCGCCGGCGCTCCAGCGGGCGCTGCCAGAGACCGTGGCGGCCACGGCGGTTCCCCGCGGCGGGCGCGTCGAAGTGGATCGCGCCGGGACGGGGCCACAACAGCGCCGCGGTGGTCGTGGAGTACAGGATCGCCCGCGGCCGCACGCCGGCCAGCGCCTCGCGCGCGGCGCGGCGGGCGGCCAGCGCCTGCACCAGGTCGAGCAGCACGAAGGTCGGTGGCTCCCGGCGCGGCCGCGCGCGCGCCACCTCGACCTCCAGCCCGGCGCGCCGCAGCGACCCGGCCAGCTCGTCGTCCACGCGACGCAGCCCGGCCGTGGTCCCGAGGGCCACGAGGAGGACGTCGACGTCGCGCACTAGCGCGGCAACGTCGCGGGGTCCACCTTGCCGGCGCCGTTGCTGGAGGGGAACTCGGAGTGGAAGCTGGGCGTGCGGACCAGGCGGATCGGCTCCACGGGCGACGTGCGATCGACGTAGAAGCGCACGCCGTCGCGGTCCTCGATGGCCGCCACCGCCGACTCCTGGCGCCGCCATGACAGCGACCACACGATGGCGAAGCCCGCCGCGATCATCGAGACCTGCGGGAACAGGAAGGCGAGCGCGCCCGCGGCGATCGTGCTGAGCAGCAGCGGCCACAGGCGGTTGAGCAGGACCAGGTGCGGGCGCACGTCCGGCAGCGCGGGGGAGAACTTCGCCGCCGCGAGCAGCCGCGCGATCGGGGGGTTCGTCTCCGCGTGGCGCCCGAGCAGCGCCCCGAACGCGCCGGCGACCAGCCAGTAACCCACCGACACGGCGGCCAGCGTGGCGTCGGCGTCCCGGTTGATCGCGATGGCCGTCACGGCGGCCAGCGCGCTCGCCGCGCCCGCGCTGGTCAGGACGGTCGCCTTGAGGAAGTCGGTGAAGCGCATCAGCCCGCGAGCAGCGCCTCCAGCAGGGCCCGGACGTCGCCGGGGCCGTCGAGGACGAGGTCGGCGCGCTCGACGATCTCGCGCGGACCCTCCTCCGAGCGCACGCCGGCGCAGATCACCGTGTCCAGGCGTCCCTGCTGCGCCAGCTCGGTCAGCGCGTCGAAGGCGTCGAGGTCGGTGGCGTCGTCGCCCACGTACAGCGCGGCGCGGACGTCCGCCTCGCGCAGCAGGTGGCGGATCCCGATGCCCTTGTCCATGCGCACGGGGGGGCGCACCTCCAGCACCTTGCGCCCCCAGTGCGTGCTCAGCCCCACGGCCTCGGCCCGATTGGCGACCTCCTGGACGGCGGCGTGGGCGGCTCCCTCGTCCGGCGTCCCGCGCCAGTGGAAGGCGACGATCGACTCCTTGTCCTCCAAACGAATGCGCAGGCGGCTGAGCGGCGCGTTGTCCGCCTCGCGCGCGAAGTCCTGCACGCGCCGGCTCCACTCCTCCAGCGCCCGGTCCACCTCCGGACGCACGTTGCCGGGGCGCAGCAGCTCGCCGCCGTGTGCGCCGACGTAGGCGATCGAGCCGATCGACACGATGCGCCGGGCGTCGGCCGCGCGCCGCCCGCTCACGCAGGCGACCACGCCGTAGCGCTTGGCCACCTGGATCAGCAGCCCGCGCACGGCCTCGGACACGGTCGCGTCATCCGCGTGGCGCACGATGGGCGCCAGCGTCCCGTCGACGTCGAACAGCACCGCGGTGCGGGCGGGGTCAGCCCGCAGCGGCGCCAGCGGCTCGGCCAGCGTGGCAGCGGTCGTCACGACTTCTAGTATGCCCCCCGTGAACCGCGGCCGCTGGCTCAAGCTGGGAGCGATCGGGACGGCGGCCGGGATCTTCAGCGGCCTGTTCGGGGTGGGGGGCGGGTCGATCATCGTTCCGCTGCTCGTGCTGTGGCTCGGCTACGAGACGCGTGAGGCGACCGGGACGTCGCTGGCCGCGATCGTCGTGATCGCCGCCGTCGCCGCGGCGATTCAAGGCTTCTACGGGAACGTGGACGCCGGCCAGGCGCTGGCGATCGGACTGCCGGCGGTGGTCGGCGTGCTCGCCGGGACGTGGCTCCAGCAGCGCGTCCCCACCAAGGCGGTGACGCTCGCCTTCTCGGCCTTCCTCGTCCTGATGGCGGTCCAGCTGGTGGTGCAGTGATCGTCGAGGCGATCGTCGCCGGCGTGGCGGCCGGCCTCGTCTCGGGCATGTTCGGCGTGGGCGGCGGCGTGGTGTTCGTCCCCGCGCTGGTCTTCATCTACGACGCCGGCCAGGTGGAGGCGGAGGCGACGTCGCTGCTGGCCATCATCCCGGTGGCGCTCGTCGGAGCGTGGCGCCAGCGCTCGTACGGCAACCTGCGCGCGCGCGAGGGCATCGCGATGGGCGTTTTGGCCGCGGCCGGTGCCTTCGGGGGCGTGGCGCTCGCCAACGCGGTGCCCGAGGACGCGCTGGAGGTCGCCTTCGCCGCGCTGATGGTCGTCGTGGCCGCGCAGCTGGCGCGCGACGCGCTGCGGGGAGGATAGGCTCGGCCCCATGCGGGCCTTCGTGACGGGAGGGTCGGGCTTCATCGGCGGGCACCTGATCAGGCGGCTGCGCGCCGACGGGTCGGACGTCCGCGCGCTCGCGCGCTCGGACTCCTCCGCCGCCAAGGTGGCCGCGGACGGGGCCGAGCCGGTGCGCGGCGACCTCGACGACGTCGCCGCCATGGCGGCCGGCGCGGAGGGCTGCGAGGTGTTCTTCCACGCGGCCGCGGCGCTGGGGGAGGCGGGCCGGCGCGAGGACTTCGAGCGCGGCAACGTGCAGGGGACCCGCAACGCGCTGGACGCCGCGCGCCAGGCGGGAATGCGGCGCTTCGTCCACGTGGGTACCGAGGCGGCGCTGCTGGCCGGCCAGCCGCTGGTCAACGTGGACGAGACGGCGCCGCTGCGTCCCGACTCCAAGGCCCACTACCCGGCGACCAAGGCCCAGGCCGAGCAGGCCGTGCGCGACGCCAACGGCCACGACCTCGAGACGGTCGTCGTGCGCCCGCGCTTCGTGTGGGGCGTGGGCGACACCACGATCCTCCCCGGCCTGACGGCCGCCGTGCGCTCCGGGCGCTTCCGCTGGATCGGCGGCGGGCGCCACCTCACCGCCACCACGCACGTGGACAACGTCGTCGAGGGCCTGATGCTCGGCGCGACCCAGGGCCGGCCCGGCGGCGTGTACTTCGTGACGGACGGCGACCCGGTGGTGTTCCGCGAGTTCGTCACGCAGCTGCTGGGCACCCAGGGCGTCGAGATCCCGGACAAGGACGCGCCGGCGGGCGTGGTACGGACGATCGCGCCCGTGGTCGAGGGCCTGTGGGGCCTGCTGCGCCGTCCCGGCCCGCCACCGTTGACGCGCCTCACGTACTGGCTGTCGGCCCAGGAATGCACGATCGACATCTCCCGCGCGCGGGAGGAGCTCGGCTACGCGCCGGTCAAGAGCCGCGCGGACGGCCTGGCCGAGCTGCGCGCGACGGCGGCGTGAGCACGGTCCGCGAGCGCCCCTTCGAGGCGGGCGGGATCCGCACGGTGCTCGCCGAGTCCGGGCCGCCGGACGCGGCGGAGGCCGTCGTGTTCGTGCACGGCAATCCGGGCGCGGGGTTGGACTGGCACGACCTGATGGGCCGCACCGGGGATTTCGCGCGGTCGGTCGCGTTCGACATGCCCGGGTTCGGCCGCGCGGACAAGCCGCGCGACCTCGCGTTGCCGGTCGAGGGGCCGGCGCGGTTCCTGGACGCCGCCCTGGCCGAGCTGGGCGTGGAGCGCGCGCACCTCGTCCTGCACGACTTCGGGGGCCCGTGGGGGCTGGCGTGGGCGGCGACGCACCAGGACGCCTTCGCCAGCGTCGTGCTGATGGACACGGGGATCCTCGTCGGTTTCGAGGTGCACAGCACCGGCCGCATGTGGGCGCGGCCGGTGCTGGGCGAGCTGGTGATGGCGCTGACCACGCGGCGTGCCTTTCGCAAGGCGCTCGCGCAGGAGGACGGGCGCCCGCTGCCGCCGGCGTTCGTGGATCGCATGTACGACCACTACGACCGCGCCACCCGCCGCCTGGTGCTGCGCCTGTACCGCAACCGCACCGACGACGAGCTGCTGACCAGCGTGGCGCAGCTGTTTCGCCCGCTGGACCGCCCGGCGCTGGTGCTGTGGGGCGGGCGCGACCGCTTCGTCCCGCTGCACCACGCCGAGCAGCAGCGCGAACTGGCCTTCCCCAGCGCGGAGGTCGTCGTGCTGCAGGAAAGCGGGCACTGGCCGTTCGCGGACGACCCCGAGGGCGTCGCCGACGCCGTGATCCCGTTCCTGCGGGCGCAGGTCAGCCCAGCGGGATGATCCGCACGGCCACCACGAACACGGTCAGCGCGGCGGCGGCGTAGCGCAGGCGCGGCCCGGCGGACAGGGCGGCGAGCGGCAGCAGCCACACGACGTACCAGGGCATCAGCCAGGTCAGCGCGAGCAGCAGGGCGACGGTGGCCCAGCCGGCGGCCTCGATCCAGTCGCGTCCGCGCCAGGTCGCGCGCAGCAGCCACGCCAGCGCGCCGGCGAAGCCGGCGAGCGCGGCGGCCGCGAAGCCGGGCGGCACGTCGTCGAAGCCCGCGAGCCGGGCGAGAAGGCCCGGGGCGCTGCGCGGCGAGGTGATCTCGCGCTGGTCGGCCACGCCCGCGAAGAAGTGGGGCCCGAACAGCACCAGGGCCAGCAGCCCGACCGCCGCCCCCGCGCCCGCCGCGCCGAGGGCCAGCGCGCGCCGGCGGCGCGCGCCGGCGAGCGCGAACAGCAGCGGCAGCGCCGCCGTCACCTTCATGGCGGCGCCCGCGACGAGCGCGGCGCCACCGCCCGCCGCGCGCCCGCGCAGCACCATCCACACCCCGGCCAGCGACAGCACGACGACCAGCAGGTCCACGTGCGCGCCCGCCACGCCGTAGAGCAGCAGCACCGGGTTGAGTCCCACGAAGACGACCGCGGGCGTGGCGGGCCGTCCCAGGTCGCGCGCGCAGGCCGCGGTCAGCGCGACCACGCCCAGGCTGGCCGCGGCCGCGCCCAGCTTGGCGAGCCACAGGCCCTCCGGCACGCCAGTGAGCCCGAGCGGCAGGAAGGCCAGCGTGGCCAGCGGCCCGTACGGGTTGGTCCAGTCCGGCCAGGTGGCGTACGCGAACGCCGGGTCATGCGGCACCTGGACGAGCGTGTCGGTGTAGGGGTTGAGGCCGTGCTCGACCGCCAGGCGCCCGTAGGCGATGTAGTTGAAGGCGTCCGAGAGGCCGATCGGCGGCGCCAGCGCGAAGACGAGGTGCAGCACGCCGACCGCCGCAAGCGCCCAGCGCAGGCGGATCGAGCCGGCGAGCGCGCACGCCGCGCCCCACAGCGCGCACAGCGCCAGCACCAGCGCGTAGAAGCTCGTCCAGGTCAGATGCGCGCCGAGCCCGTGAAAGGGGCCCGACAGCCAGCCCGGAAAGCCCCGTCCCGCGAGCGAGAACACCAGCGGCTTGCTGGGCATCGCCGCGGCGTCGAAGGCGAGCTTGGCGCTCAGCGCGACCATCGCCGCGAGCACGGCCGCGGCCAGCACCTCGCGCTGGGTCAGCCCGCGCACGGCGCCGCAGGCTACAGCGCGCACGCGGCTACGATCGGCTCTCACCCGGGAGAGAGGAGTCCGCCTTGCCGCCGATCGAGACCGTGTCCGGCCCCGTCGACGACGCAGACCTCGGTCTCGTGCTGGCGCACGAGCACCTGTCCACGACGTCGGAGGCGGTGCGCGCGCAGTGGCCGCACCTCTACGACGAGGCGCGCGAGTACGACCTGGCCGTCGAGCAGGTGCGGGCGGCGATGGACCGCGGCGTCAAGACGATCGTGGACCCCTCCTGCATGGACCTCAACCGCAACGTCGGCCTCGCGCAGCGGGTGGTGCAGGAGACCGGGATCCAGCTCGTGATGGCGACCGGCATCTACGGCGCCAAGTACACGTTCCTGCCGCCGTACTTCGAGAACCGCGAGCCGTCGGCCATGGTCGACGCCTTCGTGCACGACATCGAGGAGGGGATTCAGGGCAGCGGCGTGAAGGCCGCGTTCCTCAAGTGCGCGGTGGACGAGCCGGGGATCACCGAGCACGTCGAGCGGATCCTGCGGGCCATCGCGCAGGCCAGCCTGCGGACCGGCCGGCCGATCATGGCCCACTCCCACCCCGCGACCCGCCGAGGGCTGGAGATCATGGACGTCTTCGACGACGAGGGCGTCGACCCGCGCCGCGTCCAGATCGCCCACACCGGCGACACCGACGACCTCGACTACATCGAGGAGCTGCTGGGCCGCGGCTGCTGGATCGGGATGGACCGCTACGGGCTGGACATCATCCTGCCCACCGACCGGCGCAACGCGACGGTCATCGAGCTGTGCCGGCGCGGGTATGCCGACCGCATGATGCTCTCCCAGGACGCGTGCGCGACGATCGACTGGTTCCCCGAGGACCTCGTCAAGCAGATGGCGCCCAACTGGCACTTCACGTTCCTGTGGGAGGGCGTGCTGCCGGCACTGTCCGAGGGCGGGGTGACCGACGAGCAGATCGACACGATGATGCGTGACAATCCGCGGGGATGGCTGACCGCCTGATTCCCGACAAGCCGCGGCTGCGGGGCGTCTCGCACGAGTGGGCGTTCTTCGTGTCGCTCCCGCTCGGGCTGTGGCTGGTCGTCTCGGCGCCGAGCGGGCGCGCGGCCCTGGCCGCGGGCGTATACGCGCTGTCGGTCGCGCTGCTGTTCGGGGCCAGCGCGCTGTACCACCGGATCACCTGGGCCTCGGCGGCCGCGCGGCGCTGGATGCGCCGGATCGACCACTCGGCGATCTTCGTGCTGATCGCCGGCACCTACACGCCCTTCGCCCTGCTCACGCTGGACGGCTGGCTGGCCACGGCGATCCTCGTCGCGGTGTGGGCCGGCGCGGCGGCCGGGATCGTGATGACGATCGTGTGGATCGACGCGCCCAAGTGGCTGATCGCGATCGTCTACGTGGCGCTGGGCTGGGTGGCGATCGCCGCCATGCCCGAGATGCTGGACCGACTGGGGATCACCGCGGTCGGGCTGGTCGGCGCGGGCGGCGCGCTGTATACGGCGGGTGCGGTGATCTACGCCTCGCGGCGGCCCGACCCGGTTCCCACGGTGTTCGGCTACCACGAGATCTTCCACGTGCTGGTGATCGCGGCGGCGGCGCTGCAGTACGCCGTCGTGGCCTTCTACGTGATGCCGCGCGCCTGAGTGAGCGGCTACGCGGTCGGCGAGGACGAGATCGACGGGCTGCCCGTCACGGTCCTCGACGCCTCCGCGACGCGGCTGCGCGCCGCCTTCGCGCCGGGGACCGGGATGATCGGCACGTCGCTGCGTCACCGTGGCGAGGAGGTGCTGGGCCAGCGCGGCGGGCTGGCGAAGTACGCCCAGACCGGCTCGAGCCTGGGCATTCCGCTGCTGTACCCGTGGGCCAACCGCCTGTCGGGAATGGAGTACGCGGTTGCCGGCAGGGAAGTCGGACTCGACCCGGGACGCACTCCGCTGCGGCTGGACCCCAACGGCCTTCCGATCCACGGCCTGGCATCCGCGTCGCCGCACTGGGAGGTGACGGAGACCGCCGCCGGGGAGGCGGGCGCCCGGCTTTGCGCGCGGCTCGACTGGGGCGCGCACGAGGAGCTGATGGCGGGGTTCCCGTTCGCGCACGAGGTGCGCGTCGAGGTGATGCTTTCCGGCGCCACGCTGGCGATCGAGACGCTGCTGCACGCCACGGGCGACGATCCCGTGCCGGTCGCCTTCGGCTGGCATCCCTACGTCACGCTGCCGGGCGTGGCGCGCGCCGACTACGAGGTGACGCTGCCGCTGCGCCGCCAGGCGCTGCTCGACGAGCGCGGAATCCCCACGGGCGAGGACGTCCCGGTCCGCGAGGCGCCCGGCCGGCTGGGCGAGCGCACGTACGACGACCTGTACGTCGAGCTGTGCCACCCGCCGGCGTTCGTCGCACGCGGCGGCGGGCGACGCATCGAGGTGCGCTTCGAGGCGGGCTACCCCTACGCCCAGGTCTACGCGCCCGCCGGGCAGGACTTCGTCTGCTTCGAGCCGATGACCGCGCCCACCGACGCGCTGGTGAGCGGCGCGCGCCTCCAGGTGCTCGCGCCGGGAGAGCGGTACTTCGCGCGCTTCTCCGTCACCGTGACGGACGCCTAGCTCGCGGCGTTCTACGAGCGTGTCCTTCGGCGACGTCTCACCCGCGGCACGCGTGGCGTTCGTCGTCATCGTGGTCCTGGCGGTCGCGTGGCCGGTGGCCGGCGAGCGCGTGCTGGACCGCCTCGACGCGGCCCTGACGCGCGACGTGGCTGGCTGCGAAGGCTCCGGCGACCGCCCGCCGGACGACGTGCGCGCGGCCGAGGCGGCGACGCTGTGCCTGCTCAACCACAAGCGCCGCGAGCACGGCTTGCCGCCGCTCGGCCGCGACTCCCGCCTGGACGACTCCGCGCGCGCCCACTCCCGCGCGATGGCCGAGCGCGACTTCTTCGAGCATCGCGATCCGGCCGGCCGCGACCCGCTGGACCGGATGCGCGCGGCCGGCTGGCCGCGCTCGCGCGGGGGCGCCGAGAACATCGCGTGGGGCGCGGGGAGCGCCGGGACGCCGGCGGAGATCGTCGCGGGCTGGATGGAGAGTCCGGGCCACCGCCGCAACATCCTGGACCCGCGCCGCCGGCTGGTCGGCGTGGGAATCGCGGCCGGCGCGCCCGAGCCCACGGACGACCCCGATCCCGCGATCTACACGACGGACTTCGGCTGAGCGCGGCGCCGAGGCGCGATTGTCCCCGCGGCGGGGCATACGGGGCGTATGTCTGGGCAGACGGCCCTGGTCCGCGCGCGCGCCTGGCTGGAGCGGCATGGGTCCGGCGCGCTGGTCGTGCCGCACGGCGACCCCGACGGCCTCGCGGCCGGCGCGATCCTCGCCACGCGGGCTCGCGGCGGGGCGCTGCACGTGCCGACTCCGTGGGAGGGCGCTTTGCCGGCGGATCGCCCGCTCGTGGTGGCGGACTGGGGCGTGCGGCCGGTTCCGCACGCCGCCTGCGTGCTGTTCGTCGACCACCACGCCGATCCCGAGCCGGTGGAGGGCGTGGTCGTTCACGGCGACGACACGGACGATCCCACCACCAGCCTGGTGGCCTGGCGCCTGCTCGACCGTCCCGCCGAGCTGGCCTGGCTGGCGGCGCTGGGCGCCGCGGGCGACCTCGGCGCGGGTGCGCTGGGGCGCGCCGGCGTCCCCGCTGCGACGCCGGTCACCGCCCTGCGGCGCCTGGCCGTCCTGACCTCGGCCGCCGGACGGCTGCGCGACGGGCCGGTCGCCGAGGCGTTCGCGGTGCTCAGCGGGTCGCCCGGCCCGGCGGAGGCGCTGGCGGACCCGCGGGCGCAAGCGCTCGACGCGGCGCGCCGCGAGGTCGAGGCCCACCGCCGCGCCGCCCTGCGCGCCGCCCCGCGCGTCGGACCGAGCGCGGCGCTGATCGAGCTCGACGTGCCCGCCCGCGTGCACTCCCAGGTGGCGAGCGCATGGGCGCGGCGGCTGGCGCCGCGCGTCGTCGTGGTCGCGAACGCCGGCTGGCGCGCGGGCCGCGTCTCGTTCGCCGTGCGCAGCGCCTCGGAAGCGGATCTGCGCGCCTGGCTGCGGCGCGTGTACACGCCCCCCGCGGGGAGCGGCGACTACGGGCGCGGGCATGCCCGCGCCACGGGCGGCTCCCTCGTACCGGAGGCGTACGCGGACTTCGCCGCCGCCGTGCTGCGCGCTGACGCGCCGGCGACTCAGAACGCGTAGCGCACGGCGCAGTACGGCAGGCGCCGTCCCACCAGCGCGACGAAGTCGTCGACCGCCCGGCGCTTGAGCGCGCGCTGGTAGCGAACGTTCCAGCCGCCGGTCTGCGAGCGCTTGCCCTCCTGGACCTCGGGCCGCCAGAGCGTGTCCTCGGCGCGCGGATGCCAGCCGAGGTTGACCTCGTGGAGCTGCTCGTTGTGAGTGAGGAAGACGACCTCGGCCTTCAGCTGCTCCTTGGCCTGCGGTCCAATGGCCGCGTCGAGCTCGCCCAGCAGCTCGGACCAGCGCTCCAGCCAGCCGTCGTGGATCACCACGGGGCTGAAGTTGACGTGGACCTCGTAGCCGGCCGCCACGAAGTCGTCGATGGCCGCGATGCGGTCGGCGATCGGCGACGTCCGCACGTCGAGGTGGCGTGAAAGGTCGGCGGGCATGAGCGAAAAGCGCACCCGCGTGCGTCCGCGCGGGTCGAGCTCCAGCAGGTCGCGGTTGACCCACTTGGTGGCGAACGACGCCTTGGCGTTGCGCAGGCGGCCGAACAGCTCCACGAGGTCGCGGACGTTGTCGGAGATCGCGTGGTCGACGGAGCAGTCGCTGTTCTCGCCCACGTCGTAGACCCAATCCGCGGGATCGCACTGGTTGGGCGTGGACTTGGTCCCCTGGCGCCCGGCGTGGCGCTCGATCGAACCGAGGATCTGCTCGATGTTCACGAACGTGGTGATCGGGTTGGCGTATCCCTTGCGCCGCGGGACGTAGCAGTAGGCGCAGGCCATCGCGCAACCGTTGGCCGTCGAGGGGGCGATGAAGTCGCTGCTGCTGCGGTTGGGGCGGAAGCGCACGGCCTTCTTGACGCCCAGGACGAGCACGTCGCGCTTGATGCGCGTCCACCGCGCGGCGCTGCCCTCGTTGCCGTGCAGGCCCGCGATCCGCCAGTGCGACGGGACCTCGATCCGCTCGGCGTCGGGATAGCGAGCCAGGATCTCCCGCCCGCGCGCGTGGTCCTCGACGGCGGGCTCGAGGTAGATCGTCTGCACGTCGAGCAGGTTTCCGAGACCCTGCATCAGGGGTTTAGTATGACTCAAGAATCGCCGCGGGCCCGGACGAATTACGGCAGGATGGAGGTCCGCGACGGGAGGTGTGATGCCAAGCAGGAGCCGCGTCACCTACGCGAACGTGATGGCGACGTTCGCGGCCATCGCCGCCGTGGGCGGCGGAACCTTCGCCGTCGCGGACTCGCCGGGCTCGCGCGACGCCGAGCTCGCGCGAGCGGGATCGGGCACGATCAACGCCTGCTACAAGCTCCGCGGTCGCGACGCGGGCGACGTGCGGCTGCTCCTGCGCGCCAAGAGCTGCCGCCGCGGCGAGCGCAAGATCGTCTGGAACACGCGGGGACGCACGGGCCTCGCGGGGGCGCCGGGCTCGCCCGGGGGCGCCGGGGGAGAGGGCCCCCAGGGTGCCCAGGGCGTCCAGGGACTGCAGGGCGACCCCGGCACGGCGCGCGCCTACGTGCTCGTGCGACCGAGCACGTGCGGGACGCCGACCGGACCGTGCACGCCGGAACGCAGCCGCGGAGTCAGCGAGGTGCGGCGGCAGGTGACCGGGACGTACTGCGTCGTCGTCCCCGGCGTCGACTCACGCGCCGTGGCCGCCGTGGCCGCCGTCGAGCACATGTTCACCAGCGGCAAGGAGGGCGACGCCAGCGCGATGATCCAGAGCTCCAGCGACGCCGCGGTCAACTGCCCACCCGACCAGACGTCCTACGCGGTCACCACCCAGCGCCACGGCACGGCCACGGTTGACAAGAACGGTGTACACAGCTCCGTGACCGTCAGCACCCCGTCCGACCTGGCCAGCGACATCGCGTTCACGGTCATCGTGCCCTAGTAGCCGTGTGGACTTACCCGCGCATATCGCGGTCAACTCCACACGGCTGACGGAGCGGCGAAGGAATCGAACCTTCCAAGCGGTGGGCTGCACCGCCCTGCCGGTTTTGAAGACCGGATGGGCCACCAGACCCCTGCCGCTCCGCGGCGGATGGTAGGCGGCGGCGATTGGACGGCCGGTTTGGCGCGGAAGACGCGCGGGTAGCCGACCAGCGCGGATGCGCAGGGCAGGGGTAACGCTGCTGGTCGTGGTGCTGGGGGCTGCCGGCATCTATCTCGTCGCGACCGCGGTCGTGGCGGCCGACCACGATGGCGCCGGGTCGCACTCGGAGAACATGCGGCTGGTCGCCAACTACGACGACGGCGGGAAGTACCGCAACGGTACGGACATCGCGTTCTGGGGCGACACCGCCGTGCTCGGGCGCCTGGACCAGGGCGCGCTGGGCGCCGGGCCGGGCGGATTCCGGCTGATGGACGTGTCCAACGCGCGCAAGCCGCGCCAGTTCGGCGAGTTCAACTGCCTGGGCGACCAGAGCGACGTGTCGATCTGGCACGACCTGGTGATCGTGTCGGTGGACAAGCCGACGCACTCGCGCTGCGACGCGAACGCCGCGGGCAACCAGGCCAACTGGGAGGGAATCCGGATCGTCTCGATCGCGGATCCGGCCAACCCGACGATCGTTGGCACGGTCGCCACCGACTGCGGCTCGCACACCAACACGCTCTACCCCGACCCGGAGAACAACCGGCTGCTGGTCTACGTGCTCTCGTATCCGCTGGCCGGCCGCTACAACCCGGCGACCGCGTTCCCCACGTGCAGCGCGGCGTCGCACCGCAAGTTCAGCGTCGTCGAGGTCCCGCTCGACCGCCCGCAGGACTCGAGGGTGATCTCCACGCCGAGCACCGGCAACACGATCGGCTGCCACGACGTCACCGTCTTCCTCGAGCGCGACCTCGCGGGCGCGGCGTGCCTCACCCAGTCCCAGCTGTGGGACCTCTCGCAGCCCGAGCACCCGACGATCGTGTCCACGATCGACGACCCGCGGGTCAACATCCATCACTCGACGACCTTCTCCAACGACGGCAACACGCTGGTGGTGGGGGACGAGCTGGGCGGCGCGGCCGCGTCCCCCGGCTGCCTGTCGGACCGCGACACCTATGGGGGCCTGTTCTTCTACGACGTCAGCGACGCGAAGAGCCCGCAGCCGCGCGGCACCTTCAAGCTCCCGCAGCAGAGGGTCTCGGAGTTCTGCACCGCCCACCTGTTCAACGTCGTCCCGCGCCGCGACGACGCCGACGTGCTGGTCAGCTCCTGGTACGCGGGCTCCACGTCGGTGATCGACTTCACCGACCCGTCGCGGCCCACGCAGATCGCCTACCACGTCCCGCGCGGCACCACGTCGCCCGACCGCCAGCCCAAGGAGGCCGCCGCCTGGGCCTCCTACTGGTACAACGGCGCGGTCTTCTCCAACAACTTCGACGAGGACGTCAACTCCCTGCGCGCGCGCAGCCGCGGCCTGGACGTCTTCGAGGTGGACCACCCGCTGCTGCGCCAGGGAACCATCCGCCTGCCGTACCTCAATCCCCAGGTCCAGGAGCCGCTGCCGGAGCGCTCCGCCCCCGCCCGATAGGGGCGGGAGCGGCTCTCGCGATGGAGTACCTTGGACGGGATGGCTCCCATCGTTTGGGACAGACGACCCGACGGCCTGCGGGCCCCCGCGCTCGTGTGCGCGTTCAAGGGCTGGAACGACGCCGCGGACGCCGCCTCGGCCGCGGTGACGTTCGTCGGCACCGGGCTGGGCGCCAGCCGCTTCGCCGCGATCGAGTCCGAGGAGTTCTTCGACTTCCAGAACACGCGGCCCACGATCCGGCTGGTCGACGGCCGCCACCGCGAGATCCTGTGGCCGGAGGTCGAGCTCTACGAGGCGCGCGTGCCGCGCGCCCCGCGCGATCTCGTCCTGCTGGTGGGCCACGAGCCCAGCTACCGCTGGCGCGCCTTCACGAGCACGATCGTCGAGCTCGCCGAGGCGCTCGGGGTGCAGATGGTCGTCACGCTGGGTGCGCTGCTCGCGGACGTCGTCCACACGCGCCCGACCTCGATCACGGGCCTGGCCTCCGACGAGTCGCTCGTCGAGCGCCTGGACCTGCGCTCCACCCGCTACGAGGGACCGACGGGCATCACCGGTGTCCTGCACGCCGCGTGCGCCGAGGCCGGCATGCCGTCGGCGAGCCTGTGGGCAGCCGTGCCGCACTACATCGCCGCCACGCCGAACCCCAAGGCCGCGCTCGCGCTGGTACGCCGGCTGGAGGGCCTGGTCGGCGTCTCGGTCGACGCGTCCGAGCTGGAGAGCGCCTCTGCCGACTACGAGCGCCAGGTCAACCTCGCGGTCCAGAGCGACCCGGAGGTGCAGGCGTTCGTGGAGCGCCTGGAGGCGGCCGCGGAGGACCAGGAGCCCGACCTGTCCCCGCGCGACATGCCCTCGGGCGACACCCTCGCGCGCGAGTTCCAGCGCTTCCTGCGCCAGCGCGGGCCCGAGAGCTCGGACTAGCTCACTTCTCCGCCGCCGGGCAGATGATCCGGAAGTCGCAGGTCGAGCAGGCGGCGTAGGACGGGGTGGGCTCGAAGCCCTGCGCGGAGATGCCCTCCGCCGCCTCCATGACGGTCTCCACGATCCACTCGCGGTCGGCCTCGTCGCGCTCGACGGGCACCTTGCGGTCGTCGAGCACGTAGAGGTAGGCCTGGCGCGAGGCGTCCAGCTCCCACGCCTCGCGCGCGCCCACGGCGTAGAGCGAGAGCTGCACGTCCTCCTTGAGCTGCGCGGGCGTCTTCGGGCGCCCGGTCTTGTAGTCGATCAGCTCGTAGGAGCCATCCGGGAGTCGGTCGACGCGGTCCACGCGTCCGCTGACCAGGTGCGGTCCCAGGCGGAAGGAGAAGGGGCGTTCGAACCACAGCGGCTCGGAGTCCTCGGTCTCGAAGCGCCGCAGGTAGCGCTCCAGCGCCGTGCTCGCCTTGTCGCGCAGCTGGCGCTCCTCGTCGGTGTTCCCGAACCCGCCGCGCCGCCAGCCCGCGTCCAGCAGGCCCATCAGCTCGGCCTGCGTGCGCCCGCCGCCCGGCGCGTGGAAGCGCTCGAGCACCTGGTGGACGAGGATGCCGAAGCGCTGGTTGAGCGTCGGCTCCTGCGGGATGCGAAAGACGCGCGCGAACTTGTAGCGCAGGGGGCAGATCCGGTAGGTCTCCACGTCGCCCGCGGACAGCGCCAGTCCGTCGCCGCGCCGCGGCAGGAAGGCCTCCAACGAGGGCTCGTCGCGCGCGGCGACCGCGGCGGCCCGGCGGCGGGTGTCGCGCTCGGCGTCCAGCAGGTACTCGTCCAGCGCGCTGGTCTGGAGGATCTCGCGCTGCTCGGCGGTGACCGCGCGGCCGAGGCGCGCGTTGATCTCGGGCAGCGCGTCGGCCACCTCCTGCCCGGCCGGGCGCTCCAGCAGCGCGGCCAGCTTGAGCAGCTCGAGGTAGCGCACGACCGCGTGCGAGACGTCGAGGTCGGTGTCGAAGCGCAGCTCGGACAGCCGCCCGCCCGTGCGCGCCACCGTGTCCAGCAGCTCGTCGCGCATCATGCGGAACGTCGCATGCAGCGTCTCGGCGGGGCCGAACAGCTCCTCGCCGCGCTCGATCCAGGGCGCGTGCGCGGCCGCACGCGCCTCCTCCAGGAAGGGCGATGGGACGGCGGGCTCGTCGCGCTCGGTGCGCTCGGCGTAGGCCAGCACCAGCCGGTGACTCGCGCGCGTCATCGCCATGTGCGCCAGGCGGCGCATCTGCGCCACGTGCGCGTCGCCGTCGTCCGGGGGCAGGTCGCCGGGCAGCAGCGCTTCGGGGATCGCCTCGGGCGCGGTGCGCCGGGCGCCCGGCATGCGCGCGGACTGCAGCCCCAGCACGTAGACGTGCTCGAAGCCCAGGCCCTTGGCCGCGCGCATCGTCATCACCTGGACGGCACGCGGCTGCACGTCCGCGCCGGCCTCCTCCTCGCGCAGCCCCGCGTCGGCCACCGCGGCGATGTAGCGCGCGAACTCCCGCGGCGTGGCCTGCGGGGAGCGGCGCACGTACGACGAGGCCAGCTCGCCGAAGCGCGCCAGGTTGAGCAGCCGCTCCACCACGTCGGCCTGGGCGGCGAACAGCTGCTGGCGGCGCAGCCCCAGGCGCTCGATCAGCCGGTGGACGAACAGGTCCGGGCGCGTGGTGTCCAGCGCCCGGGCGGCGCTGCGATAGAGCTTGAGGAAGGCGAGGATCCGGTCGCGCGCCTCGGGCGGGATCTGCGGCGACTCCGTGGCCGCGACCAGCCCCGACACCATGTCGAGCTTGCGCCGGCGGGCGATCTGCGTGCAGCGCGCGATGTCCACCGAGCGCAGCTCCACCGGCGGGCGCGCCAGGGCGCGTACCACGGCGCCGGCGTCGCCCGGATCGGCCAGCAGCCGCAGCCAGGCCAGCACGTCGCGGATCTCCGCGCGCTGGAAGAACGACGCGGCGCCGACGACGCGGTAGGGGATGCCGCGCTCCTCCAGCGCCACGGCGACCGACTGGCCCTCGCGCCGGACGGAGCGCACGAGCACGCACACGGCCTCGGGCGCGACCCCCTCGCGCGTGACCAGGCGCTCCACGTCGACCGCCACGCTCTGGGCCTGCGCGCGCTCGTTGGCGCAGCGCCACGCCTCCACGACGCCGCCGGGCCGCCCCGACAGCGGCTTCTCCAGGCGGCCCGGGATCGCCGCGGCCACCGCGCCGCCGGCGTCGAGCACGCGCTGCGGGCAGCGGAAGGAGCGCTCGAGCGTCACGACCTCGGCGGCGGGGTGCGCGGCCCGGAAGTCGCGCAGGTTCTTCGCGCCGGCGGCGCGGAAGCGCCCGAACGCCTGGTCGTCGTCGCCCGCCACGGTGACATCGCTGCCCAGCTCGCCCAGCAGCGCCACCTGCGCGCCGTCGAGCTCGGGGTAGTCGTCGACCACCACGTGGCGCCAGCGCTCGTGTACGCGCGCCCGCACGGCCGCGTCGTCGCGCAGCAGCCGGTGCGTGCGCAGGACGAGGTCGCCCAGGTCAAGCGCGCCGGTCTCGGCGAGCATCCGATCGTGCGCGGCGTACACGGCGGCGAACTCGCGCTCACGCTCGGCCCGTGGGTCGTCATCGGGCAGGGCGGCGGCCCAGCGCTCGTGGTCGGCCGCCGTGACCAGCTCGGCCTTGAGCCGGTCGATGCGCTCCAGGATCGAGGCCAGCAGCGCGGCGGGGTTGCCCAGGAAGTCGTGCAGGCGCAGCGGCAGCTCGTCGGTGCGGTCGAGCAGCAGCGCGAGGCGGTCCGCCGGCGTGACCGGGGCCACGAAGGGGTCCAGGCCGGCGGCGAAGGCCTCGTCGCGCAGCAGCCGCGCGCAGAACCCGTGGACGGAGTGCACCGAGAGCTCGTCGTAGGGCCGCTCGATCGCCTCCTCCAGGCCCTCCCGCAGCACCGCGGCGCCGGACTCCGAAGGCGCGAGCACGAGGATCGCCTCGGCCGGGACGCCCCGCGCCGCCAGCCACGCCGCGCGCGCCGCCAGCGTCCGCGTCTTGCCGGTCCCGGCGCCGCCGAGGATCGCCAGCGGGCCGCCCGGATGCGTGACGGCCTCGCGCTGCGCTTCGGAGAGGCCGTCGAGGGGATCGGGCACGTCCCTAGGATAGAAGCCCGGATGACCGCCGCCGGTGCCCTCGACGCTGACTGGCTGAGCGTCTGCCGGCGCGCGGCGCAGGCGCTGCGCGAGGTGCTGGCGCGGGCGCCCACGACGCTCGAGCGCGCGCGCGAGACCGGGGCGCGCGGGGAGGGCGGGGACCGCACGCTGGTCATCGACCAGGCCGCCGAGGACGCCGTCTTCGCGCTGCTCGACGAGCTGCACCGCGACGGGCACCGCTTCTGCGCGATCTCCGAGGAGCGCGGCGTCGTGGACTACGGGGGCACCGACGTCCGCGTGGTGGTCGACCCGCTCGACGGCTCGCTCAACGCCAAGCGCGGCCTCACCCACCACGCGATCTCCATCGCGGTGGCCGACGGGCCCACGATGGCCGACGTCGCCTTCGGATACGTGTACGACTACGGCCCCGGGGAGGAGTGGGTGGCGCGGCGCGGCGCCGGCGCGACGCTGGACGGCCGTCGCCTGGACCCGGAGCTGGGCGAGCACCGCGACGAGCGCGGGCGGCTGGAGGCGCTCGGGCTGGAGTCCGCCGACCCGCGCTGGATCGCCGAGGTCGCCGAGGTCCTGCCCGACCACGCGCGGCGCGTGCGCGCGCTCGGCTCGATCGCCGTGACCCTGTGCCAGGTGGCCGCGGCACGGCTGGACGCGATGGTCACGCTCAAGCGCACGCGCGCGGTGGACGCCGCCGCCGGCCAGCTGATCGTCCGCGAGGCCGGCGGACACGTCGCCTTCCCGCGCTGCGCCGAGCCGCTGGGCGCGCCGCTGGACGTCGCCCCGCGCTCGCCGATGGTCGCCGCCCGCACCGCGGCGACGCTGGCCGAGCTGTGCGAGGTGCCGACGCTCTAGCCGTGGTGCGCGGCGCAGTGTGCGTCGCGCGCGTCGCTGCTCTCCAGCGGGCCGTAGGCGGTCCCCGCCCGGATCAGTTCCGCCTGGCCGGCGGCGTAGTCCTCGATCTCGCGGGCGACCCGCGCCCGCGCCGCCTCATCGGGCGCGGTGACCAGGCGCTCGGCGTAGCGCCAGGCGGCCTCGCGCCAGCCCTGGATCGCCGCCATGCCCGAGTTGTAGCCCAGCGTCGCGAACACCGGGTGCGGGTACTCGGACCCGACGCTCGGGTCCAAGCGCGCCGCGCCCTCGTCGATGGCCGGGCCGTACGCGTCGAAGAGGATCTCGTTGACCTTGTCGTGGTCGGGCTTGCGGCTCGAGCCGTCCCGCGCCACCAGGCCGATCGCCGCCAGCACGTACGGCAGGTCGCGGTTGACGTGCGCGTTGACGCCCAGCAGCAGGTTCCCCAGTCCGCTGACCGCGCGGTCGCGCGCCGCGTCGAAGGCGATCTGCCAGGCGCGCGGCGTGGCCTGGCCCTTCGCGTAGGCGTCCTGCGCGTCGAAGTAGAGGCGCGCGAACACGGCGTCCTCGTGGTTGACGAACGCCTCGTCGGCGAAGAAGTCGCCGGGCGCGCCCACCTGCGCACGGTAGGTCTCGGTCACGCGCAGGTACAGCAGCGCGAACAGCGCGTCGTGGTCGCACGCCTCCGCGAGCGGCTCGAAGCGGCGGTCCATCTCGCGGATCACCGCGTCGACGCACTTGATCCGCCCCGCCTTGCAGTCGTTCTCGCTGCTGGGCTCGTAGCCCTCGGTCAGGCCGGGGAGGAGCGCCGGCCAGTTGAGGACGAGGTCGTCGGCGGCGGCGGGAGCGGCGGGGACCGCGAGGACGAGGACCGCGAGCGCGCCGGCGAGCAGGGACTTCACCTCCTCAGCTTCGGCAAGGTTTAGGAAAGTCTTGAGAGGTTGGACGAATGTTCGAGCCCGGCGGGCCGAGCCGCCGCCTGCGTCATAGTGGGTCGCGTGATCGACTGGACGTTGACCGAGCGGATCGCCGGGATGGTGGCGGGGGAGGCCGGGCCCGGCGCGCCGCGCCCCGAGCTCCCCGAGGTGGCGGCGCAGAGCGAGCGCCTCGTGACCGCCTACACCGGCCTGCGCCCCGACGGCGCGCTGCCGGCGCCCGAGCTGGTCGCGCGGCCCGACTGGGTGCGCGCGAACCTGCGCTCGCTGCGCCCGTCGCTGGAGCCGGTCGCCGCGCACCTCGGCGACGGCCTGGGTCCCGCCGCCCCGGCCGTCCGCGCGGTCGCCGGCGCGCTGCTGGCCGCGGAGATGGGCGTGGTTATCGGCTACCTGTCGCGCCGCGTGCTCGGTCAGTACGAGCTGGTCATCCTCGACGCGCAGGCGCCGCCCCGCCTGCTCTTCGTGGGGCCCAACCTCGACGAGGCGGCGCGCTCGTTCGACGTCGAGGACGCCGAGATGCTGCGCTGGGTCGCGCTGCACGAGGTCACGCACGCGCTGCAGTTCGCCGGCGTGCCGTGGCTGCGCGAACACCTCGCGGGGCTGCTCGGCGAGCTGCTGGGCTCGATGGAGGTCTCGGTCGACCCGGCCCGGCTGCTGCGCCTGCCGTCGCGCGACGACCTGCGGTCGCTGGTGGACGCGGTGTCCGACGGCGACCTGATCTCGCTCATGACCACGCCGGCCCAGCGTGAGCTGCTGGAGCGCATGCAGGCGATCATGGCGGTGCTGGAGGGCTACGCCGAGCACGTGATGGACGCCGCCGGACCGGAGCTGGTCCCGTCGCTGCCCAAGCTGCGGGCCGCGATGGACCGCCGCCGCGCTTCCCCTTCCGCCCCCGCGCGCCTGCTGCAGCGCCTGCTCGGCCTCGAGCTCAAGCTGCGCCAGTACCGGATCGGCAAGCGCTTCTGCGACGCCGTCGTGGAGCAGGGCGGCATCGCCGCGCTCAACCGAGTCTGGGACGGTCCGGACGCCATGCCGACGACGGCGGAGCTCGAGGATCCCGAGAGCTGGATGCGCCGCACCGGCGTCCCGTCGGCCGCCTAGCCGTAACGCCCGCGGGGGAGCGGGTTACAAACATGTGTTCGGTGATAGTGTCCTAGACACCCGAACACGTTTTCGCATCCGAGCTTCCGCATTCGGGAAGGAGCAGTCCACCGCATGAGCACCACGACCCAGTCGGAAACCGCCAGAAAGGCCGCCGCCACGCGCCGGGCCAACGCCCGCCGCCGCAGCGCGGCCGCCAAGCGCGCGGCCGTCACGCGCGAGGTGAACGCCCGCACACCCCTCGAGCAGGCGCAGGGCTACGCCGAGAAGGCCGTCCTGATCCCCGTCGGCGCGGCCCTCGTCGCGCGCGACGCCGTCGTCGAGTCCGTCGTCGAGGCGACGAAGCCGTTCCGCACGCGCGAGAGCGCGCAGCGGCGCCTGGAGCGCGACATCCGGCGCTTCGAGCGTCGCGGGTCGACCGCCCGCAACCGCGCCGAGCGCCAGCTCAAGAAGGCGCGCACCCGCGTGGAGCGCGAGCTGCGCCAGCGCCGGGCACGCGTCAAGCGCGAGGTCAAGTCGCTGCGCCGCGACGTCGAGCGGCGGGTGGCGAACGTCGCCTAGCCCGACCAGCTTCCCCCTCCCGGCACAGGAGAGGCCGGGCAGGGAGAGCGTGCCGGCCCATAACCCTCGCCGGCACATGCAGCACCCTCTCCTCCCTCAACCGCCGGGGCGCCCTTGGGCGCCCCGTCGGTCTTAAAGGCCCGCGCTCGGCGTCTGACAGAATGGGGACAGATGCCGAATCGCGAACAGGTCATGGAGGCTCTGCGCGCGGTCATCGACCCCGAGCTGCGCCGGGACATCGTCGAGCTGGAGATGGTCCGCTCCATCGAGTTCGGCGACGGCGGGGCCGTGGACGTGACCGTCTCGCTCACCACGCCCGGCTGCCCGATCCGCAACCACTTCGAGACCGCGGTCGTCAACGCCGTCTCCGCGCTGGAGGGCGTCGAGCGGGTGAACGTCGGCTTCGACGTGCTGACCGACACCGAGAAGGGGCGCCTGCAGCAGAAGCTGGGGCGCGCGGCGCTGCCCGAGGGCGCGCTGGCCGAGGTGGGCAACGTGATCTGCGTCGCCTCCGGCAAGGGGGGCGTGGGCAAGTCCACGCTGACCGCCAACCTGGCCGCCGCCTTCGCCGCCGAGGGCAAGCGCGCCGGCGCGCTGGACGCCGACGTGTGGGGCTACTCGATCCCGCGCATGCTCGGCCTCGGCGCGCAGCGGCCCAAGGTCTCGGCCGAGCGCAAGATCCTCCCGCTCGAGGCGCACGGCGTGAAGGTCATGTCGATCGGGTTCTTCCTGGAGGAGGACCAGGCCGTGGTCTGGCGCGGCCCGATGCTGCACAAGGCGCTTCAGCAGTTCCTCGAGGACGTCGCCTGGGGCGAGCTGGACTACCTGATCGTCGACCTGCCGCCGGGCACCGGCGACGTCTCGATGACGCTGGCCCAGCTGCTGCCGCAGGCCAAGTTCGTGGTCTGCACGACGCCTCAGCCCGCCGCGCAGCGCGTGGCGCGCCGCGCCGCCGAGCTGGCGCTGAAGTTCAAGCTCGAGCTCGCCGGCGTCGTGGAGAACATGGCCGGCTTCACGACGCCCGGCGGCGAGCGCTATCCGATCTTCGGCGAGGGCGGCGGCCAGCTGCTGGCCGACGAGCTCGACGTGCCGCTGCTGGGCAAGGTCCCGCTGACCATGCCGCTGCGCGAGCACTCCGACGCGGGCACGCCGCTGGTGCTGGCGGATCCCGACGATCCCGCCGCGCAGGCCATCCGCCACGTCGCGCGCGGGATCATCGCCGCCACGCCGGTGGAGCTGCCGGTCATGCAGGCGCCCTCGCCGGCCGCGGCGCCGCAGCCGGTGGGCATGTCGCTCCCGATGGCCTAGGGCCGCGTGGCCGACACCTGGTAGACGGACGTGAAGCCCGTCTCGAACCCGCGCCGCGCGGCGCGCAGGTAGAGCCGCCAGACGCGCACGCGCTCGGGGCCGGCCAGGCGAACGGCCTCGTCCAGGCGCTCGTCGAGGTTGCCCGCCCAGTGGCGCAGCGTCTGCGCGTAGTCGGAGCGAAAGCCCTCGACCAGGTGAGTCTCGAAGCCCGCCCGCTCCAGCGCGAAGAGGATCCGCGAGACGTGCAGCGGCGCGGCGTCGGGGAACACGTAGCGCTCGGAGAACGGCCCCGCCTCGGGGTCGCCGTGGCGCAGGCGCGCGATGCCGTGGTTGAGCAGGCGCCCGCCGGGCTCGAGCAGGCCGGCGAGCTGCTCGGCGTACAGGTCGATGTTGGCGGCGCCGACGTGCTCGACCATCCCGATCGAGGCGATCGCGTCGAAGCGCTCGCCGCGCAGGTCGCGGTAGTCCGCGACCCGGATGTCCACGCGGTCCGCCACGCCCGCCGCCTCGGCGCGCTCGCGCGCCCGGCGGGCCTGCGGCTGCGACAGCGTGATCCCGGTCACGTGCACGCCGTGGCGGGTGGCCGCGTGCAGCACGAAGCTGCCCCAGCCGCAGCCAACGTCGAGGACGCGCTCGCCCGGCTGCAGCGCCAGCTTGGTCGCCACGAGCTCGAGCTTGGCCTCCTGCGCCTCCTCCAGCGTCTTCGCGCCGCGCGAGAAGATCGCGCAGCTGTACGTCATCGAGGGGCCGAGGAAGAGCGCGAAGAACTCATTGGAGACGTCGTAGTGGTGGCGCACCGCACGGGCGTCGCGCTCGCGGCTGTGTCGCGTGCCGCGCGGGCGCAGCTCGGACACCGGTACGGGAGGGGGCGGCGCCAGGCCGTGCGCGCGGGCGGCGGCGAGCGCCAGCCGCGCGCGCGCCGCGCCGTCCAGCGCCGGCGGCTTCCACTCGTCAAGCAGCGCCAGCGCGGCGTCCAGGTCGTCGGGCTCCAGCGCGCCGGCCACGTAGGCGCGGCCGAGGCCCAGCTGCCCGGGCGCGCGCAGCACGTGGCCGACGGCCGCCGGCGAGCGGGCAAAGAACGTCGGGCCGCCCGGCTGGGTGGGCTCGACGCGGCTGCCGTCCCACAGCTCGACCGCGAACGGTCGCTGGGGCAGCGCGCGCTGCAGCTCCGCGCGCAGCGGACCCGTGGACGACAGCAGCGGGCGCCGTCCGTTGGACCTGCGCTCGAAGTCAGGCGGTGGCGGAGGCGGGACGCGCCTTGCGCTGCTGTCGCTCGGGGCTGATACGGACGACATTCCAGGCCAGGCCCATCCGCTCCAGCGTTGCGATCACGAAGGCGGACGGGTCGGGTTGCCATCGTCGCAGACCGTGGACCGCCGATGTCGGGAAGGCGTGGTGGTTGTTGTGCCACGCCTCGCCGAAGGAGAGCAGCGAGAGCCAGGCCAGGTTGCGCGACTCGTCGCCCGTGTCGAACGTCTTGCGCCCGAAGAAGTGGCACAGCGAGTTGATGCTGTACGTGACGTGGTGCAGGACGAGCATCCGCACGGCGCCGCCCCACAGCAGCCCGGTGAGCCCGGCGGCGATCGTCCCGCCCAGCGCCCATCCCAGCGCGAAAGCCAAGCCGAGGCCGGCCAGCGCCCAGAAGACGAACGTCCGGTCCACGAAGCGCACGACCGGGTCCTGCAGGAGGTCGGGCGCGTAGCGCTCGCGTCGGCCCCGGTGGGTGTGGATGAACAGCCAGCCCACGTGTGCGTGTGCCAGGCCCTTGAGCGCGCCGCGCCAGCCGCCGCCGTGACCGACGTGCGGGCTGTGGGGGTCGCCCTCCTGGTCGGAGAAGGCGTGGTGCTTGCGGTGATCCGCGACCCAGGAGATGATCGGCCCCTCGATCGCCATCGAGCCGAGCGCCGCGAAGACGAAGCGCACCGCGGGCACGGTGCAGAAGCTGCGATGCGTGAACAGGCGGTGGAAGCCGACGGTCACGCCCAGCCCCGTCGCGGCGTACAGCACGCCAAAGACCAGGACGTCGCGCCAGTGCAGGGAGTGCGACCACGCCTGCCAGACCACGACCCCCAGGGCGACGATCGGGGCCACGGTGACGAAGCCGGTGATGATCCGGTCGCGCGTCTCGTGAAGAACCGGCTCGACGTCGTCTGTCGAGACGGCGGGCTCAGCGACCACGGCCACGGCGCGGCTGACGGGGCTTCGGGGGGTTCTTGGCCCGCTCCTTGTCGGTCATCTGCCGGATGACCAGTGTCCCGTCCCGCACCTGCTGCTCGATCTCCTCGAGCTTCTCCTTGCGCTTTTCCTCGGCGCGTTGCTGCTGGCTCTTCACATGATCCTCTCGGTCGCCTCCGCGGGCGCCATGGCGTCCGCCTACCCGGAAGGGTAGCCCACGTACCGGTCCATTCCCGGTACGGGCCGCCCCGTGCGCCTCAGCGACCGGCGTAGTACTCCGCGTTGAGCTGCGTGTACTTCTCCCACTCGGGCGGAAGCTGGTCCTCCGCGAAGCAGGCGTCCACGGGGCAGGCCTCGACGCACGCGTCGCAGTCGATGCATTCCTCCGGATCGATGTAGAGCATCTCGACCTTGTCGTAGTCGGGCTCGTCCGGCGTCGGATGGATGCAGTCGACCGGGCAGACCTCTACGCACGAATTGTCCTTCGTGCCGATGCAGGGCTCCGCGATGACGTAGGCCATAGAGTGTTCAGCGTCCTCGATTTCTTCGGAATGGGGGCGCCCATTCTAGGCAGAACCCTCCCCGACCCGTACGCGGACGCCTTCCGAGGCATGCTCGCCGCCCGAGCGGTCATCTCCGGCTGCACGCTGGACGTCTTCGGGGCCCTCGCCGAGCGCCCGGACACGGCCGCGGGCCTGGCCGAGCGCCTCGATCTCGACCCGCTGGGCGTGGAGACGCTGCTCGACGCCCTGCGGTCGCTGGGCTACCTCGAACCCGCCGGCGAGGACGGCGAGCTCGCGCCCGCTGCCGAGGTGCGCCGGATGCTCGTCCCCAGCTCGCCGGAGTCCGTCGCGGCCTTCCTGGGCGCCCAGAACGCCCACCACTGGACGACGCTGGCGCGGCTGGACGAGGTGATGCGCACCGGCGAGCCGGTCGGCTGGCACGACGTCGCGCCCGGCGACCCGCTGTGGGATGCGTACATCCGCGGCCTGTTCGAGTCGTCGCGCCACGACCACGACGACAACGCGGCGGTCGTCCCCGTGAGCGACGCTCGAACGATGGTCGACGTCGCGGGCGGGCACGGCGCGTTCGCAATGGCGATGTGCCGGCGCCACCCGCATCTGCGGGCGACCGTGCTCGACCTGCCCGCCAGCGTGGCCGTCGGTCAGCGGATCGTCGCGGAGCAGGGCTTCGCCGACCGGGTCGCGTTCCGCGAGGGCGACGCGCTCGACTCGCAGCTGGGCGACGGCCTCGACGTGGTCTCGTGCTTCAACCTCGTCCATCACCTGTCGATGGGCGAGAACGTGCGCCTGTTCGAGCGCGCGCGGGCGGCGCTGCGGCCCGGCGGCTGCCTGGTCGTGGGCGAGACCGACCGCCCGCAGCCGGGCGACGAGATCCATCCGCTCGGCGCGCTGTCGGGGCTCCTCTTCTACGCGATGAGTCGCGCGCGCACGTACACCCGCACGGAGATGACGGGCTGGCTGCACGACGCCGGGTTCGCGCGGGTCGACCTGCACCGCAACGAGGCCCGGCCGTGGCGCGTGATGCTCGTGGCGCAGCGGCCGGCGTGATCCTCCTGACCGGAGCCACGGGGCTGATCGGCTCCACGCTCCTGCGCCGCCTGACCGGGCGGCCCGAGCCGGTGCGCTGCCTCGTGCGCGACCCGCGCAAGCTGGGCGACCAGCGCGTGCGCGTGCAGATCGCGCTGGGCGACCTCACCGACCCGCTGTCCTTTCGCCACGCCATGCGCGGGGTGAACACCGTCGTGCACTGCGCGGCGTCGATCCGCGACCAGCCAGTCGGCTCCATCGAGGAGCTCAACGGCGTGGCCACGTGGCGGATGGTCCAGGCCGCCGAGCGGGCGGGCGTCGAGCGCTTCGTGTTCTTCTCCGCGCTGGAAGCCTCGCGCTTCAGCCGCGCGCGCTTCTTCCGGGCCAAGGCGCTGGCCGAGCAGGCGGTGAGCGAGGCCGGCGTGCCGGCCACGATCCTCGCGCCCTCCATCGTCTACTCGCCAGGCGACCCGTTCCTCACGCTGCTCGAGCGTCTCTCCCTGCTGCTGCCGGCGATGCCCGTGAGCGGCTCGGCGCGCGCGCTGTATCAGCCGATCTGGGCCGACGACGTCGCCGACTGCGTCCTGGCGGTGCTCGACGGCGAGGACGACGGGCGCGAGCGCTACGAGCTGGCCGGGCCCGACACGCTGTCCTACGAGCAGATCGTGCGCATCGCGCTGCGATCCTTCGGACGGCGCCGGCCGGTCGTCCACGTGCCGCTGCCGCTCACCCGGCTGGCGCTGCGCGCGGCGCAGGTGGTCGCCGGCAACGCCGTCTTCGCCACGTGGGACGAGGTCGAGCTCATGGAGGTGCCGATGACCTCGCGCAGCGGTACGGCGGACGCCGAGCGCCTCGGCGTGCGGCCCAAACCGATGCGCGCCGTGCTGGGCGCCGGCTAGAGCCCCTCCGGGCGCCGGTCGGCCCAGGGCCGCGCGCGCTCCACCTGCGCGGCGAGCGCGAGCAGCTCGAGCTCGCCCGCCGGGCGGCCGATCGCCTGCACGGGGACGGGCAGGCCGTCGTCGTGGAACAGCGGCAGCGAGATCGCCGGCTGGCCCGTGACGTTCAGGGCGGCCGTATAGGGCGTGAACTGGCCCGCCGCGTGGAAGGCCTCCATGCCGGTCTCCGAGTCGATCTCCCCGATGCGCACCTGACGCTTGGCCATCACCGGGCACAGCACGGCGTCGTAGGGCGACATCGCGGCCACGACCAGCCGCCCGTAGGCCTGCATCGTCACCAGCGCCCGCATGTGCTCGATCCCGTCGAGCTCGCGGGCACCGCGCCAGAGGTCGAGCGTGAGCGCCTCCGCGTTGCCCGGCCCGGGCTCCTGCCCGCTCATGCGCGCGGCGAAGTCGACGGTCGTCCCGATCCCCACCGCCCAGACCTTGGTGAACTCGCGGAAGAGGTCGATCGCGTCCCACGGCAGCTCGACCTCCTCGACCTCGTGGCCGAGGGAGGCGAGCAGCTCGCCGGCGTCGGCCACGGCCCGCGCCATCACCGGATCCAGCGGGGCCTCGATCGGCGGGTTGAGCGCGAGGGCGATCCGCAGGCCGGCGGGCTCGCGTTCCAGGGCGGCGGCGAAGGGCTCGGCCGGCGGGGGCGCCCAGCTGGCGTCGCCGAGCTCGGGGCCCGCGAGCAGGTCGAGGACGCGCGCGGTGTCCTGCACCGTGCGCGAGACGACGCCGTCTATGGCCAGGAAGCTCTCGCCCAGGACGGGGGCCGAGGAGACGCGTCCGCGCGCGGCTTTGAGCCCGACGAGACCGCAGCACGCGGCCGGGATGCGGATCGAGCCGCCGCCGTCGTTGCCGTGCGCGATCGGGACCATGCCGGCGGCGGTGGCGGCCGCGGACCCGCCCGAGGAGCCGCCGGGCGTGCGCTCGGTGTCCCAGGGGTTGCGCGTGGGCCCGTAGCGGCGCGGCTCGGTGACGTTCAGGATGCCCATCTCGGGCACGTTCGTCTTGCCGACGGGGACGAAGCCGGCGCCCAGCAGCCGCCGGACCACGTTGCCGTCGTGGGGCGGCGTGAAGTCGCCGAACAGGTCGGACCCGTAGGTGAGCGGCTTGCCGCCCCACGCCGGCCCGATGTCCTTGATGGCGATCGGCACGCCCGCGAAGGGGCGTTCGTCGCCCGGGCCGATCGCGTCGGCCGCGGCCAGCGCGCCGTCCGCGTCCACCAGGATGAAGGCGTTCAGCGCCGGGTTGAGCGCCTCGATGCGCTCCAGCGAGGCTTCGACGAGCTCGCGCGAGGTCACCTCGCCGGCGCGTACGAGGCCCGCCAGCTCGGTGGCGGGCCGGTACAGCAGCTCGGTCAGGGTGGCGTCGGCCACGGCGGCGAACACTACGGCGCTTCGAGCGCGTAACCTGTAGGTTGCTAAGATGCGGTTATGCGCACTGACCGCTGGCCCTGGCTCGGCGGGCGCCCCGCGCTGGACTTCGCGAACACGCGCCGAGACGCCGAGACGCTCCTCACCGCCGAGGACCTCGGCGAGTGGCTGGTGGCCGCGGAGCTGCTGCCGGCGCCCATGCGCGTGCGGCGCGCGGTCCTGGACGACGCGCGTGCCCTGCGCGAGGCGATCGACCGCGGCGTGGTCGCGCTCGTGGCGGGCGCGACCGTCCCGGCCGGCGCGCTGGAGGCGATCGACGGCTGGCTGGTCCACGCCGGCACCCGCCCCCGGCTCGCGACCGGCGCGGATGGGCTGCCGCGGCTCGGCGAGCGCCCCGCGGCCGACTCGCCACGGCGCGCGCTGGGCACGATCGCACTGGACGCCGCGACGCTGCTCGGCGTCCCCGAGCAGCGGGCGCGCATCCGCATCTGCGCGGGCGAGGGCTGCGCCATGCGCTTCTACGACCGCTCTCCGGCGGGAATGCGGAGATGGTGCTCGATGAGCCGCTGCGGCAACGTCGCCAAGGCGCGGCGGCACCGGGTCCGCGCCCGTGAGGCGGCGCGCGCGTGACGGCGCGCTCGCTGGCCGCACCCGCGACGAACTTGAGACGGGGCCTGCGCGCCGGGGCGCGCAGCCTCGACTACCGCTGGGTCGTCCTCGCGGTCGGACTGCTGTCCCAGACCGCGATCTCGGGCCTGCGCCAGGGGCTCCCGTCGCTTGCTCCCGCGCTGCGGGGCGAGTTCTCGCTGTCCCTGGAGCAGCTGGGCGTCGTGCTGGCGAGCGTGAACGTCGGGATCTTCCTCACGCTGTTCGCGTGGGGCGTGCTCGCCGACCGCATCGGCGAGCGCATCGTGCTCACGGCCGGACTCGCCGCCGCGGCCGGAGCCCTGGTCGGCGCCGCCGCCGCGCCGGGCTACGGATGGCTGCTGGCCGCGCTCCTGGTCGCCGGCATGGCCGCCTCCAGCGCGATCGGCGCCAGCGGCCGGGCGATCATGAGCTGGTTCGGGCGCTCCGAGCGCGGGATGGCGCTGGGCATCCGCCAGACCGGGGTTCCGCTGGGCGGCGCGGTCGCCGCCGTCGCGCTCCCGCTGCTCGTCGTTTGGGGGGACCTGCGCGCCGCGCTGCTCGCGCTGGCGGCGGGCTGCGCGGCCGCCGCGCTGGGCTCGTGGCGCTGGATGCGCGAGCCGCCGCCGGCCGCGTTCGCCGGCCGCCCGTCGATCGTCGCGCCCGCGCCGCACCGCGACCGCCGGCTGTGGCGCCTGGGCATCGGCAGCTCGCTCGTGGTCGTCGCGCAGTCCGCGCTGTTCGGGTTCCTCGTGGTCTTCCTGCACGACGAGAAGGGCTGGTCGGTCACCGCGGCGGCCGGCGCGCTGGCCTTCCTGTACGTCGGCGGCGCGGTCGCGCGCGTCGCGGTCGGGCGCTGGTCGGACCGCCTCGACGAGCGGGTCGCGCCCCTGCGCCGCCTCGTCGCGGCGTCCTGCGTGCTGCTGCTCGCGGCCGGCGGCCTGGAGGCGACGGGCGCGCCGACGCCGCTGCTGCTGGTCGCGCTGCTGGCGGGGGGCGTGCTGGCGTCCAGCTGGAACGCGCTGTCGCTGACCGCCGCGACCGAGATGTCCGGGCGCGAGCGCGCCGGCACGGCGATCGGCGTGCAGAACACGATGCTCAACGGCGCGGGTGCGCTCGCGCCGGTGGTCTTCGCCGCCGCCGTCGTCGCCACCTCGTGGGCACTCTCCTGGGCGGCGCTGGCGGTCTGCCAGCTGGCCGGCGTCGCGCTGCTGGGCCCGCTGGTGGGCGAGGAGCGCGAGCGTCGAGCGGAGCGCAGGCGCCGGACGTGCAAGGCTTCCCCCACCAGCACCGCGGCACAGGAGATGACCACGTGAGCGAAGTCCAGTCGGGTCTCGAGGGCGTCGTAGCCTTCGCCACCGAGATCGCCGAGCCCGACAAGGAAGGCGGCGCCCTGCGCTACCGCGGCGTGGACATAGAGGACCTCGTCGGGGCCGTGCCGTTCGAGAAGGTGTGGGGCCTGCTGGTCGACGGCAGCTTCGACCCCGGGCTGGCGCCCGCCGAGCCCCATCCGCTGACGATCCGCTCCGGGGACCCGCGCGTGGACGTCCAGTCGGCGCTGGCGATGCTGGCGCCCGACTGGGGACTGCGCCAGCTCATCGACATCCCCGAGCGCCAGGCCCGCGACGACCTTTCCCGGGCGTGCGTCATGGCGCTGTCGTTCGTCGCGCAGTCGGCGCGGGGGCCGGACCGGCCTCCGGTGCCCCAGGAGGACATAGATCGCGCGACGACGATCCCCGAGCGCTTCCTCACCCGGTGGCGCGGCGAGGCCGACCCCGACCACGTCAAGGCGATCGACGCGTACTGGATCTCCGCCGCCGAGCACGGCATGAACGCGTCCACCTTCACCGCGCGCGTGGTGGCGTCCACGGGTGCCGACGTGGCGGCGGCGCTGAGCGCCGCCGTCGGCGCGCTCAGCGGACCGCTGCACGGCGGGGCGCCCTCGCGCGTGCTGCGCATGCTCGACGAGGTCGAGCGGCTGGGCGACGCGGAGCGCTGGGTCAAGTCCGCGCTGGACCGCGGCGAGCGGCTCATGGGCTTCGGGCATCGCGTCTACCGCGCCGAGGACCCGCGGGCACGGGTCCTGCGGCGCACCTGCCGCGAGCTGCGCTCGCCGCGCTTCGACGTGGCGGAGGCGCTGGAGGCGGCGGCGCTGGCCGAGCTGAAGGCCCGCAAGCCCGACCGCGTGCTGGCGACCAACGTCGAGTTCTGGTCCGCCGTGGTCCTGGACCTGGCGGACGTGCCCTCGCAGCTGTTTACGCCGATGTTCGTGTGCGCGCGCACCGCCGGCTGGGCGGCCCACATCCTCGAGCAGAAGCGCGAGGGCCGGCTGATCCGCCCGACCGCCAACTACGTCGGGGCCCCGCCGCGCCCGCTGAGCGCGGTCGACGGAACCCGCGCGGCAACCGCGTAGCCGCGGCGCCGGAGCGGGCTAGGCTCGCTCGGATGAGCCCCGACCACGAGCTCGACCCGGGGAGCCTGGGCGACCACGTAGACCGGCTCTACCGGGCGGCGTGGGCGCTGTGCGGCGCGCGCGAGGACGCCGAGGACCTCGTGCAGGAGACGTACGCCCGCGTCCTGCGGCGCCCGCGGATCGTGCACGGAGAGGACGACCTCGGGTACCTGCTGCGGGTCCTGCGCAACACGTTCGTCTCGCAGCGGCGTGCGGCCGCGCGGCGCCCGCGGCCCGCCGGCGTGGCGCCGGACGAGCTGGAGCTCTCGGACCCGCGCGCGGGTGGCCGGCCGGCGGAGGCCGCGGCCGCGCGCGAGGTGTATCCCGCCATCGCCGCCCTGCCGGACGACTACCGCGACGCGATCGTCGCGGTGGACGTGGTCGGGCTCTCCTACGCGGAGGCGGCGCGGGCGCTGCGCATCCCGGACGGCACGCTGACCAGTCGCGTGCACCGGGCGCGGGCCCAGGTGGCCCGGGCGCTGGGCGGCTAGGTCGTCGCCTCCCAGGTGGCGAGGCGGCGCAGGATCTCGGCTCGCACGCCGCGGCCCGAGACGATGCATGTGCGGCCGCCACGCACCCACGTGACGACGGTCCGCTCTCCGGCGCGGAAGGTTCGGTACACCGTGTCGCCGACCATCTCCTGCCGGGTGGCGACGGGCGGCGGGAGCGGGTCGCCCGCGACGATCTGGTAGCTGACGGTGCGTCCCGCGCGCACGTAGAAGACCGTCGTGACCGCACGGTCGTCGATGCGGTCGGTGCGCATCCCGGTCGGGGGCCACCGGACGTCTCCCCAGTCGGGGAAGGCGACGCCCTCCACGGCCGCCGACAGACGCCGCGGGCCCGCGGGGCCGGGCGGGGGACGCGTCGCCGGGCGCTCGGCCAGCGCGGCGGCTCCCGCCACGGTCGGGCGGTCCGGCACGTCGCCGGGCAGCGCGAGCGCGAGGACGACCGCGGCGGCGGCGGCGAGAGCGCCCCCCAGCGCGATCGTCAGCGCACGCGTGCGCCGGCGGCGGCGGGCGTCGCGGCGCAGCGGCTCCAGGCCCGCGCGCAGTCCCCGCGGGGCCCGGACTTGCGCGCTCGCCGCGCGCACCAGGTCGCGCCCGCGCTGCTCGTCTGGGTCCTCCGAGGGCATCTCGTCCCTTAAGACGCCTGGCGTGCCGTGCGCATCCCGTGGGGATCCGGCGGGTTTTGTCCTATAACGGATGCGCGTGAACGGGCCGGTACGGATCTTGGGGGGAGTCTGCGTCGCCGCGGCGCTGCTGGCGGCGCCCGCCGTGGCCACCGCCGCGCCGCCGACCACGCCGCAGCTCATCGACCGCGCGGCGCGCGAGCAGCGCATCGACCGCGACACCGCGGCGCTGTACCTGGCCTACGCGCTGCGCCGGCCGCAGAAGCTGCCGCGCGCGTACCGCGCGCAGACGCCGTGGGACGGGACCCTGCCGCTCCTGCGCCTGCGCGAGGCGATCCCGCGGATGCGCGCGGGGCCACGCCGCGCGGAGGCGGAGGCGCTCGTGGCCGGGGGCTGCAGCGGGAAGAACGGAGCGCTGGCTCTTTCCACCGAGAGCACGCATTTCTACGTCGAGTACTCCGGGGTGGGCGGCGGCCTGACGATCGCCGACTACACCGCCTCGCTGGAGGAGGCCTGGACCACCCAGGTCGACGCCTTCGACTGGGCGGCCCCTCCGGTCGCGCCGACGCCCGCGCCCAACAGCAAGTACCACGTGCGGGTGGAGGCGCTCGACAATGGCCTGTACGGGTTCGTCTCGTCGGTCGGCACGTACGCCGGGGAGGTGGGCGACAACCCCGACACGCCGACTTGGAACGAAGGCGATGCCTTCGCCACCTGCATGGTCGTCCAGAACGACTTCACGGGGTTCCCCTCTTCGCCGCAGGCGTCGCTGGACGCCACCACCGCTCACGAGCTCAACCACTCGATCCAGTTCGGCTACGGCGCGCTGGACAACGGCCCCAGCATGCCCGATCTGGTCTTCATCGAGGGCGGCGCGACGTGGATGGAGGACGAGGTGCAGGACGCGGCGAACGACAACCGCTTCTACCTGTGGCCCCTCTTCGCCGAGAGCATGGGCGACTACGACTCCTCGCCGTACGAGTACTGGATCGCCTTCCGCGGGATGACCGAGCGCTACGGCACGGGCATCGCCAGCGGCGGCGAGCAGGTCATGCAGGACTTCTGGGAGCACACGAGCAAGAACACCGCCAGCAATCTGACCGCGCTGCAGGCGGCGCTGGTCACCCGAGGAACCACCCTGGCCAACGCGTTCCACGCGTACGCGGTCGCCGTCAAGTTCAACCGCGCCTGCGGCGGCGGCTACGTCGCACCGCACTGCCTCGAGGAGGGCCCCGGGTACGTCTCGATCGCCGGCGCCACGCCCGTGGACCGGACGCTCTCGGCGGTCGGCGCGACCACCACCAACACGGCGCTGGAGGACAACTACGCGCTGAACTGGGTGGCGCTTCCCGCCACGGGCGCTGCCTACAACGTCCACCTGGACAACCGCTCCAACGGCGGGCAGCTGCGCGCCACCGTGGCCTGCGACACCGGGAGCCAGATCCACGTCACGCCGTTCTCCGACGTGGCGGACGCGCGCGAGCTGGTCACCCTGCCCGGCTACACGCGTCCGGCCGGCTGCGTCACGCCGGTGGCCGTCGTCACCAACCAGGCGCAGACCGACGCCAACCCCACGACGTCCGCGAGCCGCAACTACCGCCTGAGCACGTCCGCGTCCGGCGTCGCGCAGCACCCGCTCACCGTCGGCGTCGCCGGAAGCGGGACGGTGACGAGCAACCCGGCGGGCATCTCCTGCGGCGCCGACTGCACGGAGTCCTACGCCGCGGGCACGACCGTCACGCTGACCGCGACGCCCACCGCCGGGTGGAGCTTCGCCGGCTGGAGCGGCGAGGGATGCGCCGGAACTGGCCCGTGCGAGGTGACGATGAGCGTCGCGCGCAACGTCACCGCGACGTTCGCGGAGGTGCCGCCGCCGCCCGCCAGTCCACCTCCCGCCACCACGTCCACCGCGCCGCCGTCGACGGGCGGGGGCGTGTTCACCGTGGCGGACGTCGTTCGGCCGGTCTTCGGCACTCTGCGCCTCACGCGCACGCGCTTCCGCGCGGCGGCTGGGACGACCGTCCGCTACTCGCTCAGCGAGGCTGCGCGCGTTGCCTTCCGTGTCGAGCGCGCCCGGCCCGGCCGGCGCGTCCGCCGGCGCTGCGTCCGTCCCACCGCTACCAACCGCCGCCGCGCGCGTTGCGTGCGCTGGCTGCGCGTGCGCGGCAGCTTCGCGCAGGAGGGGCGGCCGGGCGCCAACCTGCGCCGCCTCCCCACCCGCTTCGCGGGGCGCCGGCTCGCGCCCGGCCGCTACCGCCTCGTGATCGCGGCCACCGACCCGGCCGGCAACCGCAGCCCGGCGCGCCGAGTTGGCTTCACAATCCTGCGATGAGTCGCGCCGCCGTCGCCGCGATCGCCGCCGGTCTCTCCGCCCTCGCCGCACCGCCGGCCGTCGCCGCGCCTCCGGGTGCCGCCACGCCGCAGGCCGAGCGCGCCGTCCGCTGGGCGCTGACCCAGGTCGGCGTGCGCGAGATCGGCCAGTCCAACTGCGGGCGGACCGTCGAGCGCTGGCAGCGCCGGGCGGGCTGGACGGTCCCACCGTGTCACGAGTGGTGCGGCGCGTTCGTCCACGAGGCGTTCCTGCAGGCGGGGCTCGACCTGCGCAGCTCGTTCCTGGAGCCGGAGGACGTGCTCGACGACGCCCGGGCCCGCCGGCGGGGTCTGCGGGCCATCCCGGTCCGGGACGTGCGCCGCGGCGACCTCGTGATCTTCCGCTGGGGCGACAGCCCGTCGCGCGCCGACCACTTCGGCATCGCCACCCACCGTCACCGCCCCGGCGACCGCTTCGTGCGCACGGTCGACGGGAACTCCGGCGACGCCGTCGACACCGGCCGGCGCAGCCTGCGCTACGTCGTCACCGGCGTGCGCGTCGTCCCACCCGCCCGCGCGCGGGCGTAGACACGGCGAGGGCCCGGCGGATGCCGGGCCCTCGGTCCCGCCAAGCGTCCGGAGGACGCTTACATCATGCCGCCCATGTCCGGCATACCTCCGCCCGGACCGGCGCCTTCCTTCTCCGGCATCTCCGCCACGATCGCCTCGGTGGTGAGGATGTTCTTGGCGATCGAGGCCGCGTTCTGCAGCGCCGAGCGCGTGACCATCGCCGGGTCGATGACGCCGGCCTCGACCAGGTCGACGATGTCGCCGGTCGCCGCGTTGAGGCCGTGCCCGGCCTTGGCCTTGCGCACGTCGTTGACCACGACCGAGCCCTCGAGGCCCGAGTTGTTCGCGATCTGGCGCAGCGGCTCCTCGAGCGCACGCACCACGATGCGAGCGCCGGTGCGCTCGTCGTCGTCGGCGATGGCATCGACCTTGATGCCCTTGGCCGCGGTGAGCAGCGCCACGCCGCCGCCCGGCACGATGCCCTCCTCGAGGGCGGCGCGGGTGGCCTGCAGCGCGTCCTCGACGCGGTGCTTCTTCTCCTTCATCTCGGTCTCGGTGGCCGCGCCGACCTTGACCACGGCGACGCCGCCCGACAGCTTGGCGAGGCGCTCCTGGAGCTTCTCGCGGTCGAAGTCGGAGTCGGTCGTCTCGATCTCGGACTTGATCTGCTTGATCCGGCCCTTGATGGCCTCCGAGTCGCCCGCGCCGTCGACGATCGTCGTGGTGTCCTTGGACACGACGACGCGCCGGGCGTGGCCGAGCTGGGACAGCTGGGTGTTCTCCAGCTTGAGTCCCATCTCCTCGGTGATGACCTCGCCGCCGGTGAGGATCGCGATGTCCTCGAGCATCCGCTTGCGGCGGTCGCCGAAGCCGGGGGCCTTGACCGCGACGCCGGTGAAGGTGCCGCGGAGCTTGTTGACCACGAACGTCGCGAGCGACTCGCCCTCGACGTCCTCGGCGATCACCAGCAGCGGCTTGCCGGACTGGATGACCTGCTCGAGCACCGGCAGGACGTCGCGGACCGAGCCGATCTTCTGGTTGGCGATGAGGATGTAGGGATCCTCGAGGACGGCCTCCATGCGGTCCTGGTCGGTGACCATGTAGGGCGAGATGTAGCCCTTGTCGAACTGCATGCCCTCGGTGAACTCGAGGTCCATGCCGAACGTCTGGCCCTCCTCGACGTTGACGACGCCGTCCTTGCCGACCTTCTCGATGGCGTCGGCGATCACGTCGCCGATGTCGTCGTCGCCGGCGGAGATCGTCGCCACGCGGGCGATCTGCTCCTTGCCGGAGACCTCCTTGGCCTGCTTCTCGATGTTGGCGACGACCTCGTCGACCGCCGTCTCGATCCCGCGCTTGAGTCCCAGCGGGTTGGCGCCGGCGGCCACGTTCTTGAGGCCGTCGCGCACGATCGCCTGGGCGAGGACCGTCGCGGTCGTCGTCCCGTCGCCGGCCACGTCGTTGGTCGCCGTGGCGACCTCGCGGACGAGCTGGGCGCCCTGGTTCTGGAAGACGTCCTCGACCTCGATCTCGCGGGCGATCGTGACGCCGTCGTTGGTGATGGTCGGGGCGCCGAACTTCTTGTCGAGCACCACGTAGCGGCCGCGCGGACCGAGCGTGACCTTCACCGCGTTCGCGACCGCGTCCACGCCGGCCTCGAGGGCGGCGCGGGCGTCCGCCTCGTACTTCAGTTCCTTGTGAGCCATTTGTGTTCTCAGTCTCCTTGAGGTTCTAGCCGTCGACCTTGGCGAGCACGTCGGACTCGCGCAGGACCAGCAGGTCCTCGCCGTCGACCTTGATCTCGGTGCCGCCGTACTTCGAGTAGAGGACCTCGTCGCCCTCGGCCACGTCGAGCGGGATGCGCTTCTCGCCATCCTCGTCCCACTTGCCGTCGCCGACGGCGAGCACCTTCCCCTTCTGGGGCTTTTCCTTGGCCGTGTCGGGGAGCACGAGGCCGCTGGCCGTCGTCTCCTCCTCCTCGACCGCCTGGACGATCAGCCGATCGCCGAGGGGCTTGAGCTTCATCGATGCAACCTCCGAGGTGCGCTGGTTGAGAGTCTTCGTTTGGCACTCTCCCGTCGGGAGTGCCAAGGCCAAGAGTATACGTCGCAGCTTGGCACTCTCAAGGCGAGAGTGCCAAAAAACTAGTTCTGCGCGCCGCCGATGCCGCGCAGGCGGTCCGTGACCTCGCTCGGGCGCTCCACGATCTGCGAGAAGCGCACGACCGTGACGGTGTCCTCGATCTGGATCTTGCGCCCGTAGATCTGCTCGAGGAAGTGGACCATCTCCTCGATGCGGCGGAACTCGGGGTTGTCGTGCTCGATGTCGCGCGGCGACAGGTCCTTGACCCGCTTGACCTCGACCTGGTCGATGACGGCCTCGAAGATGCGCTCGCGCGGCGAGTGCTGGTAGCCCACCGTGACGAGGACCAGCTGGTTCTTGCGGTACTTGTGGGACTTGTCGCCGAGCCGGATCGTCGCGGTCTTGCGGCCCCTCTTCAGCTGGTCGGCGAAGATCTGTGAGTAGAAGTTGAGGACCTGCACCGGGAGCGGAGCCTATCGGTCCGCGCCCAGGCGGGACAGGGCGCGCGCCACCATCTCGCGCTCCCCCTTGAACGACAGCTTCCGGGCCGCGTCCTCCAGGCGCATCCAGCGCGCCTCCTCGATCTCCTGGTCGTGGTCCTCCAGGCTGCCGCCGCGGTGCTCGAACAGGTAGAAGGCGACCTTCTTGAGCACGCGCGTGCCGGAGCGCTGGTACCAGTAGGTGACGTCGCCGAGCTTGTCGACCAGCTCCGCCTGCAGCCCGGTCTCCTCGCGCACCTCGCGGGCCGCCGCCTGCTTCATCGACTCGCCCGGGTCGGGATGCCCCTTGGGGAGCGCCAGCACCTTGCGCCCGTCGGGCGCGAGGCGGTAGGGGACGACGACGGCGACCTCGTCGCCCTTCACGACGACCCCTCCGGCCGAGAACTCGCGCTCCATCGGGGGATTATCGAGGACGATGTCGCCATGAAGGTGTTCGTGGCCGGAGGCAGCGGCGCGGTGGGCCGCCGCCTGATTCCCCAGCTCGTCGCGGCGGGTCACGACGTGGCGGCGACGACGCAGAACCCGGTCAGTGAGCGGCTTCTGCGCGAGCTCGGCGCCGCACCCGTCGTGTGCGACGTGTTCGATGCGCCGCGCCTGGCAAAGGCGGTGGCGGTGGCCGCGCCCGAGGTGGTCGTGCAGCAGCTCACGCGGCTGCCCCACCGGCTGCGCGGACGCGGGCTCGCCAGGCAGTACGCGGCCAACAACCGCGTCCGCGCGCAGGGCACGCGCAACCTGATCGCGGCCGCGCGCGCCGCGGGGGCGCGGCGCCTCGTGGCCCAGGGCATGGCCATCTGGTACGCCCCCCGCGGCGACGGGAGGCTGCACGGCGAGGACGACCCCCTCTGGTCGAACGCGCCCGAGCCGATCGGCACCGGCGTGCGCACGATGCAGGACGTGGAGGACGCCGTCCTGCGCGACCCGGCGCTGGAGGGCGTGGTCCTGCGCTACGGCCTGCTCTACGGGCCGGGGACGTGGTACGCCCCCGACGGTGACGTGGCCGAGCAGGTGCGCAGGCGCCGGTACCCCGTGCTGGGAAGCGGCGAAGCCGTCTACTCGTTCCTGCACGTCGACGACGCCGCGGCGGCCGCCGTGGCGGCGCTGGACGGGCCCGCCGGCGTCTTCAACGTGGTCGACGACGAGCCGGCGCCCATGTCGACGTGGCTGCCCGAGTACGCGGCCGCGCTGGAGGCGCCGCCGCCGCGGCGGCTGCCGGGCTGGCTGGCCAAGCCGGTCGCCGGCCGCGGGCCGGTGTCGTGGCTGCTGTCGCTGGAGGGCGCCGACAACCGGCGCGCCCGCGAGACGCTGGGCTGGCAGCCGCGGCACGCGTCGTGGCGCAGCGGCTTTCGCGCGGACGCTCAGAACACGTAGCGCTGCAGCGCCTCGGAGTCGTGCACGGTGATCTTGCCGCGACCCTGCGTGATCAGCCCCGCGCGCTCCAGCACGGCGAGGAAGCGCGACGCCGACTCGCGCGAGGACCCCGCGAGCTGCGCGATCTCCGCCTGCGTGATCGTCACGATCACGTCCCCGTCGGGCGCCCCCTCGTCGCGCGCCTGGACGACGAGCTGCGAGACCACCTGCGCCACGCGGCTCTGCACCGTCTGGAACGACTGGCTGGCCAGGCGCTCGTTGGCGGCGCGCAGCCGGCGCCCGAGCGCGATGACCAGCTTGGCCGACATGTCGGGGTGCTCGCGCAGCAGGCGGCGCATGTCTTTGCCGAGGATCGCGATCGCCTCGACCTCGTCGATCGCCTCCACCGTGGCCGAGCGCTTCTCGTCGTCGAACATCGCCAGCTCGCCGAAGATGTCGCGCGGCCCGAAGGTCGCGAGCGTGATCGTGCGCCCGTCGGAGTGGCTGCGGATCGCGCGGGCGTGCCCGCTGGCGACGACGTAGCACGTGTCCGAGTCGTCGCCCTCGCGAAAGACGACTTGATTGGCCTCGAAGCGCCGCGGGACGGCGACCTGCGCCACCCGCTCCAGGTCCTCGCGCTCCAGGGCCTCGAACACGGGCACGTGCCCCAGCAGGGCGACGGTGTCGGCCGCGGCCATGGAGCACGAATACCACACGCGCCCGAACCCCTCGGCGTCAGAGGCCAGGGTAGTCCGGAACCGCGTGTGGAAGTTGACGAGCCGGCGCATGAGCGCCATCCACGCCGGCCCGGACAGCGCGGCGACCCGCCGCTCGACGTTGAGGAAGGCGCGATCGACGGGTGTCGCGGAGCGCAGGTCGACCACCCAGTCGTGCGGTCCGACCTCGTCGTGGTCCGGGTCCGGCACCCAGACGGCGTGGTGGAGCTGGCTGCGCGCCACGTGCCTGGGCGCGAACGGCGTGTGCGCGATGCGCGTGCACGGCGACGCCGTCACGAACGTGCTCGGCGGTCAGAGGGCGCTCAGCCGCCTCTGGTGAGGGCGGCGGACTGCCCGCGAAGGCGGCCTCGCGCGCCGCGGGATGCGCAAGAAACGCGGTCGGAGCGCCGCGAAAGACGTCGCCCTGGAAGATCGGGCCGCGCCGGGTCGGCGCCCGCGAAGTACGCGTCGCGGTCGGGGTACCGCCGTGCGCCGGGCACGGCTACGTCTCGAAGCTGTCCCCGTACAGCGCCCGGCGCGTGTCTTCGGGCTCGGCGTAGACGACACGCTCGGTCAGGACCGGATGCCAGTCAGCGCTGCGAAGCAGTCGACGAGCGCAGCCTCGCCAGGGCTGAGGGACACGCCCCGTGCGGATGAAACTCGCCCCGCCCCGTCGATCGGCCGGCGCGTCCGGCCGTGCGGTCGGGGGATCGGCGCATCGCCCGGCCGGCCGACGGAACTCCTCGCCTGGACGCGGGCGCCGCTGTGCGGTGGGGGCTGCGATGGGGCGAATCGAGGATGCCGGCTCCCTCGTACGGCCCCATGGCAACCTCGCGACGAACGACCGAATCCGAATCCAGCGCGCCCGATCGCGGCCGCGAGCTGGTCCTGGCGGTCGTCGGCGCGCACGCCGGGTCCCTGCTCGCGCTGGCGCGCCGGTACTCGCTGTGCGCGGACGACGCGCACGACGCCTACCAGCGTGCGGTGGAGATCTTCCTGCACCGGGCCGACTCCGTGGACCCGGCGCGGGCGGCGGCGTGGCTGCGGACGGTGGTCAAGCACGAGGCCCTCGCCGTGCGGGAATCGCGCCAGCGGATCGTGGGGCCCGCGGAGGTCAACCTCGACCGCGCCGAGGCGCGCGACCTCCTGCCGGTCGACGAGCGTGCGGCCGCGGCCGAGCGCGACGGCCGCTCGGCCGAGGCGCTGGCCCGACTCAAGCCCCAGGAGGTGCGTGCGCTCGTCCTCAAGGCGCACGGCTACTCCTACCGCGAGATCTGCGAGATCACGGGGTGGACCTACACGAAGGTCAACCGCTGCCTGACCGAGGGCCGCCGCGCCTTCCTGGACCGCTTCGCCGACATCGAAACCGGCCGCGAGTGCGAGCGCTGGGGCGCGGTCCTCTCCGCGCTGGCCGACGGCGAGGCGTCGCCGTCCGACGTCGCCGCCGTCCGTCCCCACCTCCGCCACTGCTCGGCGTGCCGCGCGCGGGTGCGCCAGTTCCGCATGGCGCCGCGCGCGGTCGCGGCGATCGCTCCCGCCGCGGGCTTCGCGCTGGCCGACGCGGAGGCCGCCCCGGCGGTTCCCGGCCTGTTCGCGCGGGCCCACGACGCCGTGGTGGCGGGGTGGCACGAACGCGTCCTGCTGTCCGCGCACAAGGTCCAGGCGGCGATGGAGGCGGCCTCGGCCGGGAAGGTGGCGGCGGTCGCCGCGTCGGCGACCGCGCTGGCCGGCGGGGGCGCCGCAGCCCTGACCGGCGCGGCGCAGAGCCCACCGCCGGCGCATCCGGCCGCCGCGCTGAGTGCGCCTCGTCCCGAGCAGGCGCGCGCGCCGGCGGCCTCCCGTAGCTCCGTCGCCGCGGCCCGGCGCGACACCGGGCGGCCCGCCTCCGCGCCCTCCGCCTCGCAACGCGATCGCTCGCCGCAGGACCACCCGCGCGCGAAGAGCCCCGCGCCGGCGCCGTCCGAGGAGTTCGAGCCCGCGGGCGTCGCACCGGACGCCACCGGGCCGTCCGCGAGCGCTGCTGCGACGCCCTCGCCTTCTGAGGCGCGGGCGCCACGAGAAGTCCGCCGTCCCGCTTCCCGCGACGGCGGATCCGCCCTACCCGAGTTCGGCCCATGAGGAGGCGCCGCATGTCACGAGCCCGTGCCGCCGCGTTGGTCGCGGCCGTCCTGTCCCTCGCCCTGACCGCGAGCGCGAACGCTGGGACCTACACCGTCCACGCGTGTGGCAGCGACGGCGTCAACCGCGCCTTCTGGGCGTTCGCGAACCCGGGACTCAGCGCGTTCGCGAGCTGCCCCGGCGTCGACCACCAGGGCGAGGGCACGGGCCTGGTCGCGCGCGCGGAGCGCAACGCGGGCGGAGGCCGGCTGGGCCTGCACGCGTCGGCGTGGCAGATCTTCGAGGCGCCGCCCGGGGCCAGCCTGCAGTCGATGTCGTTTCGCGTCTCGGGCGGGCGAGCGTCGGGCTGCTGGGCGATCGGCGTGTGGGGCTGGAGCGGCGGCGCCTTCCATCCCGGCGACCACCTGTGGGGCTACGGCGCGGACTGCAACGTGTTCGGCGGCGGCTGGGCGTACTTCGCCGGGCCGGTGCACCTCGACCTCGGCGGTCGCCAGAACGTGCGCCTCGGCGTGCGCTGCGACGCCGGCGGGGGCTGCCCCACGAACACGAGCGTCGGCACCTGGACGAGCCTCAAGGACGTGGCGGTCACCGTGCGCGACGACTCGCCGCCCTCGATCACGCCGAAGAGCGGGGCGCTGCTGCACGGCGGCTGGCACCGCGGGCGCGAGACCGCGTGGGCCGGCTACGGGGACAACGTCGGGATCCGCCACATCTACGGCGAGCTCGAGGGCTCCGCGTTCTCGTTTCAGGACTTCGCGGCGCCCGGCTGGCCGCCCCACATCACCTGCGACTACGCGCGGCCGCGGCCGTGCGCCGACATCTCCGACGGAGGAGTGGACGTGAACACGGCGACCGTGCCCGACGGGGCGCGCCGCCTGCGCCTGGTCGCGGTGGATGCCGCGGGAAACGTCGGGGCGCACGAGCGCACGATCCACGTGGACAACCACGCGCCGCCCGCGCCACGCGCGGTGCGCGTGGAGGGCGGCGATGGATGGCGGCGCTCCAACGGGTTCGACGTCGCCTGGGAGAACCCGCCCGGGCAGGTGGCGCCGATCGTCCGCGCGCTCTGGCGGCTGTGCCGCGCCGGCGCCCCGGCCGACTGCCGGACCGGCGCGCGCGACGCGCGCGAGGTGAGCGCGCTTCCGGCGCTGCGCGTACCGGAGAGCGGGGACTGGACGCTCGCCGTCCGGCTGCAGGACGAGGCGGGCAACGTCGATGCGGCGCACGCCGCCGACCCGGTGCGCCTGCGCCTGGACGACGTGGCTCCCGAGACGCCCGGGTTCGACGCGCCGGATCCCGCCGATCCGCGCCGGCTCGCCCTGGCGGTGGCCGACCGGCACTCCGGCGTGGCGGCGGCCAGCATCGAGCTGCGCCCGCGCGGCGGCGGCGACTGGCGCGCCCTGCGCACGGGACTGGAGCCCGACGGGCGCGCGGTCGCGCACGTGCCGGACACGGAGCTGCCCGACGGCGCGTACGAGGTCCGCGCCACCGTCCGCGACCACGCCGGCAACGAGACCGGTGCGGCGACCGACCGGACCGGACGGTCGATGACGATCGTGCTGCCCGTGCGCCAGGTCACGCGCTTCACCGCCCGCCACGACGCCGCACGCCGCTGCCGGACGGTGCGCCGGCGCCGCGTGTGCCGCCTGGTGCTCTCGGCGCCCGAGGTCGCGACGCTGCGCGAGCCGCTGCGCCTGCCCTTCCGCCGCGCGGCGACGCTGACCGGCGTCCTCGAGACCTGGCAGGGACGGCCGGTCGCCGGCGCGCCCGTCGCGGTCCACGAGCGGCTGCGCACGCGCCCGGACTGGCAGGCGCTCGCCCCGGCGACGACCGACGCCGCGGGGCGCTTCACCGTCGCGGTCGGCGCCGGCGCCTCGCGGTTCCTGCGGCTGGCCTACCCGGGCGACGCGCTCCTGCTCCCGGCGGCGCTCGACGCCCGCGCTCTGGTCGCGGCCGCGGGCACCCTGCGCGCCAGCCGCCGCCGCGCCCGCAACGGCGGGCGGATCGTGTTCTCGGGCCGCCTCACCGGCCGGCCGCTGCCGCCCGGCGGGCGCACCGTCGACCTGCAGGCCCACTACCGCGGCGCCTGGCGCACGTTCGCCACGCCGCGCACCGACGCGCGCGGGCGCTGGCGCCATCCCTACCGCTTCGGCGCCACCCGCGGACGCGTCGTCTACCGCTTCCGCGCGGCGATCAAGCGCGACGCCGCCTACCCCTACGAGCCCGGCGTCACGCCGACCGTCCGGGTGACCGTCACGGGGTGACGTGTGGAGTTACCCGCGTATATCGCGGTCAAGTCCACACGGCGCGCCGTCAGGCCGCTTCGGGCTCGGCTGCCGCGGCGGTCGAGGCGGTCGCCTCCGCGTCGGCCTCGGCCTCGGGCGGCTTGGCGCCCTCGCGGGCCCAGGGCTCGTCGAACTCGACGCGCCACTTGCCCTCGTCGTTCTGCTGCAGCGCCAGGCGGGCGCGGAACGACCGGCCCGAGCGCCCCTTGAAGCCGGTCACCGGCTTGGCGGTGCGCCCCGTGGCGATCAGCTCCTTGGCCACGGCGACCGGCAGCTGCTTGCCCGCCTTGGACTTCCAGATCACGAAGCCGCAGCCCGGGTCCTCGCGCGACCAGCACGAGTAGCCCTTGCGGTTCTCGGAGATCTCGCGCCCGCACACCGGGCACGGGCCCAGCTTGGCGCGCGGGATGCGTACGCCCTTCAGCGTCTCGTCGAGCTGCTTGACCGTCGACTCCGCGAACTTGGCGATGTCGCCCATGAACTTGCCGCGCGTGTCCGATCCCTCCTCGATCTTGGCCAGGCGCGCCTCCCAGTCGCCGGTCAGCGACGGCGACGTGAGCGGGTGCTCGTCCAGCAGGCGGATCACGTTGAGGCCCTTCTCCGTGCACACCAGCGCGCGGCCGTCGCGCTCGACGTAGCCGACCGCGATCAGGCGCTCGATGATCGCCGCGCGCGTGGCGGGCGTTCCGATTCCCGAGTCCTTCATCGCCTCGCGCAGCTCCTCGTCGTCGACCAGCTTGCCGGCGGTCTCCATCGCGGCCAGCAGCGACGCGTCGGAGTAGCGCCGCGGCGGCTGGGTCTCCTTCTCCAGCGACTCCACCGAGCGCACTTCGGCGCGCTCGCCCTGCTCGAGCTTGGGCAGGCGCTGCTCGCGCCCCTCGTCGTCCTCGCCCTCGCGCTCGGGCCGCGCGCCCTCGCCCTGTGCCGTCTCGCCGTACACCCCGCGCCAGCCCGGGACCAGCAGCACCTTGCCCTGCGTGCGGAAGACGTGATCGGCCACGGTGGTCTCCACGCGCGTGTTCTCGAACTCCGCGTCCGGGTGAAAGACGGCCAGGAACCGGCGCGCGACCATGTCGTAGACCTTCTTGTCGTCGTCGTTCATCTTCTCGATCCGGTGCTCGGACCGGGTCGGGATGATCGCGTGGTGGTCGGTGACCTTCTTGTCGTTGACCACCCGGCCCAGGGGGAGGACGTCGAGCGACGTGACGTAGCGCGCGGCGGCCGCGTAGGCGGCGTTGCGCCCCACCAGCTCCGCCGTCGGCTTGATGTCGCGCTTCATGTCCGAGGGCAGGAAGCGCGAGTTCGTGCGGGGATAGGTGAGCGCCGTGTGCTCCTCGTACAGGCGCTGCGCCGCCGCGAGCGTGCGGCGCGCGCTGAACCCGTAGCGGTTGTTGGCCTCGCGCTGCAGGGTCGTGAGGTCGTAGAGCAGCGGTACGCGCTCCTTGCGCCGCGAGGTCTCCAGCTTGGTGATCTCGCCGACGCCGTCGCGCACGTCCGCGACGATCGCGGCGGCCTCCTCGGCGGTGGGCAGCCGGGGCTTGCTGCCGGCGTGGTAGCGCCCCTCGTACGTCCGCTCGCCGTCGGCGGCGAACTCCGCGTCCACCAGCCAGTAGGGCTCGGGGACGAAAGCGCGGATCTCCTCCTCGCGCCGCGCGAGGATCGCCAGCGTCGGGGTCTGCACGCGGCCCAGCGAGACCGCTCCGTCGAAGGACGAGCGCAGCCGGATCGTCGCCGCCCGGGTCGCGTTCATGCCGACGATCCAGTCGGCCTCCGAGCGCGAGCGCGCCGCCTCCTCGAGCTTCGCCATGTCCGAGCCCGGGCGCAGCGCCCCGAAGGCGCGCTCGATCGCCTCGCGCGTCATCGACTGCAGCCACAGCCGGCGCACGGGCAGCTTGGAGCCCGACTTCTCGTACAGGTAGGCGAAGATCAGCTCGCCCTCCCGCCCGGCGTCGCATGCGTTCACGACGTTCTCGACCTCGCTGTTGGCCAGCAGGCGGCGGATCACGTTCATCTGCTTCTTGGAGCGCTCGTCGCGCACGACGAGCTTGAAGCGGTCGGGGAGGATCGGCAGGTCGTCCATCCGCCACTTCTTGAACTTGGGGTCGTACTCGTCGGGCTCGGCGAGCTGGACCAGGTGGCCGACCGCCCAGGTGACGATGTGCTCGGGGCCCTCGAGCCATCCCTCGTGCTTGTGGAAGGGGCCGGGCAGCACGCGCGCGAGGTCGCGGCCCACCGAGGGCTTCTCCGCTATCACCAGAGTCTTGGGCATTCGCGGGAGGGTAGCGTGAGGGCATGGCGACGCGGCCGGGGCCCACCCGCTACGCCCGTTCGGGCGACCATCACATCGCCTACAGCGTCACGGGCGAGGGGCCGATCGACTTCCTCTACGTCCCCACGTGGCTCTCGCAGATCGAGCACCTGTGGGACCACCCCCGCGTGGCGTACTTCTTCGAGCGCATCGCGTCGCGCACGCGACTGATCATGTTCGACCGCCGCGGCTCGGGCATGTCGGACCCGTTCGACACGCCGCCCACGCTGGAGGAGCAGATGGACGACGTACTGGCCGTCCTGGACGCCGCCGGATCGGAGCACCCGGCGCTGTTCGCCCAGCTCGACGGCGGCCCGATGGCCACGCTGTTCGCCGCCACCTACCCCGAGCGCACGCTGGCGCTGGTCCTGTACGGGACGTGGGCGCGCACGCTGTGGGCCGACGACACGCCGTGGGCCAACACGCGCGAGGTGCGCGACCAGTTCGTCCACGACCTCGTCGAGAACTGGGGCACCGGATCGCGGCTGGAGGCGCTGGCGCCCTCCATGGCGGGCGAGCCCGAGTTCGTCGACTGGTACTGCAAGCTCGAGCGGCTGTCCGCCAGCCCCGGCGTGGTGGAGGACATGATGATGCTCTCCGGCGACGTGGACGTGCGCGGCGTGCTCGGCTCGATCCGGGTCCCCACGCTGGTCATGCACCGCGACGCCGACCCGCTGATCGACCCGCGCCACGGGCGCTACCTCGCCGAGCACATCCCCGGCGCCAAGCACGTCAGCCTGCCCGGCTCCGACAGCCTCATCGTGGCCGGCGACGCCGACGCGGTCCTCGACGAGATCGCGGAGTTCTTCACCGGCCGGCGGCCCGTGCGCGAGCCCGACCGGATCCTCGCCACGGTGATGTTCACCGACATCGTCGACTCCACCCGCCGGGCGTCGGAGCTGGGCGACGCGGAGTGGCGGCGCCTGCTGGAGCGCCACGACGAGCTGGTGCGCCGCCAGCTGCAGCGCTGGCAGGGGCGCGAGGTCAAGACGACCGGCGACGGCTTCCTGGCCACCTTCGACGGGCCGGCCCGCGCGATCCGCTGCGGGCGCGCGATCGCCGACGTCGTCCAGCCGCTGGGGATCGAGGTGCGCGCCGGCCTGCACACGGGCGAGTGCGAGGTGCGCGGCGACGACGTGGCCGGCATGGCGGTGCACATCGGCGCCCGCGTCGGCTCGCTGGCCGCCCCGGGCGAGGTGCTCGTCTCCAGCACGGTGAAGGACCTCGTCGTGGGCTCGGGGATCGACTTCGAGGACCGCGGCGAGCACGAGCTCAAGGGCGTGCCGGGCAGCTGGCGGCTGTACGCGGCGACCTAGGGCTCAGCGCGCGCAGGGACCGGTGTCCACCGGCCCGCGCGCCCGCTCCAGCGCCGCGCGCACCACGCCGTTGGGAATGCCGTAGCCGCCGGCGCGCTGCCCGCCCACCGTGGCGGCGAACACCGTCGTCACCACGCGGCCGGAGCCGTCCACCATCGGGCCGCCGGAGTTGCCCGAGCGCACGTCCGCGCGCAGCGAGGCGATCGAGCGCCGCACCGGCCCGCGCCCGTAGGCGTCCTGCGACGTGACGGTGCGGGTGCCGCCCAGCCGCGCGGGCTCGACGTCGTAGGGGCCGTTGCCCGGATAGCCGAGCACCGCCCCGGACACGCCGGGCCGCGGATCCGCGGCCAGCCGCAGCGAGCGCGCGTCGAGCCCGTCGACCGCCAGCACCGCCACGTCGTTGGTGGCGTCGAAGTGGATGGCCTGCGCGTCGTGGCGCGCGTCGTCGCCCTGCCCCTGGACGGTGGTGTCGTCGGTCCCCGCCACCACGTGCGCGTTGGTGACCACCACGCCCGGACGCGCCACCCACCCCGACCCGGCGATGCCCAGCCCGCATGCCGTCCCCAGGACGCGCACCACGCCCTCGCCCGCGGCGCGCACGTCGGGGTCGCGCGCGATCGCGGAGTCCGGCGGCGGCACGTCGGCCGGCGGGCCCTGGATGCGCGGGAAGGGGTCGAAGCGCGCCAGCGCGTTGAGGATCGGGCCCGACGGCGGGAGCGCCTGGTTGAGCTCGCGCAGCAGCAGCGAACGCTGGACCGTGCGTCGCAGGTCGGGGCTCTGCGCGCTCTGCAGGGCCACGGCCGCGCCGATCCACGCGATCCCCACCGCCACGCAGGCGGTCAGCGCGGCGCCCAGCAGCCCGTCCACCGCGTGGATCCCGCGCCCGTCGCCCAGCCGCCGGCGCACCGCGAGCCCCACGCCCTCCAGTCCCGCGGCGAGCACCGCGCCCGCGGTGAGGGCTCCCAGCAGCCCGAACAGCGGCGCGTAGGGCGAGGCCGCGCCCTCGGGCAGCAGCTCGGGCCCCAGGCGCGTCCCGAGGAACGCGCCCCCGGCGAACCCGGCCAGCGACAGCGCCCCCACCACGAAGCCCTGGGCGTAGCCGTACATCGCCATGAGCGACGTGAAGGCGAGGATGGCCCAGTCGAGGACGGTCAAGGCTGGTTGCGCATTTGCAGGGCCCGGCGGTCGTATCAACTACGCTGCCCGCGAACGTGGAGGCAGGTCGCACAAGGTACGCCGATCGCCGCTACCGGCTCACCCACCGCCTCCTCCCGGTAGCGGTGCTGGCCGGAGCGGCTTTCGCGGTCGGGGTCGTCGTGGGCGCCCTGTACGTGCCGGGCGAGCGCAAGGTGGCCGAGCGCTTCGCGCGCGCCTGGGCGGCTGGCGACTTCGACGCGATGTACGCGGAGGTATCGGACGCCGCCAAGTCGCGCGCGGGCGCCCAGGCCTTTCGTGACGCCTACGCGAACGCCGCCGCCACGGCGACCGCCACGCGGATCGCCGTCGGCGACCCGCGCGACCCGCGCGACGGCGTCGTCGAGGTGCCGGTCAGCGTGACGACGCGCATCTTCGGGACGATCCGCGGCACGGTGCGCCTGCCCTTCGCCGGCGAGGGCGATGGGGCGCGGGTGGATTGGCGCCCCGAGCTCACCTTCCCGGAGGTGGGTCCTGGGGAGCGGCTCGCGCGCAGCACCCGCCTGCCGCGGCGGGCGAGCATCCTGGCCCGCAACGGGCGCGCGCTGGCCCGCGGCGAGGACCGCTCGAGCGATCTCGGCACCGTCGCCACCGAGGTCGTCGGCGAGCTGGGCCAGATCCCGGCCGAGGACCGCGCGCAGCTGTTCGCGCGCGGCTACCCGACCGACGCCCGGGTGGGCGTCTCGGGCCTGGAGCGCGCGCTGCAGCCTCGGCTGGCGGGCCGCCCCGGCGGCACGTTGTCCGTGGGCGCGCGCGTGCTCGGGCGCTCCCAGCCCGTGCCGGCCCCGCCGGTCAGGACCACGATCGACCCGCGGGTGGAGGAGATCGCGATCTCCGCGCTGGGGGGCCAGAGCGGCGGCGTCGCCGTGCTCCAGCCGGGAACGGGGGAGGTGCTCGCCCTCGCGGGGACGGCGTTCTCCAGCACCGGGCCGCCCGGCTCGATCTTCAAGGTGATCACCACGACGGCCGCGCTGGAGGACCGCAAGGTCAAGCTGTCCGACCGCTTCCCCGTCGAGACGGCGGCGGTCCTGGAGGGCGTGCGGCTGGAGAACGCCAACGGAGAGTCCTGCGGTGGCGACTTCGCCAACTCCTTTGCCCACTCGTGCAACTCCGTGTTCGCGCCGCTGGGCGTGAAGGTCGGCAAGGAGCGGCTGGTGGAGGAGTCCGAGGCGTACGGCTTCAACGAGCGCCCGTCGATCCCGGGCGCGGTCCCCAGCACGATCCCCCAGCCCAGCGGGATCGGCGACGACCTCGACCTGGGCTCGACGGCGATCGGCCAGGGCAAGGTCCTGTCCAACCCGCTCGGGATGGCCTCGATGGCGGCCACCGTCGCCAACCGCGGCGTCCGCGTGATCCCCACGCTGGAGCGCGGCTCCAGGGCGCGGCGCGTGCGGGTCACCAGCCCGGCGATCGCCGCCACGCTGCGGCGGCTGATGATCGGCGTGGTCAAGAACGGCACCGGCACGGCCGCGGACATCGAGGGCGTGCAGGTGGCGGGGAAGACCGGGACCGCCGAGCTGGGCCTGGAGGCGGGGGAGACCGACGCCTGGTTCGTCGCCTTCGCGCCGGCGCGGCGGCCGCGCTACGCGGTGGCGGTGTGGCGGCTGCGCGCGGGAGCCGGCGGGCAGGTGGCGGCGCCGATCGCGCGGCAGGTGCTGGCGTCGGCCCTCGGCGGTTGATCAGACGTCGAGGTCGATCTCGGCCTCGTGGGGCTCCGCGGCGTTCGGGCTCTTGATGTGCAGCACGAGCGGGCGGTTGGCCAGCGAATCGTTCGTCACCTTGAACAGCAGCAGCATGCCGCCGATCGGACCCTGCTCGGCCACGCTGTCGACCGCGGGCAGCGTCGCGCCCGAGGGGACGAAGGCCGGGCGGTAGGCGAAGACGTTCTCGGGGCCGATCTCCACCGGCTCGTAGTGCTTGCCGGTCGTGTCCTCGATCTCGAACTCGTGCGCGGCGGGCTGGCGCCGGTCGGTGCGGTTCCAGGCGCGGATCCAGACGCTGAACCAGTTCTCGTCGCCGCCCAGGTCCTCCGCGTTCTCCACGCCGACGAAGTAGGCGCGGTCCTCCTGGTCCTCCGGGTTCAGCAGCCGCGAGATCTGGACCTGGTACTGGAGGTTGCCCACGTCGAGGTAGGGACCCTCGGTCTCGGCGTGCGTGCGCGGGTTCTCCTGGCCGCAGGCGGGCAGCGCGAGGAGGAGCACGAGCGCCGCGAGGGCGATCGGGAGCGAGCGGAGACGGCCGGTCACGGGCGCGGTGATTCTAGTGAGACTCATCCACCGGCGATCGTCGCCCGCTTGCCGCGCTGCTCGTCCTCCTCGAGGATGGCGCGCAGGCGACGCATCGCCTTGGCGGTCTTGCGCTTGAGCCACGGGCGCACGCCGAAGGACTCCATGACCCGGTCGGCGAAGGTCGCGGGCTCGATCTCGTTGATGAACTCGACCCGTGTGGTGCCTCCGGGGCCGGGCGTCAGCGTGTACACGCCGCGGACCTTGATGCGGTTGAACTTGCCCCCGCGCCCCTCCTCCACGATGCGGTAGGGAGGCTCGACCTCGACGAACGTCGTGTCGCCCCACGGGAAGCGGTTGCCCGGTGCGGCGACGCGGAAGCGGGCGCCCGCCCCGCGGCCGTAGGACTGCTCGCGGGTCAGGCGCCAGTCCTTGAGGTAGTGGTCGGTGAACTCCGCGTGGTTGGCGATGTCGGCGAGGTAGGCGAAGACCTCCTCGCGGGGGCGGGCGATGGTCACCGAGGTCGTGATCGGATCCACGGCGGGGGAGATTACCTCCGCCGGGCGATCAGGCCGCGACTCTTGTGACCTTGACGACGCAGTGCCCGTGCGCGGGGCCGTGCACCAGATCGGACGCGACGGGCTCTTCGCGGCGCAGGGGGCGGCACAGCTCGCAGCGCATGACGCCGTCGTGGTAGCGGTGGACGCGCTCGCCGATCAGCGGCGTGCGGTCGCAGTCCGCGCAGCGCGAGTCGGAGCGCGCCCGCGTGCCGACGCCCTTGCGCAACAGGTGCCTCTCGAACGGCAGCGAGTCGATCATCGCCACCTGCTTCGCCGCCGCCGCGCGCCCTCCTGCCCGGGTTCCGATGGCCGTTAGCGCTTTTGACGCCGGGGGTAGAATGGCCCCGTTCGCGTGAGGCGGGCACCGGGGCTGAGGAGAGCACATGCAGGCAATCGAGTCGGGCACGCTCGCCGGGATCGGGTCGTTCACTTGCGAGGAGTGCGGCTTCGTCGTCAACCTCGCCAACGACGACGCGCTGCCGCGCTGTCCGGGCTGCGGAGGCACGGAGTTCGTCCGCGCGTCCCTGTTCGGGCCGTCACGCTTCACCGGCCGTCCGTGGTCGCAGGACGAACCCGCGGACTCCACGTGGTTCGACGACGTCCGCGACGCGGTCGCCGAGCCGGGCGAGTACCTGGCCTACGAGCGCGCCGGCGAGACCAAGGTCTTCGCCCTGCGCAGCCAGTGGACCCGCATCGGCCGCAGCCTGGCCGCCGACATACGCTTCGACGACCCCACCGTGTCGCGGCGCCATGCGCTCATCGTGCGCGGGCCCGACGGGGTCAAGGTGCTCGACGATCGCTCCCTCAACGGCGTGTTCGTGAACGGCGAGCGCGTGGAGTGGAGCTCGCTCCAGGACGGCGACGAGGTGCTCGTCGGGTGCCACAGCCTGCGCTTCCTCGAAGTCGCCGCGACGGACTCCGAGGCCTCGACCGACGCCGCGCCGGACCGGCAGCTGACCGCCTGAGCGCGGGACGCTACGCTGCCTGACGATGGCGGCGACGCTCGCAGTCCTCTCGCAGAAGGGGGGTACCGGGAAGACGACGGCGGTCCGCACGCTCGCCGACGTGGCGCGGCGGGTCGGGCTCGACACGCTCGCGGTGGACCTGGATCCCCAGGGCAACCTCTCGGACTACTTCGACGTCCCGCCGGACGCGGCGCCCACCGTGGCGGAGGTCCTCGCGGGCAGTGCGCAGGCCGGCGAGGCGATCCACGACGACGTCATCCCCGCCAACCTCCAGCTGGCCGAGGTCGAGCTGGCGCTGGGCGGCAAGATGGGCCGCGAGCTCACGCTGCGCCGGGCGCTGCGCGAGGTCGCTGCCGGCTACGACCTCGTGCTGCTCGACTGCCCTCCCTCCCTGGGCCTGCTGACCGTCAACGCGCTGGTGGCCGCCGACCACGCGCTGATCACCTCCGAGGCGCAGTACTTCGCGCTGCAGGGCGTCGAGCAGGCGCTCGAGGTGATCGAGCTGGCGCGCGAGAGCCTGAACCCGGACCTGTCCTGGATCGGCGTGGTCCTCAACCTCGCCGACATGCGCACCGTGCACTCGCGCGAGGCGTACGCCCAGCTCGCCGAGGCCTTCGGCGACCGCGTCTTCGAGACCACGATCCGCCAGTCGATCGCCTACGCCGAGTCGGCCGAGCGCGGGATCTCGATCCTCGACCACCGTCCAGACCTGGGCGCCGACTACCTGGCGCTGGCTGGCGAGCTGTTCGACCGCCTCGAGCTGACCGAAGCGCGGGCGCGTCTCGACGCGCTCGCCGGCGAGCCGGCCGCCAAGCGATGAGACGCGCCGCGGCGGCGGCGATCCTCGTGACGGCGGCCCTTCCCGGTGCCCTCGCGTCCGGGTGTGGCGAGGACGAGGAGTCGCCGCCCTCCGCCCGCGCTGTCGCCACCGCGCCGCCGCCGGCCCGTCCCGCCGGACTGCCGGCGCACGTGCCGGGCCGCGGCACGCTCACCGCCCACATCACCCACGACAAGGTCCTGTGGTCGCGGCCGGGCGGAGGGCGGCGGCTCGCGGGCATGGCGCGGCGCACCCACTTCCGCTCGCCGCGGATCGTCACGGTCGTGCGGCGCCGGGGCGCCTGGCTGGGCGTGCTGGCCCCGGAACTGCCCAACGGACGCGTGGGATGGGTCGACGGCCGCCACGGCGCGCGGCTGTACCGCACGGACTGGAGCATGGAGGCGTCGCTGTCGCACCGGCGTTTGGTCGTGCGCCGGGGCGGCCGCGTGTTCGCGCGCGCCCGCATCGCGATCGGACGCCCCAGCGCCCCGACGCCGCGGGGCCGGTTCGCCGTCACCGACCGCCTGACCACCGGCAACCCGTCCGGCCCATACGGCTGCTGCGTCCTGGCCCTGACCGGCCACCAGCCCAGCGTGCCGCAGGGCTGGGGCGGCGGCGACCTGCTCGCGATCCACGCCACGCCCGCCGAGCAGACGATCGGCCAGGCGGCCAGCCTCGGCTGCCTGAGGGTGACCAACGCCGTGATGCGCCGGCTGCTGCGCGCGGTTCCGCTGGGCACGCGGCTGCGCATCCGCGCCTAAAGCTCGCGGACGAAGGCTCCCTCGGGCTCGAAGGGCACGCGGCGGATCTGCGCGCCGGGCGCCGCGCGGCGCAGCGCCTCGACCACCCCTGCGGTCTGCTCGTAGTGGGTCCACACGAGCACGGCGGGGCCGGCGCCGGAGATCGTCGCCCCCAGGGCGCCCAGCTGGGGCGCCCGCGCGGCCAGCTCCAGCGACGGCCGGTACAGGTGCGCGCGCCGCGGCTGGTGCAGGCGGTCGCGCAGGCCGCGCGCCACCAGGTCCCATTCGCCCCGCGCCAGGCCGAGGGTGAGCAGCGCGGCGTGCGCGACGTTGAACGTCGCGTCCGCGAACGGGACCTCGGCGGGCAGCGCCGCGCGCGCCTCCGGAGTGCGCACCGGCGGCGCGTCGGGGACCACGACCACGGCCTCCAGGCCCGCGGGGACGTCGAAGCGCACGGCCCGTCCGTCCGCGCACACGACGAAACCGCCGAGCAGCGCCGCGGCTGCGTTGTCGGGGTGCCCCTCGACCTCGGTGGCGTGCGTCAGCAGGTCGGCGTCCAGCTCGAACAGGTGGTCGGCCGCCATCAGGCCCGCGACGGCCGCGGCGGCGCTGGACCCCAGGCCGCCGGCGGTCGGTATGTCCGAGCGGATGCGGAAGGCGAACCCGTCCGCGGGATGCAGGCGCTCGAACGCGCGGACGACGAGGTTGGAGCGGTCGCGCGGCACGTCGAGGTCGGTCTCCACCGCGAACTCGCCGGTCTCCTCGACCTCCAGCTCGAGGTGTATCTGCAGCGCCGCGGCCAGCGCGTCGAAGCCCGGTCCCAGGTTGGCCGACGAGGCGGGCGCGCGCACGAGGCGCCGGCGGTTCACGACTCCAGCACCGCCGCTTCCAGCGCGTCGAACTCCGGCGCGCAGGGCACCACGGCGCCGGCGTGGTCCAGCGCGGTTTGCGGGTCCTTCAGGCCGTGGCCGGTGAGCACGCACACCACGCGCCGGGCCTCACCGGGCCCGTGGCGCAGGAGGCCCGCCACCGACGCGGCGGAGGCCGGCTCGCAGAACACCCCCTCGCCCGCCGACAGCAGCCGCCATGCCGCCAGGATCTCGCCGTCGGACACCGCGCGGATCGCGCCGGAGGAGCCGACGACCGCGCCCATCGCCTCCTCCCAGCGCGCCGGGTTGCCGATGCGGATGGCGCTGGCCACCGTCTCGGGATGCTCCACCGGCGCGCCGTGCACCAGCGGCGCGGCGCCCTCGGCCTGGAAGCCGAGCATCCGGGGGGCGGCGCCCACCTCCTGGAAGCCCTTCCAGTACGCCGTCACGTTGCCCGCGTTGCCGACAGGGATGGCCAGGGCGTCGATCTCGCCCAGCTCGTCGAGCACCTCGAACGCCGCCGTCTTCTGGCCCTCCAGCCGCAGGGCGTTGACCGAGTTGACCAGCGCGATCGGGTGGCGGTCGGCCAGCTCGCGCACCAGCTCCAGCGCGCGGTCGAAGTTGGAGCGCAATGCGATCACGCGCGCGCCGTGCACCAGCGCCTGCGCGAGCTTGCCGGTGGCGATCTTGCCCTCCGGCACGATCACGGCGCCGGTCAGCCCCGCGCGGGCCGCGTAGGCCGCGGCGCTGGCCGCGGTGTTGCCGGTGGACGCGCAGATGACCGCGCGCGCCCCCTCGCGGACCGCCGCGGACACCGCGCACGTCATGCCGCGGTCCTTGAACGAGCCCGTGGGGTTCGCCCCCTCCAGCTTGAGCCACACCTCCACCCCCGCGCGCTCCGAGACCCGCGGCGCCGGGACCAGCGGCGTCGACCCCTCATGCAGCGTCACCACGGGGTCCTCGGGGCCGAACGGCAACCGGTCCCGGTACCGCTCGATCAGGCTCACACTCAGACGAACTCCTCCTCGATCACGCGGATGGCGCGCGGCGCGGCCCGGACGAATCCGAGGCGGCGGATCAGCTCCAGCGCGGCGAAGAACCGCGATTCCAGCACGGGGTGCACGACCATCAGCAGCCGCGCCTGGTCGTCCATCCCTTTCTGCACGACCGACTTGACCGAGATGCCCTGGAGGCCCAGCACCTGGGCGATCTGGCCGAGGACACCGGGCTGGTCGTCCACTTCGAGGTGCAGGTAGAACGCCGAGGTCACGTCGCTCACCACCGCGAGGTCGTACGTCCAGTCCACCTGCGGGGGTGCGGGGATCATCGCGGTCACCACGTCGCCCAGCACGGCGGTCGCGGTCTGCGCCCCGCCCGCGCCGGGCCCGGACATCGTGATCTCGGTGAAGGCGGGCGACTCGACCGTCACGGCGTTGAACGGCCCGGACACGGCGGACAGCGGATGGCCCGGGTACAGGAAGACGGGGTGCACGCGCACGGACAGCCCGCCGTCCACGCGCTCGGCGGTTCCGAGCAGCTTCAGCGCCAGGTTCAGCTCGGCGGCGTACTCGAGGTCGTGCGGCGTGATGTGCTCGATTCCCTCGTAGGGGACCTGGTCGAGGTGGACCGGCGTCCCGAAGGCCAGGCGGGCCAGGATCGCCATCTTGGCGGCGGCGTCCTTGCCGCTCACGTCCTCGGTCGGGTCGGCCTCGGCGTAGCCCAGCTCCTGGGCCTGTCCCAGCGCCTTCTCGTAGGTGGCTCCGGTCCGGGCCATCTCGCTGAGGATGAAGTTGGTCGTGCCGTTGACGATCCCGTGCAGGCGCTCGATCCGCGTGACCGCCAGCGTCTCCTGCAGCACGCGTACAACCGGGACCACCCCCGCCACGGACGCCTCGAAGCGCAGCTGCACCTGCGCCTCCTGCGCGGCCGCATAGAGCTCCTCGCCGTGCTGGGAAAGCAGCTGCTTGTTCGCGGTGACCACGTGTTTGCCGGCGTTCAGCGACCGCAGCACGTACTCGCGCGCGGGCTCGATCCCGCCCATCAACTCCACGACCAGGTCGGCGCGCGTGAGGATCTCCGCGAAGTCGCCTCGCGAGCGGGTCAGGACGCCGGCCAGCTCCGGGCGGCGCCCGACGGTCAGCGCGATGTTCTCCGCGCGCTCCTCCAGCAGCCGCGCGAACGCGGATCCGACCGTCCCGTGGCCCAGCAGGCCGACGCTAAACGAGGTCACGGGCCGCCAGGTCCTCGTACGTCTCGCGGCGCACCACCACGCGCGACTCGCCGTCCCGGCAGAAGATCACCGGCGGTCGCGGCACGCCGTTGTAGTTGTTGGCCATGGCGTGCCCGTAGGCGCCGGTGGCCGGGGTCACCAGCACGTCGCCGGGCCGCGGGTCGTGCAGGTGGGCGTCGCGCACGATCACGTCGCTGGACTCGCAGTGCTTGCCCGCCACGTGGCACAGCTCGCCGCCGGGGGACAGGCGGTCCGCGATCGCCGCCTCGTAGACCGCCCCGTAGAGCATCGGGCGCAGGTTGTCCGACATGCCGCCGTCCACCGACACGTACGTGGACAGGTCGCGCTTGACCGTCATCACGCGGTACAGCGTCACGCCGGCGTTCGCCACGAGGGCGCGCCCCGGCTCGATCGCCAGGTGCTTGTCCGCTCCCAGGATCTCGCGCACGGCGGTGGCCTTGGCCTCCACGTAGGCGTCGATCGCGGGCGGCTCGTCCTGCGCCGTGTAGGCGACGCCCAGGCCGCCGCCCAGGTTGTAGGCCGGGAAGTCGCCCAGGTGGGCGATCGCCTCCACCGCCTTGCGGAAGGAGGCCAGCTCGAAGATCTGCGAGCCGATGTGCATGTGCAGGCCGGCCAGCTGGAGGCGGTCGGACGCGCGCAGCCGGTCGATCGCGGCGCGCGCGTCGTCCAGCCCCAGCCCGAACTTGGAGTCGACCTGCCCCGTGGAGATGAAGTCGTGCGTGCTGGGCTTCACGCCGGGGCGCACGCGCAGCATCACGCGCTGGGTCGCGCCGGCGGGCACGGCCTCCGCGAGATTGTCGAGGTCGTCGAAGTTGTCCACGACGATCGTCCCGACGCCCGCCGCGACCGCCTCGCGCAGCTCCGCGGGCGACTTCGCGTTGCCGTGCAGGTAGATCCGTGCGGGCGGGAAGCCGCCGCGCAGCGCCAGCGCCAGCTCGCCGCCGGTGGCGACGTCGCACGACAGCCCTTCCTCGGCGAAGACCCGGTAGGCCGCGGTGCAGGGAAAGGCCTTGGAGGCGAACAGGACCTCGCCGGACTCGCCGTGGTGCGTGCTCAGCGCCGCCCGGAAGTTGCGCGCGCGGGCGCGCAGGTCGTCCTCGGCGACGACGTAGGCGGGCGTCCCGTACTCGTCCGCGAGGCGCACGACGTCGCAGCCGCCGACCTCGAGGCGCCCTGCCTCGTTGATGCGGCTGCCCAGGGGATAGACGTGCGAGAGCGCGGTGACCGCCATGGCGCGCGCCATTATCCCCGCATGCGGCTCTTCGACCTGCTCAACCGCCGGCGCGACATGCCGCTGCCCGACCCGCCCGCGCGGCTGGGGACCCACGCGGGACTCGCCTACGCGCTGTTCCTGCCCGCGGGCGAGCCGCGCGGCGGGATCGTCATCGTGCACGGGGCCGGGTCGTGCAAGGAGAGCCACTTCGACTTCGCGCGCGCCGCGCGGGCGGCCGGCTTCGCGGCCGTGGCCTTCGACATGCGCGGCCACGGCGAGAGCGGCGGGCGGCTGGACGGGCGCCTGCTCGACGACGTGGCGGCGATCGCCACGCTGGTCCCGCGGCCGCTGGCGCTGCGCGGGTCGAGCATGGGGGGCTACGTCGCGCTGCTGGCGGCGCCGCCGTTGCGGGCGGACGCCGTCGTGGCGATCTGCCCGGCGAGCGCGGACATGCTGCTGCGCGGGCTGCGCGCGGGGCGCTTGAAGTTCGACGCCGACGAGCGCGCGCTGGAGGGGTTCCTGCTCGAGCACGACCTCACGGCGGCCGTGGAGCAGCTGCGCACGCCCCTGCTGCTGCTGCACGCCGAAGGCGACGAGCAGGTCCCCGTGGACCACTCCGTGGCGCTGCACCGGGCGGCGGGCGCGCCGCGCAAGCGTCTGATCGCCCTGCCCGGCGGCCACCACCGCTCGGTCCAGCACGACGCCGAGCTGCAGGGCGAGGCGCTGCGGTTCGTCGAGAGGGCGTTCGCCGGGCGTTAGATGGCTGATTCCACGACCCCCACACCCGCATGCACGCGTCTCGCGGCGCGCGGACGCCACGTGCCGAAGGGGTCCGTGGCTCTGCCACTGTCCCCCTTCGTCCCGCGTCGCCGCGCATCCACGAGCCACGCGCCTGCGAGCGCGCGGGCCATGGAATCAACCATCTAGGGCCGCAGCAGGTCGCCCGTGGCGCCGGTGACGCGGTCGACCGTGTCGCCGACGGTGTTGCCCGTCTGCGTCACGGCTCCGCCGGCGGGGCCGCCGACCGCATTGCCGGCGCGCCGCGTGGTGTCGCGCACCGCGTGGCCGGTGTTGCCGCCCACCTGCTCGACCGTGTCGGCGAGCTGGTTGCGGGCCGGTCCGACGTCGGGGACCGCCGAGCCGTCGCCATGCCCGAGGCCGGCGCCGCCGGTCGAGGTCGCCGTCCCGGTGGGCAGGTCGCGAGCGATCGTCCCGTCGGGCAGCCGTACGGGACCGCCGCGCAGGACGGTGCCGTCGTCGGCCAGCACGAGGCCCGCCTCTCCGAAGGTCGGGCCGGCCGCGCTGGGGGCCACCGCTCCGGCCGCGGTGGCGGCGCCCGTGGCGACCGCCGCGGTTCCCGCCTGGTCCCAGGCGACCGCGGGCTCGTCGTTGACGAAGATGCTGTCGATGCGGTCGGCGAAGCCGGATCCGGGCCAACCGTTGAAGGCGATGACCGCGCTCGCGACGAGGAAGGCGGCGGCGGCCGCAGCCATGAGGGACCCGGTGGTCCCGATGCCGGCGATGTAGGCCCGTGTGATCCGCATGACGTTGGGGACGCACCCCAAGTTCGGGTATCGGCGCTTGCGTGCGCCACCTTTAGCCCTTTTCGCGGACCCGAGGGTAATCCTCCCTTCCGCCCGAATCCACGTTTCGCACGGGTCGGCGAGCGTAACCCCGCGGGCGTGCCCGCTAGGCTCGCCGCCGTGCTCGGCTCGCTGGCTCCCGCCGTCGTCGCCGGCGCCGGGTTCGCCGGCGTCGCGCTGGCCGGGATGGCCGGGTTGCGCATCGGCGCGGCCCTGCGCGGCGCGGCCATCGGGGTCGCCGCGGGCATCCTGCTCGCCGTCGCCTTCGCCGAGCTCTTCCCCGAGGCGCTCGAGGAGGCCGACCACGACCTCGCGGCGATGTCGTTCCTCGCCGGATTCGCCGCGCTGTTCGTGGTGGAGGTCGCCACCCGCGGCCACACGCACCACGAGGGCGGGGAGGAGCACGTCGACCACGCCTCCCTCACGCCGTTTCTCGCGGGGCTGCTCCTCCACAACCTCGTGGACGGGGTCGTCCTGGCCGCGGGCGTCGAGGCGTCGACCGAGGCCGCCACGGCGGTGTCGGTGGGGATCCTCGTCCACCAGCTGCCGGTCGGCGTGTCCTTCGCGGCCGTCGCCGCGGCCGCGGGCGCCGAGCGCAAGCGGATGATGGCGTGGGCGCTCGTGCTCGGGCTGGCGATCCCCCTCGGCGCGCTCGTCACCACCGCGGCCCCGGGCCTCGACGGCCGCGAGCTGGGCGCCCTGCTGGCGGCCGCCGGCGGCGCGCTGGCCTACATCGGGGCCGGGCACCTGCTGCCCGAGGCGCACGCCGAGCACCCCTCGGCCTTCGTCAGCGCGTTCTTCCCCGTCGCGCTGCTGGGCACGGCGGTGCTGCTGCTGTTCGTCCTGCACGGGTAGCGCCTTGCAACATTCCGTTCACCGCTTCGCTACACTCCCGCGCCGTCGCAGTCTTGCCGAATCCGTAGGCGGTACCCGAACGCCTGCGGAACGGGGGAACCAAGGCGGCCGGTCACGGTCGTCGGGGGCGAATCCGCACATTGCCGTGCGGTAGCGCTGCCCTTTCAGCGCGAGCCCGTCAGCTAACCCCGTAGGCCCGAGCAAAGGGAGACAACGCTGACCCGCGCGCCCTCGCGCATCGTGAAGAGCAGGCGGACACGCACGGCCATAGCCGTGTTCGGTCTCTGCACCCTCGGTCTGACGCTGCCCGCGGCCGCCGGGGCCCAAACGGCCGAAGGTTCGGGCGCGTACGGCGGGACGCAGTTCTACGAGCGCCCCGTCATCCGGGACCTCCAGTGCCGCACCGGCTGCACGCGCGCCGCGCGCGTCAGCCAGGCCGGCTGGGTCAGCGTCAAGGAGAAGGGCGTCCTGCGCATCCGCGGGCGCAACTTCGACGACGTCGGCCAGGTCCTGTTCCTCGGCGGGTCGGGGACCGCCGACAACGTCGGCGTCGCGCCCCAGGCGCGCACCGCGCGCACGCTCGACGTGAAGGTGCCGGTGGAGGCGGGCTCGGGCAAGATCGTGCTGCTCGACCCGGCCGGAAACGGCTCGGAGCCCAGCCGCGCACGCCTGCGCATCCTGCGCACCGCCAACTCGCTCAGCGCCCAGGGCTTCATCTGGCCGCTGCCCACCCGCGGCTACCTGACCGGGCACTACGGCGAGGACCGCGGCTCGCACATGCACTCGGGCATCGATCTGGCCGTCCCGACGGGCACGCCGATCAAGGCGGTCGCCGAGGGCCGCGTGATCCTGGTGGGGCCGCAGGGCGCCTACGGCAACTTCACCTGCCTGCGCCACGCGCGGCTGGTCACGTGCTACGCGCACCAGAGCGAGATGCTCGTGACCTACGGGCAGTTCGTGAAGCAGGGCCAGCAGATCGGCACGGTCGGCTCCACCGGGCGCTCGAGCGGGCCGCACCTGCACTTCGAGGTGCGGCAGGGCCCCGAGGCGTGGACCACCCCGCTGGACCCGTTCAAGTTCCTGCCGCGGCGCTTCTGAGGCCGCCGCGGCGCGCCGCGACCGCGAGCCACGCCAGGCCCGCCGCCAGCAGCGCGAGGCTCTCGAGCTGGGGCGTCGTCAACCCGGCGGCCACCGTCTCGTTGCGCCGCACGAACTCGACGAGGAAGCGCTCGGTTCCGGCGAGCACGAGGTACAGCGCGAACAGCACGCCGGGCCGGTAGGCGTCGCGCCGGCGCCACAGGAACAGGGCGGCCAGGCCCATCGCCAGCGTCTCGTAGATCGGCGTGGGGTGGACCTCGGCCGTCGTGGGGACCTCTCCCTCGGGGTAGGCCATCGCCCACGGCCCGCCCCACTCCTCGCCGTAGTCGCCGTCCCCCGACAGCTGGCAGCCGATCCGCCCGATGGCGTAGCCAAGCGCGAGCAGCGGGGCGCAGAAGTCCAGCAGGCGCAGGCCGAGGAAGTCGCGCCGCCACGCCCACAGCGCGACCGCCAGCGCGCCGCCGATCAGGCCGCCGTACCAGACGAGGCCCGCGCCGCTGAACAGGTTCCCCAGGACGTCGTCGCTGACCTCGTCCCAGTTCTCGGCCAGGTAGTAGACCCGCGCGCCGACCAGGCCGCCGAGCAGAGCCGCGAAGGCGATCTCGTACGCCCAGTCCACCGGCTTGCCCAGCTCGCCGAAGCGCCGCCCCGCCAGGGCGCCGATGGCCAGGAAGGCCAGCGCGAACATCAGGCCGAAGGTCTTGAGCTCCAGTCCGAATATCGAGATGTCGGGCTGCACGACGGGGCAGCCTACGCGCCGCGCGCTACAGGTAGCCCATCGGGTCGACGGGCGACCCGTTGATGCGCACCTCGAAGTGCAGGTGGGGCCCGGTCGAGTTGCCGGTGCTGCCGCACGATCCGATGACCTGGCCCTGCGAGACGTTCTGGCCGACGCGCACGCCGATCGAGGACTGGTGGCCGTAGCAGGTGGACACGCCGCCGCCGTGGCCGATGCAGGTGTAGTTGCCGTAGCCGCCGTACCAACTGGCGATCTGGACGGTGCCGCTGTCGGCGGCGCGGATCGCGGTGCCGATCGGCGCCGCGATGTCGATGCCGGCGTGCAGCCGTCCCCAGCGCTGGCCGAAGGGCGAGGTGAACGTGCCGTTCATCGGCCAGACGAACCGGCCGCTGCCGCGCCGGATCGGGCCCGGGGCGCCCTGCAGCTCCCCGCGGATGCGCGCCTGCTGGCGCTCCATGGCGGCCAGCTCCTCCTCGGTCTCGTGGCGGTCTCCCCGGACCGAGCGCAGCGTCGCCGCCTTCTCGGCGCGCGCGCCGGCCAGGTCGATCTTCACGCTGGCCACCTCGTTGCGCTGCGAGAGCACCGCCGCGGTGATCCGCTGCTGGCGGTCCTCGAGCCGGGCCAGGCGCGTGGCGGCCGTGGTGGTGCGCGCCTTGTCCTTCTTGACGGCGTTGATGACCTGCGTGTCCTGGTCGTTGATGCGGCGCATGAATTCGCCCCGTTCCAGCAGGTCCGCGAAGCCCTTGGAGTTCAGGACGACCGTGACCAGGTCGGGACGCCCCGCCTGGTAGATCTCGACCATCCGCCGGGCCAGCACCACGCGCGAGCGCACGAGCTTGGCCCGCAGCCGGGCCAGGCGCGCGCGGGTGCGGCGCAGGTCGTCCTGGATGCGGACCAGCTCGGTGCGCTTGCGCTCCAGGTCGGACTCCAGGACGTTCTGGCGGCGCTGGAGGCGGTTGATCTTCACCGACGCGCGCTCGATGACCTTCGTGAGCACGCCCTCCTTGGACTTCAGACGCTCGACGCGATTGCGCTTCTCCTCGATGCGGTCCTGCAGGCTCTTGCCGGTCGAGATCAGGGGCAGGCCGGCCCACAGCGCGAGGGGGGCCAGGACGAGCACGGCAAAGAGGGCGATGCGCGGACGCATGCGGCGCCGGAGTCTAGGTAGCCCGTAGGATCGAGTTCAACTTGAGGTCCAGTCTTATGGAGACCTGGCCGATTTGCAGGGCAAAGGGTATCCTCGACCGGTGGACGACGCCGCCGCGGAACAGGTCCGGGCCCGCGCCGAGGATGCGATCGCCCGGGTCGACGCGGTGCGCGCGAGCCTGGACGAGCTGCTCGCGGCGGTGCAGCGCCTGCGCGGCGAGCTCGGAGAAGGGCCGCGCCCGGCGGCCCCGCCACCGGCCATCGGGCTCGAGTCGGCGCGCCTCGTCGCGATCGAGATGGCCGTCGCCGGCCGCACCCGCGAGGAGGTCGAGCGGCACCTGCGCGCCTCCTACGGCGGGCCCGACACCTCGGCCGTGCTGGCCGACGTCTTCGGCGAGCTTTAGACCCGAGCAAGCTCGTCTCCTAGAATCCCTGTCGATGCCTCCACCCCGCAAGATCGGACGCGACCCCGGGCTCACCGCCCGCATGACGCTGACCATGTTCCTGCTCGGCGCGCTGTACGTCGTGCTGATCGTGGCGCTGCTCGCCGCCGGCGTGGGGGCCATCTTCGTCGCGCTGATCGCCGGCGGCCTGCTGCTGGCGCAGCTGTTCACGTCGGACAAGCTCGCCCTGCACGCCATGGGGGCGCGCGAGGTCTCGCCGCAGGAGGCGCCGGAGCTGCACGCCATGGTCGAGCGGCTGTGCGTCCAGGCGGACCTGCCCAAGCCGCGCGTGGCCGTCGCGCAGACCAGCATGCCCAACGCCTTCGCGCTCGGCCGCTCGCCCAAGCACGCGACCGTGTGCGCGACCACCGGGATCATGGAGATCCTGACCCCCGCGGAGCTCGAGGGCGTCATGGCGCACGAGCTCTCGCACGTGGCCAACCGTGACGTGCTGGTGATGACGATCGCCTCGTTCTTCGCCACGGTCGCCGCCTACATCGTCCAGTTCGGGTTCTTCTTCGGCGGCGGCGGGGACGACGACGACAACGCCGGCTTCCTCGTCCTGCTGCTGGTCTCGCTGGCCGTCTACGCGCTCTCGTTCCTGTTGCTGCAGGCGCTCTCGCGCTACCGCGAGTTCACGGCCGATCGCGGCGCCGGCATCCTCACCGGCCGGCCCAGCGCGCTGTCCTCGGCGCTGATGAAGATCGCCGGCACGATGGACCGCATCCCCCAGCGCGACCTGCGGGCGTCCGGCGAGCTGTCGGCGTTCTACATCTTCCCGCCGGGTGTGAAGGCGTCGCTGAGCTCGCTGTTCTCGACGCACCCGCCGCTGGAGAAGCGCATCGAGCGGCTGTCGCAGCTGGAGTCCCAGCTCCAGGGCCGCCTTCCGGCGTAGGCTGCGCCGGTGGGCTTCCTCGACGTACTGCGCGGCAAGCGCGACCTCAAGAAGCCGGCCCCCGACCGGCTCTTCGCGATGTCCACGGCGTACGTGACGCTGGAGCTGTCGCTGGCGATGAAGACCACGGGCCGCGCCGCGATCGTCTTCCAGCAGCTGGACACGGCGGACTTCGCCCAGCTGGCGCGCGACATGCAGGAGCTGATCGCGGCCACCACCAAGGAGGCCGGCACGACGGTCGAGGCCCGCGACGACGACTACGGGTACCGCTGGATGGTGCTCAACGATCCCGACTTCGACGACCTGGTGACGGGCATCAACGCGATCGGCGGCGAGCTGGAGCTGGGCGGCTACGGCGATCGGATCCTGGCCGCGGTGTTCCCGTTCGAGGACGACCGCGGCAAGCACCTGTACTGGATCTACAACTACAAGCGGGGCGCCTTCTACCCGTTCGTGCCGGCCGGCGGCGACCAGGCGCGCGACAACGAGCGCGAGCTGCGCCTGCGCTCGCAGATGCAGGGCGAGCTCCCGGTGGAGCCCGAGCTGGAGCGCTGGTTCCCGCTCTGGGGCGCGCCGATCTAAACCGCGGGCAGGCCGCGAACCCGACGAACGTACGGTCTTCGGCGAGGGATCCCGCCGTTCCGCCGGACCAAACCTCACAATCTCGCGTTACGGAACGGCGTTCTCCTGGGTTGTTCCGTATGAACGGCGTGAGTCAAGGAGGACGGAGATGATCTACCCGAAGCGAGTCGTCTGGAAGGAAGCCCCGAGCGGGCATTCTCAGCCGCCCCCGCGCAATCCGCAGCGCGAGCGGGTCGAGGCTTCCCTGCGCCTGGTCGACGGTCGCGAGGAGCGCTGGGACGAGCGCACCCGCACGGTCCGCAGCGTCCGCAGCTCCTAGCTGTCACACCCGCCGCCGGACCGTGACGGTCCCCCGCATCCAGGGGTGGATGCTGCAGTGGTAGGGGTACACGCCCGGACGCGGGAAGACATGGGCCGACGAGCCCTCGCGCTGGGCGCGCAGGAACACGCGCCATCCCGCCGCGGAGCTGGGCGCGATCGTGTGGTGCTCCTTGCCGACGTCCTTCCACGCGACCGCGTGGCCCGCCTTGATGACGACGTTCGACGGCGTGAAGCCGTACTCGTAGACGTCGACGACGATCGGCACGTCACGCGGATCGAACGGCCTGCCCGCCTGGCCGCCGTCAGAGCGTCCGCCGCCCGGCTCGCCGCCGAGCCACCCCTGGGTGAGCGCGACGGCCCAGACCACGAGGCCGACCGCGACAACCACCCACGCCGTCCGGCGTCGCACGAAGCAAGACTAGCCTTCCAACTCCCGCGCGCGCCGCAGTAATTCCCACGCGTCGATTCCCAGCGCGTCGGCCACCTTCATGATGTTCGTGTAGCTGGGGTTGCGCTCGCCGCGCTCGATGCCACCGAGGTAGGTGCGGTGCATCCCCGCGCGGTGCGCGAGGTCCTCCTGTGAGATCTGTCGTCGGCCGCGATAGTCGCGGATCGCCCGTCCCAGGGCGGCATGGGCTTGAGAGCGCTGAGCCACGCCCCGGACCGTTCCGGCGCGGCCCTCCGGGGTCTACAGCCTATGAGTTCCGTCGCTCTTCCCGCTCGGCTGCGGCGACCAGTTCGGAGGGCGCCAGGCCGAGCGTTCGGGCCAGCCGCAGCAGCTTGTCGAAGCTCGGGTTCTCCTCGCCGCGCTCGATGCCGCCGACGAAGGTGCGGTCCATGCCGGCGCGCGAGGCGAGCTCCTCCTGCGACATGTCGCGGCGCGCGCGGGCGCGGGCGATCGCCCGGCCGAGCGCGGCGTGGGCTTGCGAACGTGGCGCCACGGGTCGCACGCTCGTCGCCTGCAGCCTATGGGTCTACAGGATATATGCATCAACCTGGATCGGAGCGCCCAGGTTCCTGCTGCGCCTCGGCGTCGCGCAGCAGTTGCGACGTCGCGACGTCCAGCGCGCGCGCGAGCTTGAGCAGGTTGCCGTAGCTGGGATTTTTCTCCCCCCGCTCGATGCCGCCGACGTAGGTGCGGTGCAGCCCCGCGCGGAAGCCGAGCTCCTCCTGGGAGATGCGCTGGGACAGGCGCTTGCGGCGGATGGCGGTCCCTAAGGCTGCATGGGCTTGCGAGCGCTGTGGCACGCACGGCACGCTCTCCTGATGCGGCGTATAGGTCTACAGCATATGAGTAGCGTCAACGCTTGGCCGCCTCGCGTGCCGCGAACCAGAACGTGCCGCGCAGCTCGGTCTTGAGGTCCGGGCGCCCCCGCATCGAGCCGAGCCGGTCCTCGGCCGCATGCAGCAGCGCGATGTCCAGCTCGTTGGGCAGGTGGGGGAAGGCCGCCAGGACGGAGCGCACCCGCTCGGGGTCGCCGGACTGGACCCATTCGCGCGCGAACGTCCGGCCCACCTCGCGGACCGCGACCACGTCCTCGTGCGCGGGCTCCTCGTCCGCCTCGGTCCGCGGCGAGCAGAACGGCTCCCACACCTCGCGCGGCAGCAGCGCGTACTCGTCGCACTCGCGCACGAGCCGCGCGGACTGGTTGTGGCCCGCCGAGACGGGCATCCCCAGCAGCACGACCTGCACGCCGAGCTTCTGCGCCTCGACGACGCCCTCGCGCAGGTCCTCGTCGCCGGCGACCAGGTACGCCCGGGCGATGGCGCGCTCGCGCGCGAGCGTGAGGAGGTCGTGGTAGACGAGAACGTCCACGCCCTTCTGCTGGCCGGAGCGGTTGAGTCGGCCGAGGCGCACCTTGACGTAGGGCAGCGCCGCGATGCGGTCGTGGGCGTGGCTGGGCGCGCCGCCGGGCGCGCCGTCGTACCAGTAGGTCCGCAGCAGCCGCGCGCCGCCGGAGTGCACCTGCACGTGGCCGGCGAGCGCGCTCAGGAGCCCGCCGTGCTCGCAGGCCAGGCCGTCCCGGCCGCGAACGCCCACGACCTCCAGGGCGGCCGCCGCCAGCAGCCAGCCCGCGTCCACGAAGATGGCCGCGCGTTCGATTTGCCGTCTCCCCTCTACAGACTATGAGTAGCGGTCGCGAGTACCAACACGCGAAGGCGCCGCGATGTGACGGTTTCGTGACAGCCGCCCGCTGATCCGCGCGTCGCGGCGCCCTACGGTTCGCCGCCATGCGCGCCCGTGACTGGCTCCTGCTCCTCGTCGCCTCCGAGGCGGCACCGGACGGGCTGGATCCCGTCCGGCTGCAGAAGGGCCTGTTCCTGCTGGCGGAGGAGGCGGCCCTGCCGCGCCGGGAGCGCTACCGCTTCGTGGCCTACAACTACGGGCCGATGAGCCGCGGGCTGTACCGCGGCCTGCGCGACCTCGTCCGGGCCGGGCTCGTGGAGCGCCGCACGGCGCGCGGGCTCGGGTGGGGGCGCTACCGCGTCACGCCCGCCGGCGCCGCGCGGGCCGGCGAGCTCGCGGCCGCGCTGGGACCGCGTGGCCGCGCCCGCCTGGAGCGGCTGGACGAGATCAAGGCGCGGATCGCGGCCCAGAGCTTCGGCGCGCTGCTGACCGACGTCTACGAGCGCTACCCCGAGTACGCGACGCGCTCGGTCTTCACGCGATGACGCTGGTGCTGGCCGTGCGCTGCCGCGAGGGGCTCGTCCTAGCCTCGGACGGCCAGGCCACCAGCGACGCCGCCGGCCAGCCGACGCGCCAGCCGGGCCGCAAGCTCTTCGACATCGGCGGTCGCGTGGCGTGGGGGGCGGCGGGCAGCGTGGGGCTGCAGCAGACGCTGCGCCGCGAGCTGGCGGACCTCAACGGCCACGGCGGCGACGCGGCCAGCGTGCGCCGGCGGCTCGTCTCGGTCGTGGTCCCGATCCAGCAGCAGGCGCTGCGCGACTTCGTACCGCACCCGGCCAGCGAGCCGCCGGAGCTCGCGTGCATCTTCTGCTGGTGCGACCGCGACGGTCCGCGGATCCTGTCGATCCCCCGAACCGGCGCGGAGCACCAGTTCCATCCCCGCTACTCGGCGATCGGGACGGGCGACATCTTCGCCGACTTCGCGATGGCCGCCGTCTCGCACCTCGGGACGGCCGAGCTCGGGATCGAGCAGGCCAAGATGGTCGCCTACAAGGCGATCGCGGACGCGATCGAGGTGGCCGCCGTGTACCTCGGCCCGCCGATCCAGATGTACGTCGTCACGGCCGCCGGGGCACGGCCGGTCGCGCGCGAGGAGATCGAGGGCGGGCTCGCCGACTCGGTCGAGGCGTGGAAGGAGCGCCAGCGCGAGACGCTCGGCCCGCTGGCGGCGCGCTAGGCGCTCAGCGGCCGCGGTGCGCGCCGCGCCCCCTCAGCGGCCGAGGTGCGAGGGGTTGTGGATGCGCTGCGTGGAGGGCGTTCCGCCGGGAGCCCCGTACGTCTGCGTCCCCGCGGTCCCGCGCGGGCCGCCCAGCGGCCGCGTGGTCGGCGTCGGCGGCGGTCGGCGCGGAACGCGCGTCCCCGGCGTGGGCGGCGGACGCCGCGGGCGCGGCGTCTTCTCGTCGCCCTCCTCCTTCTCGGCGAGGACCCCGCGATCCCGGCTCGAGCTGCGTCCCAGGATGCGTGCGAGCAGTCCCACGCGAGCGATCGTAAAGCACCGGACGGTGGACCGCTGCATTTCGTCTCGCGCGCGTGACGCGCGCCGCTGCGCCGGCGGCGCCGGAACCTAAGTCCCGACGCCACCGGCACCATGCGGTAGGGAACGCCTGCTGAGCTCCGTCACTCGCCTCAGTAGGCGCTTGCGCGAGCAGGGGGATATGTGTCGCGCACCCAAAGAATCGGATGTCGGCGCAAAATGTGACGGCAAATTTCCGTGTTCCGGATTTTCGGCAGATTAGGCGGCTCCACGCCGCTCGCCATCGGCCTCGAGACGGATGCGCTCCAGCTCGCGGCCGAACGCCGCGTCGACGGCGTCGCTCATCGCGAGCTGGAAGATCGCCTGCACCGACTCGGCCGCCAAGGGGCGTAGCCGCTCGATCGCGATCCGCACCTCCGGCCAGCGCGCGGCCGGCCGGCCCGCTTCCTCGAACGGGTTCCACACCTCGTCGATGAACAGCGCGACGAAGCGCTCGGAGATGCCCTCCGCGTGGCGGCGTACGGCCGCGATCACGTCGAGCGCGGTGGCCGGGGCGATCCCGAGCTCGGCCAGCTCGGCCCCGGCGCGCGACAGGCGGGGACTGGTCTCCTCGTAGCGGCCGTCTCCCAGCTCGCGGAGCAGGCCGAGCGCGAGCGCGCGCTCGAGCAGGTCCGGGCTCGCGTTGTCGCCCCAGCGCGCCGCCAGCTCCTCCAGCGTCACGATCTCGGGCGGCTCGTCCTCGAACGGCTCGCGCACCGCGCGCGTGAAGCGCAGCACCTCGGCGGTCGAGCCGGCGGCTCCCTCGACGAGGCGGCGGATGGCCGCCAGGTTGAAGCCCTCGTCTTGCAGCTCGCGGATCAGGTCGATGCGCGCGACGTGCTCGGGGCCGTAGAAGCCGGTGCGCCCGCGCACCTCGGGCGGGGGCAGCAGGCCACGGGACTGGTGGGCGCGGATGTTGCGCACCGTCATGCCCGTGCGCTGCGCGAGCTCGTCGATCGTGAGGGCTTCCTCTGTGCCGTCGGTCACGCATGAACTGTACATCGTTGAATGTGACATGAAGTCGTGTAACATCGCCTCATGTCCGCTTTTCTGCCCTTCGCCGCGGGCGAACCCGCCGGCGGCGCGGCGCTCGACCAGGTCGTGATCGCCACCGGCGGGGCGGCACTGGCCACGGGCCTGCTGCTGTGGTTGATCCTGCGCCATCGGGCGCGCGAGTCGTCGCCGCTCGGGCGCCTCGCCAAGCTCAGCGAGCGCGTTTCCGGGCTGCCGGGCTGGGCGGCGCTGCCGTCGGGGATCGCGGCCGTCTCGCTGCTCACCGCGCTGCTGGGGATGTACTGGGACATCGCTCTGCACATCGACGAGGGCCGCGACGCCGGCCCGCTCGCCAACCCGGCCCACTACCTGATCCTCGCCGGACTGTTCGGCGTCTTCTCGGCGGGCGTCCTGGCGATTGCCCTGCCGGTGCGCGAGCGACCGGGACCGGCCGCCGTGCGCCTCGGCTCCTACCACGCGCCTGTCGGCGGGATCCTGATCGCCTCCGCGGGCGCCTTCGCGCTCACCGGCTTCCCCCTCGACGACCTCTGGCACCGCCTGTTCGGGCAGGACGTGACGCTGTGGGGCCCCACGCACCTGATGCTGATCGGCGGCGCCGGCATGACGCTGATCGGCCAGGCGGTGCTGCTGGCGGAGGGGATGCGCGCCAAGCGCGAGGAGGCCGCGGCGCGTCCGAGCGCTCCCGCCGGCCCCCGTCCCCTGATCTCCCCGCAGCTCGTCACCGCCGCGCGCCGCGTGGGGCTCATGGGCGGCCTGCTGATCGGCCTCTCGACGTTCCAGGCGGAGTTCGACTTCGGCGTCCCGCAGTTCCGCCTCGTGTTCGGGCCGCTGCTCGTCGCGCTGGCGGCGGCCACGGCCCTGAGCGCCGCCCGCGTCTGGATCGGGCCCGGCGGGGCGCTCGGCGCCGCGCTGTTCTTCCTGGCCGTCCGCGGGTTCGTCGGCCTGCTGGTCGGGCCGGTCCTCGGCCAGACGATGCCGGCGCTGCCGCTCTACCTCGGTTCGGCCGTGCTCGTCGAGGGCGTGGCGCTGCTGCTGGCCGCGCGGGCGCGGCCGCTGGCCTTCGGCGCCGCCGCCGGCCTGCTCGTGGGCACCGCGGGATTCTGGACGGAGTGGGCGTGGTCGCACGCGGTCATGCCGCTGCCCTGGACGGCCGACGTGCTGCCGGAGGGACTCGTCCTCTCGACGATCGCCGGCGTGGCCGGCGGCGTGACCGGGGCGCTGATCGGCTCGGCCCTGCGCGGTGCGCTGCCGCGCCCGCCGGCCGCGCGCCTGGCCTTCGCCGCCTCGGTGGTCGCGGTCGGCGCCTGCGTCGGCTACGGCCTGGCGACGAGCGCGCCGCAGGGCGTGCGCGCGACGGTCGCCTTGACCGAGACGCGGCCCGCGCCCGAGCGCGAGGTCCGGGCGGTCGTGCGGATCGATCCGCCCGCGGCGGCCGACGGCGCCGCGTGGGTGCAGGTCACGGCGTGGCAGGGCGGCGGCCTCGTGGTCGACCGCCTGCAGCGGACCGCGCCGGGCGTCTACCGCTCCACCGAGCCGATCCCCGTCCACGGCAACTGGAAGGCCCTCGTGCGCCTGCACGACGGCGCGACGCTCGCGGCGGTGCCGATCTTCCTGCCGCGCGACGAAGCGATTCCCGCGCCCGAAGTTCCGGCGCGCGCGCGGTTCACGCGCCCCTTCGCGGAGGAGGTCGAGTTCCTCCAGCGCGAGCGTCGCGACGACGTCCCCGGCTGGCTGTTCGCGGCCGCGTCGCTCGTGGTCCTGGCGATCGCGCTGGGCTTCCTGGCCGCGCTGGCCTGGGGGCTGGCGCGCGTTGCTCGGACCGGCCGCCCACCCCGACCGCCGCAGCCGGACTCGCGGACGCCCGTCGGGCGCGCGACGCCGGTCGGCGCCTAGGTCGCCTCGCCCGTCTCGTGCAGGAACGCCTCGTCAGCCTGCGGTGCCGGGGCGTCGCGGCGCACCACCGGCACGCAGCAGTCGCCCTTGGCCTGCAGCAGCGCGTCGAAGTCCTCGACGCGGATGTAGCAGTCGCCGTCCACGCCCCAGTCGCGGCCCCACGAGTTGCGCAGCCGCACGACCGCCATCGGGCCGCCCTCGCCCGGCAGCCGCGCCTTCAGCGACACGCCGCGGACCAGGATCGCGTGGCCGCCTCCGCCGCCCGGTGTGACTTCCACGAGCCCGCTGGGTCGCGGCTGGAACATCGACTCGTACCAGGGGATTCCTACGACGACCGGGCCCTGGTAGCCGAGCGCCCGCAGCGCGTCGTCGACGCCGAAGGCCCAGCGGTACTCGTCCAGGTAGCCCTTGGCGGCGACGGCCTTGGCGCCCGCCAGCACCGACGTGCCCGAGTAGTCCTCGCCGGGCCACTCGTCGAGCTTCTGCGCGTCCTTGTAGACGCCGCGGGCGAACTCGTCGTCCAGGCCCTTCACCGCGACCGGGTAGGCGGCGAGCTCGTGTGACCAGGAGAACCCGACGCACGCGCCCTCCTTGCCCTGGTCCAGCCACGCCGGACACGACCAGCCACGCGAACGTAGGGGCGCCTGCTCGGTGACCAGCGCGCGGATCGGGTACTCGCGGCTGCGCTCGTCGAATTCCGGCAGGCGATCCAGACGCGGATCGCTCGTCGTGTGCCCGCCCTTCAACGCGATGTCTTCCAACTCGAACCTCCGACCGGTCAGATGTGCTTGGGCTATTCGGACCAGAACCGCCGAGCACTGTCAAGCCCGGGACTAGACTCGCTTCGTGTCCGCCTCCGCCCCGACTGAGCACTTCGACGTCCTGGTCGTCGGCGCCGGCATCTCGGGCGTGGCCGCGGGATGCCACCTGAAGGACAAGTGCCCGGGCAAGGCGTTCGCGATCCTGGAGGCGCGCGGCGCGGTGGGCGGGACGTGGGACCTGTTCCGATACCCCGGCGTGCGCTCGGACTCCGACATGTACACGCTGGGCTACCGGTTCCGCCCGTGGCCGGACGCGAAGACCATCGCGGACGGGTCGTCGATCCTGGAGTACGTGCGCTCGACGGCGCGCGAGCACGGCGTCGACGGCGCGATCCGCTTCCACCATCGCGTCGTGCGCGCGCAGTGGTCGTCGGCGGACGCGCGCTGGACGGTCGAGGTGGAGCGGACCGACACGGGGGAAACGGTGGTCTTCACGTGCGGCTTTCTGTTCGGCTGCACGGGCTACTACCGCTACGACGAGGGCTACAAGCCGCGGTTCGAGGGGACCGAGCGCTTCGGCGGGCGCATCGTGCATCCGCAGGAGTGGCCGGAGGACCTCGACTACGCGGGGCGGCGCGTGGTCGTGATCGGCAGCGGCGCCACGGCGGTGACGCTCGTGCCGGCGATGGCGCGGGAGGCGGCGCACGTCACGATGCTCCAGCGCTCGCCGAGCTACGTCGTCTCGCTGCCCGGCGAGGACCCGCTGGCGCGGACGCTGCACCGTTTCCTGCCGCGGCGGCTCGTGTACCCCATCGTCCGCTGGAAGAACGTCGCGATGACCATGGCCAGCTTCGAGCTCAGCCGCCGCCGCCCGCGGGTCGCGAAGGCGCTGATCCGCAAGGCCGTGCAGCGCCGGCTGCCGCGCGGCTACGACGTCGACACGCACTTCCGGCCGCGCTACGACCCGTGGGACCAGCGGCTGTGCCTGGTGCCCGACGGGGACCTGTTCGAGGCCATCTCCGCGGGTCGCGCGTCGGTGGTCACCGACCGCATCGAGACGTTCACCGAGAAGGGGCTGCGGCTGGCCTCCGGCGCGGAGCTGGAGGCGGACGTGATCGTCACCGCCACGGGGCTGAACCTGCTGCCCGTCGGCGGGATCGCGCTCACCGTCGACGGTCGCGACGTCGAGCTCCCGGAGAAGATCACCTACAAGGGGATGATGCTCGAGGGCGTCCCGAACATGGCCTTCGCCGTGGGGTACACCAACGCGTCGTGGACGCTGAAGTGCGAGCTGACGTGCGAGTACGTCTGCCGGCTGCTCAACCACATGGACGCGCACGGCCAGCGCATCTGCCTCCCGCGCAACCGCGACCCCTCGGTCGTCCCGGAGCCGCTGATCGACTTCAGCTCGGGCTACGTCGTGCGCTCCATCGCGAAGTTCCCCAAGCAGGGCTCGCGCATCCCCTGGCGGCTGTACCAGAACTACCCGCGCGACATCCTGATGCTGCGCCACGGCCCGGTGGGCGACGGGGTGGAGTTCTCGGCGGCCTGAGGCGGGCTACGCCTGCGCGACGCTAGCCGCTGCTGAAGGCGACGGCCACGAGGGCAAGCCCGCCCAGGCACAGCACCAGCATCCCGATGCCCTCCGCCGCGTTTAGGAAGGCGAACTCCCGAGGCAGCTCGCGCCGCAGCCACCGCGGGCCGCCGCGTCGCTGCCAGCCCGGCCGCGGATCGGGATCGCTGCGGTGCTGCTCCAGCAGCGCGTCGGCCCACTCCTCGACTCTCTTGCGATCGTCCATCTCAAGCCCGAGCGTCGATCGCGTCCGCCAGGACGCTCGCGAGTTCCGCGCCGCCCGGCGTGTCGCCGCTGTCGAGCAGCCATTGCAACGCGAGGCCGTCGACGAGCGCGATCACGAGCGATGCGATGACGCGGGGGTCGGTGCGCAGCGTGCCGGCGCGCTCTCCGAGGCCGGCTCGCACGATGCCGGCTACGGCCTCACGCCCCTCGCGGTACAGGGTCGCCATCTGCGCGCGCAGCTCGTCGGAGTGGCGAGCCTGAGCCATCGCTTCCACGAACGCGACGAGTAGTGGCTCCTGCGCCTCGAAGCTCTCACGCGCCGCGGCGAGGGCCGTTGCGGCGCGCTCCGGGGCGGAAGCGCTCTCGGCGGCGACCGTGATCTCGCCGATGCGCTCGACCCACGCCCCGAAGCTGCGGAGCAGCGCCGTCGCCAGCAACGCGTCCTTGGAGCCGAAGTGGTAGCCGATCGAGGCCAGGCTCGCTCCCGCCTCGCCAGCGATGTCCCGCGCGCTCGTACCCGCGTAGCCCTTGGTGTAGAGGCATCGCACCGCGGCCTCGACCAGGTTCTCCCGGTGGCTGATCTGCGCCATCCCGGGAGCGTACCTTGCAACTCGGACGAACGTCTGTATTGTACGCACGTCTGTATAGGCCCCAGCACGAGATGACCTCTATCGCCACGCAGCCGCTCGCACTCGAGCGACCTGGCGGGCTCGGAATCTGGGAGTCCCAGCCCGACGAACACGATTACGTGGTGGACGACGTCGAGGGGTCCGTCCCGGACGGGTTGCACGGAACCCTGTATCGCAACGGGCCTGGAAGCTTCGAGTCCGGTGGGCAGCCGCTGGGGCATTTCTTCGACGGCGACGCGCTGCTGTCGATGTTCGTCTTCGATGGACAGCGGGTCCGGTTCCGCAGCCGGTACGTGCGCACGAATCACTACCGGAGCGGCCGCGAGCGCCGCGGCGCGGCCGGTCGGCTGATCGGCACGAATCGCCGCGGCGGCTGGGCCGGCAACGTCCTGCGCCTTCCCGCCAACGTCGCGAACACCCATGTGGTCCTCCACCACGGCGACCTGTATGCGCTGTACGAGCTCGGCAAGCCCCACCGCCTCGACCCCGACAGCCTCGAGACGCTCGGCGAGCACGACTTCGACGGGCGCCTGCGGCGCATGGGCGCCTTTTCGGCCCACTTCAAGGTCGATCCCGTCACGGGGGAGCTCTGGAACTTCGGGATGGAGATGCTCCCGCGTCCGAGCATCCGCTGCTACCGGCTGGACCGCCGCGGCCGGCTCCACAGGGTCCGCGAGATCCACATCCCCGACATGGTGTCCAACCACGACTTCGCGCTGACCGAGCGGCACATGGTCTTCGCGCTCGACCCGGTGACCATCGATCGGGCGGGGGCGCTGCGCTTCCTCCTGCTCGGGAAGAGGCTGGCCGACGTGGTGCGCTGGCGGCCGGACCGGGGCACCACGATCGTGCTCGCGCCCCGCGACGGCGGCAAGCCTCGCGTCGTCCAGACCGACGCCTTCTTCCACTTCCACGTCGACAACGCCTATGAGGACGGCTCGGACACCGTCCTGGACGTGGTGCGCTTCAGCCACGGCTGGGACCACCTGCTACCCCACTTCGACGCCTTCCGCAGCACCGATGGCGACGGCGTGCGCAGCTTCCTGACGCGGCTGCGGATCACTCCGTCCGGTCGGGTGGAGGTCGACGACCTGTACGGCGCAACATCGGAGTTCCCTCGGCACGACTGGCGCCGGACGACCCGTGCGCATCGCTACACCTATCTGGCGACCGCCCTCCAGGGCCACTGGCTCTCGTCACTGAACGCGATCACCAAGCTCGACCACCGCACCGGCGCGGTCCGCCAGCATCTGCTTCCCAGCCATCACACCGTGGGGGAGCCGGTCTTCGTCCCCCGCCGCCATGACGCCGCCGAGGATGACGGCTGGTTGCTCGCGGTCGCCTACGACCCCGCCGAGCACCGTTCGCGCCTGCTCGTACTAGACGCGCGCGCGCCGGATCGCGACCCACTGTTCGTCGCACGACTGCGTCACCACATCCCCCTGGGTTTCCACGGCAGCTTCACCGAGCGGGTCGCGAACCCGATCGGATGAGCACCGGAGCCGTCGTACAGAGCTCGAGCGCGAACGGATTTGGCGATGCGATCGAGGTCCTGGGGAGCCGGGTGGCAGTGCTGGAACGCGGGCACGGGCGCGACCCGTGGGATCCGGACAAGCAGGTGGCCGAGAACTGGCATCGACCTGCGCCACCGTCGGGGTGTAGCGTCTGCCCATGGCCGGATCGGACGGCACCGTCCTCGTAACGGGCGGCACGGGCTTCCTCGGCGGATGGTGCATCGCGGCCCTGCTCGAGCGCGGCCACGACGTGCGCACGACGGTGCGCGACCTCGCCCGCGAGCAGGCGGTGCGCGATGCCGTGGGCGCGGCGGGAGGGGACGCCGGCTCCCGGCTGACGGTGCTCGCCGCCGACCTGACGTCCGACGCCGGCTGGGCGGAGGCGGCGACGGGGTGCCGCTACGTCCTGCACGTGGCTTCGCCGTTCCCGGCCGCGCAGCCGAAGGATCCCGACGAGCTGATCGTCCCCGCCCGTGACGGCGCGCTGCGCGTCCTGCGAGCCGCGCTCGACGCCGGAGTCGAGCGCGTGGTCATGACGTCGTCGGTCGCGGCCGTTCGCTCCCCGCGGGAGTCTTCGGAGGTCGCGCCGTACACCGAGGCCGACTGGACCGATGGCGCCGACACCTCCAAGACGCCCTACACACGCTCCAAGACGATCGCCGAAAAGGCCGCCTGGGACCTGATGCGCGAGGCGGACGCGGAGGACCGCCTGGCAGCCGTCAACCCCGGGGCCATCATCGGACCGACGCTGAGCGACGACCACTCCTACTCGCTGCAGTCCGTCCAGCGGCTCCTCGACGGCGCCCCGGCCATACCCCAGCTGGGCTTCTCGTTCGTCGACGTCCGCGACGTGGCCGACCTGCACATCCGCGCGATGACGCAGCCCGACGCCGGCGGCGAGCGCTTCATCGCCACTGACGAGTGGCTGTGGATGGCCGACGTCGCGAAGGTGATCCGCGACCGCCTGGGCTCGGCCGCGCCGAAGGTCCCGACACGCGTGGCGCCGAACGTCCTGATCCGGGCGATGGGGCTGTTCGACGGGAGCGTGCGCACCATCGTCTCCGACCTCGGCAAGCGGACCTGGTTCTCGAGCGAGAAGGCGCGCTCGACGCTCGGCTGGACGCCACGCCCGATCGAGGACTCGATCGACGAGTGCGCACGGAGCCTGCTGCCGGATGCGTGAGCTGTCCCTCCCCGCGGCGGCCGCCCATGACTCAACGGGATGAGGTCGAGCGCGCACGACGACGACCAGCGGCTCGCCGCGGCGTTGTGCCGCGGCGACGCGGACGCGTTCGCGACGGTCGTCGACCGCTACACGCGCGCGATGATCCGCGTCGCGATGGCCTACGTGCCGAGTCGCGCGGCCGCGGAGGAGGCGGTGCAGGAGACGTGGATCGCCGTGATCCGCGGGATCGACGGGTTCGAGGGGCGCTCGTCGCTGAAGACCTGGATCTTTCGCATCCTGACCAACGTGGCGATGCGCAGCGGCGCTCGCGAGCGACGCAGCATGCCGTTCTCCGCGCTCGCCGCCGCCGAGAGCATCGGCGAGCCGTCGGTGGATCCCGATCGCTTTCTTCCCCCGGACCACGAGCTCTTCCCGGGACATTGGGTGATCGCGCCCGCACGCTGGCCGCTGCCGGAGGACGGCCTGCTCCGCGGCGAGACGCGCGAGGTGATCGCCGCCGCGATCGCGGAGCTGCCCGCGGCGCAACGGACGGTGATCGGACTGCGGGACGTCGAGGGCTGGAGCGCGGAGGAGGTCTGTGAGGCACTGAGGATCTCGGCCGGGAACCAGCGGATCCTGCTCCACCGCGCACGCAACCGCGTTCGCACCGCGATCGAGCGCTACTTCGGCGCGGTCGAGGAGATCGACTACGACGCCGTAACGACGCAGCTCATGGGGCACACTGCCAGGAGAGACACCGATTCCAAGTGATGGCCGACGAGCCCACGCATAGCAACCCGCACGATCTCGCCTGCATCGAAGAGGTCGAGATCATGACCGAGTACCTCGAGGGGGCTCTGCCGACGGCCGAGGCACGGCGACTCGAACGCCACTTGGAGACGTGCCCCGGGTGCACCGAGTACCTGGGGCAGATGCGGTCGCTCGCGGGCTCGCTTGGCGGCCTGGCTGAGGACGCGATTTCGACGCACATGCGCGACCGTCTCATGGCCGTGTTTCGCGACTTTCGCAGTTCGCCGTAACGCGCACGCCTCTCGCTGCAACAGCGAGGTCGTACACCTCGAAGCGAAAGGGAGGCAGATATGGCGCGCAACGACGGACACGCGATAGACCCGACCGCC
>JAPSGI010000022.1 GCA_031177685.1 Solirubrobacteraceae bacterium | reverse complement strand
GGTTCGCGCGCTCAATGTCCCCAGCCGAAACCTTGTCCGGATCGAGAGCGAGCGTGCGAACGACCCCGCTGGTCGGGAACAGCATCCAGAGTTCGACCTTGTACTCCGGCTTGTTGGAGGTCGCGGAGCGATAGCCGTGCTTGTGGTTCGCTAATGCGACCAGCGTTTCCCAGGCAACCTCCATGCCGTCTGGGTCGATGAAGGCGAAGGCGGGCGCCCAGCGTATATCGGCGAGCTCTTCGAGAGCAGTCCTAATCGCGGCGTTGCAGTCGCCGCCGTACACCTTGATGTCGCGATCGGGATACCCGCTGCGAAGCTGCATTTCCAGCTCGCGTGCCTTCGACTCGAGTTCGAAGAACCGAAAGCGCGTAAACCCGGCGCGTGATCCAGCTTCGAGAGCAATCCGAGCAGAGCCTGGAAACTCGTCGCCCGTCAGTCGGTCGACACCTACGCCTTCGCCGGCGAACGCGTCAAGATAGACACGCTCGCTCGCGCCCTTCGATGCAATTGCGAACCGATCTAGATACTCGGTCAGTATCGATAGCTTGAGGCGCGTCCAGACGCCCCATGCCCGCCCGGCATCAGGCGTCATGAGACAGGAAGTGGAACCCGGCGTGGCATCTCATCCCACGTCCTGCCATCAAGGATCCGCCCGCCAGACTTAGAGCGTGCGCCGCCCCATTGCTTGAAGAAGAACGCGACCCCTGCATGGGCGCACGTGTCGCGAAGATTCCGGACCCATTCGATCCGAACGGGTCGGTGCTGAGGCCCGGACTCCCCACCTGCGATCAACCAATCAATCTCATCGAGCGAAAGCTCCTCTAAGGGACCGAGTAGAGGCTCTGCAGAGATAAATCGCACGGCGGCAGGCACGCTACGCAGGAGGTCGGCGCGCCTCACAAACCGTCGGTTCTCGATGCTGACGCCGAGCCATACGTTGCCGGGCCACGGGAGCCTGCCAGCAAGCTCGGCGGCCCGCTCGGGACGCTTGGTAAGGACTTGAAAGGTGTGCCAGTCGGCCTGCTCCATCACCTTGAACACCTCTTGGACGAAGTGGTCAGGGATGTCTTCGTGGAAGAGATCGCTCATCGAGTTGACGAAGATCGTCCGCGGCTTTCGCCATCGCAGAGGCTGCGACAGACGTCCGGGCCACAGCCGAAGGTCGAAGCCCTGCTCGTATGGGTGACCCAGGATCCCGCGCCAGCGCTCCGCGAAGGTTTCTGCGTAGCAGTGCGCGCACCCGGGGGAAACCTTCGAGCAGCCCGTGACCGGGTTCCAGGTTGCTTCGGTCCATTCGATGGCGCTCTTGTCAGCCATGCTCATGCATCATTCGTGTGGCGAACGCTAGTGCCTCCTGCACCGAACATACGTTCGCACTCGCGTCGGACACAAGCGTGTCGGCTAAGCGGCGTCGAGCCGAAGCTGATGGCGTCGCGTCGGCTCTGGTAGCCGTATTTCAAGGACGCGGCAAGCCGGCCCTGGGCCCAGCTTCATCTCGAAGGTCACCATCAAAGGTCGATCAACGCGGAACTGATCGAGGTCATCGAGGAGGCCGCGCCCGATGTCACGAAGGTCTCCCTCTTGAACGAGCCGGCCGATCTCGGTGTCGTACAGCAGCTCGGCTGTCGCCCGCGCGTCGATAGATGCTCTAACGCCGATAACTCCCCGGTACACAGCGTCGGCTCCCTCGCGAAGGACCTCCCACACGGGGCCTGTGGTCCATTCCGCGTCGCTGATTCGCACGCCATCGAAGCCGCGCGGCCAACCAAAACGAGCGAGATCTGACGGGGAGAGCGTGTATCCGTCGAGCTGGCGACAGACCTCAATCATTGCGTCGGCGACTTCTACATACCTCGGAGTCGCCACGGTTCTTGACGGAACAGGGTTCTTGATGCCGTCGAGCGCGTCGTGAAGGGTCTTCGCCAACTCGATGCCGCCGCCTGCGGCGCAGCGGCTTCTAGCTTCAGCGGCGAGCTGGGGGTGCAAAGCGTCGCTCTCCGCAAACGCTTCGTCCGTTGAGATGAGCAGGACAGCCTCTCCCTCCGCAGCAAGTCCGATAGCCGTTTCCCAGATGATGGCGTCGCGAAAACCCGAGCCCCTCTCGTCAAACGGAGGCCTGCGGTCAATTGCCCGGAGAGCCAAGGCAGCAATAGACACGTCTGGGACATCACCAAGCTCACCGCCTGCTGCGAGGACGTCGCCGCGGAGCCGCGCCATCTCACCTGCCACGGTCGCGCCCACGTCGATTTCGATCTCGGGCACATTCGTAAAGCGCTCTAGCGCTCGCGTGGCCCCACGGGCTCTAGATTGCTGTCGCTCGAGATGACGGCGAAGGATCGCTGCAAGTTCCCACTCGACAAGTTCGCTAAGGACGATTGTCCATCCCGAGCGTGAGCTCTCGTTCAGGAGCGTCTGCCATGGGCCGGTGGTCCGAGGATCGACGATACGCCCCCGTAGAACGTTCGAATCCGGAAGGAGATAAGGCAAGGCTCACATTTTCCCGCGTACCGCGGACAAGACAACCGGGGTCGACACGCGGATCCAGATTCCGCGCGTCGTCCGGCGTCAATGGCCGGCAGCGCGGGCGGTTCGTCCCCCTAAGCCCTTACGGGGGTCATGCGGGGGGTCAGTTTTGTCAGCACGTCTGACAAGCCACACGGAAAACTCCTGCAAGCAGCCATATCGCCATCGGCCGATCCGTCCGGCCGAAACAGGCTTATTTGCAGCGCCTTCCGATGCCGGAGGAGGGACTCGAACCCCCGACACGCGGATTATGATTCCGCTGCTCTAACCGACTGAGCTACTCCGGCGGGGACTTCAGTTTAGGCGCCGCTACCAGGTCCCGTCCGCTTGGCAGCCGCCGCGGCTCTGTGGCTCGCAGGTGCGGTCCTGGGGGCCGGTGGCGGGGCGGAACACTCGGTAGGAGGAGCCGGAGCGCGAGCGGTTGTGCAGGCTGTAGGTGCGCTCGGCGGCCTCGACGATCTCGACCTCGCCGACGCCGTCGCCCACGGGCAGGCCGGTCCCGTCGCCCGGGTCGCCCGTCAGCTCGGCCTCGGTGTCGCACTCGCCGAAGTCCTCGGACTCCACCCAGCACTGCTCCATCAGCGACGCGAGCGACGCGGTGTCGGACTTCGCCGTGGCGTCGTACCCGCGGTCGGCCTGACCGAGGAACGTGGGAAGGGCGATCGCGGCCAGGATCCCGATCACGAGCGTGATGACCAGGACTTCGACCAGCGTGAAGCCGTCGCTATGGGAAGGCAAGGAGCGCATTGGAGAGAGCGGGGCCGCCGGAGCGGGGCCGCAGCCGGCAACCCCGCTCCGTGAAAGGATCGACCGAGCCGGGCCCCGGCATGAGCGCCGGTGTTCGTACATGCGTCCATGACCTCTCCGAACGACCTCGATCGCGCCCTGCACGCCGTCGTGCACGACTGCCTGGGGATTCGTCCCGGGGAGCAGGTCCTGGTCGTCGCGGACCCCGGGACCCGCGCCCTCGGCGAGGCGCTACGCGAGCGAGCGCAGGCGGCCGGGGCGGACGCGACGCTCGCCCTCATCGAGGAGCGCCCCACCCATGGCGCGGAGCCGCCCGCACCCGTCGCCGCCGCGCTCTCCGCCGCCGACGCCTACGTCGCGCCCACCACCAAGTCGCTCTCGCACACGAGCGCGCGCAAGCGGGCGACCGACGCGGGCGTGCGCGGGGCGACGCTCCCCGGCGTCACGGAGGACATGCTCGCGCGCGTGATGGCGGTGGACTTCGACGCTCTGCGCGCGCGCTGCGCCGCCGTCGCGCGCCGTCTCGACGCGGCCGCCGAGGCACGCCTCACGTGCCCCCGCGGGACCGACCTGCGCCTCGATGTCCGGGACCGCGCCGGGATCGCCGACGACGGCGACCTGCGCGCGCCCGGCGCCTTCGGCAACCTCCCGTGCGGCGAGGGCTTCGTCTCGCCCGCCGGGGGAGAGGGGACGCTCGTGGCGTCCTCCCTGGCCGCGGTCGGCCTCGTCGACCCGCCGGCGCGCTTGACCGTCGCGGACGGGCACATCACCGGCGCCACCGGGACCCCGGCCGGCGAGACCTTCCTCGAGCTGCTCCAGGCCCACGGCCGCCCCGGCACCAACCTCGCCGAGCTGGGCGTCGGGACCAACGACCGCGCCACGCTCACCGGGAACGTCCTGGAGGACGAGAAGATCCTCGGCACCGTCCACGTCGCGTTCGGCGCCAGCGCGGGCATCGGCGGCAACGTCTCCGTCCCCGTCCACCTCGACTGCGTCGTGCGCGACGCCACGCTGGAGCTCGACGGCGAGACGATCCTGGACGCCGGCACGCTGCTCACGTGAGCCTGCTGGCGGTCCCCAACGTCTCCGAAGGGCGCGACCAGGGCACGATCGCGGCGATCGGCGGCGCCTTCGAGGCCGGCGGCGCGCGGCTCCTCGACCTCCACGTCGACCCGGACCACAACCGCTCGGTCTACACGCTCTCCGGCGCACCCGGGACGCTCGCCCAGGCGCTGACCGAGGGCGCGCGCGAGACCGCCAAGCGCGTGGACATGGGCCGCCACACCGGCGTCCACCCGTGCGTCGGGGCGCTGGACGTCGCCCCCGTCGTCCACCTCGACGACCAAAGCCGCGGCGCCGCAGTCGCCGAGGCGCTGGTGGCCGCGGACGAGATCGCGCGCGCCCTCGACGCTCCCGTCTTCCTCTACGGCGCGCTCGGCGGCGGGCGCACCCGCGCGCAGCTGCGCGAGGGCGGCCTCTACAACCTCGCCCGGCGTTTGGCCACCGGCGCGCTGCAACCCGACTTCGGCCCTCCGCGCATCCACCCGACCGCGGGCGCGGTCCTCGTGACCGCGCGCCCGCCGCTGGTCGCCTTCAACGTGCTGCTGTCGCCCGCGGCGACGCTGGAGGACGCCCGCGCCATCGCCGCGCGGATCCGCGAGGGGGGAGACGAGGGCCTGCCGGGCGTCCGCGCGATCGGCCTGTGGCTCGACCACGAGCGCGCCGCGCAGGTCTCGTTCAACGTCGAGCGCCCCTACGACACCCCGCTGCGCGACGTCGTCGAGGCGGTGCGCCGGCACGCTCCCGTTGCCGGCGCGGAGCTGGTCGGCCTCGCGCCGCAGGCCGCGTTCGCGGGCTTCCCCGCGGACGTCCCGGTCCCCGGATTCGACCCCGACCGCCACCTGCTCGAACGCCTCGGCCGATAGATTGGGAGGCGATGGCCCAGGCCAAGCGCAAGCGCCGCACCAAGCACCGCGGGACGCCCGCCGGGACCATCGAGGCGCGCGGGCGCACCGGGCGCAAGCCGGAGCCCGCGGAGCGCGGCGCGGACCGCCGCGCGGCGCGCGCGAACCGCTTCGACAAGCCGCCCACCTGGCAGGGCGCGGCCAGCCGCGCGGGCGTGGCGGCGGCGATCTTCCTCGTGGCGGTCGTCGCGCTGTTCCGCCAGCCCCTGCAGGCGGCGATCCCCATCGCCATCTTCATGTTCCTCGTCTACATCCCGCTCGGCTTCTACACGGACTCGTTCCTCTACAGGCGCCGGATGGCCAAGAAGCGGCAGGGGGACTGATGGACGTCCGAATGTTCACCGTCGGGCCGGTGCAGGAGAACTGCTTCGTCGCGCGCCGCGACGGGTCCGACAGGGCGCTGATCGTCGACCCCGGCGACGAGGCGGAGCGCATCCTCGGCGCGGTGAAGGAGCTCGGCGTGGCGGTCGAGGCGATCCTGCTCACCCACACGCACTTCGACCACGTCGGCGCCGTCGCCCCGGTCGCGCGCGCCACCGGCGCCCCGGTCTACTGCCCGAAGATCGAGGTGCCCGTCCTGGCCAGCATCATGGACTACGTCCCCTGGCCGGGGTTCGGCCCGTTCGAGAGCTACGACGCCGACAAGACGGTCGAGGGCGGCGAGACGCTCGAGCTGGCGGGCATGCGGATCGACGTGCACTTCGTCCCGGGCCACAGTCCGGGCCACGTCGCCTACTCGGTGCCCGACGAGCAGGCCCTGTTCTCCGGCGACGTCATCTTCCAGGGCAGCGTGGGCCGCACCGACCTGCCCGGCGGCGACTGGCCGACACTCGCCGCCTCGATCGGGAGGCTGCTCGACGCGCTGCCACCCGAGACCAGCGTCTTCCCGGGTCACATGGGCCTCACCACTCTGGGGCGGGAAGCCCGCACGAATCCCTTCCTGCGAGAGCTCGCTTCCCAGTGAGCAAGCTCCAAGCGCCGCGCGGCACCTTCGACGTGCTGCCCGACGACGCGGACGCGCGCGAGGCGGTCGAGCGCGAGGCGCGCCGCGTGCTGGAGGCCGCCGGCTACCGGCGCGTCGAGACGCCGACCTTCGAGGCGACCGAGCTGTTCGCGCGCGGGGTGGGGGAGGCGACCGACATCGTGCGCAAGGAGATGTTCACCTTCGAGGACCAGGGGGGACGCTCGCTGACGCTGCGGCCGGAGGGGACCGCCCCGGTGTGCCGCGCCTACGTCGAGCACGGGATGCACAAGCACGCCCAGCCCGTGCGCCTGTGGTACCTGAGCAGCTTCTACCGCCACGAGGCCCCGCAGGCCGGCCGCTACCGCCAGTTCTGGCAGGTCGGCGCGGAGGCCATCGGCTCCGACGACCCCGCCGTGGACGCCGAGACGATCCTGCTGCTCGCCGACCTGCTGGACGCGCTGAACACGCACGGGATCCGGCTGCGGATCTCCAGCCTGGGGACGCCGGAGACGCGCGCCGCCTACCGCGAGGAGCTGCAGGCCTACCTGCGCGCGCACGAGGAGCGCCTGCCGCGCGAGGTGGCCGAGCGCATCGACCTCAACCCGCTGCGCGCCTTCGACGCCGCCGGGATCGAGGACCTGATGGCCGACGCCCCCAAGCTGCTGGACCGCCTCGACGCCGACGACGCCGCCCACTTCGCGGAGGTCCGCCGCCTGCTCGACGGGGCCGGCGTCCACTACGACGTCGATCCGACGCTGGTGCGCGGCCTGGACTACTACACGCGCACGGTGTTCGAGTTCGAGTCCAGCGAGCTGGGCGCGCAGAGCGGCGTCGGCGGCGGCGGGCGCTACGACCGCCTGGTGGAGATGATCGGCGGCCCTGACACGCCCGGATGCGGATGGGCCGCCGGCGTGGAGCGCATCCTGCTGGCCGCCGACCGCCCGCCGGTGGCGCCGCCCCCCGTCGACCTCTACGTCGCGTTCGTGCGGCCCGGCGACCGCGCCACCGCCTTCGCCCTGGCGGGCGAGGCACGGCGCGCCGGGCTGGGTGCGCAGCTCGAGCTGGCCGGGCGCTCGCTGAAGGGCCAGCTCAAGCAGGCCGACCGCGTCGGCGCGCGCTTCGTGGCGATCCTGGGCGAGGAGGGAACCGAGCTGCGCGACATGGAGAGCGGCGACCAGCGTGCGGTGGACGCCGGGCGGGTCGTGCGCGAGGTCATCCGCGGGCGCGAGCTGTGATGCGCCCCCCGCGCCCCAACGCCTACCGCGACACCTGGGCCGGCGCGCCGCGCGCGGCCGACGCGGGCGGCGAGGTCCGCGTTGCGGGCTGGGTGCATCGCCGCCGCGACCACGGTGGCCTGGTCTTCATCGACCTGCGCGACCGCACCGGTCTGCTCCAGCTCGTCTTCCACCCCGAGACGGCGCCGGACGCGCACGCGGCGGCGCGCGACCTGCGCGCCGAGGACGTGCTCAGCGCCACGGGGACGCTGGCGGCGCGCGATCCCGCGAACGTCAACCCCGCGATGCCCACCGGCGAGGTGGAGCTGGACGTCGCCGCGGTGCAGCAGCTGGCCGACGCCGACACGCCGCCCTTCCCGCTCGACGAGGAGCGCGACCTCGACGAGCTGCTGCGCATGCGCCACCGCTACCTCGACCTGCGCCGCGCGCCCCAGCGCGACACCCTGATCCTGCGCGACCGTGTCAACCAGACGATCCGCCGCGCGCTGGCCGAGCGCGACTTCGTGGAGGTCGAGACGCCGATCCTCACGCGCTCCACGCCGGAGGGCGCGCGCGACTTCCTCGTGCCCAGCCGCCACCAGCCCGGCGCCTTCTTCGCGCTGCCCCAGTCGCCGCAGCTGTTCAAGCAGCTGTTGATGGTGGGCGGTCTGGAGCGCTACTTCCAGATCGCCCGCTGCTTCCGCGACGAGGACCCGCGCGCCGACCGCCAGCCCGAGTTCACGCAGCTCGACCTCGAGATGTCCTTCGTTGACGAGGAGGACGTGATCGGGACGACCGAGGCCGTGATCCATGCGGTGTTCGAGGCCGCGGAGTACGAGATGCCGGCGCCGCCGTGGCCGCGCATGCCCTACGACGACGCCGTCGGGCGCTACGGGATCGACCGTCCCGACACGCGCTTCGGGATGGAGATCGAGGACCTCGGCGCGGCGCTGTCCAGCAGCGAGTTCAAGGTCTTCTCCGGCGCCCTGGCCTCCGGCGGCGTCGTGCGCGGCATCAACGCGGGGGCGCGCGAGGTGGCGCGCTCGGAGCTCGACGGGCTCACGGAGCTGGCGCAGCGCTTCGGGGCCAAGGGCCTGGTGTGGGCCTTCGTGGAGGAGGACGGCGGCTGGCGCTCGCCGATCGCCAAGTTCCTCTCCGACGAGGAGCGCGCCGGCGTGGTCACGCGCCTGGGCGCCCAGTCCGGCGACCTGCTGCTGATCGTCGCCGACGTCCCGCGCACCGCGGCCATCGTGCTGGGTCAGCTGCGCCTGGAGCTGGCGGAGCGCTTCGACGTGGTGGCGGACGGACACCACGAGATCCACTGGGTCGTCGACTTCCCGATGTTCGAGCGCAACGAGGCCGAGGAGCGCTGGGACCCGCTGCACCACCCGTTCACGGCGCCCGAGGGCGACCTCGACGACCCTGGCGCCCTGCGCTCGCGCGCCTACGACCTGGTCATGGACGGCTTCGAGCTGGGCGGCGGATCGATCCGCATCCACGATCTCGACGTCCAGCGCAAGGTCTTCGAGCTGATCGGCATCGGACCGCAGGAGGCGCAGGAGCGCTTCGGCTTCCTGCTCGACGCCCTGCGCTACGGCGCGCCCCCGCACGGTGGCATCGCGCTGGGCATCGACCGGCTCGTGGCGCTGCTCGCGGGCTGGCGCTCGCTGCGCGAGGTCAACATCCGCGAGTCCATCGCGTTTCCCAAGACGGCCACGGGCGCCGACCCGCTGACCGGTGCGCCCGCGCCCGTCGACGAGCGCCAGCTCAAGGAGCTGGGACTGCGCGCGCAGGCGCCGCCGCGGACGGCCTAGCGCGGCTTGCGCAGGGCGGCCGCCGTGATCTGGTCGATCTCGGCGACGTCGGTGTAGCCGTTGAGCAGCACGGGCGGGCGCCCACGCGGCGAGAGGATCAGCACGGCGGGGGTCTGGAGGACCTGCGCGCCGGCGAGGACGTTCTTGAAGCGCGACAGGCCGCTGACCGGCACCGACCACACGTTCACACGACCGCCGCGGCGCGCGACCCCGGCCACCTCGGAGTGCACCGCGCGGTCGTCCGCACCGGCGTCGGAGTAGAAGAGCAGCACTACGGCGTGGCGGCGCAGGAGCGCCTGGCGCACCTTGTGCGGCGACGCGCCCGCCGGTTCGGCGCGGCGCGCCTTGCGCTTGCCCGCGCGCGGCGCGGCCGGCGGCTGGGCCGCCCGCGGCTGCGGCCGCGGGGTCGCGGCCACCGGCGCGGTCTGCGGTCCGCTCGACGGCACGGCCGCATCGGCCTGCGCGCTGGTGGCGCGCGCCTTGTCGAGCGCATCGCCCGGCGCGCCGGGGACGGCGGACTTGGCCGGGGGAGCCGCCTTGGCGGCGGCGGGAGTCGCCGGCGCGCCCCCCGGGTCGGTCTTCGGGCGCAGCGCGACGAACCACACCGCCGCGAAGGCGAGCGTGGCGATCAGGAGGACCTGCATGGGACGCGAGACCTGATCCATCCCTTCCCGTGTCGGCAGTTCGGCGAAAGCCCCTTAGCGACGGCCGATGGACGGCGCGCTCAGTGCAACAGCGCGTCCGGGCCCAGCACCTCGAGCACCTTGTCCAGCAGGCGCAGGGGCGAGAACGGCTTGACGATGAAGTCGTCCACGCCGGCGCGGCGGCAGGCGGCCTCGTCCGCCTTGCGTCCTCGCGCGGTCACCATCACGATCCGTGTCGTCGCGGTGCCCGAGTCCGCGCGCAGCGCGCGCACGACGTCGAGTCCGGACATCCCCGGCATCTGCCAGTCGAGGAACACGAGGTCCGGATGGGCGCGGCGCACCCACTCGAGCGCGCTGGGGCCATCCGCGGCCTCGAGGATCTCGAAGCCTCCGGTGTCCAGCGTGACCCGGATGAGCGACCGAAGGCTGGGATCGTCCTCGGCGATGAGGATGCGTGCCATGCGCTACGCGGCATCCACGACGCGCAGCGCCGGCGCGGGCCGGTGTTCGAGCAGCGCCTGGACGGCGTGCGGATCCAGCGCGGCGAAGGCCTCCGCGCACGCGGGGTCGAACTGGGCGCCGGCGTCCGCGAGCACGCGTTCGACGGCGACGGAGAGCGGCTGCGCACGGCGGTAGGGGCGGTCGCTGGTGATCGCGTCCACGGCGTCCACCACGGCGAAGATCCGCGCCCACGCGGGGATCTGCTCGCCCGCCAGGCCATGCGGGTAGCCCTTGCCGTCCCAGCGCTCGTGGTGGTGCAGAACCACGTCGAGCGCGCGATCGAGGAAGGAGATGCCGGCCAGGATGCGCGCGCCCGCCTCGGGGTGGCGCCGGATCAGCACCCATTCCCGCTTGGTCAGCTTGCCCGGCTTGGTGAGGACGGCGTCGGGGACGGCCAGCTTCCCGACGTCGTGGAGCAGGAACCCGTACGCGAGTTGCGGGTCCTCGGCATCGCCGGGAACGAGCCGGCGCGCCAGCAGGATCCCGAGCTCGTGGACGCGCTGGATGTGGCCACCTGTGTAGCCGTCCTTGGCCTCGACCGCCGCGGCGAGCGCGTGAACCGTGGCAAGGTAGCTCGCGTGCAGCTCCTGAGTTCGCGCGAGCTCGCCCGCGTAGGCACGGCGGACGTCCTCGGCGTAGGCGCGCAGCTGCGCGCGCTCCAGCCGCCTCGCCGACTCCCCCGACTCGGACATGCCGCCCAGTATCGGTCAGCCGGCAGCCCCCGCAAATACCGCAAAGCAATGACTGGCTGGCCGGCCAAGCAATGCGCCGCTTTCTCACTCCATGGATCGTGGTATGGACCGCGTGTGGCGACTGGGGGATGATCCCGGCGTCGAGTCGGAGGGGAGTGCCGTGCTGGATCGGGAAGTGACGTCTCCGGGTGGAGACTGGTTCAACGCGCTGGCCGACCGCAGCGTGAACCCGATGGTCCTGCTCGACGACGCGCGCCGGTTCGTGGACGCGAACCGCGCGGCGTGCCTCCTGCTGCGGGCGTCGCGCGCGGACATCGTCGGCGGGACGCTCGACGAGCTCGCCGCGCCGGCGTGTCGCGACCTGCTCCGCGCGGGCTGGGACGACTTCCTCGCGCAGGGCACGAGCGCGGGGCGCTACGGGCTGGCTCCTTCGGAGTGCGAGCGCCTGGAGATCGGCTACTTCGCCACGGCCAACTTCCGCCCAGGCCTCCATCTCTCCGTCGTCACGTTCCCGCCCGAGCCCGAAGGCCCGCCGCCGGTCCTCCCCGAGAAGACGTCGCGTCTCACCCGGCGCGAGCGAGAGGTCATGACGCTGCTGGCCGTCGGCCTGGACGGCCCGCAGATCGCCGAGGAGCTGTCGATCAGCAACCCGACGGTGCAGACGCACGTGCGCAACGCGATGGCCCGCCTGGGCGCGCGCACGCGCGTGCAGGCGGTCGCGATGGCGCTGACGCGCGGCGAGATCCCTCTCTAAGGCGCGTTCGCCGCGAGGGCCAAAGCGCCCCGGGAAATCTTGTACGCCGGTCGAACGACGGGGACGGGTCCCACCTCCGAGGATCGCGTCAGCGACCGAAAGAGGTGTGGTTTTGAAGCTCGTGATCGGCATCGTCCGGCCCGAGAAGGCGAACGACGTGCTGGAGGCCCTCTACCGCGCGCAGGTGCGCGGCGTCTCGCTGAGCCGTGTCCAGGGGCACGGCGGCGAGCTCGACCGGGTCGAGACGTACCGCGGCACGACCGTGAAGATGGGCCTCGCGGACAAGATCCGCTTCGAGATCGCGGTCTCCGACGAGTTCGTGCAGCCGACCATCGACGCCCTGTGCGACGGCGGTCGCACCGGCGACGTCGGCGACGGCAAGATCTTCGTGGTCCCCCTCGAGCGGGTGGTGCGCATCCGCACGGGCGAGACCGACAACCGCGCCGTGACGCCGGTGAACGTCTGATGCCCGCCGAGATCAACACGGGCGACACCGCCTGGATGCTCGTCGCCACGGCGCTGGTGCTGCTGATGACGCCGGCGCTGGGGCTCTTCTACGCCGGGCTGGTGCGCGGGAAGAACACGCTGAACACCTTCATGATGTGCGTCTCGGCGATCGCGATCGGCGCGGTCACGTGGGCCGCGGTCGGCTACTCGCTGGCCTTCGACGGGACGGGCGATCTGGTCGGCGGCCTCGGCCACGCCTTCCTCAAGGACGTCACCTTCGAGCCGCGGGACGGCATGACGATCCCGCACCTGCTGTTCATGGCCTACCAGGCCACGTTCTGCATCATCACGATCGCGCTGATCTCCGGCGCCGTGGTCGAGCGCATGCGCTTCGGCGCGTGGATCGCGTTCGCGGCGCTGTGGTCGATCCTGGTCTACGCCGTGCTCGCGCACTGGGGCTTCGGCGGCGGCTGGCTGATCGAGGGCGGGACGCTGGACTTCGCGGGCGGCATCGCCGTCGAGATGGCGTCGGGCTTCTCGGCGCTCGCCGCGGCGATCGTGGTGGGGGCGCGCAAGGACTACGGGCGCCAGGCTCTGCTCCCGCACAACTCCGTGTTCGTCCTGCTGGGCGCGGCGCTGCTGTGGTTCGGCTGGTTCGGCTTCAACGGCGGCAGCGGCTTCACCACGGGCCAGAACAGCGTCCTGGCCTTCACCAACACGCTGCTGTGCCCGGCCGCCAGCCTCCTGGTGTGGTTCGTGCTCGACGCGCTCCGCGGCCGCCGTGTCACGGCGGTCGGCGCGGCCACCGCGATCATCGTCGGCTGCGTGCTCATCACCCCGGCCGGCGGGTTCGTCAGCCCGGGCTGGGCCCTGGCCCTCGGTGCGGCCGGCGCGCTGCCCTGCTACGCGGTCATCGTGTGGCGCCCGCGCACCCGCGTGGACGAGACGCTCGACGTGCTCGCGGCGCACGGCATCGCCGGCTTGACGGGCATCCTGTTCATCGGGTTCTTCGCCCAGCAGAACTGGAACGCGATCTCCGACGGCCTGCTGTACGGCAACGCGACGCAGCTGAAGTGGCAGGCGCTGGCGGCGGTCGCCGCGCCGGCCTACGCGTTCGCGATGACGTTCGCGCTGCTGAAGCTGATGGGCCTCGTCATGCCGCTGCGCACGAGCGAGCACGACGAGTCGATCGGGATGGACGTCACGCAGCACGGCGAGGAGGCCTACGCCTCGGGCGAGGGCGCGATCCTCGTCTCGCCCGAGGCCGGGATCGAGGAGCCGGTACCTGTGGCCGACGCCGTGTAGCGGCGCTCAGTAGCCGTCGGCGACGACGTTGGCGAGCGGCTCGCCGGCGGCGTAGCGGCGCAGCTGGGCGGCGAGCAGCTCGCGGGCGCGGCGTTCGCCCGCGGGCGTGTCGCCGGCGGCGTGGGGCGTGATCGTCACGCCGGGCGCGTCCCACAGCGGGTGGTCGGGCGGCAGCGGCTCGGGGTCGGTGACGTCGAGGACGGCGCGCAGGCGACCCGACCGCAGGCGCTCGAGCAGCGCGCCGGTGTCGACCACGGCGCCGCGCGCGGCGTTGACGAGCAGGGCGCCGGGCTTCATCCGGTCCAGCGTCCCGGCGTCGAAGAGCCGCGCCGTCTCGGGCGTGTGGGGGACGAGCACGATTACGAAGTCGGCGGCGGGGAGGAGGTCCGGCAGCTGCGCCGTGGCCGCCACGCCGGGACGGGCACGCCGGGCGACACCCTGGATCGAGACTCCGAGCGCCTCCAGGCGCCGCGCGACCGCGCGGCCGATAGAGCCGCAGCCGACGATCAGCGCATGACGGCCCGCCACCTCGTCCAGCAGGGCCGGCTCCCAGCGGCGCTCGCGCTGGCGATCGCGGAACTGCGCGAGGCGCTTGGCGTCGGCGAGCACGCCCGCCACCACCCACTCGGCCACGGCGACGTCGTACGCGCCGCGCGCCGTGCACACCGTCACGCTCGGCGGGACGTGCGCAAGCAGCCACTCCACGCCTGCGGACAGCGCCTGGACGACACGCAGCCGCGGCATGTCGGGGAGCGCGTCCAGCACGCGGCGGCTGCCGTGGGGCGGAACGACGAACTCGGCGTCGTGGAAGGCGGGCGGCAGGGGGCCCTCGCGCGGGATCGCGTGCAGGTCTACCTGCGCCGGCGCGCCCTCGAGGTCGGCCGGCTCGGGAATCCAGGCTGAGATGCGCGCGGACATCGCGCGGGAGAGTACGGCGCGCCCCGCACGGGTAGGCCAACGCCATGGCCGATCGCATAAGCCAGCATCTCCGCGAGACCGAGGACCACAACGAGCGCCCGCACGACGAGGCCGAGGCGGCGGGGCGCCCGCTGGAGCGCAAGGAGCGCGACGAGGCGGACCCCGGACCGGTCCACGAGCCGGGGGCGGGCGAGCCGCGCGCCGCCGAGACGGACCGCGATCCCCACCACCAGCTCAACAATCCCGTCGGCGAGCCCGACGACACCGCGGACTCCGACCCCTACGGGGAGTAACGGCGCGACTGCGCCGGTCGCCATCCGGCGGGCCTATCCTCGGGAACGTGGGGGATCGTCTGCGCGCCATCTCCACCGCGGCGCTCGCGACGCTGGCCGTCGCGGCCGCTGACGCCTCGGCCCAGGCGCCCGTCTCGTGTCCGGGCGACGCGATCCGGGCCGACCGTGTGGTCACGGGCCGCTTCGCGGACGAGCTGCAGGGCTCCTACGTGCTGCTTCCATTCGACGTCCCCGCGGGGACGACGGCCGTGCGCGTGAAGTACTGCTACGACCAGCCGCCCGAGCCCGTCGCCCAGCGCGTGCGCCACACGCTCGACCTCGGGCTCTACGAGGCGCGGCCGTCGCCGCAGGCGCTGTGGGGGCGCGAGGAGTTCCGCGGCTGGGGCGGCTCCAGCCACCCGGACGTGACGGTCTCGCCGGAGGGGTTCTCCAGCGAGGCCGAGTACCGGGCGGCCCCGCGTGGCCGCGTGCCCGGGAGGACCACGCGCGGGTTCAAGCCCGGCCCGATCTCGGCGGGCACCTGGGCGGTCGAGCTGGGAGTGGGGTCGGTCGTCTCGCAAGCCGAGGGCGACCCCGACGGGACGGTCGCGTGGCGCGTGGAGATCGAGCTGTCGCGCGAGCGGGCCTACGCCGACGAGCCGTACCGCCCGGCGCCCTACGACCGCCGTCCGGCGCGCCGCGAGGCCGGCTGGTACGCCGGCGACTTCCACGTCCACGCCGAGCACTCGCGCTTCGGCGTCGCGACGATGACCGAGGTCTTCGACTACGCGTTCCGGCCGCTGTCGCAGGGCGGCGCCGGGCTGGACTTCGTGAACCTCTCGGACTACGTCACGGACGCGGCGTGGGGCGAGATCGGCCGCCACCAGCCGCGCCATCCCTCCAAGACGATCCTGCGCGCGGCGGAGGTCATCACCTACCGCGGCCACTTCCACAACATGGCGACCGGCCGCTTCGTCGACTACCGGACGGGGCCCGTGCACGAGCGCCGTCCGGACGGCAACCTGGTGCTGCGCCGCGGGCCGCGGCCGCCGCGCGAGGTGCTCGCCGAGATCGACCGCGCCGGCGGGTTCGCGCAGGTCAACCACCCGACGATCTTTCCGTCGAGCGTCTTCGCCGGCTTCTGCCGCGGCTGCCCGTGGGACTACCCACCGGAGGAGACGCGCTACGAGCTGGTGGACGGCATCGAGGTGGCGACCGGCGTGGCGGGCCTCAACGCGGCGCCGGGCCAGCCGGGTCCCAGCCCCTTCGTGCTCACGGCCATCTCCTTCTGGGAGGACGTGCTGGACACCGGCTGGCACGTGGCCGCGATCGGCTCGAGCGACTCGCAGCTCGCGGGGCGCACCGAGGACCCGGTGACGCAGGCGCCGGTGGGGCAGGCGACGACGGTCGTCTACGCCGACGAGCTGTCGGAGCGGGGCATCCAGCGCGGCGTCGAGGCGGGCCACACGTACGTGAAGCTGTTCGGCCAGCGCGGACCGGACCTGCGCTTCGAGGCGCGGGTGCCCGGCGCCCCGCAGCGCCCCGTGGCGATCATGGGCGACACGGTCGACGCGCCCGCCGCGGACCTCGTGGCGCGCGTGCTGAACGCCGGGGAGCGGGGGCCGTACGAGCTGCAGCTGCTGCGCGGTCGCGAGGTGATCCGGACTCAGCCCGTGGTCGGCTCCGAGGCGACGCTGTCGCTGGCGGGCGCCGGCCCGGGGCGCTACCGCCTCCAGCTGATGCGCGGGACCGCCATCGAGACGGTCTCGAGCCCGATCTGGGTGGGGTCGCGCGCCGCGCCCCTGACCGTGCGGGCGATCCTCGGCTCGCACTCGAAGGTCCGCCGGGGGCGGATGCAGTTCGGCTGCCGCGCCGCCGGGACCGACCTGCGCGCGTGCGCGGTACGCGTCGTGCGGCGCGGCGTGGAGATCGCGTCCGGCCGCGCACCCGTGACGGGCGGTCGCGCGATGGTGCACGCGAGCCTGAACGCACGCGGCCTGCGCCTCCTGCGCGGCCGCCGCGGCCTGACTGCGGTCACCGTCGAGGTCGCGGCCGTCGACCGCGAGGGCCGCACCGCAACCGCCACCCGCCGCACCCGCCTGCGCACCCGCTAGCCACGATGTTGACTTAGCCGCGATATACGCGGTCAAGTCAACAATGCTTCCGCTCGGCCGGGCCTGCGGCGCGCTCTACACTCGCGTTTCGCATGGAACCGCGCGGATTTCAGGAGCATCTCGACGCGCCGGTGGGCCGGGGCGAGCCCGTGCGCGGTGGCTACAGCGGCGCCGCCGGCGGCGCCGCGTGCGGCGACCTGGTCCGGATCACCGTGGCGGTCGAGGGCGATCGCGTCGCGGCGGCCTCCTTCGACGGGCACGGCTGCGGCGCGGCGCTGGCCGCCGGCAGCGCGGCGGTGGCGCTCACCTGCGGCGCGAGTGTGCTCGACGCCGCCCGCGTGGGACCCGACGAGATCTCGACCGAGCTCGACGGCCTGCACCCCGCCAAGCGCCACGCGGCCGAGCTGGCCGCCGACGCGCTCGCACGCGCCCTCGGCGCCGCCGTCCGCGCCGACGCAAACGCGCGCCTGGCCCCGGGCCGCACGCTCGTCGCGATGAGCGGCGGAGTGGACAGCGCCGTCGCGGCCCTCCTGTGCGCGACCTCCGACGACGTCGTCGCCGTCACGCTCGAGCTCTGGGCCGACCCGGAGAACGACGGCGAGCGATCGTGCTGCTCCGCGGCGGCGGTCCGCGGCGCGCGGGCGCTGGCGCGGCGGATGGGCCTCCCGCACCTCACGCTGGACCTGCGCGAGGAGTTCCGCGCCGGCGTCGTCGACCCGTTCGTCGAGGACCACGCCGGCGGTCTGACCCCGAATCCCTGCATCCGCTGCAACGGCCACGTGCGGCTGGACGCGATGCTCGAGCTGGCCGGACGTGTGGGCGCGGACAAGCTCGCGACCGGTCACTACGCGCGGATCGCCGGCGACGCGGACGGGTTGCTGCTGCGCGCCGCCGCCGACCCGGCCAAGGACCAGAGCTACATGCTGGCCGCCATGTCGCCCGAGACGCTGGCCGGCATGCGCTTTCCGCTGGGCGACCTGCGCAAGCCGCAGGTCCGCGAGCTCGCGGCCGAGGCCGGTCTGCCCGTCGCGCGACGGCCCGACTCGCAGGACCTGTGCTTCCTCGCCGGCACCGACCGCGCGGCGTTCCTGCGCCGCCATGGCGGCCCGCGCGAGCTCCCCGGCGACATCGTCGACCGCGGCGGCCGCGTCCTGGGCCGCCACCGCGGGCACCACGGGTACACCGTCGGCCAGCGCAAGGGCCTGGGCGTCGCCGCCACCGCGCCGCTGTACGTGCTGGAGACCGACGCCCGCGCCAACCGCGTGGTCGTGGGCTCGCGCGAGGAGCTGCGACGCACGCGGGTCGACGTGCGCGGCGCGGTGCTGCGCCGCGACGCGAGCCGGGTGGACTCGGTGAAGCTGCGCTACCGGTCCAAGCCCCTGGCCGCGGGCATCGAGGGGACGCCGGCCGCGGGGCGCCACGCGCGGCTGCGGGTCGACCTGCACGAGCCGGTGCTCGGCGCCGCGCCCGGGCAGACCGCGGTGTTCCTCGACGGCGACCTCGTCGTCGGCCACGCGACGGTCGCCGCCTGACGCTCACGCCTCCAGGACGTAGTCCGCGACGCTGTCGTGCGCGTTGTCCAGTTCGAGGCTGCGGGCGCGCACCCCGACGCGGCCCAGTCGCCGCAGCACCCGGCGCTCGGCGGCGGGTACGCGGAAGCGCAGGGTGAGCGAGCGGCCGGCGTCCATCTCGAAGATCTTCCGGCCGATGAGGATGCGCCGGCGGACCGCGCCGATTCGGAAGATTCCGTGGGTGCGCACGGTCAGCTGGCCGCGGCATCCGTTCGGGTCCTCCCGCGGGCAGCGGATCGTCACCGCCACCACCCCGCCGGGCGCGAGCCTCAGGGGCCCGGGGGCGAAGCGAACGCCGGGGCCGATGCCATCGAAGCGGTCGATGTCCGCTTGGCCCACCCGCCACACCTGCGCCCCGTGCACCGTGTCGCGCCCGCCCCAGTAGACGGCGTCGCGGAAGGCCGCCACCACCGGCAGGCCGCCGCGGATCGTGCGCCGGCCGAACCCGTCGTCGTTCGTCTGATGGAAGCCCAAAGAGATCTCGCCTGGGGACAGCTCGTGGGATTGCGCTCGCCATACCCGCGCCAGCCCCACGGCCTCGATCATCCACAGGTAATCGAAGGTCCGCGCGAAGTCGTGGATCTCCTCGTGGCGCCGCTCGGCGCCCGGGATTCCCGCGTACGTTGCGACGCTCCAGCGCCGCCCGTCGCGCGTGCGGTACAGCTCGGCCCCGAAGCGCGGGTTGCGCGTGGCGACGTGCAGCGCGCCCTCGAACACGGCGAGCGCGGAGCCCATCGTGACGTTGCCGGGACGAACCCGACCGCGATCGTGGACGCGCACGGCGCGCCAGGTTCCGGGCGCGCCGCTGGCTGAGCGCCACAGGCGCCCGTTGCCGGCCGTCCGGTGGGTGCCGGCGTACAGATGGCCGCGGAAGCGCTGGAGCGCGGTCACCGCATCGGTGACCGCGCGGCGCCCGCCGAAGGCCAGCACCCGCTCGAACCGCCCGCCCGTCAGTGGTGCGCGCCACAGCGCGCCGCCGCGCGGGTGGCGCGTGCCGGCGTAGACGGCGCCGCCGTGCACGGCCAGCGCGCTGACCGCGAGCGCGCGCGCCGGGAGCCACCCGCTTCCGGGGCCGGTGGCCAGTTCCCAGGTGACGCCGTCGCCGGACCGGTACACCGCGGCGCCGGCGGGGTCGGCGGTGCCGAGGAAGAGCGGACCCCCCGGCGCGCCGGCCAGCGCCGAGATCGCGGTGGCCGAGGCCGGCGGCGGCGGGCGCAGGTCGCCGACCCGCGTCCAGGAGCGCGGCTCGCCCGACGCGCTAGTCCACAGCTGCGCCGGGCCGCTGCCGCCCCAGCGCTCCGTCCCCGCGAACAGCCGGCTGCCGAACGCCTCCAGGGCGACGACGCCGCGATTCCCCGGGTCGCCGAACGCGGCTTCCTCGATCGGCCGCCACGGGTAGCGCGCGGCGGCGGGCGCCGCGGGCACCAGCAGGATGAGCGCGGCGGGCAGCCAGATGAGGCGGCGGCGCACCGGGTCCAGGCTAATCGTGCCGCGCGGGTGCCGCGCCGCCACGATCGCGCCGACCTAGACTCTCGATCGCATGACCTCGGACGAGATACGCCGCACCTTCATTGAATTCTTCGTGGCCCGCGACCACCGGCGGCTGGCGTCCGCGTCGCTGGTGCCCGCCGAGTACGACCCGTCGGTCCTGCTCACGACGGCGGGGATGCATCCGCTCAAGCCGTACTTCATGGGGCGTGAGCCGGCGCCGCATCACCGCCTGACGACGTGCCAGAAGGTGTTCCGTACGACCGACGTCGAGAACGTGGGGAGCACGGCGCGCCACCTGACGTTCTTCGAGATGCTCGGCAACTTCTCGATCGGGGACTACTTCAAGACGGGCGCGGTGGAGTTCGCGTGGGAGCTGTCGCGCGAGGGGTTCGGGCTGCGCGAGGAGGACATCTGGGTCACCGTCCACCGCGGCGACGACTCGCTCGGACTGGGCCCGGACGAGGAGGCGATCGAGGCCTGGCGCGCCGTGGGAGTTCCCGACGAGCGCATCGTGCGGCTGGGCAGCGAGGACAACTTCTGGCAGGCCGGCCCGACCGGGCCGTGCGGCCCGTGCAGCGAGCTCTACCTCGACCGCGGGCCGGACTTCGGCGGCGAGGACGACCGCCCGGGCGACGACACCGAGCGCTTCCTGGAGTTCTGGAACCTCGTCTTCATGCAGTTCAACCAGGAGCCCCCGGGCACGCTGACTCCGCTGCCGGCGCAGAACATCGACACGGGGCTGGGCCTCAACCGCATGGCGGCGATCCTGCAGGACGTCCCCTCCGTGTACGAGACCGACCAGTTCCTGCCGCTCGTGCAGCTGGGCGAGGAGCTGTCGGGCCGGCGCATGGGGCAGGACGAGCGCACCACGCGCGCGCTGCGCGTCCTGGCCGACCACTCGCGCGGCATGACGTTCCTGATCGGCGACGGGGTCGTTCCCTCCAACGAGGACCGCGGGTACATCCTGCGCCGGGTGATGCGCCGCGCGATCCTCCAGGGGCGGCGCATCGAGCTGGAGCCCGGGTTCCTCCCGCGCTTCTCCGAGCGCGTGATCGAGCTGATGGGCGGGGAGTACCCGGAGCTGCACGAGCAGCGCGACGCGATCCTGCGCTGGGTGCGCGCGGAGGAGGAGGCGTTCGGACGCACGCTGGAGACCGGCACGCGGCTGCTCGACGAGATCGTCGCGCGCTCGCGCGAGGAGGGGCTGGAGGGCATCGGTGCGGACGCCGCCTTCCAGCTGCACGACACGTACGGGTTCCCCTTCGACTTGACGCGCGAGCTGGCGGGGGAGGCCGGGCTGGGCGTGGACGAGTCCGGCTTCGAGACCTTGATGGAGCGCCAGCGGGCCCGGGCGCGCTCGGCGGTCGCGATGAACGAGGGCGACGGTGGGCGCGAGCACGTGCGCGAGTTTGCCCAGTCGGCTGCGTTCGCCACCGACTTCACGGGCTACGCGACGACGGAGCAGGCGACTACGGTGGGCGCCTTGGCCCCGGCGAACGGCGCCGGTCAGGGGGAGCCCGAGCGGGTGCTGGCCAAGCTCCTGGAGTCGCCGTTCTACGCCGAGGGCGGGGGGCAGATCTCCGATCGGGGCGTCGTCGTGGGCGAGGGCTTCGAGGCCGGCGTGGATGCGGTGGTGCGGGTCGGCGACGACCAGGTGCTGGTGCTGGACGTCAAGGAGGGTCGTGTGGAGGCCGGCGCGCCGGTCGTCGCGCGGGTCGACGAGCGCGCGCGCCACGCCACCGAGGCGAACCACACCGGGACGCACCTCCTGCACGCGGCGCTGCGCGAGCGCCTCGGTACGCACGTGCGCCAGGCCGGCTCCTATGTGGGCCCCGACAAGCTGCGCTTCGACTTCACGCACGGTGGGGCGCTGAGCGCCGAGGAGCTGCGCGCCGTCGAGGACCGCGTCAACGAGTGGATCCTCGCCAACCAGCCGGTGCGTGCTTTGACCACGACCCTGGAGGAGGCGCGCGCGCTCGGCGCGATGGCGCTGTTCGGCGAGAAGTACGGCGACGTCGTGCGCATGGTCGAGATCGGCGACGGCAACTTCTCGCGCGAGCTGTGCGGCGGGACGCACGTCCGGTCCACGGCGGAGATCGGGCTGCTGCGCATCGTCACGGAGACCTCGAGCGCCGCGAACGTTCGCCGCATCGAGGCGCTGACCGGGCCGGCCGCGGTGGACCTGCTGCGCCGCCACGACGGCCTGCTGCGCGACGTGGCGCGCGAGCTGCGCACGCAGCCCGAGCAGGTTCCCGCCGCGGTGGCGAAGCTGCGCGAGGCGGCGAAGGCGAGCTCGTCGCGGCCCGCGGCGGCTGTCTCGGTCGACGAGTTCACCGCCGAGGAGATCGCCGGGGTCGGCGCCGTGATCGCCGAGGTCCCGGCGTCCGACGAGAAGACGCTCCTGCGGACGATGGACCAGCTCAAGGCCAAGCACCCGGAGGCGGCGATAGTGCTGGCCGCCCCGGGCGAGGGCAAGGTCTCGTTCGTCGCGAGCGTCGCGCCGGCGCTCGTCGAGCGCGGCGTCAAGGCGGGCGCGATCGTCAAGGCGGCCGCCGAGGTGGCCGGCGGCGGCGGCGGCGGGCGCGACACGATGGCCCGCGCCGGCGGCCGGGATCCCTCCAAGACCGCCGCAGCCCTGGCCGCCGCCCGCCGCGCGATCGAGGAGGCGCTGAGCGCGTGATCCGCAAGTTGCGTGCCGTTAAGCCGCCTATACCGGCCGAATGACACGCAAGTTGGTCGAATGAGGGTCCTCGCGCTTGACTACGGCGAGGCGCGGTGCGGCGTGGCGGTCAGCGACCCGACGGGCGTGCTGGCGACGCCGCTGGACCCGATCGAGCGGCCGGGGTCCGAGGCCGGGCTGCGGCTCCTGTCCGAGCTGGTGCACGGGCTGGAGGTGGGAACGGTGGTGGTCGGTCTGCCGCTGACGCTTGCGGGTGAGGAGTCGGCGCAGACGTCCGCGGCGCGCGCGTTTGCGGATCAAGTGCGCGAGGCCGTCGCGCCGGTCGCGGTGACGCTGTACGACGAGCGGCTGACGACCGCGCAAGCGCGGCGCACCGGCGGGTCGGCGAGCGAGGACTCGCGCGCCGCCGCGCACCTGCTCGAGGCGTGGCTGGCCGCGCACGGCGAAGCGTGACGCCCCGGCTTCAGACGGGTAGGTAGCCTTTCGCGCTCCGGCCAGCCACCGCGACCGCTTCGTCGGCGCGATCCCGGACTCCGTCCCGGGAGAAGCTCGCGCCGGCCGGCCGGAGCACAGCCGATGGCCCTGTTCGACCGCAAATCGCCGCCTAGTCGCGAGCGCACCAACGAGGAACGAGAGCGCGCCCGCCAGGAGCGCGAAGCCCGCCGCGCCGCCCGCGAGGGCATCCCAGCCGACCAGGCCATCCCGCCGCCACTGGAGACACCCCCGCCGTCCACCGAACCATCCCGGCCCGCGACAGAACCGGCCCGGCCCGCGACAGAACCGACCCGGCCCGCGACAGAACCGGCCCGCCCGGTCGCGGGACAGGATCGGCCGATCACGCGACACGACCGGGCAGTCACCGAACCGGCCCAGCCCGACCCCCGACCGGCCCAGCCGTTCCCGGACCTGGCAGCGCCGGTCACGGAGCAAACGCGGCCGGTCACGGAGCAAAAGGAGCGGCCGGTCACAGAACCGACCCGGGCCGTCACGGAACGCGCACCGGCGCCGGCCGTCGCGCCCGCGCGGCCGGGGCCCGCCGCCGCGCGCCCGGCGAGCGTCGACGGCGCGCGCCCGCGAGCCGCTCGCGCCGATGCTCCCTCGGCGGTCCTCGATGGCGCCATCGCCGAGGACTGGTCGCGGCTGGACGCCCCGCCGCCGCGGCGCGGAACCCGCGGCCGGAACGGGCCGCCTTCCCCGCGGCGCTGGCCGCTGGCGCTGCTGATCGTCGCGGTGCTGGCAATCCTGGGGGCGGGCTGGTTTTTGATGCAGCTCTTCCAGCCGCTACACGGCGACGGCGGGCCGCCGGTCTCCGTCAGCATCCCGCGCGGCGCCGGGATCAGCCAGGCCGGCGACATCCTGGCCGAGCGCGGTGTCGTCTCCTCCGCCTTCTTCTTCAAGCTACGCGCCAAGCTCGAGGGCACCGGCGACATCAAGCCCGGCAACTACACCTTCCGCGAGGACACGTCCTTCGGGGACGCCCTCGCCGCGCTCGGCAAGGGCCCGCCGCCGCCCAAGACGACGGACATAACGATCACCGAGGGGCGGACGATCACCGAGGCCAACCGCCTGCTGCGCCGCACGTCGCTGCGGGGCAGCTACGCCGGTGCCGTGGCCCGTTCGACGGCGCTGCGCCCGCAGCAGTACGGGGCGCCGCGGTCGATCCGCACCAAGGAGGGCTTCCTGTTCCCGGCGACGTACAAGGTGCGCGTCGGGGCGCCCGTGTCCGACCTGGTGAGCAAGCAGCTGCAGACCTTCCGCAAGCAGTTCGCGACGGTGAACCTGCGCTATGCGCGGTCGAAGAACCTGACGCCGTACGAGGTGCTGATCATCGCCTCGATGATCGAGCGCGAGGCCAGCGTCCCCAAGGACCGCCGGCTGATCTCGTCCGTCATCTACAACCGGCTGGCGCAGAGCATCCCCCTCGGGATCGACGCCACGATCCGCTACCAGCTCGACAACTGGCAGCGGCCCCTGCGGATGTCGGAGCTCGAGCGCGACACGCCGTACAACACGCGCCTGCGCCAGGGACTGCCCCCGACGCCGATCGGCAATCCGGGGCTCGCCTCGATCCGCGCTGCCGCCAACCCCGCCCGCACGGACTTCCTCTACTTCGTGGTCAAGCCGTGCGGCAAGGGCGAGCACGCGTTCACCAAGACCGACGCGGAGTTCCAGCGCGCGGTGCAGCGCTATGAGGCCGAGCGCCAGCGCCAGGGCCGCTCGCCCGTCGACTGTTGAGCCCGCGCGCCGGCGTCCTGGGCTGGCCGGTCGCGCACAGCCGCTCGCCCGCCATGCACGAGGCCGCCTTCGCCGCGGCCGGCCTGAACACCTGGCGCTACCAGCTGCTGCCCGTGCCGCCGGAGCTGCTGGACGAGACGGTGCGCGCGCTGCCGGCCGCCGGGTTCGCGGGGGCCAACGTGACGATCCCCCACAAGGAGGCGGCCCTGCGCGCCGCCACGCGCGCCACGCCCACCGCGCGAGCGATCGGCGCCGCCAACACCCTGACCTTCGCGAACGGCGAGATCGAGGCCGAGAACACGGACGCTCCGGGGTTCATGGTCGCTCTCGACGAAGACCCCGCCGGGATGCGCGCCACCGTCCTCGGCGCCGGTGGCAGCGCTCGCGCAATCGTGTGGGCGCTGCGCGAGAACGGCGCCGACGTCAGCGTGTGGAACCGCACGCCCGGGCGCGCACGGCGACTGGCGCAGGACATGGGCGTGCGGGCGGTGACGCAGCCAACGGACGGCGACCTGCTCGTCAGCTGCATCCCCGCCGGCGACCCGCTGCCGGCCGCCCCGTGGGAGATCGTCGTCGACCTCGCCTACGGGGACCGCGAGACACCTCTGCTGAGCGCCGCGCGCAAGGCGGGCGCCCGCACGGTCGATGGCCTCGAGGTGCTCGTGCGCCAGGGCGCGCTGAGCTTCGAGCGCTGGACGGGAAAGCCCGCGCCGCTCGAGGCGATGCGCGCCGCGGTGCGCGCCTGAGCTTCAGTTGCGGCGCCAGCCGCCGATAGAGCCGTAGAGGCAGCATTCCATGGACCCTGCCATCAGGCCACATCTGCGACCCGTCGACGACGGGACTCCCGAGAGCGAAGGCGCCCTCGCGCGCCAGCCTGCCCAGGAGGAACCCAACCGCGGCATCACCCCGCCCAGCCGCCGCGGCGGCTCCGGGCGGTTCCTCACCGACGTGCTCGTCGACATGGCGTTCGTGGACCGCGCCCAGGTCGACGCGGCGATCGCGACCGCGCGCACGGCCGGTCGCACGCCCGAGCAGATCCTCGTCGAGCAGGGCAGCCTGAGCCAGGACCAGCTCGCCCGGGCCGTGGCCGAGCGCTACGGGCTCGACCACCTCGACCTCAACGCCTTCAAGGTGGACATGGGCGCCGCCAACCTCATCAACGTCGGCGCGGCCAAGCGCTACGAGGCGGTCCCGGTCTCGTTCGTCGACGAGCGCACCGTGATGCTCGCGATGGTCGATCCCAGCAACGTCCTGGCCGTCGACGACATCGCGATCATGACGGGGCTGGAGGTTCGCCCCGCGGTCGCCTCCCGCGAGGACGTGGCCGGCCTGGTCAAGCGCCTGAACCGCCTCGACGACGTGGTCCAGGAGGCCGCCGACGAGGAGGAGGAGCAGGGGCCGGCCGAGGTCGTCGACATGCGCGAGTCGGCCGACGACGCGCCGGTCATCAAGCTCGTGCACTCGATCGTGGCGCAGGCGGTCGAGCAGGGCGCCTCGGACATCCACTTCGAGCCGGACGGCAGCGAGCTGCGGGTGCGCTTCCGCGTGGACGGCGTGCTGGCCAGCTCCGCCACCGTCCCGCGGCGCATGGTCCGCGGCGTCGTGTCCCGCATCAAGATCATGGCCGACCTCGACATCTCCGAGCGGCGCCTGCCCCAGGACGGCCGCGTCGGGCTGTCGATCGAGGACCGCCACGTAGACCTGCGCGTCGTGACGCTCCCCAGCGTGCACGGCGAGTCGGTCGTGATGCGCATCCTCGACAAGGACGCCTCGATCGTCGACCTCGACCGTCTCGGGATGGGCCCGGACGATCGCGAGCGCTACGAGTCGGCCTTCAAGCGCGCCTACGGCGCCGTGCTGGCCACCGGCCCGACGGGCTCCGGTAAGAGCACCACGCTCTACGCCGCGCTGCAGACGATCAACACGACCGACAAGAACATCATCACGATCGAGGACCCGGTCGAGTACCAGGTCGACGGCATCACGCAGATCCAGGTCAACCCGAAGGCCGGGCTGACGTTCGCCAACGGGCTGCGCTCGATGATGCGCGCGGACCCCGACGTGATCATGGTGGGGGAGATCCGCGACACCGAGACCGCGAAGATCGCGGTGGAGTCGGCGCTCACGGGCCACCTCGTCCTCTCCACGCTGCACACCAACGACGCCCCCACGGCGATCACGCGCCTGCTGGAGATGGAGATCGAGCCGTTCCTGGTCGCCTCCGCCATCGACTGCGTGGTGGCCCAGCGCCTGGCGCGCACGCTGTGCGCGACGTGCAAGAAGCGCACGCTGATCCCGGCGGACGTGCTCAGGCGCAACGGGTTCGTCGCCCAGTACGACCTCGAGGCCTACGAGCCCGCGGGCTGCGGGCGCTGCAACCACACCGGCTACAAGGGGCGCATCGGCCTCTACGAGGTGATGATGGTCAGTCCCGAGATCCGCGAGCTGATTCTGGAGCGCGCGCCCGCGGACCGCATCGGCGCGGTGGCGCTCCAGCAGGGGATGCGCCGGCTGCGCGAGGACGGGCTGGACAAGGTCCGCCAGGGTCGCACGTCCATCGCCGAGGTCGCCCGGGTGACGGATTCCGGCTGAGCTGCCGATAAGGGAACAGACCCCCGCCCTCCCGACCCCTCCGAAAGCACATGAACTTCGACTTCGCAGACGTTTTGATCGAGGTGCTCGAGCGCCGCGCCTCCGACCTGCACATCACCGCCGGCGCGCCGCCGACCATCCGTGTTCGCGGGCGGCTGACGCCGCTCGAGGACTTCCCGATCCTCACGCCCGCCGACACGCGCGAGATCGTCTACTCGATACTCAACAACGACCAGCGCCAGCGCCTGGAGACGGACTGGCAGGTCGACCTGGCGTACGCGATCCCGGGCCGGGCGCGCTTCCGCGTCAACGCCTACTTCCAGCGCTCCGCGATCGGGGCGGCGTTCCGCCTGATCCCCGCGCAGATCAGCGGCGTCGAGGAACTCGGCCTGCCACCGATCGTGCACGAGCTCGTCAACAAGCCGCGCGGGTTCGTCCTGTGCACGGGCCCCACCGGCTCGGGGAAGTCCACCAGCCTCGCGGCGATGATCGACGAGATCAACGAGACGCGCGAGGAGCACATCATGACGATCGAGGACCCGATCGAGTTCCTCCACAAGCACAAGAAGTGCATCGTCAACCAGCGCGAGCTGGGCTCCGACGCGCAGAGCTTCGCGGCCGCGCTGCGCAGCGCCCTGCGCCAGGACCCGGACGTGATCCTCGTGGGCGAGATGCGCGACCTGGAGACCATCTCCACCGCCCTGACGGCGGCGGAGACCGGTCACCTCGTGTTCGCGACCCTGCACACGCAGGACACGCCGCAGACGATCGACCGCATCATCGACGTCTTCCCGCCCCACCAGCAGCACCAGGTCCGCGTGCAGCTGTCCGTGGCACTGCAGGGGATCGTCACCCAGACGCTGCTCCCGACCGCCGACGGTTCGGGCCGCGTGCTGGCGTGCGAGGTCCTCGTGCCCACGCCGGCCATCCGCAACCTCATCCGCGAGGGCAAGACGCACCAGATCTACTCCGTCCTGCAGACCAGCGCCTCGGCGGGCATGCAGACGATGGACGCGTCGCTGGTGAGCCTCGTGCGCGCCGGCAAGATCACGCGCCAGCTGGCCGAGCAGCGCTCCACCACGCCCGACGAGCTGCGCCGCCTGATCGGCGCGGGGCCGATGGCCGCCTAGCCCGCGATGGAGACCTACGTCTTCAAGGCGATGGACCTCACCGGCGCCCCGGCGCGCGGCGAGGTCGAGGCGGACTCCAAGCAGGCCGTCACCCAGCAGCTCAAGGAGCGCGGGCTGATCGTCCTGGACATCGACGCCAAGTCGAAGTCCAAGGACCTCAACATCGACTTCCTGCAGCGGGTCAAGCTGCGCGACCTGGCGATCATGACGCGCCAGCTCTCGACGATGATCTCGTCGGGCATGACGATCCTGCGGGCGCTGAACGTGCTCGAGGCGCAGACGCAGGCCAAGCTGCTGCGCGAGACGCTCGTGGCGGTGCGCAAGGACGTCGAGGCGGGCCTGCCGCTGTCCGACGCGCTGGCCCGCCATCCCAAGGTGTTCGGTCCGCTCTTCGTCTCGATGATCCGCGCCGGGGAGACCGGCGGGCTGCTCGAGGAGTCGCTGCTGCGGATCGCCGACCAGCTGGAGAAGGAGGACGCGCTGCGCCGCCAGGTCCGGGCCGCGATGGTCTACCCGGCGGTGGTCGTGACGTTCGCCTCGGCGGTGATGCTCGCCCTGGTCGCGTTCATCGTGCCGGTGTTCGCGAAGATCTTCGAGGAGTTCGACGGCGAGCTGCCCGCCCTGACCAAGCTCACGGTGGGCGCGTCGGACTTCCTGACCGGCCGCTGGTACCTGTGCCTCGCCGTCTTCGCCGCCCTCGTCTGGTCGTTCTTCGCGTGGAAGAAGTCGTCGTGGGGCCGGCCCCAGTGGGACCGTTTCAAGCTGCGCGTCCCGCTGAAGATCGGCGACACGGTGCAGAAGATCGCCCTGGCGCGTTGGTCGCGAACGTTCTCCGCGCTGGTGTCCTCGGGCGTGCCGATCCTGTCCGCGATCGAGATCACCGGCCAGACGGCCGGCAACGACGTGATCGAGAAGTCGATGGCCGACGTGACGGAGTCCGTCAAGCGCGGAGGCACGATCGCGGCGCCGCTCAAGGACGTCCCCGTGTTCCCGGCGATGGTCGTGGACATGATCGCGGTCGGCGAGGAGACCGGCGCCCTGGACACGATGCTCGGCAAGGTCGCGGACTTCTACGAGGCCGAGGTCGAGGCCGCCGTCAAGGCGATCACCTCGATCCTCGAGCCGGCGATGATCATCGTCGTGGGCGGCATGGTCGGGTTCATCGTGATCTCGATGTACCTGCCGATGTTCAAGGTCTACGACGAGATCAAGTAGGGCTCGCGTCCAAGCTACCCGCCGTATCCGGGTGAGGCCTGCGATACGACGTCATCGAAGCGGAGAAGCTCACGGCGGCGTTCGATCGTGATCTGTTGCTCCGGTCCTGCCTGTAGGTGAGGCGGAACCTGGACCTCGCGTACGACCAATGGGGTCCGCACTGGAAGATCGCCTGACATGGCATGCCCCGCGGAGTCCGTAAAGAAGATTTCTCCGATGGGTTGCTGGTCGGATGCCCGAAAAACTTGGAAGCCGACATTTCCGACCTCGGCCGGCACCGCGCCGCCCGAGGTATTCACAGCTCGCTTACGAATGATGACCCGACCTGTGCTCCGCGGCCGGCTCGGAGTTGCCGGCGGGTCGAAGAGTCCAGCGGCGATGTACCGCGAATCATTTGGAGGGGTGAAGTAAAAGCCCGCCTTCTGGATGGAAACGAGTCCATCCGCGAACAGCCGGTCGACGCCGGAGTTCGGCTGGGGGAAGTGCGGATTCTGCATCCATCGCTCCAGGACCACGTGGAAGTTGTCAAGAGACCACTGAAAGCTCACAAACTGCAGTCCACCCTCAAGTCCGCCGTCGGCTTCGCGCAATGTGATCCAGGGGACGCCGCGACGGAAGATCTGCGTCCTGTCATGGAGGTCGCCGCGCGGCCCACTCTTTGGGACGTGCGAGTTTGGCGCTGGCGAGTCGCCCGTGATTGGGCCCTCCTGTCGAGGATCCGATCCAGCTGGACGGTCAAGGCGGGATCCGTCGTCACGCCGACGGCCCATAATCCGCTCTTGGTCCTCGGGCGCGATCGTCCTCCAGCGGTCCAGATCCTGCCGCAGCTTCATGTACGCCATGTAGGTCCCGTCCTCGCACCAACTGGGCTCGTCCGGAGCGCGATCACGATCGACGAAGACCGCCCGTGCGCGTTCGGCGCGTGGATGTACGTTGCGGATCCCATCCTTGAAGCCGAATAATTCGCGGCCATCTGTCCGCTGGAATCCACGTTCTATGACTGCGTGCGCCAGATCGGGACACGTCGAAGAAAGGCCCTCAAAGAAATTCGCGACTACTGCCTCGGACAGAGTCATCACATAGAACAGCACGTCGTGCGCACCAGCATCCGCGTCGTGCACACCCGTTACCTGAGAGGGATTTCGCAGCCCGGCAGGGATGACTTCCGCTCCAAGTTCGAACCGCGGTGAGCCGTTCGAGAGGAAGAACGAAGGCCCAAGACCCACCGCCACGCTGGCGAGCCGGCGGCCGCGGACGGCTCGCGTCAACTGCGTGATCAACTCGCTGACTCGTTGCAGCCACGCCTGCACGCCCGCGCCGTCGAGGTCGGCGCGCAAGTCCGCGAAGACGAGCAGCGCCTCCGCACGGTGATCCCTGATCACTGGGTCTGGCAGGACGCCCTTTGAGTGGGCCATCGAGACTCCCTTCGGATTACGTAGCTACGGGCGCTGCGCTCCGCAGCGACGGCGAGGCAGCGGACATACTCAACTGTGACTAGAACGTGCGGACCCTGGGGATACGTGACGCTGTGGATGTCGTGCGCGTACTCGCCGGTGGTCTCGCCGTGAACCGTGTGGTCATGGGCGGCGGGTATCTGGTGCGGCCGCGCAACGCGGGCCGCACCTGGATCGGGCGGGCGGCGCGCAAGCCGGGGGCGCAGGTGATGGTGCGTTCGCAGGGCGCGCGGGACGTGGCGCTGGGGCTCGGGGCGCTGTGGGCGCTGGCGCGGCGCCGGGACGGCGAGGCGCGGGCGTGGATGGCGGCGCATGCGCTCGCCGACGCCGCGGACGCGGCCGCGACGTGGACGGCGTTCGACGATCTGCCCAGGCGCCGCGGGCGCTTCGCGCTGGCCATGGCGGGCGGGTCGACCGCCGTAGCCGTGCTGGGCGTGGCGGGCCTGCGCGGCTCCGCTCGCTAGTCTCGCGCGCCGATGACGCCGGAAGACCCCCTGGACCCGGGCGAGTGCCGTGCCTGCCGTGGCACCGGCAAGGTCGCCTCGATGCTCGGCGGCGAGCGCCACGAGGTCGACTGCCCGTGGTGCGACGGGACCGGGCGCTTCGTCCCCGAGCACGACGCGCAGGCGCGCTGGGCGGCGGACAGTGCCCCCCAGGGGGAGTAGCCGGCCCCGGATCGCGGCTGGACGCCTGATCGGCCCCTGAGCGCCCCGGTTCACGGCAGCGGTGGGGCGCGCCGATCCCCATGGAGCCATGGTCTGGGGTCTGCAACTCGTGCGCGCGCGGCTGCGCGCGCTTGCCGTGCCGCTCGCGCTCGCGGTCGTGGCCGCCCTCGCGGTGCCCGCCTCCGCCGCGGCCGTCGAGGTCTCGCACGTCAGCACCACGCTGACCGAGACGACCGGCAACGGCGACGGCCTGGTGGGACCGGGCGAGACGTTCTCGCTCACCGAGCGGATCAAGCACGACGACCTCCTGTACCCGCAGCTGACCGGCGTCTCGGGCACGCTCGCGGAGAGCTCGCCCGACCTCACGCTGTTCCAGAAGGTCTCCGGCTACCCCGACATGTCGTTCGGCGCCGAGGGCCAGAACTCCACCGCGTTCACCGGCCAGGTGGCCGCGAGCGCCGAGTGCGGCGCCGGGTACGACCTCCAGTTGAACGTCGCCTCCGACCAGGGCGCGGGCCAGGTCCCGCTGCGCATCAGCAGCGGGGCTCCCGGCCCGACGCTGCCCTACGACAGCGCCGACGTGCCGCGCCCCGTGCCCGACCTGACCACCGTCGAGTCGACCCTCGACGTGGCGGCCACCGGACGCGTCAAGGACGTCTCGGTCCGCCTCGGCGACCTGCGCCACACCGCGACCGGCGACCTGAAGATCGAGGTGATCGCGCCCGACGGCACCGCGGTCGTGCTCGTGGACAGCGAGGACCCCAGCGGCAACGACTTCGTCAACACCGTCTTCTCCGACGCCGCCGTCCAGCCGATCGCCGGCGCGTCGGCTCCCTTCACCGGCACCTACCGCCCCGAGGAGTCGCTGTCCGCGCTGGCCGGCCGCAGCCCGCAGGGCCAATGGAAGCTGCGCGTGACCGACAAGTTCGGCAGCGACACCGGCCAGCTCAACGCGTGGGGGCTGGACGTCCGCACCGCGGTGTGCGACGGCAGCCCGATCGCGTCCTTCACCGCCGATCCCAACCCCGTCCTCCCGGGCCAGACGCTGACCCTGGACGCCTCGGGCTCCACGGATCCCAACGGCACGATCGCCGGCTACGCGTGGGACCTCGACGGCGACGGCGAGTACGACGACGGCACGACCCAGAGCCTCACCACCAGCTTCGCCACGCGCGGCCGCAAGCCCGTGGGGCTGCGCGTCACCGACGACCGCGGCAACACCGGCACGACGGTCGTGCAGGTCTCGGTCACCGACCCGCCGGTCGCCACGTTCACCGCTGCGCCCGCGTCCCCGCTGACCGCCGAGACCACGACGCTGGACGCGTCGGGCTCCACCGACCCCGACGGGGCGCCCCTGGAGCGCTACGAGTGGGACCTCGACGGAGACGGCGAGTTCGAGCGCGACGGCGGCGCCACGGCCACGACCACGACGCAGTGGGCGTCCCCGGGCACCCGCACGGTCCGGGTTCGGGTCACCGACGAGGACGGCGCCACCGACGTCCACGCGGCAGACGTCGTGGTCCGCAACCGCCCGCCGGTCCCGACCTTCACGCATCCCGCGCCCGTCCTGACGGCGAACGCCGTGACCTTCGACGCGCGCGCGACGACCGACCCCGACAGCACGATCGTCCGCTACGAGTGGGACTTCGACGGCGACGGCGCCTACGAGCGCGACGCCGGCGCGTCGCCGACGGCGCAGCACACCTTCTCCGCGCCCGGCGACGTCGCGGTCGGGCTGCGGGTCACCGACGAGCACGGCGGCAGCGCCACCAGCACGCGCACGGTCGCCGTCACGGTGCCACCCGTCGCCTCGTTCGGCGCGACGCCCAACCCCGTCTCGCTCGACCGGCCGGTGACCTTCGACGCGAGCGGCTCCAGCGACTCCGACGGCACGATCGTGCGCCACGAGTGGGACCTGGACGCCGACGGGAGCTACGAGACCGACACGGGCGCGTCGCCGGTCGCCAACCGTGCCTATTCCGCCGGCGGCACCTACGCCGTCCGGCTGCGCGTGACCGACGACGACGGCGCCAGCGCGACCGCGACGGTGAACCTGACCGCCGCCAACCAGCTGCCCGCGGCCGCGCTCGTCGCGACGCCGTCCTCGGTCACCGCGGGCGAGCCCACGCTGCTCGACGCGCGCGGCTCGGGCGACCCGGACGGGACGGTCGTCCGCTACGACTGGGACCTGGACGGCAACGGCTCGTTCGAGGCCACCAGCGGCGGCACGCCGACCCGCGGCCACACCTATCCCAACGCCGGCTCGTTCACCGTCGGCGTGCGCGTGACCGACAACCACGGCGGCGCGCGCACGGCCACCGCGCAGCTCGCGGTCCGGGCGCCCGTCTCGGCGACGAGCACCGGCACGGGCGCCGGCGCCGGCGGCGCGGCGGGCGATGCGCCGGGCGCGGGCGACACGGGCGCCGCGGGCCCCGAGGCGTTCCGTCCCGCCCTGATCGGACGCCCCCTTCAGCGCCTGCGCGGCGTGCTCAGGCGCGGACTGGCCGTCGGCTGCCGCGCCGACCGCGCAACCACCTGCGCGCTGCGCGTGGAGCTGCGGCGCTCCGACGCGCGCCGCCTCGGCGTGCGGGCGCGGCGCGGGCGGCCGGTCGTGATCGGCCGTCTCAAGGTCGTCCTCCGAAGCGGGGGTAGTCGCAGCGCCCGGCTGCGCTTGACCGCGGCCGGGGGGCGCGCCCCGCCCCCCCCGCGGGGGGGGGGCGGGGGCGGGCGCGGGGCCGCCCCCGGCCGCCGCGGGTGCGGTCTTGCCGCTCCAACCCGACGCGTCGTGACGGTCGTCGTACGCGTGCTCGCCGGTCAGCGAGACGCCCTTGCCGGCGTGACCGTCGGCGACCGGAGCGGGTCTACCGTTCGCGTCGAACGCGGACCGCGCGGCGTTCTTTGTGTTCTTGGTGTTGCCGGCGCACGCGATC
>JAPSGI010000021.1 GCA_031177685.1 Solirubrobacteraceae bacterium | reverse complement strand
CTGGCGCCGATCGAGTGGCCGCCCGACCCGGAGCTGGAGTGGTGCCCGCCCGGCCACGGCGACCTCTACACCGCGCTGGTGACCAGCGGGATGCTCGCCGCGCTCCTGGACCGCGGTTACCGCTACGCCTTCGTGTCGAACTCCGACAACCTCGGCGCCGTGCTCGATCCCCGGATCCTGGCCTGGTTCGCGGCGCAGGAGATCCCCTTCCTGATGGAGGTGGCCGACCGAACGGAGGCCGACCGCAAGGGCGGACACCTGGCGGCCCGCGCGTCCGACGGCCGGCTCGTGCTGCGCGAGATCGCGCAGACGCCCGAGGACGACCGCGACGCCTTCCAGGACGTCGCGCGCCACCGCTTCTTCAACACCAACACGCTGTGGATCGACCTGCGCGCGCTCGCCGCGGCGCTGGAGGCGCGCGGCGACGTCCTCGGCCTGCCGATGATCGTCAACCGCAAGACCGTCGACCCGGCCGATTCCGCCTCGCCGGCGGTCGTCCAGCTGGAGACCGCGATGGGCGCCGCGATCTCGGTGTTCGAGGGCGCGCGCGCGGTGCGGGTGCCGCGTGAGCGCTTCGCGCCGGTCAAGACGACCAACGACCTGCTCGCGCTGCGCTCGGACTGCTACGAGCTGACGCCCGACGCGCGCGTCGTCCCGGTCCCGGGGCGCGACGGCGGCCCACCGCTGGTCGACCTGGACCCCGCGCACTTCAAGCTGCTCGACGACTTCGAGGCCCGGTTCCCGGCCGGCGCACCGTCCCTGATCGACTGCTCGCGCCTGGTCGTGAAGGGCGACGTCACCTTCGGCGCGGACGTCGTGGCCCGCGGCGACGTGACCGTGGACGCGGGCGGCGGCGCGCGCCGGATCGGCGACGGCACGGTCCTGCAGGGCGCCTCCTAGCCCCCCGAACGTCCTGCACGCTTGCCGCCAGGGCTTTTGCTGAGCCTCTCTTGAGGTTATGGTCGCTTCTCGTGGGACCTCAGACGGGGTGGCTGGAGGCGGTGGCGAACCCGATCCGGTTGCGGATCGTGCGTCACCTGTCCGAGCGCGAGTCGGCGTCGCTGGACGAGCTGTCCGAGGCGGTGACGGCGCAGCGCAACACCGTGCGCACGCACCTGCGCGCCCTGATGTCGGCGGGCGTGGTAGCGCGCACGCCCGGCGAGTCGGAGGGCCGGCTGGGCCGCCCGCCCGCCCGCTACCGCCTGGAGCGCCGCGAGCTCCCGCGTGGCGCCGCGAAGTCGCCCGGCGCGGCGCGCGGGGTGCGCTCCGCCGTGTCGGTCACCGTCCGCGACTTCCCCGGCAACGTGCCGTCCTGGACGCTGCGCGACCCCGCGTGGGCCGCCGCCGTCTACCTGCTGGAGAGCCCGTGGCTGGCGCGGGCGCGCGGGCGCGACTCGGCGGGCCCGGTCGACTACGAGCGCCGCACGATCGACTGGGCGACGCTGGAGCGCGAGGCCCGCGGGTGGCCGCGCGCCGAGCGGCTGATGGCCGACATCGCGTGGGGCCTGTGGTCCGGCGAGGCCCGCGGCGCGGTCACCGCGGTGGCGCGCGGGCTGGACCCCGAGCAGCGCGCACGGGTCCTGGCGGCGATCGCGCTGTGCGCGGGCGACGCGCGCGTCGTCGGCGTGGCCGGCGGCGCCCGCCAGGCGAGCTAGGCACCGGGCCCGCGCCCGGCTACCCTCGTGGCATGACTCCTCTCGCCCTCGCGGCCGGCAGCTGGATCTTCCTGGCCGTCATCGTCCTGTTCTTCTTCGCGATCGTCTACGCGTACTTCACCCGCACGGGCAGCGGGATCGACGAGACGCCGTACGGCGACCTCGACGGAAGCTCGGGGCCCGAGCACCCCAGCGACCTCGCGCACGACCGCTCCGAGAACCCCGGGTCCTGGTCGCGCGGAACTCACTGAGGCGCCCGGGCCGCCGCTAGGCGCGCAGCGCCCGCGGCAGCGCGCGCAGGCGGGGGGAAAGGCCCGCGCGGCGTTCGGCGGCGCGCGCGCGGTGCTCCGCGCGGGCGTGCAGCGCGCGCAGCTCGAGGAGCGCGACGAGGTCGGCGGTCGGCCGGAACGGGTCCGCGACGGGCGGGCCGCCGTCGAGCGGCATCGCGGCGACGATCTCGCCGTCCACCTCCGCCACGAGCACGGTTCCCGCCGGGGCGGGACGGGAGTCCAGCGCCGCGACGCGCCGCACGCGCGCCTCGTCGTCGGGACGGGACCGGCGGATGACGACCGACTCGATGGTTGACATTGTGGGACCTCTGTTGGAGACTGTCAGGACGAAACGCAGGCTAGCCGGCGGCAGTAAACCAATCAATGTCATACAATCGCGATTGGCAGGACCTGGAACGAGGGGCCCAGACGTCGCTCACCGAGCAGATCGTCGACCGCTTTCGGGTCGCCATCGACGGCGGCGAGCTGGGACCCGGCGAGAAGCTGCCCACCACGCGCGCGCTGGCCGAGCAGGCCGGCGTCAACCACCTCACCGCGGTGCGCGCCTACCGCCGCCTCGCGGAGGAGGGCTACGTCTCGGCCACCGTGGGGCGCGGGACGTTCGTGCGCACGGTGCCACCCGCCGCCGCGGCCGCCTCCACGGGCACGGAATGGCAGAACGCCGTGCTGCCCCCGGACCGCCCGTCGTACCCCAACGAGATGCTCGCCCAGTCGTTCCGCCTGCCCGAGGACCCGGAGCTGATCTCGCTGGCCACGGGCTGGCCGGACCCGCGCCTGTATCCCGCGCAGGCGCTCAAGCGAACCACCGCGCGCGTGTTCGAAGAGCTGGGGGGTGAGGCGTTGAGCTACGTCAACCCCGAGGGCTCCGCCGCGCTGCGCGAGCAGGTGGCGATCCGGGGACGCGAGTCCGGCTTCGCCACGTCCGCCGAGGAGATCGTCGTCACCTCGGGCGCCTACCAGGCGATCGACCTGGTGTGCCGGGCGATCGTCTCGCCGGGCGACGTCGTCGTGGTCGAGTCGCCCACGTTCATGGGCATGCTCTCGTCGCTGCAGGCGACCGGGGCGCGCGTGATCGGGGTCCCCGTGGACGGCGAGGGCCTCGACGTGGCCGCGCTCGAGCGCGTGCTCGCCCGCCACGAGGTCAAGCTCGTCGCGCTGCAGACGGCGTGCGCCAACCCGACCGGGCAGGACATGTCGCCCGCGCGCCGCGAGCGTCTCGTCGAGCTGGCGCGCGAGCGCTCGTTCTTCGTGCTCGAGGACGGCGTCTACGCGACGGTGCGCTTCGAGGGCGAGGACCGTGCCCGCCTGCGCGGCGCGGCCCCCAGCCACGTCGTGTACGTCGACTCGCTGTCCAAGACGATCGGCGGCGGCCTGCGCCTCGGGTGGGTGGCGGCATCGGGGCCGGTGCGCCGGCGCATCGCGACGCTGAAGATGTCCAGCGACATGCACACGTCGAGCCTCGTCCAGCACGTCGCGGCCGCCTACCTGGCGCAGGACGCGCACGAGCGCCACCTCGCGGGCACGCTGCCCGTGTACCGCGAGCGCCGCGACGCGCTGCTGGACAGCCTGGCCCGGCGCCTGGAAGACGAGGTCACCTTCGTGCGCCCGCTGGGCGGGCACCACGTGTGGGTCCGCTTCGCCACGCCGCTGGACGAGCGCGCGCTGTTCGCCGAGGCCGTGCGCCAGGGCGTCGGCTTCCTGCCGGGCGGGGCGATGACCGCCGAGCGCCCGGACGAGACGGCGGTGCGCCTCTCGTTCCCGCTGTGGGAGCCCGAGCGCCTCGACGAGGCGGTCCGGCGCCTGGCCGCGGCGGTACGGGCCGTGCGGCGGCTGGAGCGCGGGCCGCTGGTGGCCGTCTCCTAGGCTCGGCCGCGTCCCGGGACGGTAGGGTCGCCGCGTGACCTGGACGCCGCGCTCGCTGATCGCCTTCGCGGTGGGGCTGTTCGCCACGACGGTGTTCGCCGAGGGGCTGTATCACCTGATCGGGACTCCGGGGTGCCAGTCCACGGTCACCACGCCGGTGCGCTGCTCGCAGGAGAGCGGCTGGTGGGCCCTGGTGCTCGGGGGCGGGCTCGTCGTCGCGTTGACGTCGATGCGCGCCGCGCGGGGCAGCGTGGCGCGGATGCTGCTCGGCGCGCTGCTGCTCGGCGGCGGATTGGCTCCCCTGTGGGCGGTCCTTGACGAGCGCACCGACGCCGGCGGGTGGATCGTGGGCGGCGCCGTCGCCGTCCTGCTCGGAGTCGCCGTGCTCGCCGGCCTCGCCGCCGCCGCGCTGGGCTCCGCGCGCCAGCCCGCTCCCCTCGCCCGCACGCCCGAGCCGCTGGGCAAGACGGAGGCCGCGACCCCGGTCGCTCCCGCCGCGGACGCGCCGGCGGTCCGCCTGGGGAGCGCCGAGGACCCCTTCGGCCGCGAGGCGGGCGAATCGACCGATCCCTTCGGAGGGGAACGATGAACCCGTCCAACCTGCTGGTGGGCGCGCTCGCCGCGGCCATCGCCGTCTTCGGCGGGATCCAGGTGTCGGCGGCGATCGAGGACGCGGTCCCCGAGGACCGCTGGCTCCCCGGCATCACGCTGCCCGGGATCACCACGCCGCAGGGCACGGTCCCGGGCGTGACGGCGCCCGAGCAGCCCGCGCCCGAGCCGCCGGGGCGGTCGGCGGTGCCGCGGGCGCTGCAGGCTCCGCTGTACCGCGCGGCGACGTTCCGCGAGGTTCTGCGCCGGGTGCGCGCCACCGGGGCTCGCCGGGTGACGAGCCTGCGGGTGGACGCCGACGACGTGGTCGCGCTGGCCCGCGGACGCAACCGGCGGATCGTCGTCTTCATCCGGGCGGGCGGCTTCCAGCGCACGAGCGACAGCCCGCTCGCCGGCACGCAGCCCGACTTCGCCCTCTCGCGCATCCGCGCCGGCGTGCCGGGCTCCCTCGTGCGCCGGGTGGCACGGCGCGCCGGGGTGAGCTCCGGCTTCGTGGACTACCTCGTCGCCACCTACTCGCCGATCGACGACGCGCCCTACTGGCTCGCCTTCGTACGCGGCGGGCGCGGGTTCTACCGCGCCGAGATCGACGGCACCGGACTGCGCCGCCTGGGCTGAATGGGGTCCGGACCCGATGTGGCGTCCGGCGCGACGGGCCGACCATAGGGCCATGGGGCCCACCAGCCGAGTACTTCCGACAGTCTGGTTTCCGTGGCATTCGCGCATGTCGGCGGACGCGGCGCCGATGAACGCGGCGTGCGCCCGTGAGCTGCGCGTCTTCCAGCTGCGCGCGAAAGCCCTCGCGGGTTCCGCGGAGGTGGACGCCGAGGCCGTCGCCTCGACGATCGCCCGGCGCGCCGAGTTCACCCGCCGCCTCACGGCGCGCCTGGTCGACGAGATGCGCGCCGAGGGCGCGCCCGCGACGCGGCCGCAGCGGGTCCTCTAGGCCGGCGCCGGCTCGGCGTCCGCGGCGGCCTCGACCGGCGCGGCGCGGTCGACCGCCTCGAGGCGCACGGGGATCCCGTTGAGGAAGGCCATCCCGGCCAGCGGCTCGAGGTCCTCGGCCCGGGAGCTGGCCAGGACGTTTGAGTTCACGCCGCCCGCCGCGTTGGCCACCTGCCAGCCGCCGTAGTGGCCCCACCCGTGGGGCAGCGCGACGGTCCCCTCGGTCATCTCGTCGGTCACCTTGACCGTCACCTCCGCAGCCCCGGACGGGGACACGATCCGCGCCGCGCCGCCGTCGGCCAACCCGAGGCGCTCGGCGTCGGCCGGATTGACCCGCGCGGCGTGCGTACGCCCGCCGCGCATGAGCAGGGGCGCGTTGTGCATCCAGGAGTTGTGCGAGCGCAGCTCGCGCAGCCCGATCAGCCGCAGCGGGAACGCCGGGTCGTGCCCGTTCGACGCGGCGAGGCGATCCACCTCGGCACGGATCTCCGGCGGGTCGAGCCTCACCTTGCCGGACGGGTGGCGGACCTTGCGGCGCAGGACGCCGGTCGGGATGTGCTGCGAGACCACGACGCCGTGCGGTGCCTTGCGCAGCCGCCGCAGGCTCAGCCCGCGGCGGCGGACCCCGAGCCAGTCGCCTTCGGGACCCGTGCGCAGCAGCAGGTCGACCAGGCGTCGCGGCGTCACGAGCTTCCCCAGGCGCCGGCCGAGCCGGCGCAGCTGCGGGGTGGGCAGCGGCGAGACGCCGAGTGCGTCGCCGAGCGCGGACACCACCTCCCACTCGTCGCGCGCCTCGCCGCGCGGCTCCACCACCGGCTCGGTCCACTGCACGAACGGGGTGGTGTAGAGGCCCAGGAAGGCGATCGGCAGGTCCTCGCGCTCCAGGAACGTGGTCGCGGGCAGCACGTAGTCGGCGTGGCGGTTGGTCTCGGTGACGTAGAGGTCGAGCGACACGAACAGGTCGAGCTCGCCCAGCGCCGCCTGCAGCGCCGCGCCGTCGGGCACCGACAGCACCGGGTTGCCCGCCGACACGAGCAGCGCGCGCAGCTGCCCGGGCCCGGGCTCGCGGATCTCGCGGTGCATCAGCGAGGCCGGCGCGGCGCCGAGCACCTCCGGGAAGTTGCCCACGCGCGAGCGCCACTTGCCGTAGGTGGCCAGGCCGGCCAGCTCGGCGATCTCGTCCAGCGCGATCGCCGGGCGCCCGAACACCCAGCCGCCGGGGGCGTCGAGGTTGCCGGTGACGACGTTCAGCGAGTCCAGCAGGAAGGCGACCAGCGTGCCGAAGCGCCCCAGGCACGAGCCCGTGCGCCCGTACACCGCCGCGGAGGGCGCCGCGGCCAGGTCGCGCGCCAGCGCGCGCACCGTCTGCGCCGGGACGCCCGTGCGGTCTTCCGTCGCCTCGGGCGGGTGTGCCGCCGCCGCGTCGCGCAGCCAGCCGTAGCCCTCGGTTTGGTGCACGAGCGCGCGCCAGTCCTCCAGGCCCTCGGCGAAGATCACGTGCAGGAGCGAGAGCAGGAGCCACGCGTCGGTGTCGGGGCGCACCGCCACGTGCTCGAAGGCGCGCGCCGTCTCGCTGCGCCGCGGGTCCACGACGACGACCCGCCCGCCGCGTCCCACGATCGCGTGCAGCTGGTCCTTGATGCGCGGCGCGGTCAGCACGCTGCCGTGCGAGACCAGTGGGTTGGCCCCGACGACCAGCAGGAAGTCCGTGCGCTGCAGGTCCGGGATCGGCAGCAGCGCCGAGCAGCCGTACAGCAGCGCGGAGGCGGCGAAGCGGTTCGCCACGTCCTGGGAGGACGCGGTGTAGTAGTGGCGCGAGCCCAGCGCGTCCAGGAAGCCCTTCACCCAGAGCGGGTGGGAGTACGAGAACGCGCCCGGGTTGCCCATGTACCACCCGATCGCCTCGCCGCCGTGGCGGTCGCGCACCGCGCGCAGCCGCGCCCCGATGTCGGCCAGCGCGTCGTCCCACGACACGCGGTCGAACCCGTCGCCGCCGGCGCGCCGCTTGAGTGGGTGCACGACCCGGTCGGGGTCGTTCTGCACGTCGAGCATCGCGATGCCCTTGGGACATGCGTACCCGGACGACAGCGGGTGCTCGCGGTCCGGCCGCAGCTGCGTGACCGCCCCGTCCTCCACCGTGGCGACCATCCCGCAGTGCGCCTCGCAGATCCGGCAGAAGGTGACCTTGCGGTCCACGCCCATCCCGGGGGAGGTTAGCCCCGCCCCGTGGCGAAGTCCATGCGCATGGAATACGCCGTGGCGCGGGCGGAGCCCGCCTTCTTCCAGAGCTTCCTGCAGCGCGTTTTCACGTGGATGCTGCTGGGCCTCGTGACGACGGCCGCGACGGCCGGGGCGATCGGGTCGAACGACTCGCTGCTGACCGAGATCACGGAGAACCCGGGGCTGGTGCTGGCGGTCATCTTCGTGCAGCTCGGCCTCGTGCTGGCGATCTCCTTCGGCATCGACCGGATGTCGGCGGCCACCGCGACGGTGCTGTTCTTCGTCTACGCCGCGCTGACGGGCGTGACGTTCGCCTTCGTCTTCGAGCTCTACACCGCCCAGTCGATCTTCACGACGTTCCTGATCGCGGCGGGGATGTTCGCCGTGCTCGCCTTCATGGGCGCGACGACGCAGCGCGACCTCACGCAGCTCGGGCCGATCCTGTTCGCGGCCCTGATCGGCCTGATCGTCGCGACGGTCGTCAACGTGTTCGTCGCCAACAGCGCCCTGTACTGGATCACCACGTACGCCGGCGTCCTGATCTTCGCGGGCCTGACCCTCTACGACATGCAGAAGCTGCGGCAGTACGGCGAGGGCGCGCAGGGCGGGGAGGCGGAGAGCCGCGCCGCGGTCGTCGGCGCGCTCGCTCTCTACCTGGACTTCATCAACCTGTTCCTCTTCCTGCTGCGGATCTTCGGCGCGCGGCGGTAGGCCGTGGAGGCCGGCGTCGGCAAGGGTCGCGCGGTCGCCTTCAGCGACGGCGTCTTCGCCATCGCGATCACGCTGCTGGTGCTCAACATCGAGATCCCGTCGCTGTCGACGGAGTCCTCGCGCGAGCTGGAGCGCGCGCTGGACGACGTGCTGCCCAACCTCCTCTCGTACTTCATCGGCTTCTACGTGATCGGGAAGTTCTGGCTGGCCCACGGGCGGCTGTTCGGGGGCCTGCGCGACGTGGACGCCGGCATGCTGAACGCCAACCTCGCCTACCTGGCGACGATCGCGCTGCTGCCCTTCCCGACCGGGGTGCTGGGCGAGCACGGCGACCTCACCGCCGGGGTGGTGGCGTTCGCGGGCGCGGTGACGCTGTGCGGGCTGGCCGAGACGGGGCTGCTCGTCCTGGCCCACCGCAAGGCGCTGCTGGGAGAGGAGTGGCGCGCGCGCCGCCGCGCGGACCTGTTCGAGGCGCTCAGCGTGCCCGCCGTCTTCCTCGTCTCGATCCCGATCGCCTTCGCCAGCCCGGTCGCGGCCATGTACTCCTGGCTGGTCCTGATCGCGCTGCGCCGCGGCGGCGCGCGCCTCGGGCTCATGCCCGGCTGAGCAGCTCCCGCGCCTCCTCCCGCATCCCCGCCGCCAGCACGGGCGCGTCCTGCACCGCGCCGGCGTCCGCGCACAGGCCGACGTGCATCGTGCCCGCGTAGGAGAGCGCGGTGATGCGCAGCGCGTGTCGCTCGCCGATCTCGGCCAGCGAGCGTACGGCGCTCACCGGCCGCCCCGCGACCCAGCGCGGGTCCGCCGGACCGGGGACGTTGGAGACCTCCAGCGCGAACGTCCGGGGCCCGGAGGCCAGTCGCGCGGCCAGGCGCGCCACCGGCCGCGAGGCGTGGCGCAGCGCCCCGAACAGCGCATCCAGCGTCTCAGGGTCGTGCTCGCGCTTGCACAGGCGCGTCTCGGCGGCGATCGCGCCCAGGCGCGCGACGGGGTCCGGCTCGGCCAGCGGCAGCGCCACGCACAGAAACGAGTCGCGGTTGGCCAGCGCGTCGGGATGCGCGTGGCGGTCGTGCAGCGAGACCGGGACCTTGGCGCGCAGCTCGTGCGGCGCCTCGCCGTGGTGGGCCATCCAGCGGCGCAGCGCGCCGGCCACCAGGGCCAGCAGCACGTCGTTGACCGTCGTGCGCTGCGGCTGCGCGTGCTCGATGCGCTTGAGGTCGTCCAGCGCGAGCGCGGCGAAGGACACGTCGCGGCGCACGCCGGGCCGGGCGTCCAGCGGCGAGCCGAAGCGCTCGGGCAGCAGATCGCGCGCGACCGTGCCGGGCAGCCGGCGCGCCTCGCGGGCCGCGCCGCGCCAGGCGGCCGGCGAGGCCGTGCCGCGGACGGCTCGGGCGGCGCCGCCGACCAGCTCGCCGGTCCGCTCGCGCAGCGCCGCGGCCACGAGCGCCGCCGCACCGGGCGCCGGCTCGGGCGTCCAGCGAGCGGCCGGCCGCGGCGGGGGCGCGGGCTCGCGGTCCCACAGCACCGCGTCGGCCAGGCGCAGCGCCTCGGTGCCGTCGGCCAGCGCATGGTGCAGCTTCCACACCAGCGCCGCGCGCCCGCCTTCCGCCGCCTGCACCAGCTCGAGCGACCACAGCGGGCGCGCGCGGTCCAGCCGCTCCTCCATGGCCCGCGCCGCCAGCACGGCGACCGCGGCGTCGTCGAGCGGATCGGGGAAGACGGCGGAGCGCCGGACGTGACGCGCGAGGTCGAAGTCCTCGTCGTCCACCCAGGCGGGGCGCGCCAACCCGAGGGGCGTGGGCACCGGGCGGCGCCGCAGCCGCGGGGCGTCGTCGAGCCCCGCCGCGATCCGGGCGCGCAGCGCCGCGACGTCGAGGTCGGGCGCGCCCGGCGCAGCCGGCTCCAGCACGATCGCCTTGCACGTGTGCCCCGCGATCGTGGGCGACTCCAGGGCGAGGATCGCGGCGTCCTCGGGGGTCAGGCGGTCGAGCGGCACGGTTCAGTGCATCTTGACTTGCCACGCGCGCGTTAAGAGACTGGGGCGAACCACACGCGGAAGGGGAGGTCGACGTGAACGGGGCCGATGTAGTGGTGGTCGGTGCAGGCCCGGCCGGGTTGGCGGTGGGCGCGCAGCTGCGCCGCGTCGGGATACCGGCGGTGCTGCTGGAGCGCTCGGACCACATCGCGCCGGCGTGGCGCACGCGCTACGACCGCCTGCGGCTCAACACGCCGCGCTGGACGTCCAAGCTGCCCGGCAGTCGCTACGCGCCCGGCACCCCGCTGTTCCCCTCGCGCGACGAGATGATCGCCTACCTCGAGGACTACGCCGCGCGCCACGAGCTCGACGTGCGCTTCGGGACCGCGGTCGAGCGCATCGACCGCGAGGATTCGTCCCTGAAGGTCACGACGTCCGACGGTGCGCTGACGGCGCCGCACGTAGTCGTCGCCACAGGCCTGCAGCACGAGCCCCTGCTTCCCGACTGGTCCGGCCAGGACCGCTTCGGCGGCGAGGTGCTGCACGCCTCGCGGTACCGCAACCCCGAGCCCTTCCGCGACCGCGACGTGCTGGTCGTCGGGCCGGGCTGCTCGGGGATGGAGATCGCCTACGACCTCTCGCAGAGCGCCGCCAAGAGCGTGCGCCTGTCGGTGCGCAGCGCCCCCAACATCCTCCTGCGCTCGCTCGGCGGCCTGCCCAACGACATTCCTGCCATGGCGATGACGCGGCTGCCCTCGCGCGTGGTGGACGCGCAGATCGGGGTCATCCGGCGCGTCGCCCTCGGCGACCTGTCGGCGTACGGGTTGCCGCGCCCGCAGGAGGGGCCGATGACTCTGTTGCGACGCGACGGGAAGACGCCGGCCATCGTCGACCGCGAGATGATCGAAGCGATCAAGGCCGGGCGCATCGAGGTCGTCCCCGCCGTGACCGGATTCGACGAGACGGGCGTCCACCTGGCCGACGGCACGCGCCTGGAGCCCGACGCGGTGATCGCGGCCACGGGCTACGGCACCGGGCTGCAGCGGCTGGTCGGCCACCTCGACGTGCTCGACGAGCGCGGGATGCCGCGCGTCGCGGGCGGCGACGAGGCGGCGCCCGGGCTGCGCTTCGTCGGGTTCGTCCCGGGGCCGGCGCAGATCAGGGTCATGGGCGCCGAGGCGCGCCGGGCGGTCAAGGGGATCGCGAGGAACGCCCGGCAGCCGGCTACGACGTGATCTTCTCGATCAGGTCGAGGTACTGCATGAGCGAGCGCACGGCGAGAAACTCGTTGCGCACGCGAGCCTGCGCCGCCTCGCCCATCGCCCGCGCGCGCTCGGGGTCCAGCAGCAGCCCGGAGACCGCCTCGCCGTAGGCGCCCAGGTCGGTGGGATCGTCGAGCAGCACGCCGCTCACGCCGTCCTCGATCTGGTCCTGGATGCCGCCGATGCGGCTGGCCACGACCGGGCGCGCCTTCCACATCCCCTCGGCCACCGTCAGGCCGAAGCCCTCGGCGATCGACTTCTGCACGACCACGTCCGCGCGGCGCTGCAGCGCGTTGATGATCGCGGCGTTCTCCTCCACGTCGTCCATCGGGACAGCGACGAGGTGCAGGCGCTCGCGCGCCTGTGCGGGGAGGTTCTGGAACAGCGTCACCGCCTCCTCGAGCACCTCCTTGCCCTCCGGATCGTCGGCCACCGCGGTCACGTCGGGCCCGGCGTAGACCAGGTGCGCGTCGGTCTGCGGCAGCACGCCGTCCACGAAGCCCTGGATGACGCCGATGGGGTCCTTCAGGCGGTCCCAGCGCGAGATCTGCAGGACGACCGGGTCGCCGGCGTTCAGCTCGCTGCCCTCCCAGATCGTCGCCCTGCGGACCACGCGCTCGGGTGAGCCGTCCTCGCGCAGGAACACCGGGTCGCCGTCGGGCGAGTCGCCCTCCAGGCCCGTGCAGGCGAGGATCGCGCTCACGGTCTCGGGCGAGAGCTCCTGGTTCTTGGCCGCGAAGGCGTCGATGACCGGCGCGATCAGCTCGATCTTGTCGTCGTCGAGTCCCTCCCAGACGAACTGCCGGCGCGAGAAGACGTACGCGTCGGCGGGCTCGACGTACGGGCGCAGGAAGCTCCACGCCCGGCGCGACAGCTCGCTGGGCACGTCGATCCCCACGTGGCAGCGCCAGATGACCGCCACGCCGCGCTCCTTCAGCGGCTCGATCAGCCCGGCCGGCTGCGGGTCGTGCACGATCACCACGTCCTGCGGGCGCACCATCTCGACGAACTCGGCGATGTTGGGCGCCAGCGCCTCCTCGTAGATGCGGCGCTCCGCCTCGCCCAGGTCGCCGCCGTCGCCGGCGGCGGAGTGCAGGTTGTTGTGGATGCGCTTGGTCAGCCCGAAGAACGGGTCGGTCCCGGAGATGACCTCCCAGCGGGCGTTGACCCCGGCTCCGTTCGCGTACGCCAGCAGCGAGACGAGCATCTCCGCCACGCCTCCGCCCCGCGCGGTGGAGTTGACGTTCCAGACGATCCGCCCGTCCAGCAGCTCGCGGCTGCGGTCGACGGCGGCCCGGAAGGCGGCGTAGCGCTCCGGGTCCATGAGCGACTCGAAGCGCTCGAAGGGCAGCCGCCCGACGTTCACCGTCTGGATGGCTGACATGCGGCGACACTAACCCATCCCGTCGGCTGCACGCTCGATAGGGTGGGCCCTGACCCACAACCGACCGCCCAGGGGGAGCATTTGAGCACGCAGACGACCGACCGTCAGGCGCTGGACCAGCTCTGTGTCAACACGATACGGACGCTGTCCATGGACGCCGTCCAGAAGGCGAACTCCGGCCACCCCGGAACGCCGATGGCGCTCGCCCCGGTTGCGTACGTCCTCTACACGCGGATCATGCGTCACCACCCGGGCAACCCGGGCTGGCCCGACCGCGACCGCTTCGTCCTGTCGGCCGGCCACGCGTCGATGCTCCTGTACTCGATGCTCTACCTGTGCGGCTACGGGCTCACCCTCGACGACCTCAAGAGCTTCCGCCAGCTGGGCTCGCCGACCGCGGGCCATCCCGAGTACGGCCACGCCGCGGGGATAGAGACGACCACCGGGCCGCTGGGGCAGGGGATCTCCACGGCCGGCGGAATGGCGCTGGCCGAGCGCATGCTCGCCGCGCGCTTCAACCGCGGCCACACCGTGGTCGACCACCACACCTACGTGATCGCCTCCGACGGCGACATGCAGGAGGGCATCCAGTCCGAGGCCGCGTCGCTGGCCGGGCATCTCGGCCTGGGCCGGCTGATCGCCTTCTACGACGACAACCACATCTCGATCGAGGGCGACACCGCGCTGGCCTTCTCCGAGGACGTGGGCGCGCGCTACGAGGCCTACGGCTGGCACGTGCGCAACCTCGGCGAGGACATCGAGCTCGATCGTCTCGAGCAGGCGGTAGCCGAGGCCAAGGAGGTCGAGGACCGCCCCTCGCTGATCGTGGTGCGCACGCACATCGCGCAGGGCGCGCCCAACAAGCAGGACACCGCGGGCGCGCACGGCGCGCCGCTGGGCGAGGAGGAGATCCGGCTCACCAAGGAGGCGTACGGCTGGCCGCCCGACGAGCACTTCCTGGTGCCCGACGAGGTTCTCTCGCACTTCGGCGAGTGCCGCGAGCGCGGCGAAGGGTGGGAGCGCGAGTGGCGCGAGCGCATGGACGGCCTGGCCGCCGACGATCCCGACGCGCACGCCGAGTACACGCGCATCTCGCAGCGCCGCCTGCCGGACGGGTGGGAACGCGACGTGCCGCGCTTTCACGTCGACACCGGGATGGTGGCCACGCGCAAGTCATCGGGCGAGGTGATCCAGTGGGCGGCCGGAGCGGTCCCCGAGCTGGTTGGCGGCTCCGCGGACCTGGCCGGCTCCACGCTGACGCTGATCGACGGCGCCGAGAGCGTGCAGCGCGGCGCCTACGGCGGGCGCAACCTGCACTTCGGCATCCGCGAGCACGGTATGGGCGCGTTCGTCAACGGGCTCACCCTGCACTACCTGCGCGCATACGGCGCGACGTTCCTGATCTTCTCCGACTACATGAAGGCGGCGATCCGCCTGGCCGCGCTTATGCGCATCCCCTCGATCTTCGTGTTCACGCACGACTCGATCGGGCTGGGAGAGGACGGGCCCACGCACCAGCCGGTCGAGCAGCTGGCGGCGCTGCGCGCCACGCCCAACTGCAACCTGGTGCGCCCGGCGGGCGCCAACGAGGTCGCGCTGGCCTGGCAGTTCGCGATCGCCTCCACCGAGACGCCGACGTGCTTCGCGCTCTCGCGCCAGGGCGTGCCGACGTGGAACCCCGCCGGGGTGCCGCGCGACGCGATCCGCCGCGGCGCCTACGTGCTGCGCGAGTCCTACAAGGAAGGCGATCCCGACCTGATCCTGATGGGCTCGGGCTCCGAGGTCCACATCGCCAACGCGGCGGCGGACCGCCTGGAGGCCGACGGGATCGCCACCCGGCTGGTGTCCGTGCCGTGCATGGACACCTTCGCGGAGCAGGACGCCGCCTACCGCGACAGCGTCCTGCCGCCCGGCTGCCGCGCCCGGCTCGCCATCGAAGCCGCGAGCCCGCTGAGCTGGTACCGCTGGGTGGGCGACGCCGGCGACGTGATCGGGATGGAGACCTTCGGCGCGTCGGGACCGCAGAAGGCGCTGTACGAGCACTTCGGGTTCACACCCGACAACGTCGTCGCGCGAGCGAGGAAGGTGGTGAGCGGATGAGCACCCAGGCCCAGGTCAACCCGCGCCTGCGGGCGCTGACGGAGGCGGGTACGAGCGTGTGGCTCGACCAGATCCGCCGCACCCTGATCGAGGGCGGCGAGCTGCAGCGCCTGATCGACGAGGAGTCGCTGCGCGGCGTCACGTCGAACCCGGCGATCTTCGAGAAGGCGATCCTCGGCTCCGACGACTACGACGACGATCTGGAGGCGATGGCGCGCGAGGGCCTGGACGCCAAGGAGATCTACGACCGCATCGCGATCCAGGACGTCTCGATGGCCGCCGACGTGCTGCGGCCCGTGCACGACTCGCTGGACGGCGCCGACGGGTTCGTGTCGCTGGAGGTGCACCCGCGCCTCGCGCGCGACATGGAGGCGACGCTGGAGCAGGCGCGCGACTACTGGCAGCGTGTGGACCGGCCCAACGTGATGATCAAGATCCCCGGGACCGACGAGGGGATCCCCGCCATCGAGCAGGCGATCTACGAGGGCATCAACGTCAACGTGACGCTGCTGTTCTCGGTCGAGGCCTACGCGCAGGTGGCCGAGGCCTACGTGCGCGGCCTGGAGCGCCGCCACGAGGAGGGCAAGTCCCTGGACGTGCACTCCGTCGCTTCGTTCTTCGTCTCGCGCGTGGACAGCGAGGTCGACAAGCGCCTGGAGGGCCTGGGCCGCGAGGACCTGCAGGGCACGGCCGCGGTGGCGAACGCGCGCGCCGCGTACGTGCGCTTCAAGGAGGTCTTCTACGGCGAGCGCTTCGCCACCCTGCGCGAGGCCGGGGCGCGCGTCCAGCGGCCCCTGTGGGCGTCGACCGGCGTCAAGAACCCGCGCTACGCGGAGACGAAGTACGTCGACGAGCTCGTGGCGCCCGACACGGTCAACACGATGCCGATGTCGACGCTGCTGGCCGCCGCCGAGTGCTCGGAGATCCGCGGCGCCACGGCCGACCAGGACCCGTCCGCGCAGCTGGACGCGCTGGCCGGCGCGGGGATCGACATGCACGATGTCACGCACAAGCTGCTCGACGACGGGATCGTGCTGTTCGAGCAGGCGATGGACGCCCTGATCGAGGGCGTGGACGACGCGCGCGACGCCGTCGTGACGCACCGCCCGCCGACGATCCAGGCCTCGATCCCACCCGAGCTGGAACGGCCGCTGGCCGAGCGGGTCAAGGCGGCGATCGGCGACGGCGTGGCGCAGCGGGTGTGGCGCAAGGACCCGACCCTGTGGGCGCCGGCGGGCACGCCGGAGATCGAGGACCGCCTTGGCTGGCTGACGATCTCAGAGCCGATGCTCGAGCAGGCCGCCGAGCTGCGCGCGTTCGCCGACGAGGTGCGTTCCGAGGGCTACACGGACGCGGCGCTGCTGGGCATGGGCGGCTCCTCGCTGGGGCCCGAGGTGATCCGCCGCTCGTTCGGCGAGATCGAGGGCGCGCTGCGCCTGCACGTGCTCGACTCCACCGACCCCGCGGCCGTGCTGGAGCTCGAGGAGTCCGTCGACCTCGGCAAGACGTTCTTCGTCGTTTCCTCGAAGTCGGGCGGCACGATCGAGACGCTCTCGCACTTCCGCCATTTCTTCGACCGCACGGGCCGGGCGGGCCGGCACTTCGCCGCCGTCACCGATCCGGGCTCCCCGCTGGTCACGCTGGCCAACCAGAACGGCTTCCGCCGCGTGTTCGAGAACGATCCCAACATCGGCGGGCGCTACTCGGTGCTGTCGTACTTCGGGCTGGTGCCCGCGGCGCTCATGGGCGTGTCGGTCGAGGCGCTGCTGCAACGCGCGCAGGTGGCCGAGCAGAACTGCAACTCCTACCAGTCGGGGTCCAGCAACTCGGGGCTGTGGATGGGGCTGCTGGCGGGTGAGGCGGCGCTCCAGGGCCGCGACAAGCTCACGTTCGTGGTCTCCGAGCCGATCTCGTCCTTCGGCCTGTGGGCCGAGCAGCTCGTGGCCGAGTCGCTGGGCAAGGACGGCAAGGGCATCCTGCCGGTGGCCGACGAGCCGCTGCTGGCGCCCGACGCCTACGGCGAGGACCGGCTGTTCGCCTACCTGCGCAACGCCGACGAGCCCGACGCCGACCTGGACGCGAAGGTGGAGGCGCTGGCCAAGGCCGGGCATCCCACCGTGACGCTGTCCGTCCACGGGCCGACCGACCTGGGGCGCATCTTCTTCTTCGCCGAGTTCGCGGTCGCGGTGGCGGGCTGGGTGCTCGGGGTCAACCCGTTCGACCAGCCCAACGTGCAGGAGGCCAAGGACAACACGAACGCGGTCCTCGAGGAGTTCCGCGCGAACGGCGCGCTCCCCGACATGGACGCCGCCGGCCTGGAGGACGTCGCCGCGCTGGTGGGCGAGGCGCGCCCGCCGCACTACGTGGCCCTGCTCGGCTACCTGCAGCCCAGCGCGCGCTTCGACCAGGCGGTCGCGCGCCTGCGGGCGGCGATCCTGCGGCGGACCGGCTGCGCCGTGACCTTCGGGTACGGGCCGCGCTTTCAGCACTCGACGGGGCAGATGCACAAGGGCGGGCCGAAGACCGGCGTGTTCGTGCAGCTCGTCCACGACGGCGAGCGCGACACCGAGGTGCCGGGCGAGCCGTACTCCTTCGCGACGCTGAAGAACGCCGCCGCCATCGGCGACCTCAACACGCTGCGCGACCACGACCTGCCGGCGCGCCGGCTGCGCCTGCAAGGCGATCCCGCGGAGGCGCTGGACGCCCTGACGGCCACGATCGAGGAGGGCTGAACCGCATGCAACTGGGCTTCGTCGGCCTGGGGAAGATGGGCGGCAACATGGTCCATCGCATCCACCGCGACTCCGACCACCAGGTGGTCGCGTTCGACTTCAATGCGCAGGCGGTGAGCGAGGCGGAGAGCAACGGCGCCACCGGGGCCTCCTCGCTGGAGGACCTGGTGTCCAAGCTCGACGCCCCGCGCACGGTGTGGATCATGGTGCCGGCCGGCGCGCCGACCGAGGAGACCGTGGACACGCTGCGCGAGCTGCTGGAGTCCGGCGACGCGGTCGTGGACGGCGGCAACTCGCGCTGGACCGACGACAAGCGCCGCGCGGAGAAGCTGGCCGAGAAGGGCATCGCCTACGTCGACGTGGGCACCAGCGGCGGCGTGTGGGGGCTGCAGGTGGGCTACTGCATGATGGTGGGCGGCGCCGACGAGGCCGTGGAGCGCCTGGCGCCGATCCTCGACGTGCTGGCCCCGCCGACCACCGAGGAGCATGGCCCGGGCTGGGGACACTTCGGACCGGCCGGTGCGGGGCACTACGTGAAGATGGTCCACAACGGGATCGAGTACGGGATCATGCAGGCCTACGCGGAGGGGTTCGGGCTCTTCCACCACTGCGAGTACGAGCTCGACAAGGCCAAGATCGCGCACCTGTGGATGCAGGGGTCCGTGATCCGCTCGTGGCTGTGCGAGCTGGCGGCCTTCGCCTTCGAGCAGGAGGGCAACGACCTGGGGGCGCTGGAGCCCTGGGTCGAAGACTCCGGCGAGGGGCGCTGGACCGTCGAGGACGCCATCGACAAGCGCGTACCGACCCCGGTGATCACCGAGGCGCTGTACGCGCGCTTCGCCTCGCGCGGCCAGGGCGACTTCGCGGCCAAGGTCAACGCCGCCCTGCGCAACCAGTTCGGCGGCCACGCGGTCAAGAAGGCGTAGCCATGGCGACGGCCACCGCGACCGCTCCCGAGAACCCCCTGGTCGAGGGGCTCGAGCGGCTCCCCGTCCACCCGACGACGCTGGTGATCTTCGGCGCCACCGGCGACCTCGCCCACCGCAAGCTGCTGCCGGCGATCTACAACCTCGGCCACGAGGGCCAGCTTCCGGAGCGCTTCAACCTCGTCGGCGTCTCGCGGCGCGAGAAGGAGCACGAGGACTTCATCGGGGAGATGCGCGAGTCGATCGAGCGGTTCTCGCGCACGTCGCCCAAGCCCGAGGTCATCGACGCGCTGCTGAGTCGCGCGCGCTACGTGCCGGGCGTCTTCGACGACCCGCAGGTCTACCAGCAGCTCGAGCAGGTGCTGGCGGCCTACGACGACGAGGCGGGCATCACGTTCAACCGCGTCTTCTATCTCTCGACCGCGCCCGAATTCTTCCCCGTGATCGTCAAGGCGCTGGGGGAGAGCAAGCTCGCCAGCTGCGAGGGCGCGGAGACGCGCGTGGTGGTGGAGAAGCCCTTCGGCTACGACCTGGCCAGCGCGCGCAAGCTCAACGACGCGGTGCTGTCGGTCTTCGACGAGCGCCAGGTGTTCCGCATCGACCATTACCTGGGCAAGGAGACCGTCCAGAACATCATGGCGTTCCGGTTCTCGAACACGATGTTCGAGCCGGTGTGGAACCGCAACTACATCGACCACGTGCAGATCACGGCGGCCGAGGACATCGGAATCGGCTCGCGCGCCGGCTACTACGACAACGCGGGGGCCCTGCGCGACCTCGTGCAGAACCACATGCTCCAGCTGATGGCCAACGTCTGCATGGAGCCGCCGATCTCCTTCAGCGCCGACCAGGTGCGCGACGAGAAGGTCAAGGTGATCCAGGCCATCCGCGCGCCCACCGTCGAGGAGGTGCCGCAGATGGCGGTGCGCGGGCAGTACGCGGCGGGGCGCGAGGCGGGGGAGGAGGTGCCGGGCTACCTGCAGGAGGAGGGCGTGCCGGCGGACTCCAAGACCGAGACCTACGCGGCGCTGCGCCTGGAGGTCTCCAACTGGCGCTGGGCCGGCGTGCCGTTCTACCTGCGCACCGGCAAGCGCCTGGCCCGCAAGGTGACCGAGATCGCCGTGGAGCTCAAGCCCGTCCCGCACCTGGCCTTCCAGGCGCAGGGATCGCTGGGCGTGCAGCCCAACCAGCTCGTCCTGACCGTCCAGCCCGACGAGGGCGTGTCGCTGTCGTTGGGGGCCAAGATCCCCGGCGCGCGCATGCGCATCCGGCCGGTGAACATGGAATTCCACTACGGAACGACGTTCCTGTCGCAGTCGCCGGAGGCCTACGAGCGCCTGATCATGGACGCCATGCGCGGCGATGCCACGCTGTTCACGCGCAACGACGAGGTCGACGGGCTGTGGCGCGTGATCGACCCGATCCTGACCGCGTGGGAGCAGGACCGTGGCGACGTCGCGCAGTACCCGGCGGGCGGCGCCGGCCCGGCGCTGGCGGACGAGCTGCTCGCGCGCGAGGGCCGCACCTGGCGCCCGCTGTGAGGCAGCGGTGAGCGAGGACGTCTGGAGCGCCCAGGACACGTCGCCGCCGGCGATCGAGGCGGCGCTGCGCGAGCTGGAGATGCGCCGGGCGGCCGAGCACGCCGGTTACGTCCCGGCGCGCGTCCTGAACCTGGTGGCGATCGTGGACCGCGAGTGGCGCGGCGAGATCGCCAACCGCCTGGACTCCGTCGGGCGCTACCACGCGTCGCGCACGGTCCTGTGCTCGGTGGAGCGCGGCAAGCGCTCGCTGGACGCCACGGCGCTGCTGACCTACGACCGCGAGCCCGCCCCCGGGCAGGTCGCGGTGGTGCGCGAGCGGGTGGAGATCCGGATGGGACCCGAGCGCCTGGCGGGACTCGCGACGATCGTGGACGCGGTCATCCTGTCCGAGGTCATCACCGTGGTGTGGTCGCCGCACGGCCACGACGACGCCGTGGACGCGCTGCTGGGCCTGGCGCACGTGGTGCTCACGGACTCGGTGGTGGAGCCGGATCCCCACGCGGCGCTCGCGCGGGTGGCGCGCCTGCGCGACAGCGCGTACGTGGTCGACCTGGCGTGGCTGCGCTCGACGCCGTGGCGCGAGCGCGTGGCCGCCACCTTCGACCCGCCGCAGTGGCGCGGCGAGCTGCGCCGGATCGCCCGCCTGACGGTCCGCCACAGCCCGGACTCAGTCGCCGCCGCGCTGCTGTTCTGCGGCTGGCTGTCCTCGCGACTGGGCTGGGATCCCGGCTCGATGGTGGCGCGCAACGAGTTCCTGGAGGGGCGCGCGCGCGGCCGCCGCCAGGAGGTCAAGCTGCGCCTGGAGCCGGTGCGCCAGGACGTGCCCGGGCTGGCCGGCGTGACGATCGAGACCGCGGACGGGATGTCGATCTCCCTGGACCGGGGGCCCGGCGGCCTGGCGGCGCGGCGCCGCGACCCGCGCGGAGAGGAGTACGCGTGGACGCTGCTGGGCGCCTCGCGCGGCGAAAGCGGGATCCTCGGCGAGGGCGTGCGCCAGGCGCTGCTGCGCGACCCCACCTACGGACCCGCGCTGGACTGCGCGCGGGAGATGGTGGGTTGACCGAGCGCGCGCTCGACGTGCGCGTGCTCTCAGATCCCGCGGCCGCCGCCGCGGACCTGCTCGCGCGCCACGTCGCGGCGGGCGGGCACGTCGCCTTGACAGGCGGCTCCACGCCCGGGGCGGCCTACGAGCGCGCCGCCGCGCTGGACCTGGACTGGTCGGGCGCCACGCTGTGGTTCGGCGACGAGCGCTGCGTCGCGCCCGACGACGAGCGGTCGAACTGGGGCATGGCGCAGCGCACGCTGCTGAACCGGATCGCGGGGCCGGCACCGCGCGTGGAGCGGATGCTGGCCGAGCGCGGTCCGCGAGAGGGGGCGGCCGACTACGAGGCGCGGCTGCGCTCGGTGTTCGGCGCGGGGATGCCCTCGCTGGACCTCGTGCTGCTCGGGCTGGGCTCGGACGGCCACTGCGCATCGTTGTTCCCCGGCCGCCCGGAGCTCGACGTGACCGATCGGCTGGCCGTCGGGGTGCCGGAGGCGGGGCTGGAGCCGTTCGTCCCGCGGGTGACGCTCACGCTGCCCGTGCTCGACGCCGCGCGCGAGGTGGCCTTCCTGGTGACCGGCGCGGCGAAGGCGGAGGCGGCGGCGCGGGCGTTCGGCGGCACGCCCGACCCGGACACGCCGGCCTCGCTGGTGGCGCCGGAGTCGGGCTCGCTCACGGTCCTGATCGACGCTGCGGCGGCCGAGCGGCTGGAGGTCGGGTCGTGAAGTACCTCGGAGTCGACGTGGGCGGGACGAAGGTCTCGGCGGCGCTCCTCGCGGATGGAAAGATGTCCGAGCCGCGCGTGGAGCCGACGCGCAAGGGAACCGCCGAGGAGCTGGTCGACCAGCTGGCCGGCACGATCGAGGCCCTGCGCGATGGCGAGACGCGCGCGGTGGGGGTCGGGATCCCGTCGGCGGTCGAATTCGCCACGGGGACGGCCAAGTCCGGCGTGAACGTTCCGCTGGAGGGGGTGCCGCTGCGCAACCTGCTCACCGAGCGCCTGTCGCTGCCGGTCTTCGTGGACAACGACGCGAACGTGGCGGCGCTGGCCGAGGCGCACGAGGGCGGGCGCCTGACCACGCACAACCTCGTGATGTTCACCGTGGGCACCGGCGTGGGGGGCGGCCTGGTCCTGGACGGCCGCCTGTTCCGCGGTGCCACCGGCGCGGGGGCGGAGATGGGCCACATCCTGATCGGCCTCGACCTCTCGAGGGGCGCCCCGCCGCCCGCGGAGCGCTTCCCCCAGCCGGGCTCGCTGGAGGCGCTCGCGGCGGGGACCGCGCTCGACCGCCTGGCGCGCGAGGCCGCGCGGGAGAACCCCGCCGGCGGGCTCGGCCGCGCCTGCGCCGCGGGCGAGGAGATCAGCGGCGAGGACGTGGTCCGGCTCGCCCGCGACGGCGACGAGGAGGCGCTCGACCTGCTGCGCGTGGTCGGCGAGCGGCTGGGGATCGGGATCGCCAGCGCGATCAACCTGTTCGATCCCGAGGAGGTCGTGATCGGGGGCGGGGTGGCGACGGGGGGCGAGCTGCTGCTGGAGCCCGCTGAGCAGACCGCGCGCGGGTACGTGCTGACGGGCGTCGGGGAGCGGACGCGGATCCGCCTGGCGCGCCACGGCGTGCGCGCGGGCGTGTACGGCGCGGCGCTGCTGGCGGTTCAGGAGGCGGTGCGATGAGACTGCGAACGAAGGGGGCAGCATGCGGGTGATCGAATGCGACCTGTGCGGCGAGGTGGTCCAGGCCGCCGACGACGACGAGCTGACCGGGGCGCTGGCCGCCCACCTCGCGGAGCGCCACGCCGACGCCGGCGTCGGCGAGGACCAGGCCCGCGGGATGGTCGAGCGCGAGGCCTACGACGCGACGGACGCGTAGTTGGCCCGGACCGGACACGACGTCGTGCTCGTGCGGCACGGCGAGACGGAGTGGAGCCTGTCCGGGCAGCACACGGGGTCCACGGACATCCCGCTGACGGAGGCCGGCCGGGCGCAGGCCCTGGCGCTGGCGCAGCGGCTCGCCGGCCGCTCGTTCGCGCTCGTGCTGTCCAGCCCGCTGAGCCGGGCCGTGGAGACGTGCCGGCTGGCCGGCCTGGGGGACGCGGCGCAGCTGCGCGACGACCTGCGCGAGTGGGACTACGGCGAGTACGAGGGCCTCACGTCGAAGCGAATCCGCGAGGAACGGCCCGACTGGTACCTGTTCGACGACGGCTGCCCCGGCGGGGAGACGGCCGAGCAGGTAGGCGAGCGGGCCGACCGCGTGCTCGCCGAGGTTCGCGCCGCGGGCGGCGACGTGGCTCTGTTCGGCCACGGTCATTGCCTGCGCGTGGTGGCGGCGCGCTGGCTCGGGTTCCCGGCCCGCGACGCGGGCCGCTTCGCCTTGTCCACCGCCACCCTGTGCGTGCTCGGCGGCGAGCACGAGCGCCCGGCGGTGTGGCTGTGGAACGAGTCGGTGGCATGAGCGGCGAGGCGGAGAAGCGGGTGGCCGCGGAGGCGGCCGCGGAGCTGGTGGAGGACGGGATGGTGGTGGGTCTGGGCACCGGGTCGACGGTGGCCTTCCTGCTGCCGGCGCTCGCCGCGCGCGGGCTCTCTTTGCGCTGCGTGGCCACGTCGCCGCGGACCGCGGACGCCGCGCGGGAGGTCGGCCTGCGGGTGGAGGCGTTCGAGTCGATCGACCGCTTCGACGTCGCGATCGACGGCGCGGACCAGATCGCGCCCGACGGCTGGCTCGTGAAGGGCGGCGGCGCCGCGCACACGCGCGAGAAGGTGGTCGCGGCGGCGGCCGACCGCTTCGTCGTCGTCGCCGACTCGTCGAAGCCGGTCGACGCCATCCGCGCGCCGGTCCCGCTCGAGCTGCTGCGCTACGGCCTCGCCGCGACGCTGCGCGAGCTCGGGACGGCCGAGGTGCGCGCCGGCACGCCGGACAGCCCGGACGGCAACGCGATTGCCGACTACACCGGCGAGATCGGCGACCCGGCCGCCCTGGCGGCCCGCCTGTCCGCCGTCCCGGGCGTGGTCGAGCACGGGCTCTTCCCACCGTCCCTCGTCTCCGACGTCCTCATCGGCCGCGGCGACACCGTCGAGCACCGCTCCTAGCCGCCTGGTGTGGAGTTGACCGCGATATAGGCGGCTAAGTCCACACGGCTCGGGTCGGCGGTGCCGGTGCAGGCGAAGGTGCCGTCCTGAGTGGTGGTCTCGCGGCAGACCGGGCGGCCGTTGGCCGTGACCGTGACGGGGCGGCGGCCGTGGCCGGGGCGGATCCGTCCCCAGACGGCAACGCGGCCGGGTCCGGCGCGGCGTACGACGAGCGGGCGGGCGAAGGAGCGCATCAGCGGCTTGTCCGTACCGTCCGGCAGCTCCAGGCCCGATTGCCAGTCGCCCCAGCGCTCGCGCGGCGTGTCGCCGGGGCGCGCCGGCAGGTCGCGGAACAAGAACTGCGCGAAGGAGCGCACGCGCGGGTCGGCGAGCGCGAGCGCCTCCGCCTCGGCCATCCAGCGCGCCTGCTCGGCGAGGGTGACGGGCTGGGTGGGGTCCGGCGGGTTCGTCTCGTAGCCGAACTCGGTCACCCACAGGCCGAGGCGCCGCTGCGTGCGGCCCGCCGCGTGCAGGCGGTCGAGCAGGTCGGCCAGGCGGCCCTGGTCGGCGAGCACCGCGGTGTCGGGCGCGGGGTCCCCGACGTCGGGCGCGCGGCGCGGGGCGTAGGGATGGTGCGCCCACCCGTCGCCCGGCAGCGGGCGAAAGCCGGCGCACGCGCCGGTCCGCACGGGCCGCAGGGACGCGTCCACGCACGTCAGCTCGCGCGCGAAGCGCAGCGGTGCGACCGGATCGTTGCGCGTTCGCGGCGCCGAGGTCCCCAGCGCAGCGGTCCCCCCGATCAGGACGAGCGCCCGCGAAGCGTGGCGCCGGATCCGCGGCACCGCCGCGAAGAGCATCGCCCGATACGCATCCGCCGAAGCCACCTCCCAGCCGCCGTCGTTCCCCGCGCCGACTCGCCACTGCGGGCGCAGGAACACCTGGTAGTTGGGCTCGTTCCAGATCGTGTAGGCGACGGCGCGGTCGCCGTAGCGGCGGACGACGGCCTCGGCGAAGTCCGCGTAGGCCGCGGGGTCGATGCCGTCGCGCTGGCGGTCGGGCTCCGGCGCGGGGCGGGCGGTGGCCCAGCGGGGCGCCCAGAACGCTATGTCGATGGAGACCGCCAGCCCGGCGCTGCGCGCCTCGCGCACCGCCCGGTCCAGCTTCGCCCACGCGCCGCGCGGATACGCGCGCGGATCGGAGGCGAGGAACCGCGGCCGGCGCGGCGAGCGCGGCGCCGGCGCCACGAACGACCAGTTCGCGGTCACGCGCAGCCAGTCGACTCCCAGCGCGCGCAAGGTGCGCACGGTTCGCCGCACCTCGCGCGTGGATCGGTGCAGGACCTGCGCGTCGTCCTGCACGATCGTGGGGCGGCCGGTGACGGCGGGACGATCCTCGCCGCCGTCGCCACCGGAGAGCAGCACCGTCGCCGCGACGGCGGCGCCCAGGGCGGCGGCGGCGAGGAGGGCGGCCAACCGGCGCGACGGCATCGCCGCAGCGTATTCCCGGCAAACCGCCCCCGAACGCGCGACGGGGCGGATCTCGCGATCCGCCCCGTCGAGCTATGGGTGTTGTATGCGGTTTGGCCCAGGAACCGTTTCGGCGCTCGCGCAGGGCCGAGTCATCCGTCCAACGCACGATTCCGCGTCGATTCGTCCTCCTACAAATGCAGGTCATTCACCCCATCGGTGGTAGAACCCTGCGGTGACCAAGGGGCGTGCTCGCATCGCCGTCGTCGTGGCCGACGACCATCCGCTCTACCGCAAGGCCGTCGTCGAGGCGATCAAGGGGCGCGCGGAGCTGGAATTCGTGGGCGAGGCGGGCGACGGCCGCGCCGCGCTGGACGCCATTCGGGCGGACCGGCCCGACGTCGCGCTGCTCGACGTCCGCATGCCCAAGCTCGACGGGATGGAGGTCCTCAACGCTGTCGTGCGCGACGGCCTGCCCACCAAAGTGATCTTCCTGACCGCGCACGTCGACAGCCTCAACGCCTACGAGGCGGTGGGCGCCGGGGCCGCGGGCTACCTGCCCAAGGAGGCCAGCGGCGAGGCCATCTGCGACGCGATCGCCGCCGTCTCGCGCGGCGAGACCGTGCTGGCGCCCGAGATCCAGGCCGGCATCGCGCGCGAGATCCGCCTGCGCAGCCGCGAGGACCGCCCGCTGCTGACGCCACGCGAGCGCGAGATCCTGGGGCTGACCGCGGACGGGCACTCCGCCCCCGACATCGCCGAGCGGCTGACGCTCAGCCCCACCACGGTGCGCACGCACCTCCAGCACCTGTACGAGAAGCTCGGCGTCTCCGACCGCGCCGCCGCCGTGGCCGAGGCGATGCGCCGCGGGCTGCTCGAGTGACGGCCTGGATCCCCGAGGCGGCGACGCGCATCGCCGCCCGCGCCGAGCGTGAGCTGGAGGCGCTGGTCGCCGTGTCCTCGCCCTCGGGCGACGTGCACGGCGCCGAGGAGGCGCTGTCGGTGTGCACCGCGCTGCTGCCCGACGAGGCGGCGGTCGAGCGGCTCGAGTGCTCCTCGCCCGGCCACGCGCGCGACCTGCTGGCCCGCGTGCCCGGCCGCGGCCACGGGCGCGTCCTGCTCCTCGGCCACGTCGACACGGTGATCGCCCACGAGGACCACCAGCCACTGCGCCGCGAGGGCGACCGGCTGATCGGCTCCGGCGCGGTCGACATGAAGGGCGGCGTCGTGCTGGCCCTGGGCGTGCTGCGCCACCTGGCCGCGCGGCCGGACGACTTCGCGGAGGCGGCGCTCCTGCTGGTCTGCGACGAGGAGTGGCGCACCGCGCCCTTCGCCCACGCGGCGCGCTTTTACGGCTGGGACGCCTGCCTGTGCTTCGAGGCCGGCCAGCAGGCGCCGGACGGCGCCGAGGGCGTGGTGGTGCGCCGCAAGGCGGCGGGGACGCTGCGCGTGGCGGCCACCGGCGCCTCGGCGCACTCGGGCTCGGCGCCCGACCGCGGCCGCAACGCGCTGCTCGCGCTGGCGCGGGCGGCGGAGTGCGTCGCGTCCGTACACGACCCCGCGGGCCCGGAGCATCTGACCGCGGTCCCGACCGTGATCCGCAGCGGCGACGCCTTCAACGTCGTCCCGGCGGCGGGCGAGCTGTTCTGCGACCTGCGCGCCGACGACGAGTCGTCCTTCGACGCCGCGGTGCGGGCCATCCCCGGCGAGGTCGGCGGCGCGGCGCTGCATCCCGAGCTCATCCGCCTGTGGCCGGGGATGGACCAGCGCGTCCAGACCGCGGCGGTGCTGGACGCCGCGGGCGCGCTGCTCGGACGGCCGGTGGCCGGGCAGGAGCGCGGCGGCGCCAGCGACGCCAGCCACCTGGCCACCGTGATCCCGCTGACCATCGACGGCCTGGGCCCGCGCGGCGGGGGCGCCCACTCCCCGTCGGAGTACGTGCTCGCGCCTACGCTGCGCGAGCGCGCGGAGGTGGCGCTCGCCGTGACCGCCGCCGCGCTCGGACCAGGCTGACGCCCGCGAACACGGCGCCGGCCGCCACCCAGCCGGCCAGGATGTCTGACACGTAGTGCTCGCCGGTGTAGACGAGCGTGAGCCCCATCGCGAGCACGTAGGCGCCGAGGCCCAGCCGCACCCAACGGCCGGCCCCCCAGAAGAACAGCAGCAGCAGCATGGGGTAGGCGGCGTGCAGCGAGGGGACCGCCGCCTCCTGGTTGTAGAACTCGCCGCGGTCCTCGAACAGCGCCTGGGCGGGCGCGATGCCGACGTGCCCCCACATCTCGGCGATCGTCCGGGGGACCGCCTCGATGTGCCCCGAGTATGCCGCGAGCCACGGGGGCGCCGCCGGGAACAGGACGTACGTGGCGAAGCCGACCGTGGCCAGCGCCACCACCAGCGTGCGGTACGCGCGGAAGCGATCGTGCGAGACCTTCCACAGCACCGCCAGCACCGCCAGCGTCACGAAGAAGTGGGAGAGATATATCGCGAAGCCGGCGTAGTCGTACCAGTGCGCCACGCCCGGCGTGTGGAAGGCGTGCTGGAGCTCCACGGTGGGGATGGCGCCGCCGAACAGCACGCGGTCGGCGTCCAGCTGGGGATGGACGTGGGGCGCGATCCCGATCGCCTCGCGGACCGGGCGCGAGAGGTCGTAGCAGAGCAGCAGCGCCATCAGGGGCAGCCAGTCGACCACCACGCCGCGCGCCCAGCGCAGCGGGTCGGCCAGGGAGATGGCGAGCAGCCCGAGCAGCAGCCAGGCGAACAGCCAGTCGCGGCTGAGGATCAGCCCCTGCGTCGCCACCAGCGCGGCGCTGGCGGCCAGGAAGGCCGTCCCGCCCGCGAAGGTGATGACTCGCGTGCGCGTCACTTGAGGTGCTTGCGGATCTCGAGGGCGTTGCGCTCGCCGGTCTCCGTGTGGCTCGGGTTGCAGTGGCACCCGTGGGTGAGCGCGTAGCCCGTGATGGGCGCGAGCGTGACCAGCAGGAAGGCGGTCAGGACGACGCTCGCGCGGCGCAGCCGGCCCGACCGCCCCAGCGCGGCGAACGGCAGCACCCAGAGGACGTACCAGGGCATCTCCCACGTCAGCGACACGACGAGCGCCAGCATGGCCCAGCCCGCGGTCGTCAGCCAGTCCGCGCCGCGCCACGCGCGGACGAACAGCGCCACCAGCGCGCCCGCGAGCGCGACCTTGGTCGCGATCCGCATCCACTCGGTGGCGCCGCCCTGGCCGAGCAGCAGCCCCAGCAGGTTCGCGGGGCTCAGCGGCGTGACCAGCGACGACTGCGTGTCCAGACCGGGCCCGTTCACCCCGAAGGCGAGCAGCGAGACGCCCGCGACCAGCGCCGCCGCCACGGCCGCGCCCGCCACGAGCCGCCCCCGCCCGCCGGCGCGCAGCCCCGCGAGGGCGAAGGGGAGGAGCAGGCCGGCGGATCCCTTCAGGCCCGCGGCGGTCACCAGCGCGGCCCCGCCGCGCGCCGGGCGCTCGGCCAGCAGCGCGCCCACACCCGCCAGCATCAGGGCCAGCATGAGGAAGTCGTTGTGGACGCCGCCGACCCCGTACACCAGCACCAGCGGGTTGAGGCCCACGAACGCGACCGCGAACAGCGGGTCGGTCCCGCGGCGCTCGGCCAGCCGCCACACCAGCGCCAGGCAGCCCAGCGAAGCCGCCACCGTGACGAGCTTCAGCGCCCAGTAGCCGCCGCTCACGCCGAGCGGGACCAGCGCGTAGGAGGCCAGCGTGAACAGCGGCCCGTACGGGCTGAGCAGGTGGTGCCAGGTGGCGAAGTCGTACGTGGGGTCGCCCGGGACCGTCGCCGGGACCTCGACGTACGGGTTGATCCCGTGCTCCGCGCCCAGGCGCGCGTAGTTGAGGTAGTTGAAGACGTCGGTGAGGGGCAGGGGAGGCCCGAGCAGAAACAGCGCGTGCAGCAGGACGACGGCGGCGAGGACCGTCCGCGCCCCCAGGGCACGCAGGCCCGCCAGCACCACGAGCCAGCACCCGAACATCAGGGCGACCAGCCCCGAGAAGGCGGCGGAGTCCAGCACCGCGTGGTCGGGCCACGCCTCCGCGAGGCCGGAGAACGGTCCCACCAGCCAGCCCTCGAAGCCGCCGCGCGTGGGCGGCGAGAGCGCCGAGGGCCGCGCCGCCGCGATCAGCACCACGATGGCCGCCGCGGCCACCATCGCGCCCAGCGCCAGCCGCGCGGCGCGCTCGGAGCGCACCGCACCGCGCGGGACGGCGAAGCCCGGCCTGCGAAGCGCAGCGACCTCCATGGCGGCGAAACCTATCGTTGCCGAAGGCTCCGTCCCCACCCCGCCCTAGCCTCCCGCGCGATGCCCGCGCGCACCGTCGCGAAGGCCGTGCTCACCACGCTCGCCATCGTGGCGGCGCTGTACGTGCTCTACCGCCTGCGCGACACGGCGATCCTGGTCGGGCTGGCGCTGTTCGTGGCGGTGGCGCTGGCGCCCGGGGTGGCGTTCGTGCAGCGCCTCCACGTCCCGCGGGCGCTGGCCATCCTGCTCGTCTACGTGTCGCTGCTGGGCGGTGCGTTCGCGCTGGGGCTGGTCCTCGTGCCGCCGATCGTGGAGGGCGTGGAGACGGCGGTCGCCGACGTGCCGCGGTGGGCGCAGGACATCCGCGACTCGCAGACGCTGCGCGACTACGACGAGCGCTACCACCTGACCGACCACATCAAGGAGCAGTCCGACAAGCTGCCCGGCGCACTGGACAACGCGGCCGGCGAGCTGGAGACCGTCACCGTCGGCCTCTTCCAGCGCCTGTTCGAGCTGGTCACCGTGCTGGTGATCGCGTTCTTCCTGCTGCTCGACGGCCCGCGCTGGGTGGACGCGCTGTTCCGGCGCCTGCCGCTCGACCACGAGCGCCGGGCGCGGTCGGTGGCCGACGAGATGGCGCGCGTCGTGGGCGGCTACGTGGTCGGATCCATCGGGATCGCCGCGGCCGCGGGCCTGTTCTCGTTCTTGATGATGAAGGTGCTCGGCCTGCCCTTCGCGGTCCCGTTGGCCGTGCTGATGGCCTTCACGGCGCTGATCCCGCTGATCGGCTCGGCCATCGGCGCGGCGCCGATCGCGCTGGTGGCGGGCCTGGAGTCCTTCCCGGCGGCGCTGATCGTCTGGATCGTCGCGTTCGTCGTCTACCAGCAGATCGAGAGCCACGTGCTGGGCCCCTACATCTACAAGCGAACGCTGCGGCTGCACCCGGTGCTGGCCATCGTGGCGGTTCTGGCCGGCGCCAGCCTGATGGGGATACTCGGCGCGCTGCTGGCGATTCCGATCGCCGCGATGGTGCAGATCCTCATCCGCGAGTACGTCAACCTGTCGCCGCCGCGTCCCGACCCGGCGCCGCCCGCCCCCGAGCAGGCCTGACTCGGAGCCGCCTGCGCGTTAGGGTGCGCCCGGATGGAAGTTCGCTCGCTCCAGAACCGCCTGCTCATCGCCACGACCCTGTGGCGCGAGGCGACCCAGGACCCGCTGCCCCGCCTGGCGCCCGGAGAGCCCGCGGACCAGATCCAGGAGCTCGAGCTGCTCGTCGTCGACCTGCTGTGCCGCGACGCCACCCGCGACAACGCGCGCGAGGTCGCCGACAAGACCTGGGACCTGGTGCACGACCGGCCGGACACGGACCCCGTCAAGCAGCGCGTCGTCACCTGCCACGAGCGGTTGAGCAAGCTCAGCGCCGGCGTGGAGTAGGGCGATGGGCGCGCTCCCGGCGGAGATCGTGGACGCGCTGCAGGACATCTCCGGCCGCCACGAGGGCTACCGCGCCGTGCACGCCAAGGGGACGCTGTGCGCCGCGACCTTCACGCCGTCGCAGCGCGCGCGCGAGGTCTGCCGCGCCGCGCACTTCCAGGCCGGCCCGGTCCGCGCGCACGTGCGGTTCTCCAATGGGAGCGGGAATCCGCACGCGCGCGACGCCGCGCAGGACGCGCGCGGGATCGGGGTCAAGCACTACCTCCCGGACGGGACGACCACGGACATCGTGGGAATCACCCGGCGCCAGTTCTTCGTGCGCACGCCCGAGGACTTCCTGGAGTTCACGCGCGCACGCCGTCCCGATCCCGACACGGGGCAACTGAACATGGAGCGCGTGGGGGCGTTCCTGGGCGCGCATCCCGAGGCGGGCCCCGCGGTGCGCGAGCAGCTGGCGGCGCGGCCGCCGATCTCCTACGGCACCGTCGAGTACAACGGCCTGCACGCCTTCCGCTACGTCGCGCCCGACGGGACGGAGCGCTGGGTGCGCTGGCGCCTGACGCCCGAGGCGGGCGTCCAGGTCATCGAGGACGACGACGAAGTGGCGGCGCTGGACCGCGACTACCTGCAGGCCGAGATCGTCGAGCGCCTGGAGCGCGGGCCGGTGGCCTTCGCGCTGTCGGTGGCGGTGGCCGAGGAGGGGGACCCGCTCGAGGACGCCACGCTCGCGTGGCCCGAGGAGCGCGAGCGCGTCGAGCTGGGCCGCCTGGAGGTCACGGCGATCGCCACCGACCGCGAGCGCGACGGCGACGTGCTCGTGATGGACCCCACGCGCGTGACCGACGGCATCGAGCTGTCGGGCGACCCCATCCTCAACGTGCGCGGCGACGTGTACGCCGAGTCGGTGTTCCGGCGCAGCGGCGCCCGGCGCTGAGCCGCGCCGACCGCAACCCCGGCTAGCCTGCGCTGTTCACACATGCGGATGGAGCTCCGCACAGCACGCACCGCGGGCGCCGCCGGCCTGCTCGCGCTCGCGCTCGCCGGCCCGGCGTCCGCACAGGTCGGGGGCGGCACCCCGCCGACCGGTGGCGACCCGACGACCGGGGGCGCGCCGCCGAGCGCGCCGCCGCCGGCGTCCGAGACCCCGCATGCCGCTTTCACCGGCAACGGGATGTGGATCTGGCAGATCCCGCGCACCGAGGGCGGCAGCGTCGCGCGCATCGTCGCCCGGGCGCGGCGTCACGACGTCAGGACCCTGTTCGTCAAGAGCGGCGACGGGACCAACCGCTGGCGCCAGTTCTCCCCGGCGCTCGTCCAGGCCTTCCGCGATGCCGGTCTGCGCGTGTGCGGCTGGCAGTACGTGTACGGCGACAAGCCGATCGGCGAGGCCAACGTGGCCGCCTGGGCCAAGCGTGCGGGCGCCGACTGCTTCGTGATCGACGCCGAGGCCGAGTACGAGGGCAAGTACGCCGCGGCCGACCGCTACGTGCGCCGCCTGCGCGCGCTGGTCGGGGACTCCTACCCGATCGGGCTGGCGCCGTTCCCCTACGTCCACTTCCACCCGGCCTTCCCGTACTCCGTGTTCCTCGCGCCGGGCGCCGCGGAGGCCAACCAGCCGCAGATGTACTGGAAGTCGATCGGGACGAGCGTGGACCGCAACTTCGCCGCCACGTACACGTGGAGCCGGCTGTACAAGCGCCCGATCTTCCCGCTCGGCCAGACCTACGACCGCACGCCGGCGTGGCAGGTGCGCCGCTTCCGCCAGGTCGCCCAGGCCTACGGGGCCGGGGGCGTCTCGTGGTGGGAGTGGTCGCAGACCAGCGCCGCGGGCTGGAACGCCGTGGGCGCGCCGATCGAGTCGCTCAAGGGCTACCGGGCCGCCTCGATGCACCCCCGGCTGCGGATGCGCGCGCGCGGAGACTTCGTGGTGTGGGCGCAGCAGCACCTGTGGGCGGCCGGCTACCGGGTGCCGCTGGACGGCGTGTTCGGCGCGCGTACGCGCGACGCGGTCATGGACTTCCAGCAGGAGCGCGGCCTGGCGGTCAACGGCTCGATCGACGATCCCACGTGGCGCGTGCTCCTGCGCCTGCGTCCTGTGGCGGTGCGCTGGCGCGCGGTCGGCCGCAACCGCTCCAAGGCCGTGCCGGCCCGGGTCTCGCGGCGCGGGCGGAGCGTGATCGCGGCGGAGCCGCGCTCGGCCTCCCTGCCCGCGCGCGGCCGCGAGATCCCCCGCCGCCGCTGAGCGGCGTCACTCCGGGGGGCGGCGGCGCAGCGCCTTGGTCTGGGCGCGGCGGCGCTTGGCCTCGGCGCGGCGCTGGCGCGACGCGCGCGTCGGCCTGGTGGCGCGGCGCTTGCGGGGAACGGCGAGCGCGGCGGCGAGGCGGTCGCGCAGGCGCTCGAGGGCGAGCTCGCGGTTGCGGGCCTGGCTGCGGGCGTCCTGGGCGATGGCGGTGAGACGGGGGCCGACCTTCGCCATCGCGCGGCGGCGCTGCTCCTCGGACAGCGAGGGCGAGCCCGCGACGTCGAAGACGGCCTCCACGCGCGAGGCGGTGACGTTTGCGTGCTGGCCGCCCGGGCCTGACGAGCGCGAAGCGCGCAGCTGGACCTCCCGCAGCGGGATCGCGACGCCCGGCGCCACTTGCATCGGGTCCTCCATGCGGGTCTAGGCTACGGCCATGGCCGACGGCATCCCGCGCCGCCTCAGCGTCGTGACGCTCGGGGCGCACGACGTAGCCGCGCTGCGTGCCTTCTACGAGCGCCTGGGGTGGGAGTCCGGCTCGCCGCCGGGGAACTTCGCCGCGTTCCCACTGGGGGGCGCGGTGTTCACGCTGTACGACGCCGCGACCCTGGCGGAGGAGGCCGGCGGTCACGTCGCGCCGCCCGCGGGCGCGTTCCGGGGCGTGACGCTGGCGGTCAACGTGGATGAGCGCGAGCAGGTGGACGCGGCGCTGGTGGCCGCGGCCGATGCCGGGGCGAGGGTGCTGGCCGCTGCGCAAGACCGCGACTGGGGAGGCCGGTCGGGCTACTTCGCCGATCCCGAGGGCAATGTGTGGGAGGTGGCCTGGATCCCGGACGCCTCCTTCGATTCGCGTGGGGCTTTGATCTGGCCTTACTAGGGCTTTCGGCCGCTACCCTCGGCCGCTATGGGGCGTCGGTTGGTGGCGATCGGGGGAGCCCTGCTTGCGCTGGCGGTCTTGCCGCCCGGCGCGGGTGGGCAGGCGCCATCGGTGTGCCTGGGCGACACGAGCGCGGCCGGGGTGCGCCAGCTCGAGGCGCCGCGGCTGCGCTTCGGGACCAACCCGGCCGGCGAGGCCGGCGCCTTCGGACCGCGCGTGGAGGCGGTCCCCGACGACCCGGCGAAGACGCTGGGCGCGCTGGCGCGGCTGCGCCCGCCGCGCGGGACGTTCACGGTTCGCCTGAACCGCTTCTTCTGGTCCGACGGCGAGGCCGGGGTCCGGCGCTTCCTCGCGCTGGCCGAGCGCTACACGCGGGCGGGCTACCTGGTCGAGCTGCAGCTGCGCTACCACCCGCGTCCGCAGCAGGAGGGCGACGTGGCGGGGTTCGTCGCCTGGGTCCGCGACGTGGTCCGGCGCTTCGGCGCCAACCCGGGCGTGGTGGCCGTGCAGGTGACGAACGAAGTGAATCTGACCTTCTCGCCGGACTCCTCCGACGGCGCGTACGCGGGCGCGCGCGACGCCCTCGTCCAGGGCGTGATCGCGGCCAAGGACGAGGTGCGCCGCCGCGGGTACGACAGCCTGACGGTCGGCTTCAACTGGGTCTACCGCATGGACCCGGCGACCGAGGACGCGTTCTGGTCGCACCTGCGCGACCGGGGCGGGCCCGCGTTCGTCGCAGCGGTCGACTGGGTCGGCCTGGACGCGTATCCAGGGACGTTCTTCCCGCCCGTCGAGTACCCCGGCGGCGAGCGCGACGGGATGGTCAACGCGATGTCGCAGCTGCGCCGCTGCTTCCTGCCCAAGGCGGGGATCCCCGACCGCGTCCCGATCAAGGTGGAGGAGAACGGCTGGCCGACGGGACCAGGGCGCTCCGAGGACTACCAGGTGCAGGCGATGCGGGCGATGGTCGGCGCCGTGCACGACTTCCGCGGGACCTACAACGTGACCGACTACCGCTGGTTCGACCTGCGCGACCACGCGACCTCGTCGGCCAACTTCCAGCACCACTACGGGCTGCTGCGCGACGACTACTCCGAGAAGCCGGGGTTCGCCGCGTACCGCGACCTCGTGCGTCAGCTGGCGCGCGAGGAGCCCGCGGCGGCGCGGCGGGGCCGCGGGCGTCCACGGCTGTCGCTCGCCGTGCGCGGGCGGCGCGGGCGCTCGCGCGGGCGGCGCTGCCTGCGGGCGCCGGTCCGCGCCTCGCTGCGGGGCGCGGACGTCCGCCTCGTGCGCCGCGTGGACTTCCGCCTCGCACGGCTGCGGGTCGGCCGCGACCGCCGCGCCCCGTTCTCCCGCGGGATCCGGCTGCCCCGAGCCGGCCGGCCCAGGACGTATCGCGTCCACGCCCTCGTCCGCCTGCGCGACGGCCGGCGCCTCCGGCTCTCCCGCACCATCCGCGCCTGCCCCCGGTGACGACGGCCGGGTGGCCGCCTGTCCCCTGACTTGCGTGCCGTTAAGCCGCCTATACCGGCTCTACGACACGCAACTTTCGCGCGGCCCCCACCGGGGCCTAGACTGCGCGCGATGACGGACGATCCCGGCCAGCCGCCGCGCGAGCCCGAAGGCGCGGCTCCGCCGCCTCCGCCTCCGCCTCCGCCTCCGCCGATGCAGCCTCCGGGTGCCCTGCCGCCGGGCTACGCTCAGCCGCCCGCGCCCACCGGCGGCGGGCCGGCCTTCGGCGAGCTGGCCATCAAGCGGGGCGTCGGGCGGGTGATCGGGTTCTCGATCCTGTCGTTCGGGATCTACGGCTACTACTGGTTCTACGTCACCCGCAAGCAGATCAACGGCGAGGTCGCGTCGACGGACGATGCCGGCCTGTACACCGCCGGGCTGCTCGTCCCGATCCTGAACGTCGTGATCACGTACTGGCTGTGGCGGGACATCAGCCTGCTGCGCCAGCGGGTGGGGCTGCCGGACTTCAACGTCGTGCTCTGGATCGTCCTGGCGACGTTCGTCCCGTTCGCCGCGCTGATCATCTATCCGATGGTGGTCAACCGGCTCAATGAGTACTGGGACGTCCGGACCGGCGGTGCCGCCGTCACCGCCCCGGTCGCGACGGGCGAGAAGATCGTGCTGGGCGTCGGCCTCGCGATCTGGTCCCTGTTCGCGCTGATCATCGTGATCGCGATCGTCGCCGCGGTCGCCTCGTCCTAACGCGGGTGCGCACCGCCTGACCGCCGGGTAGGCTCGCCCCCGTGGAAGACCGGCGCGACGACGACCCCCTCGAGCGCGACGCGCTCGGAGGCGACCCGCTCCCCCCTCCGCCAGAACCGCCCCCCCTGCCGGAGCAGCCCCTCGGCCCACCCTCGATGGCCGACGATCCCCCGCCGCCGGCATACCCACCGCCGGGATACCCGCCGCCGGGACAGGCCCCGCCGACATACGCGCCACCCGGCCAGGCCCCACCCCCAGCCGGCCCCCCACCGGGATACCCACCGCCGCCGGGACAAGCCCCGCCGGGATACCCACCGCCGCCGGGACAAGCCCCGCCCGGCCAGGCCGCGCCGACGTACGCGCCGCCGCCCGGCTACCCGCCCCCGCCCGGACAGGCCCCGCCGACGTACGTCCCGCCGCCCTATCAGCCGCCGCCGCCCGCCCAGAAGGGCCCGCACGGGCAGCCGGTCTTTCGCGGTATGGAGTGCGCGACGTGGGGGAGCCGCGTCGGCGCCTACCTGCTGGACATCCTCTTCGCCACCGTCATCCCCTCGATCGCCGGGATCGTGCTCCTCGCCACCGGAGTCGATGGCCTCGAGGCCCTCGGTGCCGTCGTCCTCATCGCGGCCATTGGGATCGCCTTCCCCGTCTACTCCGCCGCCTTCGAGGCCCGCTCGGGCGAGCGCGCCGGCCAGACGCTGGGCAAGCAGATCGTCGGCATCCGCGTCGTGCGCGACGGCGGCGAGCCGATCGGCTTCGGGTTCGCCCTGCTGCGCGAGCTCGCCGTCCGCTGGCTGCTGATCGGCTTCGTCGGCGGCTGGTTCTTCTTCCCGCCGCTGCTCAACCTGCTGTGGCCGCTGTGGGACGAGAGCAACCGCGCGCTGCACGACATGGTCGTGTCCACGCACGTGGTCCGGGCGGAGTCGACGCGCGCCGAGGCGACGACCGCCGGACTGGCCGGCTAGACGAACGACTACCGCCGGATGCGCACGTGCATGTGCGTGTCGTGGTAGCGCAGCGGAATCACGACTCCGCGCGGACCCCGCAGGAGCCCCTGCCGGTACAGCGCCGGCGAGACGAACACGTACTGCGCGCCCGCGGCCACGAAGGCGTCGACCAGCTCCTGCGCGCGCTCCGCGTCGACGTCGCGCGGACGCTCCGGCGGGCACTCGCACAGGTCGCGCCGCGGGAACAGGACGTCCGCGTCCAGCCCGTTCTGGTGCGAGGCGTGGCCAAGTCCGCCGTAGCGCCAGCCGAACTTCCCGCCCCGCGGCAGGGAGAGGTCCGCCACCCCGACCCGCGCGAGCTCCGGATGCCGCCCGCCGTATGCCGCCAGGACGCAGTGCAGCGTCAGGACCAGCCTCTCCGTGCCGTAGCGCCGCCACTCGTCGTTCGGCGTGTACGCGCCCGGGAAGTTCCACGTGAACGCGTACTCGGTCTCCTCGTCGAAGGGGACGCCGCGCGCCAGCCGTCCGCGCCACGGGCGACCGACCGCCCGCGACCCGAAGCGCAGCATCGCGCGCGGGACCCGGCAGCCGGCCGGCGCCGGCCCGCCCGACTCGGCGCGTCGCGCCTCGACGCGCCCGAGCACCCGCTCCGCCGCCGCGGCCGGCGGCGCCACGAGCAGCGAAGCCAGCAGCGCGAAGACGAGCGCGATGCGGCGGACCCGGCCCACGACGACAGAATGCCAACCCGCCGGCGTGGGCCGCGCCGCTCGTCAGCCGTCCGTCGCCATCGACAGCAGCTGCTCGTCGGTCACCTTGCCGACCATGTCCGGATGCTGGTCGGCGATGTGCTGACGCGCGTCCTCGAGCAGCTTCTGCTCGTCCTCGCCCCGCGCCACGTAACCGCAGTCGCAGTTGATGACCATGGTCCCTCCTCTCGACGACGTGTACTGCCGACCGTACCGTCACCGCGCGCCGCGCGCAGGCACGACGTTCACCGGCCCGGTGAGCGCGGCGTGCACCCGGTCGCCCGGGTGCCAGGCGGGAAAGGACGGCGGCGGGCGCCCGTCGCACGACGGGCGGGTGGTGCGCCGCGAGTTCTTCGGCCACGAC
>JAPSGI010000003.1 GCA_031177685.1 Solirubrobacteraceae bacterium | reverse complement strand
ACCGCCGCCGCCGCCGCGACCGCCGCCGCCGCCACGGCCGCCGCCGCCGCGACCTCCGCCGCCGCCGCCGCCCGGTCCGCCGCGGCCCCGCCCACGTCCGTCGCCGCGACCCCGTCCACCGCGGTCGTCGCGGCGGTCGCGCTCCGGCGCGGGGGCGTTGACGTCGGTCAGGTCGGAGCCGGCGTAGCCCTCAGGCATGATCTCGCCCTTGTTGATCCAGACCTTCACGCCGATGCGCCCGAAGGTCGTGCGGGCCTCGTAGAAGCCGTAGTCGATGTCCGCACGCAGCGTGTGCAGCGGGACGCGGCCGTCGGAGTAACCCTCGGTCCGGGCCATCTCGGCGCCGCCGAGGCGACCCGAGACCTGCACGCGCACGCCCTTGGCGCCCGAGCGCATCGCCGAGGTGAGCGCGCGCTTCATCGCGCGCCGGAACGCGACCCGGTTCTGCAGCTGCTCGCCGATCGACTGCGCCACGAGGGCGGAGTCCAGCTCGGGGCGCTTGATCTCGTGGATGTTGACCTTGATCTGCTTGCGCGTCATGCGGTGCAGGTCGCGCCGCAGGGCGTCGACCTCGCTGCCGGACTTCCCGATCACGATGCCCGGACGGGCCGTGTGGATGTTGACCTCGACCTCGTTGGCGTCCTTGCGGATCGTGATGTCCGACAGGCCCGCGTGGGCGAGCTTGTCGTGGATGTGCCGGCGGATCCGCACGTCCTCGTCCAGGTAGTCGGCGAACTGGCGCTCGTTGAACCAGTTCGACTTCCAGTCGTGGATGTAGCCGACGCGCAGCGACTCGGGATGGACCTTCTGACCCATTAGGACTCCTTCGGCGTCAGCGTGATGGTCAGGTGCGAGGTGCGCTTGCGGATCGGCGTCGCGCGGCCCATGGCGCGCGGGCGGAAGCGCTTGAGCGTCGGCCCCTCGTCGGCGAAGGCCTCCTTGATGCGCAGGTCGTCGCCCACCAGCTCGTGGTTGTGCTCGGCGTTGGCGACCGCCGACTCCAGCAGCTTCGACCAGTCGCGCGCGACCGCGCGCGGCGCGTAGCGCAGGATGGCGCGCGCCTCGTCGACGTCCTTGCCGCGGATGTGATCGCACACCAGCCGGGCCTTGCGCGCGGAGGAGCGCACGTACTTCGCGTGGGCGCGCACGACCGGCGGGCCGGTGACCGTCTCAGCGCCCCCGCGACGGCGCGCAGGAGCGGGCTTGGCCGGGGCCTTCTCCGCGTCCTCGGCGGCAGCGTCCTCGGCGGGAGCCTCCTCGGCGGCGGGCTCCTGCGCCTTGGCCTCGGGCTTCTTGCGCGCACGCGGACGCGCCGGCTTCTTCGCCGGCTTGTCCTGCGCCGCTGCCTCCTCGGCCGGCGCCTCCTCGGCGGCGGCCTTGGGCTCGGCCTTCTCGGCCGCCGGCTTGGCCTTCGCGCGGGTGCGGCGGGGCTTGGGGCGCTCGGCCTCCTCCCCGGTGTCCTTGTCGAGCTTCTCTTCGTCGCTCATCGCATCTTCGCCGAGCCGGCGTGGCCTCGGAACTTGCGGGTCGGGGCGAACTCGCCCAGCTTGTGGCCGACCATCGCCTCGGTGACGAAGACCGGCACATGCTTCTGGCCGTCGTGGACGGCGATGGTGTGGCCGACCATCTCGGGGAAGATCGTCGAGGTGCGCGACCACGTCTTGACCATGGTCTTGGTCCCCGAGGAGTTCATCTCCTCGACGCGCGCCATCAGGCGCTCCTCGACCCACGGTCCCTTCTTGCTCGAACGCGACATCTAGCGCTTCTTCCCCCTCTTGCGGCCCCGGACGATGTACTGGTCGGACGCCTTGCGCTTCTTGCGGGTGCGGTAGCCCAGGGTGGGCACGCCCCACGGCGTCACGGGATGGCGGCCCGGCGTGGTGGAGCCCTCGCCGCCGCCATGCGGGTGGTCGACGGGGTTCATCGCCGTGCCGCGGGTCTGCGGGCGCACGCCCAGGTGGCGCTTGCGCCCCGCCTTGCCGACCTTGACGTTCTGGTGGTCGGCGTTGCCGAGCGTGCCGACGGTCGCGCGGCACTGCGCGCGGACCATCCGCATCTCGCCGGACGGCAGGCGCAGCGTCGCCATGTCGCCCTCCTTGGCCATCAGCTGGAGCGCGGTGCCCGCGGCGCGGCCCATCTGACCGCCGCGGCCGGGCTGCAGCTCGACGTTGTGGACGAGCGTGCCGACGGGCATGTTGGCCAGCGGCAGGGAGTTGCCCACGGCGATCTCCACGCGCTCGCCGGACTGCACCGTGGCGCCCACGGCCAGCCGCTGCGGCGCGAGGATGTAGCGCTTCTCGCCGTCGGCGTAGTGCAGCAGCGCGATGTAGGCGGAGCGGTTGGGGTCGTACTCGATCGCCGCCACCTTGGCCGGCGTGCCGTCCTTGCGGCGCTTGAAGTCGATGCGCCGGTACAGCCGCTTGGCCCCGCCGCCGCGGTGGCGCGAGGTCTTGCGGCCGTGCGCGTTGCGCCCGCCGGACTTCTTCATGCCCTCGACGAGCGTCTTCTCCGGCTCGTCCTTGGTGATCTCGGCGAAGTCCGGGTAGGTGGCGAAGCGCCGGCCGGGACTGGTGGGCTTGGGCTTGCGGATCGCCATCAGGCAGCCCCCTCCAGGCCGGCGAAGATCGGGATCTCCTCGCCCTCGCCGACCTGCACGATCGCCTTCTTCCACTGGCGCGTGCGTCCGCTGGTCAGGCCGCGCCGCTTGGGCTTGGACTTCACGGACATCGTGCGCACGTCCACCACGGTGACCTCGAACAGCTGCTCGATGGCCTGGCGGATCTGCGTCTTGTGGGCGTCGGGGTGCACGCGGAAGACGTACTTCCCGGCGGCCGCCAGGGCGTAGCTCTTCTCGGTCACGACCGGTCGGAGGATCACCTGCGAGGCGTCCATCAGGCGCTCGCCTCCTCGACCTCGGGCTCGGCGGCGGCGACCCGCTCGCCCTTGCCCAGCGCCGTCAGGTGCGCCAGGGCGGCCTGCGAGACCACCAGCGACGCGGCGCCGACGACGTCCACCACGCCCACCGCGTCGGCGGGCAGCACGGCCACCCGCTCGAGGTTGCGGAAGGACTTGGCCGCGGCCTCCTCGTCGTGGCCGAGCACCACGAGCACGGGGAACTCGCCGCCCCACTTGGCCAGCGCGTCGGCCGCCTTCTTGGTGGCGGGGGCGTCGAAGCCGGGCGCGTCGACCGCGGCGATCGAGCCGCGACCGGCGTGCAGCGACAGCGCGCTGCGCAGCGCGGCGCGGCGCGCCTTGCGGTTGACCTTGACGGTGTAGTGGCGTGGAGAGGGGCCGAAGACCGTGCCGCCGCCCGTCCAGATCGGCGAGCGGATCGAGCCGGCGCGAGCGCGGCCCGTGCCCTTCTGGCGCCACGGCTTGGTGCCGCCGCCGCGCACCATGCCGCGCGTGCGCGTGGCCGCGGTGCCCTGCCGGCGCGCGGCCTGGTCGGCGCGCACGCACTCGTGCACGAGCGCCTCGTTCCAGCGGGCCTCGAAGACCTCGGGATCGAGGTCCACGCCGCCCTGCTTGTGCAGCCACCGAGCCTTAGCCATCCGTTCTCACCTCGACGGTGCCCTTGCGCGGGCCGGGGACCGAGCCGCGCAGCAGCAGCAGGTTCTGGTCCGGGATGACCTCGACGACCTCCAGGCCCTTCTGGGTCACGCGCTTGCCGCCCATGCGGCCCGGGCCGCGGATCCCCTTGAACACGCGCGAGGGCGTGGCCGAGGCGCCAATCGAGCCGGGCGCGCGGACGTTGTGGGAGCCGTGGGTCACGGGCCCGCGCGAGAAGTTGTGGCGCTTGATCGTGCCCTGGAAGCCCTTGCCCTTCGAGATGCCGGAGACCTTCACGGTCTGGCCCGGCTCGAAGACGTCGCAGCGCACCTCGTCGCCGACCTGCAGCTCGCCGGCCTCGTCGCGGAACTCCGCCAGGTGGCGCACCGGCGGGACCCCCGCCTTCTTGAGGTGGCCCAGCTCCCCGCGGGTCAGGCGCTTCTCGCGCACGGCGCCGAAGCCCAGCTGCACGGCGTCGTAGCCGTCGCGGTCCGCCGTGCGGATCGCCGTGACGTGGCAGGGGCCGGCCTCCAGCACCGTCACGCGCTCGACGCGGCCGTCGTCCAGGAAGCGCTGGGTCATTCCGAGCTTTCGAGCGAGGATCGCGGGCACGGCACGCTCCTCCCTAGCCGGCGAGCCTGATCTCGATGTCCACGCCCGCCGGCAGGTGGTCGAGCCGCTGGAGCGAGTCGACCGTCTTGGGCGTGGGCTGGTGGATGTCGATCAGGCGCTTGTGGGTGCGGATCTCGAAGTGCTCGCGCGAGTCCTTGTCCTTGAACGGCGAGCGGATCACGCAGTAGACGTTCTTCTCCGTGGGCAGGGGCACGGGACCGGTGACGGTCGCACCGGTGCGGGCGGCGGTGTCCACGATCTCCTTGGCGGCCGTCTCGATCGCCGAGTGGTCGTAGCTCTTGAGTCTGATTCGGATCTTGTTCTGGGTTAGCGATGCCACTGCACTTGCCTTGCTGCGTGAGAGAGGCGAGTCCCTGGAACTCCGCGGGACCCGCCCCGGTGGTCGTATCTGACGTTGAACGAAAGAGGCGGCCGCGCCTGCGGCCGCCCCCGGATTACTCGACGACTTCGGTCACAACCCCCGAGCCGACCGTGCGGCCGCCCTCGCGGATCGCGAAGCGAAGGCCCTGGTCCATGGCGATGGGCTGGATGAGCTCCACCTCCATCTGCACGTTGTCCCCGGGCATGACCATCTCCGTGCCCTCGGGGAGGTTGGCCACCCCGGTCACGTCGGTGGTGCGGAAGTAGAACTGCGGCCGGTAGCCCGTGAAGAACGGGGTGTGGCGCCCGCCCTCCTCCTTCTTGAGGACGTAGACCTCGGCCTTGAACTTGGTGTGCGGGGTGATCGACCCCGGCTTGCACAGCACCTGGCCGCGCTCGATGTCCTCGCGCTTGACGCCGCGCAGCAGGCAGCCGACGTTGTCGCCCGCCTGGCCCTGGTCGAGGATCTTGCGGAACATCTCGACCCCGGTCACCACGGTGTTCGTGGTGTCCTTGATCCCGACGATCTCCACCGTGTCGCCGGTGTTGACGACGCCCTGCTCGATGCGGCCCGTGGCCACCGTGCCGCGGCCGGTGATCGAGAAGACGTCCTCGACCGGCATCAAAAACGGCTTGTCGAGATCGCGCACGGGCTCCGGGATGTAGGTGTCCAGGGCCTCGGCGAGCTCGACGATCTTGCCCTTGGCCTCCTCGTCGCCCTCCAGCGCCTTGAGCGCCGAGCCGGTGACGAACGGGATGTCGTCGCCGGGGAAGTCGTACTCGGACAGCAGGTCGCGGACCTCGACCTCGACGAGCTCGAGCAGCTCGGGGTCGTCGACCATGTCGGCCTTGTTGAGGAACACGACGATGTAGGGCACCCCGACCTGCCGGGCGAGCAGGATGTGCTCGCGCGTCTGGGGCATCGGGCCGTCGGCGGCCGACACCACGAGGATCGCGCCGTCCATCTGCGCCGCCCCCGTGATCATGTTCTTCACGTAGTCGGCGTGGCCGGGGCAGTCGACGTGGGCGTAGTGCCGCTTGTCGGTCTGGTACTCGACGTGCGAGGTGGCGATGGTGATCCCGCGCTCCTTCTCCTCCGGAGCGTTGTCGATCTCCTCGAAGCTCTTCGCCTCGCCGCCCTGCTTCTCGGCCAGCACCTGCGTGATGGCGGCCGTCAGCGTCGTCTTGCCGTGGTCGATGTGACCGATCGTGCCGACGTTGACGTGCGGCTTGTCGCGCTCGAACTTCTCCTTCGCCACTTTGAGTTGCTCCTTTAAGTCTTGGTCGGGGTTCGCCGCGTGGGCGAACCAAGAGAATCTAGCCTAAGCGGGGACCGGGGCGCCCTGTCGTTGCTCGACGATCTTCTCCGCGATGTTCGCGGGCACGTCGTCGTAGCGTTCGAACTGCATCGTGTACGTCGCGCGGCCCTGGGTCACCGTGCGCAGGTCGGTCGCGTAGCCGAACATCTCGGCCAGCGGGACCAGCCCGTTCACCACCATCGCGTTGCCCCGGGGCTCCTGGCCCTGGACCTGCCCGCGGCGGCGCATGAGGTCGCCGATCACGTCGCCCACGAACTCCTCGGGCGTGACGACCTCGATCGAGAAGATCGGCTCCAGCAGGGTCGGCTTGGCCCGCCGGACCGCCTCCTGCAGCGCCAGCGAGCCGGCCACCTTGAAGGCGATCTCGCTCGAGTCGACCTCGTGGTACTTGCCGTCCACGAGCGTCACGCGCACGTCCACGATCGGGTAGCCGGCCTTGACGCCGTTCTCCAGCGCCTCCTCGACGCCCTTCTCGACGGCCGGGATGAACTCCGTCGGGATGGACCCGCCCTTGATCTTGTTGACGAAGTCGAAGCCCTCGCCGGGAGCCGGCTCGAGGTCGATGTTGACCACGCCGTACTGGCCCGAGCCGCCGGTCTGGCGGATGAACTTGCCCTCGACCTTGCGCGCCTCGCCGCGGACCGTCTCGCGGTAGGAGACCTGCGGGCGCCCGACGTTGGCGTCCACCTTGAACTCGCGCAGCATGCGGTCGACCAGCACCTCGAGGTGCAGCTCGCCCATGCCGGAGATCTCGGTCTGGCCGGTCTCGTCGTTGGTCTGGACCTGGAAGGTGGGGTCCTCCTCGGCCAGCCGGCCCAGGGCGACGGACATCTTCTCCTGGTCGGCCTTGGTCTTGGGCTCGATGGCCACCTTGATGACGGGCTCCGGGAAGGTGATGGTCTCCAGCTTGATCGGGGCGTCGGGGGCGGCCAGCGTGTCGCCGGTGGTGACCTGCTTGATGCCGACGCCGGCGGCGATGTCGCCCGCCGCGACCTCCTGGACCTCCTCGCGGTGGTTGGCGTGCATCATCAGGATGCGGCCGATGCGCTCGGTGCGCCCGGTGGAGACGTTGAGGATGCGCGAGCCGGCCTCCAGGCGGCCGGAGTACACGCGGAAGTAGGTCAGCTTGCCGACGTAGGGGTCGGCCATGATCTTGAAGGCCAGCGCGCTGAAGGGCTCGGAGTCGTCGGCGTGGCGCGTGGCGGGGTTGCCGTCGTCCTCGCCCTTAACCGGCTCCAGGCCCTGGACCGGGGGGACCTCCAGCGGGCTGGGCAGGTAGGCCAGGACCGCGTCGAGCAGGGGCTGGACGCCCTTGTTCTTGAAGGAGGAGCCGCACAGGACCGGGGTGAGCTTGATCTCCAGCGTGGCCTTGCGGATGGCGTTCTTGAGGCGATCCTCGGGGATGTCGGCCTCCTCGAGGATCAGCTCGACGAGCTCGTCGTCGTAGTGGGAGACCTCCTCGAGCAGGTGCTCGCGGGCCGCGGCGGCGACCTCCTTGTGGTCGTCGGGGATCTCGGTGACGTTGACCTTGGTGCCGAGCTCGTCCTCGTAGAGGATCGCCTTGTTGGCGACGAGGTCGACGATGCCGCGGAAGTCGCCCTCGGCGCCGATCGGCAGCTGGATCGGCACCGGATGCGCGCCCAGGCGGTCGATCATGGTCTTGACGCCCTGCTCGAAGTTGGCGCCGACCCGGTCCATCTTGTTGATGTAGGCGATGCGCGGGACGCGGTACTTGTCCGCCTGGCGCCACACCGTCTCGGACTGCGGCTCCACGCCGGCGACCGAGTCGAACAGCGCGATCGCGCCGTCCAGCACGCGCAGCGAGCGCTCGACCTCGACCGTGAAGTCGACGTGGCCGGGCGTGTCGATGATGTTGATGCGGTGGCCGTCCCACTCGCAGGTCGTCGCGGCCGACGTGATCGTGATGCCGCGCTCCTGCTCCTGCTCCATCCAGTCCATCGTCGCGGCGCCCTCGTGAACCTCCCCCATCTTGTGGGTGCGGCCGGTGTAATAGAGGATGCGCTCGGTCGTCGTCGTCTTTCCGGCGTCGATGTGCGCCATGATCCCGATGTTCCGGGTCTTCTCGAGGGAGAACTTGCGTGGCATTTCGAGGCTTGAGGTGAGGGGTGGGGAGCAAAGAAACGGGCCCGTCGGGCCCGTGCGAGGAACGGCTGCCTGCGGTCCGTCCGGGAGCGGGCGCAGGTGAGCGCGGCTACCCCCGGAACGAGGGAGCAGGATAGCAGGAACCAGCCGGATTCCCGGACCGTCGTGCCCTGGTCCGACGTGCTCATGCTCGCCCTCGTCGGCGCGGGATTCCTGGGCGCCGTGCTGCTCGTCCTGTCGGACTTCCTCACGCTGTTCGAGGTCCAGACCGCGGCCGGCGTGACCGTGCCCGACGGGTCGATCAAGGGCCACGAGAACCACTCGTTCGCGATGGTCCTGCTCGGCGTCGCCGCGCTGCCGATGGCCTACGGCGCCACGGCCGGCGGCAGCCGCCCCGCGATGACCGGGCTGGCCGCCCTCGGCCTCATCGCGATCGTCGTCGCCCTCGCCTTCGACCTCCCCGACGCCACCGGCACCAACACCCTGGCCCGCACCTTCGAGTCCGCCACCGGCCACCCGAAGCTCGGCTTCTACGTGGAGACCCTCGGCGCGGTCCTCCTCCTCGTCTCGGGAGCCGGCCGCCTGATCCTAACCGCGCCCGCGCGGGAGCGCCGACCCCGCGAGCGGCCGGCTATCGGACCCTGACGAAGCAGCCACGGCCCGCGCGACGCGACACGAACCGCCCGTCGGGTCGGATTCGCAAGGTGACGCGAACCGTGCCTGCGGAGTCGGTCTCGAGCGTGCAGCGCCACGGGTTGCCCAGGCGGGACGGGTCGCGCCCCGGGCGGCAGCGGGCGGAGTTCACGCCGTCTCCGACATGCAGTCGCGTCCGCGCCGGGACCGTGAAGAGCCGCTCGACATCGCGCGGAGCCGCCTCCAGCGGGCGCTCGATGCCTGCGTCGCCGAACCGCCTGCCCGTCCGAACGTCGCGCGCTTCGACCGCAGCAAACGAGGCGTCATCCGGGTCGGCGATCTGCCACATGACGTCCACGTCGCGCCGGCCAGCGCCTGCCTCGACGACACACCGCCAGAAGTACCACCGCCCACCCCGACCCGGCGCATTGCCTGTTCGGCGACAGCGCACGCCGCGGACCAGTACGCCGAGATCGAGCTCCGGTAGAGCCGGGACCGTGAACAGATCGGCGACGTCGTCGCCGCGAACCCGTGGAGCATTTTGCGACGAATCGTCCTCTCCGACAACGCATCCCGAAACGACGAAGACGGTGCTCAGAACATAAGCCAGGATCGACCCGCGCCACCAAGTCGTCGAGCTCAGCATCAGACCGGCGAACCTACTCGTCGACCGCAGCGGCGGTCCGCTGGGAGGGCGGCTCGGCCGTGCGATGGTGGCCGGCCGCCGAGCGAAAACCAAGCCTGACCAGGACGCAGGCGAGCGGATAGCAGCGCTATCCGTGAGTCGAGGACGCCGTCAGGCGCAGGTTTGCAGCCGGCGGGCGGGCGCCAGCGCGCGGGCGAGTCGCCCTACCAGCGGTAGTGCGCGAAGGCCTTGTTGGCCTGCGCCATGCGGTAGATGTCGTCCTTGCGCTTGTAGGCGTTGCCCTGCTGCTGCTGGGCGTCGAGGAGCTCGTTGGCCAGGCGCTGGGCCATGGTCTTCTCGCGGCGCTGGCGGGCGAACTGGACGAGCCAGCGGACGGCGAGGGTCTTGGCGCGGCGCTGGGGGACCTCGACGGGCACCTGGTAGGTGGCGCCGCCGACCCGGCGAGAGCGGACCTCGAGGACCGGGGTGAGGGCCTTGATCGACTCCTCCAGCGCGTCGACCGGGTCCTTGCCGGTCTTCTCGCCCAGGATGGCCAGGGCGTCGTAGACGATGCCCTCGGCGATCGACTTCTTGCCGTCGAGCATGACCTTGTTGATGACCTGCTGCACCAGCCGGGACCGGTGGACGGGATCGGGCTCGGGAGTGCGGACCTCTGCGCGGTTGCGGCGCATCTACTTCTTGACGCCGTACTGGGAGCGGGCCTTCTTGCGCTCGCTGACGCCGGCGGCGTCCAGCGTCCCGCGGACCACCTTGTAGCGCACGCCCGGCAGGTCCTTGACGCGGCCGCCGCGGACGAGCACCACGGAGTGCTCCTGCAAGTTGTGGCCCTCGCCCGGAATGTAGGCCGTGACCTCCATCCCGTTGGTCAGCCGCACGCGCGCGACCTTGCGCAGCGCGGAGTTCGGCTTCTTCGGCGTCACCGTGTAGACCCGCGTGCACACGCCGCGCCGCTGCGGGGCGGCAACGCGCTGCTTGCGCCCCTTCCCGGACTTCAGGCCCGGGGTGGCGAGCTTCTTCGACGGGGTCTTGCGGCCCTTGCGGACGAGCTGGCTGGTGGTGGGCATGCGGCCCGCAAGGATAGACAGTTCCCGGCTCAGGCCGCGGCCAGCGCCGCGTCGGGCTCCACGTAGGCCAGTCCGGTCGCCTCCGCGACCGGCCCGTAGGTGACGGCGCCGCCGGCGACGTTGACGCCCTTGCGCAGCCCCGGGTCGGCGGCGATCGCCCCCCGCACGCCGCGGCTCGCCAGGGCGGCGACGTACGGGAGCGTGGCGTTGGTGAGCGCGTAGGTGGAGGTGATGGGGACCGCACCCGGCATGTTGGTCACGCAGTAGTGGGTCACGCCGTCGACCTCGTAGGTGGGGTCGGAGTGCGTGGTGGGACGCGAGGTCTCGAAGCACCCGCCCTGGTCGATCGACACGTCGACGAGCACCGCGCCGCGCTTCATGCGCGACAGCTGCTCGCGCTTGACGACGTGCGGGGCGCGCGCGCCGGCGATCAGCACGGCCCCGATCACCAGGTCCGCGGTGGCCAGGCGCTCCTCGATCTCCAGCGTCGAGGAGAACACCGTGGAGCAGCGCCCGCCGAAGATCACGTCGAGCTCGCGCAGCCGGTCGACGTTGCGGTCGAAGACGAACACGTCGGCCTCCATGCCGATCGCGATGAAGGCCGCGTTCATGCCAACGACGCCGCCCCCGATCACCAGCACGTTGGCCGCCGCCACGCCGGGGACGCCCCCCAGCAGCACGCCGCGCCCGCCCAGCGGCTTCTCCAGCATGAAGGCGCCGGCCTGGGTGGCGATCTTCCCGGCCACCTCGCTCATCGGCGCGAGCAGCGGCAGGCGCCCGTTTCGGTCCTCGACCGTCTCGTAGGCGATGCAGGTCGCCCCCGACTCGACGAGGCCGCGGGTGAGCGCGGGGTCCGGCGCCAGGTGCAGGTACGTGAACAGGACGTGGCCGGGATTCAGGCGGCGCACCTCGTCGCCCTGGGGCTCCTTGACCTTGACGATCAGCTCGGCCTCCTCGAACACCGCGTCGGCGTCGGGGACGATCGTCGCGCCCTGCTCGGCGTAGCGCGCGTCCTCGATCGCCGACCCCTCGCCCGCCCCGCGCTGGACGAAGACCCGGTGGCCCGCGTCCACCAGCTCGCGCACCCCGGTCGGGGTGAGCGCGACGCGGTACTCGTCGGGCTTGGTCTCCGTCGGGACGCCGACCTTCATCGGCCGCGGACGTGCATCCGGTCCGACGCCTCCTCCAGCGTCGGCCGCAGGACGGACTCCATCTCCGCGAACTCGGCCGGTCCGGCGATGAGCGGCGGCGAGACCTGGATGACGGGGTCGCCGCGGTCGTCGGCGCGGCAGATCAGGCCGCGGCGGAAAAGCTCGCCCGAGAGGAAGCCGCGCAGCAGCGTCTCGGACTCCGCGTCGTCGAAGGTCTCCTTGGTCTCGCGGTCCTTGACCAGCTCCAGCGCCTGGAAGTAGCCCGCGCCGCGCACGTCGCCGACGATCGGGATGTCGCGCAGGGACTCCAGCATCGCCCGCAGGTCGGGCTCGTGGGTGCGGACGTTGTCCAGGATCCCCTCGTTCTCGATCACGTCGAGGTTGGCCAGCGCCACGGCGGCGGCCATCGGGTGCCCGGCGAACGTGAAGCCGTGCATGAAGGTGGCGGTCCCCTCCAGGAAGGGCTCGGCGAGGCGGTCGGAGGCGATCACCGCCCCCATCGGCGCGTAGGCGCTGGTGATGCCCTTGGCGGTCGTGACGATGTCGGGCTGGTAGCCGTAGCGCTGGGCGCCGAACCATTCCCCCAGGCGCCCCCACGAGCAGATCACCTCGTCGGAGATCAGCAGCACGTCGTGCTCGTCGCAGATCTCGCGCACGCGCTGGAAGTACCCGTCAGGGGGCGTGATGCAGCCGCCGGCGTTCTGGACCGGCTCGAGGATGACCGCGGCCACGGTGTCGGGGCCCTCAAACTCGATCCGGTGGCCGATGGCCTCCGCCAGGTCGGCCTCGGTCATGCCGGGCGGCAGGCGGTAGGTGTTGGTGTTGGGGACGTGGACGCCCCCCGGAGTCAGCGGCTCGAAGGGCTCGCGCAGCCCCGGAATGCCGGTGGCGCTGAGCGCGCCGAGCGTGGTGCCGTGGTAGGCGATCTCGCGCGCCACCACCTTGGTCTTGTTCGGCTTGCCGGTGAGCTTGTGGTACTGGCGCGCCAGCTTCAGCGCCGACTCGACCGCCTCGCCGCCGCCGCTGGTGAAGAAGACGCGGTTGAGGTCGCCGGGCGCGAGCGCGGCGATCCGGGCGGCCAGCTCGATCGCGCGCGGGTGCGCGTAGGACCAGTTCGTGAAGAAGCCCAGCTCGCGGGCCTGGTCGGCGCCCGCCTGCGCGACGTCGGCGCGCCCGTGCCCAATGTTGACGCAGAACAGCGCGGACAGACCGTCGAAGTAGCGGTTGCCGCGCTCGTCCCACACGTGGCAGCCCTCGCCGCGGACAATGATCGGCACGTCCTGGTCGGCGTACGCGCCCATGCGCGTGAAGTGCAGCCACAGATGTCGCTTGGCCAGCTCCTGGAGCGCGCCGTGCCGGACCGTCTCGTCGGTCGTGGCCATCGGAGATAACGTACCGCGCCCCGTGATCGCGCTCGACCACGTGATCCTCGGCTCGCCCGACCTGGAGGCGACCGCGCGCCGACTGGAGGCCGGCCACCGGCTCCCCTCGCTGCCCGGCGGGCGCCACGCGGGGCTCGGCACCGAGAACCGGATCGTCGCGCTGGGCGAGGCCTACGTCGAGCTGATGGGCGTCGCCGACCGCGCGGAGGCGGAGGCCAACCCGCTGGGCCGGCGGGTACTCGAGGCCACGGCGCAAGGCGAGGCGTTCCTCGCCTGGTGCGTGCGCACGGACGACCTCGACGCCGTCTGCGCGCGGCTCGACCTGGCCGCGCTGCCGATGTCGCGTACGCGCCCGGACGGGTTCGAGCTGCACTGGCGTTTGGCCGGCGTGGACCGCGCCTTCGCCGAGCCGTCGCTGCCCTTCTTCATCCAGTGGGACGCGCCCGAGGACGAGCATCCCGGCCGCGCCGGCGGTGCCAACCAGGCGGCGGGCGCGCGGATCGCCGCGGTCGAGGTGGGGGCCGACGAGGCGGCGCTGCGCGACTGGGTCGGCGAGGCGGTGCCGGCGGTGCGAGCGATCGACGGGCCGCCGGGCGTGCGCTCCGTCGCCGTCGCCGGGTCCGGCGGGATCGAGGTGCTGCGGCCGTGAGCCTGCTGGCCCACGTGCGGCGCGGCAGCGGCGACCCGCTGGTCCTGATCCACGGCATCGGCAGCCAGCGCCAGGTGTGGGAGCCCGTGCTGGACCGCCTCACGCCGCAGCGTGACGTGGTCGCGCTCGACCTGCCGGGCTTCGGCGAGTCGCCGCCGGCGCCCGAGCCGGAGCTCACCCCCACCGACCACGCCCGTCACGTCGTCGCGCTGCTCGACGAGCTGGACCTCGAGACCGTGCACGTGGCCGGCAACTCGCTGGGCGGCGGGGTCGCGCTGGAGCTGGCGCGCGCCGGTCGTGCCCGCTCCGTCACGTGCCTGTCGCCCGTCGGGTTCTGGAACGACCGCGAGCAGGCCTACAGCGAAATCCTGCTGCGGCTGACCTTCGCGGGCGCGCGGGTCCTGAACCGCCGCCCCCGGGCCGCCGTCGGCGGGCCGGTGCGCCGCGCGCTGAGTTCCGCCCACCTCCTCTCACGGCCCGGGCGCATGTCCACGGACGAGGCGGCGGCGGCACTGCACAACATGGCCACCTCGCCGGGCGCGGACGCCACGTTCGCGGGCTTTCGCGGTTGGCGCTTCCGCGATGCGCACGAGATCGGCTGCCCCGTGACGATCGCCTGGGCGCAGCACGACCGCATCCTGATCCCCCGCCAGGCCGGCCGGGCGCGGCGAGCGCTGCCGGATGCCCGCCATCTGACGCTGCGCGGCTGCGGGCACGTCCCCACCTGGGACGACCCCGAGCAGGTGGCGCGGGTGCTGCTGGAGGGAAGCCGGGCTACGCCGGCGCCGGCGCGGTCGCGGCCGCGCGGATCGGCGCGGGCGTGAGGAACGCCGCGACGCAGACCAGCACGAAAGCGCCGACCTGGACGATCACGCCCAGCGCGTCGCCGGGGAGCGGGTCGCCGAAGACGATGATCCCGCCGGCGATGCAGGAGACGTTGGCCGCGGTGGCGGTGGTGGCGATCACGGGGACGGCCTCGCCGTCCTGCAGCCCGCGCGCCGAGGCGTAGAACGCGGCGACCGAGGCCAGGGCGGCCATAAGCAGCCACGGAGACAGGAGCCCCATGACGCCGGCGCTGCCCGCCAGACCGGTCAGCGCCTTGATCGCAATGTCCGAGACGCCGAACAGGACGCCGGACGCGGCGCCGAGCATGATGCCGTGGTGCTCGGCCGGGCCGCCCAGGCGCTTGCCGATGATCAGCAGCGCGCCGAGCCCGACCAGGCCGCCCTCGAAGGCGATCATCGCGGTCACGGAGAAGTGGGAGTGCGAGCCGGTGCTGGCCGGCAGCGTGACGCCGAGCGCGACCAGGCCCACGGCAGTGCACAGCACGCCGATCCGCTGCCGCCGGCCGACCTCGAAGCCGAACAGCCGCTCGGCCATGACCGCGAGCAACACGATCCCGCCCGACAGCACGGCCTGGACGACCGACAGCGGCGCCAGCGCCAGCGCGGCGACGTGGAGGATCCACGCGCCCACCGCGACGCCCATGCCGATGGCGAACCACTTGGACTTGAACAGCCCCTTGGCGGCGCGCAGCGGATGGCGGACGTCCACGGTCGGTGCCGCGCACGCGCCCCGGTGCTTGTAGAGGAAGCCGAGGTTCGTCGCGAAGGCGCACGCAAGCGCCAGCAGGATGCCGATCTCTAAGGTCATGGGATCAGGTGCCGGGCCGTCAAGCCCTCACAGCGCCGGCCTGTATCCCTATCGGCGCCGCCGCGAGTCGCCTTGACGACGACCCGCAGTCTCCACAGGCTAGCGCTTGCCAAACAACGCGGTCGTGTTACGGATGTCACATGAAACTCCCTGCAAATAGCGATGTTCCGCTGCTCCTGGTCGATGTTGACGGCGTCATCTCGCTGTTCGGATTCGATCTGGACTCGCGCCCCGAAGGCGGCTTCGTGAACGTCGAAGGCATCCACCACTACATTTCGCGCGCCGCCGGCGCGCACCTTCGCGCGCTGGCGAACGACTTCGAAATGGTGTGGTGCACGGGCTGGGAAGAGAAGGCAAACGAGTACCTCCCGCATGCCCTGTCCCTCCCCGGTCCATTCCCCTTCCTGACCTTCTCGGCGCCGGCGCCCGGCTCCACGCCCCGCCACTGGAAGCTCGACGCGATCGACGCCTACGCCGGCCCCGACCGCCCCGTCGCCTGGATCGACGACGACCACGAGGGCTGCCACGAATGGGCGGGCGAGCGCCCCGGACCCACCCTGCTCGTCACCGCGCTGCCCCCGCTCGGCATCACCGCCGCCCACGTGGAGGAGCTCCTCCGGTGGGCGGCGGCTTTGCCCAAGCGCGCGGCCGGCTAGCCCTTCCCGCCGCCGTTACCCGAGGAGTCCTCGGGCACGTCGAGCGAGGCGAGGCCCTCGGCGAAGCCGTCGCCGGCGTCCTCGCCGCCGCCGATCTCCGAGAGCACCTCGAGGTCTGACTCGAACGAGGCGCCGAAGCCCTGCAGGCCCTCGCCGGAGTCCAGCCCCAGCTCGGCCGCCAGCTCGTCCTGGTCCAGCAGGCCCACGTCGTCGGCCCGCGGGAGCGGCTCCACCGGCTCGATCTCGATCCGCCGGTAGCGCTTGAGCCCCGTGGCGGCCGGGATCAGCTTGCCGATGATCACGTTCTCCTTCAGGCCGTTGAGCCGGTCGATCTTGCCCTCCAGCGCGGCGTCGGTGAGCACCTTCGTCGTCTCCTGGAAGGAGGCCGCCGACAGGAAGGAGTCCGTGTTCAGCGAGGCCTTGGTGATGCCGAGCACGATCTCCTCGTACTGGGCCTGCTCGCCCTTGGCCTTCTTGATCTCCTTGTTGCGCTCGATGATCTCCTGACGGTCCACGAACTGGCCCGGCAGGTAGTCGGTGTCGCCCTTCTGGTCGACCCGGACCTTCTTGAGCATCTGGCGCACGATCAGCTCGATGTGCTTGTCGTTGATGTCGACGCCCTGGGACTTGTAGACCTTCTGCACCTCGCCGACCATGTACAGCTCGGCCTTGGTCCGGCGCATCTCCGGCGTGGGACCACCGTGCTCGAGGATGTCCGCCGGGTACAGCGAGCCCTCGTTGAGCTGCTGGCCCTGCTCGACCTTCTGGCCGTCCTCGACCAGCAGGATCGTGCGCAGCGGGAACGTCTCCTTGTGCTCCTCGCCGGCCTTGTCGGTGATGATCACCTTGAGGTCGCGCTCGCCGCGCTCGACGGACACCTTCCCGTCGACCGGGGCCATCTTGGCCAGGCCCTTGGGCTTGCGCGCCTCGAACAGCTCCACCACGCGCGGGAGGCCGTGCGTGATGTCCGCGCCGGCGACGCCGCCGGTGTGGAACGTCCGCATGGTCAGCTGCGTGCCGGGCTCGCCGATCGACTGCGCGGCGATGATCCCCACCGCGTCGCCGATCTGCGCCAGCTCGCCGGTGGCCATGGAGCGGCCGTAGCAGCTCTGGCACACGCCCGTGGTCGCCTCGCACTTCAGCACGGAGCGCACGGGGACCCGCGGCACCTGCTCGCCGTCCTCCAACTTGAGGTCGGCCTCGGCCAGCTCGGGGAGGTGGTGGCGATCGATCGTCGCCCCCTTCTCCACGAGGACGCGGCCCCGCTTGGTCGCGATGTCCAGCGCCGCCACGCGGCCGACCAGGTCCGTGTTGACCTCGTCGGGCGCGGAGAACACGTCCATGCGGATGTGCTCCTTGGTCTTGCAGTCCTCCTGGCGGATGATCACGTCCTGGGCGACGTCCACGAGGCGGCGCGTCAGGTAGCCGGAGTCGGCGGTCCGCAGCGCGGTGTCCGCCAAGCCCTTGCGCGCCCCGTGGGTGGAGATGAAGTACTCCAGCACCGACAGCCCCTCGACGAAGTTGGACTTGATCGGACGCTCGATGTACTCGCCCTTCGGGTTGGCCATGACGCCGCGCATGCCCGCCAGCTGACGGATCTGCTTGAACGATCCGCGCGCCCCGGAGTTGGCCATCATGTAGATGGGGTTGAGGCGGTCGAGGTTCTCCTCCATGCGGCGGCCCACCTCGTCGGTGGCGTCCTGCCACTTGTCGGTCACGACCTGGTGGCGCTCCTCCTGGGTGATGAGCCCCATGTCGTAGGAGTCCTCGACCTCCGAGACCTCCTTCTCGTAGCGCGCGAGGATCTCCTCCTTGTCGGGCGGCACCACGACGTCGTTCTTGGAGATCGTGATCCCCGCCTGCGTCGCGTAGCGGAACCCGAGGTCCTTGAACGCGTCCAGGACCTGGGAGATCGAGGCCGCGCCGAACGACTGCACGAGCTGGTCGATGACCTGGGTGCAGTCGCGCTTCTTCATCGGGCGGTTGACGAACTCGTACGCGCCGAGGTCGAACTCCGCGCCCAGCGACTCGCCCAGCGCCCGCTTGATGCGGTCGTTGTAGATGATGCGGCCGACCGTCGTGAGGATGTGGCCGCCCTCCTCCTTGTTGTTGCGGTACTCCGCGACGTCGTGGAGGGCGACGACGCCGTGCTCGTAGGACAGCTCGGCCTCCTGGGCCGTGCGGAACACGTGCGGGCGCTTGCCGTCGGACTTCTCGGTCCACTTGCCGGCCGTGAGCTTGTCCTGCATCTCCGTCAGCTCCTCGGCCTCCGGACCGTAGGTCAGGTAGTACGTCCCGAGGATCATGTCCTGCGTCGGCGTCGCGAGCGGCGCGCCGTGCGCGGGGGACAGGATGTTGTTCGAGGACAGCATGAGGATGCGCGCCTCGGCCTGCGCCTCGGCGGACAGCGGCAGGTGGACCGCCATCTGGTCGCCGTCGAAGTCGGCGTTGAAGGCGTGGCACACCAGCGGGTGGACCTGGATCGCCTTGCCCTCGACCAGGACGGGCTCGAAGGCCTGGATGCCCAGGCGGTGCAGGGTCGGCGCGCGGTTGAGCAGCACCGGGTGCTCGTGGATGACCTCCTCGAGCACGTCCCACACCTCGGGGATCATCGAGTCGACCATCTTCTTGGCCGCCTTGATGTTCTGCGCGGACTTGCGCTCGACGAGGCGGGCCATGATGAACGGCTTGAACAGCTCCAGCGCCATGAGCTTGGGCAGCCCGCACTGGTGCAGGCGCAGCGACGGGCCGGCCACGATGACCGAGCGGCCGGAGTAGTCCACGCGCTTGCCCAGCAGGTTCTGGCGGAAGCGCCCCTGCTTGCCCTTGAGCATGTCGCTCAGCGACTTCAGCGGGCGGTTGCCCGGCCCGGTGACGGGCCGGCCGCGGCGGCCGTTGTCGAACAGCGCGTCGACCGCCTCCTGGAGCATGCGCTTCTCGTTGTTGACGATGATCTCGGGCGCGCCGAGGTCGAGCAGCCGCTTGAGGCGGTTGTTGCGGTTGATGACGCGCCGGTAGAGGTCGTTGAGGTCGGAGGTGGCGAAGCGCCCGCCGTCCAACTGCACCATCGGGCGCAGCTCGGGCGGGATGACCGGCACGGCCTCCAGCACCATCATCTCCGGCTTGTTGCCCGAGTTGATGAAGGCCGAGACGACCTTCAGGCGCTTGACCGCGCGGGCCTGCTTCTGGCCCTTGGAGGTCTTGATGGTCTCCTCCAGCTCCGTGCGCTCGGCCTCCAGGTCGACCTGCTCGAGCAGGTCGCGGACCGACTCGGCGCCCATGCCGCCGCGGAAGTACTCGCCGAAGCCGTAGGGCGAGCCGAAGCGCTCCTTGAGCTCGCGGAACATGGTCTCGTCGTTGACGACGTCCTTGGGCTTCATCGACACGAACAGGTCCCACACCTGGCGCATGCGCTCGGCGGCGTCCTCGATGTAGGCGTCGGTGTCGTCCATGTCGGACCCGAACGTCTTCTCGAGCTCCTTGACGAGCTTGTCGCGCTCCTCGTCGGAGACCTTCTTGACGTTAACGTCCAGCGACTCGGCCCACAGATGGTCCTCGTCGGAAAAGCCGGTCTGCTTGCCGCTGGCCAGGTACTCCTTGCGGCGCTCCAGCGACTCCTTGAGCTCGAGCAGGCGCTCCTCCTTCTCCGCCGCGTAGGCGTCGAGGACCTTGTTGACCTCCTTCTCCAGCTTGGCCGTGTCCTTCTCGCGCGCGTCGTCGTCGACCCAGGTGACGATCGAGGCGGCGAAGTACAGGACCTTCTCCAGCTCCTTGGGAGCCATGTCGAGCAGGTAGCCGATGCGGCTGGGGACGCCCTTGAAGAACCAGATGTGGCTGACCGGCGCGGCCAGGTCGATGTGGCCCATGCGCTCGCGCCGCACCTTGGAGCGCGTGACCTCCACGCCGCAGCGCTCGCAGACGATGCCCTTGTAGCGCACGCGCTTGTACTTGCCGCAGTAGCACTCCCAGTCCTTGGTCGGGCCGAAGATGCGCTCGCAGAAGAGCCCGTCCTTCTCGGGCTTGAGCGTGCGGTAGTTGATGGTCTCGGGCTTCGTGACTTCGCCGGAGCTCCAGGAGCGGATCTGCTTGGAGGCCGCGAGCCCGATCTCGATGGCGTCGAAATTGTTGATGTCGATCATCTACTCGTCCTCTGAATCGTCGGCGGCCAGCTCTGCGACCGCCTCGTCGTCCGGTGTGGGCTCGACCGCCTCGGCGGCCACCTCGTCCTCTGTCTCCTCGTGCTCGACGGCCTCGTCGGCGGCGCCCCCGTCGGAGGCCCGCACGCCACTGAGGTCGATGCCGAGCTCCTCGGCCGCCCGCAGCAGGTCGTCGTCCTCCTCGCGCAGCTCGGCGCGCTGACCCTCCTCGGAGACGACGTTGACGTCGAGCGCCAGCGACTGCATCTCCTTGAGCAGGACCTTGAAGGACTCGGGAATGCTCGGCTCGGCGATGTTCTCGCCCTTGACGATGGCCTCGTAGGCCTTCACGCGCCCGACGGTGTCGTCGGACTTGATCGTGAGCATCTCCTGGAGGGTGTAGGCGGCGCCGTAGGCCTCCAGCGCCCACACCTCCATCTCGCCGAAGCGCTGGCCGCCGAACTGCGCCTTGCCGCCCAGCGGCTGCTGGGTGACCAGCGAGTACGGGCCGGTCGAGCGGGCATGGATCTTGTCGTCGACCAGGTGCAGCAGCTTCAGGATGTACATGTAGCCGACCGTCACCTGCTCCTCGAACGGCTCGCCGGTGCGCCCGTTGTAGAGCGTGAGCTTGCCGCTGGCGCGGCGCCCGGCGCGCGCCGACTTGTCGATGTCCATCTTGATCGCGCCCTTGTGCTCGTCCTGCCAGCGCACGAGCGCCTCGTCGACGTCCTCGATGGTGGCGCCGTCGAACACCGGCGTGGCCACGTAGACCTTGCCGCCGTCATCCTGGCCGGCCTTGTAGGCGGGGGTGCCGTCGTCGTACCAGCCGTTGGCCGCGACCCAACCGAGATGCGTCTCGAGGATCTGGCCGAGGTTCATGCGGCTGGGCACGCCGAGCGGGTTGAGGATCACGTCGACCGGGGTGCCGTCCTCCAGGAACGGCATGTCCTGCTCGTCCACGATCTTGGAGATGACGCCCTTGTTCCCGTGGCGGCCGGCGAGCTTGTCGCCCTCGGCGATCTTGCGCTTCTTGGCCACGAACACGCGCACCAGGTCGTTGACGCCCGGCGGCAGGTCGTCGCCCGCCTCGCGCGAGAACGTCTTGACGTCGATGACGACGCCGCCCTCGCCGTGGGGCACCTTCAGCGAGGTGTCGCGGACCTCGCGCGCCTTCTCCTTGAAGATCGCGCGGATCAGCTTCTCCTCGGCGGTCAGCTCGGTCTCGCCCTTGGGCGTGACCTTGCCGACCAGCAGGTCGCCGGAGTCGACCTCGGCGCCGATGCGCACGATGCCGCGGTCGTCGAGGTTGCGCAGCGACTCCTCCGAGCGGTTGGGGATGTCGCGGGTGATCTCCTCGTCGCCCAGCTTGGTCGTGCGGGCGTCGATCTCGTACTCCTCGATGTGGATCGAGGTGAGCTCGTCGTCCTTGACCAGCCGGCGGCTGAGGATGATCGCGTCCTCGAAGTTGTAGCCCTCCCAGGACATGAAGGCGACGAGCAGGTTCTTGCCCAGCGCCATCTCGCCCTCGTTTGTGGACGACCCGTCGGCCAGCACGTCGCCGACCTTCACCGTCTGCCCGGTGGTGACCCGCGGCTTCTGGTGGATGAGCGTCCCCTGGTTGGAGCGCATGAACTTCTCGATCTCGTAGGTGTCCTTCTCGCCCTTGGTCGTCTCCACGACGATCGACTCGGCGTCCACGTAGGCCACCGTGCCGGCGCCGCGGGCCAGCACCACGTCGCCCGTGTCCAGGGCGGCGCGGCGCTCCATGCCGGTGCCCACGAGCGGGGCCTCGGTCTTCAGGAGCGGCACGGCCTGGCGCTGCATGTTCGAGCCCATCAGCGCGCGGTTGGCGTCGTCGTGCTCGAGGAACGGGATCATCGCCGTCGCGACCGACCAGATCTGGTCGGGCGAGACGTCCATGAGGTCGACGTCCTTGGGCTTGACCGTCACGTACTGCCCGGCCTGCGTGCGGCACAGGACGTCGGGGCCCTTGAGCTTGCCGGTCTTGGAGTCGATCGGCGTGTTGGCCTGCGCGATGACCTTGCTCTCCTCCTCGGTGGCGTCGAGGCGGACGATGTCGTCGGTCACGGCGCCATCCTTGACCACCCGGTACGGGGTCTCGACGAAGCCGAACTCCGACACCGTGGCGAAGGAGGACAGCGACCCGATCAGGCCGATGTTCGGGCCCTCCGGGGTCTCGATCGGGCACATGCGGCCGTAGTGGGTCGGGTGCACGTCGCGCACCTCGATCGGCGCGCGCTCGCGCGTGAGGCCGCCCGCGCCGAGCGCCGACAGGCGGCGGCGGTGGGTCAGCCCGGCGAGCGAGTTCGTCTGGTCCATGAACTGCGACAGCTGGCTGGAGCCGAAGAACTCCTTCAGGGCCGCGACCACGGGCCGGATGTTCACGATGGTCTGCGGCGTGATCGTGTCCGCGTCCTCGGTGGTGAGGCGCTCGCGCACGACGCGCTCCATCCGGTACAGGCCGACGCGGAACGCCTCCTGGATGAGCTCGCCCACAGTGCGCAGGCGGCGGTTGCCGAAGTCCTCGTACTCGTCGAGGCGGTCCTCGATCGGCTCGCGCGCCATCAGGACCGCCTCGGCGGCGAAGTCCTTGATCTCCTCCTCCGGGTTCTCGGGCATTCCGATCGTCTTGGGGAGCGAGACCAGCTCGCGGATCAACTCGATGATGTCGTCCTTGGTCAGGACGCGCGTGTCGAGGTCGACGTCGAGGCCCAGGCGCTTGTTGAGCTTGTAGCGGCCGACCCGGGTCAAGTCATATCTCTTAGGGTCGAAGAACAGCTGATTCAACAGTGCGCGCGCGTTGTCCACGCTGGGCGGCTCGCCCGGGCGCTGCTTCTTGAACAGCTCGATCAGCGCGCCCTCCTCGGACTTGGTGCCCTCGGCGTCGGCGGCGATCGTGTTGCGGACGTAGAGCGAGTCGTCGAGCAGCTTGAGGATCTCCTCGTCGGACTCGTAGCCCATGGCGCGCAGCAGGACGGTGACCGGCAGCTTGCGCTTGCGGTCGATGCGGACGAAGACCTTGCCCTTCTTGTCGATCTCCAGCTCCAGCCACGAGCCACGAGCCGGCATCAGGTTGGCGATGAAGACCTGCTTCTCCGGGTCCTTGGGCTCCATCACGTAGGCGCCCGGGGACCGCACGAGCTGCGTCACCACGACGCGCTCGGTGCCGTTGATGATGAACGTCCCCCAGTCCGTCATCCACGGGAAGTCGCCCATGAAGACCTGCTGCTCGCGGATCTCGCCGGTCTCGCGGTTGATGAAGGCGACCGTGACCGTGAGCGGGCGCGCGAAGGTCAGGTCCTTCTCGCGGCACTCGTCGATGTTGGCGACGGGATCGTCGAAGCGGAACTCGCCGAAGGACACCGCGAGGTTGCCGGTGTAGTCCTCGATCGGCGAGATGTCGTTGATGGTTTCGCGCAGTCCGCCCTTCTGCGGGTCGGTCAGCTCCTCGAACGACTTGCGCTGGATGTCGATGAGGTGGGGAACTTCCAGGACTCGGTCCAGGCGCGCGAAGGATCGGCGCGCCCGGGGGGCGTCAACGGCAGCCACGTGGGCGACTCCTCAGGATCGGTCGAACGGGGGAGAGCGAGGGCACCAAAGTGCGACCAGCCAAGATAGCACAGCAGGCTGACGCCCCCTGATGGGCGACCGGCTCTCACGGACCCCGCCCGGACGATGCCCGCGTATGTGGCGCGGTCCGTCGTGGTTGGGCGGCTGCGGCTATAGGCCGATCGCGGCGGAGTGTAGCGGCGAATTGGGCCGATCGCTAGGGCAGCGGCGTGGCGGGCGACTTCGTTCCCACCTGCCGGCCGCCCCGCTGGTAGGGCACGTCGAGCGCGCTCGCGTTGCCCGCCCAGTCCCACGCGTAGATCGTCAGGACGTAGCGGCCGGGCGCGACCCGCGGCAGCCGCGGCGCCAGACCGCCGGCCAGCCGGTAGCGCCAGGTCGGCGTGCAGCGCGGGTGGTTCGCGAAGCACAGAAAGCCGCCGCCCCGGGCGCCCGGCGCGTAGATGCGATGGCGCAGCGAGAAGGGCAGGACGCGCGTCCCGCGCAGCGCCCAGTGCAGCCCGCCGATGCGCCGGCCGCGCCGCGTGCGCAGCCGCCAGGCCAGCGCCGCGGGGGCGAGGACGGGCGTCGGGTAGGTCGTGCGCACGACGTAGGACTGGGGGTCGTAGGCCTCCACGGTCACGCGGCGGTCCGGGTGGATGCGGGGGTAGCCGATGACCGGATGGGCGCGATCGTGCCAGGGACCGACGACGCGCCCGCCGGGGCGCAGCGGGTTGAGCTCGGTGCGCCCGAGCTGGTCGGTCACGTGGACGTGGCCGCCGGGAGCGATCACGGTCCCCACCACCGTCGAGTACGCCGAGACGTACTGGCCGGTCGCGACCCACGGGTTGACGTGGAAGTAGACGAAGCGCCCCACCTGGACGTTGGTGTCGAACCCCTGGCGGGTCACCGTCGCGGTCCCGCTCTGCATCGCGTACACGGCCAGGCCGTTGCGGGCCTGGATGTCGATCCCACTGTGCAACGAGCCCGTGCGCAGCTCGTTGATCCCGGCGCGGATCGCGTGCTGGCGGCGGAAGGGGCGCAGCGGCCAGCCGGTGGCGGCGACCGGGCGGCACCCGGTGGAGCACAAGCCGCCGTCCGCGAACCAGGCCGGCAGCCCGTCGCGGCGCGTGGGGCGCCGCAGCCGCGCCGGCGGCGTGAACGGCACGACGCCCGCCGGATGCCCGCCCACCGGGACGCGCGAGCGCCCCGCGGCGCGGGCGCCGTCGCCGGTCTCGGCGTGCGGCGAGGGCGGGCCGGCGGCCGCCTCGCCAGCGGCGGCGACGGCCAGAACGGCCGCCACCGCCCCGAGCAGGACGCCGCGAAGCGGCGTTACTTGACCTCGACGCTGGCGCCGGCCTCTTCGAGGTCGGCCTTGAGCTTCTCGGCCTCGTCCTTGTCGACGCCCTCCTTGACCGGCTTGGGGGACTCGTCGACGAGGGCCTTGGCCTCCTTGAGACCCAGCCCGGTGGCCGCGCGGACCACCTTGATGACCTGGATCTTCTTGTCGCCCGCGCCGGTCAGCACGACGTCGAACGCCGTCTGCTCCTCGGCCGCGCCGTCGCCGTCACCGCCGCCCGCCGCGCCCGCGGCGGGGGCGGCGGCCGCGACGGCCGTCGCCGACACGCCGAACTCCTCCTCGAGCGCCTTGATGCGCTCGGCCAGCTCCAGGACCGAGATGCCCTTGAGCTCCTCGATCCAGTCCTCGGTGGAAATCTTGGTCGCCATTCGTTCCTCCTACGCCTGTTCAGTTTCGTTGTCAGCTTGTGGGTCGCCCTCCGCGGGCTCCTCGGGGTGCTCCCCCTCGGGGCCGGCGGCGGAGCTGCCGGTCTCGCCCTCGATCACCGCGTCGCCGGAGGACTCGGTGATCGTCTCCTCTTCGGCCGGAGTGCCCTCTTGCGGAGCCGGCTCCTCGGCGGGCGGAGAGTCCGCGGGGCCGGGGGCCTCCTCGGCGGGCGCCGGCTCCTCGGCGGGGGCCTCGCCGGAGACGAGCCCCTGGTCGTGGATCTGCTGGAGCGCGATCGCCACGCCGGAGATCAGCGAGCTCAGTCCACGGACCAGTCCGGTGATCGGGGCGGCGATCGTGCCGACGAGCTGCGCGTGCAGGACCTCGCGGCCGGGGAGCCGCGCGATCGAGCGGATCTCGTCGGCGGTCAGCGCCTGGTCGCCCAGCAGGCCGCCCTTGAAGGCGAGCACGTCGGCGGCCCGCGAGAAGTCGTTGAGCGCCTTGGCCGCCAGCGCGGCGTCGCCGCGCACGAAGGTCAGCGCGGTCGGGCCCTCCAGCAGCTCGCCCAGGCCGCCGGTGCCGGCCTGGTCCGCGGCGCGCGCGGTCAGGCGGTTCTTGACGATGCGAAACGTCGCGTCGGCGTCGCGCAGCTTGGCGCGCAGCTCGGCCGCCTGGGGCACCGAGATCCCGCGGTAGTCCACGGCGAAGATGGCCTCGGAGCCCTTCAGCTCCTCGACGATCTCCTCTACGACTGCTGCCTTCTGTTCGCGGTTCATCCTCGCTCCGCTCTGATGGGTAGGTCACCAAGGCGGGCGCGACGACATGCGGCAGTCGATCGGCTCCACCTAGCCCGGTCTTACGGTCGCCGGGGGTCTCGGGTAGATGCGGCTTACGAGTCTACGCCGTCGCGGCGGCGGGCGTCTCCTCCACGATGTCGCGCGTGCGCGTGGGGTCGACCTTGATGCCGGGCCCCATCGTGGTGGCCAGGACGACGGAGCGCAGGTAGCGGCCCTTGGCCGAGGCCGGCTTGGCGCGGATGAGCTCGTCGATCACCGCGGCGTAGTTCTCCAGCAGCCGCTGCTCGTCGAAGGAGGCCTTGCCGATCACCATGTGGACGATCGCCGTGCGGTCGGTGCGGTACTCGACCTTGCCGGCCTTGGACTCCTCCACGGCGCGGCGGACGTCGGGGGTGACCGTCCCCACCTTCGGGTTGGGCATCTTGCCCTGCGGGCCGAGGATCCGGCCCAGGCGACCCACCACCGGCATCATGTCCGGCGTCGCGATGGCGACATCGAAGTCGGTGAAGCCGTCCTGGACGCGCTGGGCCAGGTCGTCGGCGCCGACGTGATCGGCCCCCGCCTCCTCGGCCTCGCGCGCCGCGTCGCCCTTGGCGAACACCGCGACGGTGACGTCCTTGCCCAGCCCGTGGGGCAGCGCGATCGTGCCGCGCAGCTGCTCGTCGGCGTGGCGCACGTTCAGGCCGGTGCGGATGTGCACCTCGATGGACTCGTCGAACTTGCGCTGGCCCGAGGTCTCCTTGAGCAGCGCGAACGCCTCGGCGGGCGCGTACTCGCGCTCGCGGTCGATCTTGGCCGACGAGTCGAGGTAGTGCTTGCCGTGGCGCGACATCAGCCGCTCACGTCCACGCCCATCGAGCGGGCGGTCCCCGCGACGATCTTGACCGCGGCGTCGAGGTCGTTGGCGTTGAGGTCGTCCTTCTTGCGCTCGGCGATCTGCTCGAGCTGGGCGCGCGAGATCTTCCCGACCTTGTCGCGGTTGGGCTCGCCCGAGCCCTTGTCCAGGCCGATCGCCTGCTTGATCAGCACGGCCGCGGGAGGCGACTTGGTGACGAACGTGAACGAGCGGTCCTCGAAGACCGTGATCTCGACCGGGATCACCGTGCCGCTGTCCTGCTGGGTCTGCGCGTTGAACGCCTTGCAGAACTCCATGATGTTGATGCCGTGCTGGCCCAGCGCGGGACCGACGGGGGGCGCCGGCGAGGCTTGCCCGCCGACGGCCTGGAGCTTGATGGTCGTGAGGATCTTCTTGGCCATTAGACCTTCTTCACCTGGTCGAAGCCCACCTCGACGGGGGTCTCGCGACCGAAGATGGATACCAGCACCTTGAGCTTGCCGGCGTCCTCGTTGATCTCGGAGATCTCGCCGGAGAAGTCCGACAGCGGTCCGGACACCACCTTGACCGACTCGCCGATGTTGAACTGCGCGCGGGTGCGCGGGGCCGTCGCGACCTCCTTGTGCAGCAGGCGGTCGACCTCGGTCTGGGTCAGCGGGACGGGCTCGTTGGAGGCTCCCACGAAGCCGGTCACGCCGGGCGTGTCCTTGACCAGCGACCACGAGTCCTCGTTGAGGTCCATGTTGACCAGCACGTAACCGGGCATGGTGCGCTTCTCGACGGTCACCTTCTGGTTGTCCTTCATCTCCGAGACCTGCTCGGTCGGGACGACCACCTGGCGCACGGCCCGCTGCTGCCCGAGCGACACCACGCGGTGCTCGAGGTTGTGCTTGACCTTGTTCTCGTGACCCGAGTAGGTGTTGACGACGTACCAGCGGAACATGCTCTCTCAGTCTTTCGTTCGTTCTAGAGGATGGCTTCCATCAGCCTGGAGAAGACGGCGTCCAGCAGTCCGAGGTAGCTGCCGGCGATGACGACGAAGCCCAGGACGACGCCCGTGGCCTGGCCGACGTGCCGGCGGTCGGGCCACTGCACGCGGCCCAGCTCGGCGACGCAGGCGCGCAGGAAGTTGACGAAGCGGTTGCCCTCGCGCGGCAGCTCGGCGCCGGGCCGGCCGGTGGCCGCCTGGACCTGGGCGCGGTCCTCCTGGATGGCGTCGGCGCCTTCGGTCTCGTCGAGGTGGGGGTACTCGTCCTCCGCGAGCGGGCCGTCCGGCGCTCCGGGCTCGCGCACGGACGCCTCGGCCAGCTCGGCGATGTCGACGTCGGCCGACGCGTGCGCGAGCGGATCCGGGGAGGCGTTGGGCTCGTCCTCGTGCGCGTCATGGACGATCTCGTCGTCCGCGACGCCGCCCGGTCGCTCCTGCGGGCGCGCCTGCTGCTGCTGGCGGCGCCGCTGGCGCTGCTTGGCTCGCTTGCGGTCGCGCGCCATGGGAGATCAGCGCGTCTCCTTGTGCGCGGTGTGCCGGCGGCACCAGCGGCAGAACTTGCGCAGCTCGATGCGGTCGGGATTGTTTCGCTTCGACTTGTTCGTCTGGTAGTTGCGCCGCCGGCAGTCCTCGCAAGCGAGGGTGACGCCGATGCGCACGTCTCCGCGGGCCATCGATTTCCCCGGGTCTCGTGAATGGATAGGGCCCTGGGCAGGAAGAGAAAAACGCCCGCCCGGGCGCAGTGAAGGGAGTCTAGCGCCAGCGGCGAGGCTCGGTCGCCCCGCATGGAGGGCCGGAGCGACACGGTCCGCGGCCGCGCCCGCCGCCACCGCGTTCGCCGGCGTCTTTGTGGCGTGCCTGCTGACGTTCCTCGGGCTCGGGTCGGTGCTGCCGGTGCTGGCCGTCTACGTCGAGGCGTGGGCTCGGCCAATAAGCCCTTCGCCCTATGGGCTCGGGGCTCGCGCGACGACGGCGCGCCGGGAGATCCGCGAGGAGAACCGACGGTTGCGAACCCGGTCATGGCTCCGGGGCGCCATCTCCAGGTGTCGAGCACGAGCGAGGTCTTCATCGTCGGGTTACTTGTCCTCAAGCGACCACGCTGAATGGGTGCTTAGATGTTATCCTAACATTACATGGAGTCAAGAATCGACCGCTCCTCTCCGGTGCCGTTCTACCACCAGCTGAAGCAGATTCTGGTGGGCAACATCGAGCGGTCCAAACTGGCGTCCGGCGATCGGCTACCGGGCGACCACGAGCTCTGCTCGACCTACGCGGTATCGAGGACGGTGGTGCGGCAGGCGCTTACCGAGCTCGAGTTCGAGGGCGTGATCGAACGGATCAAGGGCCGCGGAACGTACGTAGCTCAGCGGAAGACACCCGAAGGGCTGGTGCAGTCGCTTACTGGCCTGTACGAGGACGTGGCCGCCCGCGGCGGTCATGTGCACAGCAAGGTGCTGCGTTGCGAGGTCGTGCCCGCCGACGCGCCTGTCGCGGCAGAGCTGGAGCTGGAGCCCGGCAACATGGTGATCGAGCTTGAACGGCTGCGTTTCGTCGATGGCGAGCCATGGAACCTCGCCGTCGCCCGAGTGCCGTACGAGCTGGCGCCGGGACTGGTCGACGAGGATCTGTCGGACACGTCGCTCTATGCGTTGCTCGAGGGCAAGTACGGCGTCCCTCTCGTGCGCGGCCGGCGATCGGTGGAAGCGACCTTGGCGAGCGCCGCACTCGCGCGCAGCCTGGGTATACGACGCGGGGCGCCAGTGTTGGCTTTGCGCAGCGTGAGCTACGGCACCGACGATCGGCCGGTGGAGAGCTTCGTCGGCTTCCACCGCGGCGACCGTAGTCGGTTCGAGGTGGAGCTGTCGCGGACGAACAGTGCGTTGAGGCGACCGCGCATCGTCGTCCCCGACTGAGCACCGCGCCCTTGTATCCGCGCATCCGCCTTCTCTGGCCGTATTCGGGACTTGACAGTCTCCTGGCGCGAATCACGCCTCGGCTTGAGGGCGACCGCCCCGGGGAGCTCGTGCCGGCCTGCGGCTGCGGATGACGATGCTCCCGCACTTCGACGCCGTTGTCTTCGACTGCGACGGCGTCCTGGCCGACAGCGAGGAGGTGTGGGGCCTGGCCCAGCAGGCACTGTGCGAGCGCCACCACGTTGCCTGGACGGCGGAGCTCGCGCACCGCACGCACGGGATGTCCTATCGCGCCGCGGTTGCGTTGCTCGCAGGGCTGATGGACGACCCGCCGCCGCTCGAGTCACTCGAGCAGGAGCTGCTGGCCGTCGTCACGCCGCTGCTGTGCGGGAGCGTCCGGCCGCTCCCGGGGGCGGTGGAGCTGATGCACGAGCTCGCGCGACGAGTCCCCGTCGCGGTTGCGTCGAATACGCCGCGCTGCCTCCTCGATCCGATGCTAGAAACGCTGGGCGTGACGCCGGTGCTCGATGCGGTCGTGGGCGCCGATGAGGTGCCGCTGCCCAAGCCGGCGCCTGACGTCTACCGCGAGGCGACGCGGCGCCTGCGCGTGGAGCCGGCCCGAACCCTGGTATTCGAGGACTCGCCGACGGGCGCCGCGGCGGCTGTCGCGGCGGGGTGCATGCTGCTGGGCGTCACCGCACGTGGCCGCCCTCCGCTCGACGGCGTGCTGTTCAGCATCGGAGGGCTCAACGATGTCTGGGCGCACCTGCCGGGCGGTCGCTGAGGCCCTCGCATCGACGAACAGCGGCGAGAACGCTGCGCAGCCGCGGGTAGTCGGTTCGTGCGGTTTACTGACCCTTCGGGTGCCAGACGGTCTTGGTCTCCAGGAACGCGGTCATCCGCCCGATTCCCGGAACGGAGAGCCAATCGGGCGTGGGCGCTCCCGGGCTCGGGGCCCACAGCCGCTTGAGCGTGCCCGCGGCGGCGGCCGCGAGCGACGTGACCAGGTCGCCGGGCGCCCCTGTTAGGTCCAGGCCGTTGACGTCCTCGTGCGTAGCTAGGTGCTCGGCGATCTCGGCAGTGCGGCCGGTGAGCACGTTCACGACGCCGCTGGGAACGTCTGAGGTGGCCAGCGCTTCCGAAAGCGTGATCGCGGGCAGTGGCCGCTCCTCACTGGCGATCACGATGGCCGAGTTGCCAGTGACGATCACAGGGGCGATCACCGACACCAGGCCAAGCAGCGCGGAGTCCTGGGGCGCGAGTACCGCAACGACACCGGTCGGCTCTGGCACCGAGAGGTTGAAGTATGGGCCCGCAACCGGGTTGGCGCCGCCGACGATCTGCGCGATCTTGTCGCTCCAGCCGGCGTACCAGATCCACCGGTCAACGGCGGCGCCCACCGCGCGCTCGGCCTCCTTGCGCCCGATGCCTTCGAGGGCGGACACTTCGTCGACGAACTGCGCGCGCCGGCCCTCCATGACCTCGGCTACGCGATAGAGCACCTGGCCTCGGTTGTAGGCCGTCGCCCCGGACCAGTTGGGGAACGCCGCGCGCGCGGCCACCACGGCGTCGCGTGCATCCTTGCGCGATCCCTGTGCGACATTGGCGAGGAAGCGCCCGGACCGGTCGGAGATGACATAGGAGCGGCCGGACTCGCTTCGAGGGAACTTCCCGCCGATGAACAGCTTGTAGGTCTTGCGCGCTTCTAGCCTCGTTTCGGGGGCGTTCGCGGCGCTGCCGGATTTGGCCATCATGCAGCATCCACCTCGGTGGCCAGAGCCAGGTACGGCTCGAGTCCGTGGCGGCCGCCTTCGCGGCCGTAGCCGGACTCCTTGTAACCTCCGAACGGGCTTGAAGGGTCAAATTGGTTGAAGGTGTTCGCCCAGACCACGCCGGCGCGGAGTCGGTCTGCCGTCCATAGGATCCGTGAGCCCTTGTCGGTCCAGATGCCGGCCGACAACCCGTACGGCGTGTTGTTGGCCTTGGCGATCGCCTCGTCCGGCGTTCGGAAGGTCAGCACCGACAGGACGGGCCCAAAGACCTCCTCGCTAGCGATCCGATGGGCTTGCGAAACGTCGGTGAAGACGGTCGGCGCGAACCAGTAGCCGCGCTCGGGCAGCTCGCAGGTCGCCGACCACCGCTGCGCTCCCTCGGCCTCACCCGCCGCCGTCAACTCTCTGATCCGGTCCAGCTGTGCCTGGGAGTTGATCGCTCCGATGTCGGTGTTCTTGTCCAAGGGGTCACCAAGGCGCAGCGTCGACAGTCGCCGCTGGAGTCGCTCAACGACCTCCTCGGCGATGGATTCCTGGACGAGGAGGCGCGACCCGGCGCAGCAGACATGGCCCTGGTTGAAGAAGATGCCGTTGACGATGCCCTCGACGGTCTCGTCGATCGGCGCGTCGTCATAGACGATGTTCGCTGCCTTGCCGCCCAGCTCCAGCGTCAGGCCTGTGCCTGTGCCGGCGATCGCCCGCGCGATCGCCTTGCCAACCTGCGTCGAGCCGGTGAACGCGACCTTGTCGATTCCCTCGTGCTCGACGAGTAGCCGCCCGGTCTCGCCTGCGCCAGTCAGGATGTTGACGACGCCCGGCGGCAGATCTGCCTGCTGGCAGATCTCGGCGAAGAGCAGGGCGCTCAGCGGCGTAGTCTCGGCGGGCTTGAGCACGACCGTGTTCCCGGTCGCAAGCGCCGGAGCGATCTTCCATGCCAGCATCAGCAGCGGGAAGTTCCAGGGGATGACCTGGCCCACGACGCCGCGCGGGCGCACCGTCGGGCCATAGCCCGCGTACTCGAGCTTGTCGGCCCACCCGGCGTAGTAGAAGAAGTGCGCCGCTGCCGCGGGTACATCGAAGTCTCGGGACTCCTTGATCGGCTTGCCGTTGTCGAGGGTCTCGAGCACGGCGAGTTCACGGCCCCGCTCTTGAATTAGCCGCGCGATCCGAAAGAGGTACTTGGCGCGCTCGGTGCCCGGCGTCGCAGACCAGACGCGCTCAGACGCGCGTCGGGCCGCCACGACGGCGCGGTCGACGTCGGCGGCGTTGGCCGACGTCACCTCGGCCAACACCTTCTCATCCGCGGGATTGATCGTCGAGAAGCGCTCGCCATCGCCCTCGACGAACGCGCCGTCGATGAAGAGCCCGTAGGCGGGCCTGATGTCAACGATGGAGCGCGATTCTGGGGCCGGTGCGTAGTGGAGGAACCGCTCGGCTAGAGCGAGACGTCCGGGGGCGGAGGTGGCCGCGGGATGGGTCATCGATGGCTGCCCTTCAGTCGATGGTCACGTAGTCGGGGCCGGCGTAATGCCCCATCGCCAGCTTCCGACGCTGCATCAGCAGGTCGTTGAGTAGCGTCGAGGCACCGAACCGGAACCGGTCGGGCGTCAGCCACTCGGGCCCGGCCGTTTCGGCGACCGTGACCAGGTATTTCAGGGCATCCTTGGCGCTCCTGATGCCGCCGGCCGGCTTGACGCCGATCCGGATTCCGGTCTGGCGGTGCCAGTCGCGGACGGCCTCGAGCATCACCAGCGTGACGGGGAGCGTCGCAGCGACCGGGACCTTACCGGTGCTGGTCTTGACGAAATCGGCGCCCGCAAGCATGGCCAGAAATGAGGCTCGGCGGACGTTGTCGAGCGTGACGAGTTCGCCCGTTTCAAGGATCACCTTGAGGTGCGCCCGCGCACCGTCGGCGCGGCAGGCCTCGGCGACGGCCGCGATCTCCTCGAACACCTGGAGGTAGCGGCCGGCGAGGAAGGCGCCGCGATCGATCACCATGTCAATTTCGTGCGCACCGGCGCGGATGGCCTCCGCCGTGTCGGTGAGCTTGACGGCCCGGCTCGCGCGACCGCTCGGGAATGCGGTCGCCACCGCGGCGACCTTGACGTCGCTGCCGCGCAGCGCATGGAGCGCGACTGGGACCAGGTCGTTGTAGACGCAGACGGCCGCCACCCGCGGGCAGTCTGTGTTGGCGTGTTCCGGCTGCAGCGCCTTCGCGCACAGCGCCCGCACCTTACCCTCGGTGTCGGCGCCCTCGAGGGTCGTCAGGTCGACCATCGAGATCGCTAGGTCGAGCGCCAGCGCCTTCGATGACGTCTTGATCGAACGCGTCGCGAGCCCGGCTGCGCGGGCCTTCGCGCCGACCTCGTCGACGCCGGGCAGCCCGTGCAGGAAGCCGCGCAGCGCCGCGTCGTCGAGGCGCGCACTGTTGATGACCCGGCGCGCGAGCGTCAGCGTGGCCGCCGTGGGGCGCTCGCCGGCCGGCCGCGGATCGACAACCGTCATCCGGCGCGCCCTCCGGCCGCGACCCGATGCCGCTGTCCCGTCGCCCGCTCCAGGCTCCTGTGGGCGGCCGCGACGACGTGCTCGACGGTCAGACCGGCCGCGGCGAGCACCGCGGCGCCGCTCCCGCTGACACCGAAGTCTTCGACGGAGACGACCTCCCCGTGGCTGCCGACGTAGCGGTGCCAGCCGACGCCATTGCCGGCCTCGACGCTGACGCGAGCGGCGACCTCCGGTGGCAACACGGCGTCCCGATACTCCTCTGACTCGTGGTCGAACCACTCCAGGCACGGCGCCGACACGACGCGGGCGCGCACCCCAGCGGTGCCGAGCTCCTCCCGCGCCTGAAGCGCGAGCGAGACCTCGGACCCCGTCGCAATCAGCACGAGATCGGGCAGACCGCCGCCGCCGTGGTCAGCGACGACGTAGGCACCGCGCCCCGTCCCGTCCAACACGACCTGCCGGTCGACGTCAAGTGTCGGCAGCGCCTGGCGGCTCAGCGCCAGCCCGACCGGGCCGTCAGGCCGCGTCATCATTCGGATCCATGCAGCCACGGTTTCGTTGCCGTCCGCCGGGCGCACCAGGGTCATGCCGGGGATGCCGCGCAGCGCCCACAGGTGCTCGACCGGCTGGTGGGTCGGCCCGTCCTCGCCCAGAGCGACGGAGTCGTGCGTCCAGATGTAGGTGACGGGCAGCTTCATCAGCGCGGCGAGTCGGACGGACGGACGCATGTAGTCCGAGAAGCACAGGAACGTCGCGCCGTACGGTCTCGTGGGCGAGGTGACGGAGATGCCGTTGAGGATGCCGCCCATGGCATGCTCTCGGATGCCGAAATGCAGCATGCGACCGCCCGGCGCACCCGGCCACTCCTCGGAGGTGGCATAGGGCGGAAGGAAGCTCTCCATCCCCGCCACCATCGTGCCGTTGGTCTCGGCCAGGTCCGCTGAGCCGCCCCACAGCTCGGGCAGCCGCTCTGTCAGCGCCTCGAGCACGCGCGCGTTGGCGATCCGGGTGGCCAGGGCTTCCCCCGGCGCGAACACCGGGAGCGCGTCGAGCCAGCCGTCCGGCAGGGCGCCTCGTTCCAGCCGCGCGTGCAATTCGGCGGCGGCGGGGTTCTGTTGCCTCCACCCCTCGAGCCGCTCGTCCCACTCGGCGTGTGCCGCCGCGCCGCGCCGTCGCACAGTGCGGGCGTGCTCGAGCAGCTCCGCCGGCATCGCGAACCATTCCTCCGGATCGAGGCCGAGGATCTGCTTGGTTCGAGCGATCTCGTCGGCACCTGGAGCGCCGGAGTGGGCCGCGCCGGTGCCGCCGACCGTCGGCATCGGGTGCCCGATGCGCGTTCGCAGCCGCACGAACACGGGCCCTCCGCGGTGGGCGACCGCCGCGTCGAAGCCGGCGCGGATCGCGTCGGGATCCTCGGCGTCGTCGATCGTGACGATGTGCCAGCCGTAGGCCGCCCAGCGCGCCGGGACGTCCTCGCTGGTCGCAATCGCCGTGTCGCCCTCGATCGTGACCTCGTTGTCATCCCAGATCAGGATCAGGTCCTCGAGCTTGAGGTGCCCGGCGAGCGCGCCGGCCTCGTGCGAGATGCCCTCCTGCAGGCAGCCGTCCCCGGCGAGGCACCAGATCCGGTGGTCGAACGGGCTCTGGCCCGCGGGCGCGTGAGGGTCGAGCATCGTCCGCATCCGCTGGCGCGCCATCGCCATCCCGACGGCGTTCGCGATCCCCTGTCCAAGCGGGCCGGTGGAGGTCTCGACGCCACGCGTGTGGCCGAACTCGGGGTGTCCAGGGGTCAGCGAGCCAAAGGCGCGCGCGGCCCTGAGATCCTCGATCTCGAGTCCGTACCCGCTGAGGTAGAGCTGCAAGTAGAGCGAGAGGCTCGTGTGGCCGGCCGAAAGGACGAAGCGGTCGCGGCCCCACCACCGATCGTCCGCCGGGTCGTGCCTCAGGTATTCCTGAAAGAGCACGTACAGCGCCGGGGTGAGACTCACGGCGGTGCCGGCATGGCCGTTGCCCTTCGCCTGCACAATGTCAAGCGGGAGGACACGTGCGTGCGCCACGACCAGAGCGTCCCGCGCGTCGGCCCACCCCTGCTGCGTCACGTCGGCTCCTCGTTGTCGGTAGTCACTTCAGCCTTCTCGTCCTCGTCCGAAATCTGCGTTGAGCGCTGCCGTTCAGCGACGGATCCCAAGGCGATCCCCCTTCACAAAGCTCGCAGCGAGCTTATCACAAGTGTAATCCTGTACCTACAGGCGCTAGCAGAGGCCCAGTCCGCGGCAATACCACCCGCGCGCCCCCGAGTGACCTCGCTCAGCGGCCCGGGCGTGAAGACCAGGACGTCGTCACGCGCCTGTCCATCTCCTCGACTTTGGCGAGGAACACATGTCCTTCGCCCTCATTGCAGTCCGAGTTCGTAGTCAGCGCACTTACCCCGCAGGAACTCCAGTCCGTCTCTGACAAGCGCGTCCGGGTCTTCGACGACCTTTCTCCAGATTGCCGTCGCCCCGATGATGGCATCGTTCACAGCAATGAAGGACTCCATCACAAGTCGACCGCTGTACCCGATCTCTCGGAGTCCAGCGAAGACATCGTCCCAATTGACATTGCCGCTGCCCGGCGTTCCGCGATCAGACTCCGAAAGATGCATGTAGCCGAGGCGATCCCCCAGTGTCTCGACGGCACCTCGAAAGCCCTTCTCCTCGATGTTCATGTGGTACGTATCGAGATGGGCGAACACATTTGGCTCGTCGATCCTGTCGAGCAAGTCAGCCACCTGCCGCGCCGTGTTATTCAGATACGTCTCGTATCGGTTGATCGCCTCGATTCCGAGCGAGATCCCGTAGTGGCTCGCAATGCCGGCCGCGGTCTTAAGCGTCGTCGCGCAGCATGCGATCTCCGCCTCGGTAGGAGGGCGACGAGTCAGCGTCCCCAGGTGGGTGTAAAGCGCTCCCGTCAAGGTGTCGGAGCCCAGTTCCGAGGCGAGCTCGATCGCAGAAGTCAGGTACTTCAAGGCGCCGTCCGGGTTGAACGGCATATGACAATCGCGCGGGAGCCCGAGAGACGTCGTCACACCTACGCCGTACGCCTCGACCAGCGCGCGCGTCTCCCTGCGCGGAAAGGCTTCGAGCTCGAGAAGGGGAACCTCTACGAAATCAAGGCCGTGTAGCGCCGCTGCAGCCATCGCTCGCTCGGCACCCGAGGCGTCCCACTGCGCCGACCAGATGAACGCGTGCCCGCCAAAGCTGATCACGCGCACGCCCTCGCTGTTCGAGCAGTAACAGTAGCCATGGCTGTCTATCTCCTGTGGTTTTGAATATGACGGCAGCTCATGCGTTCTCGGCGCGACCACTCGGCCAGCTGACGTTGTGGATCGGCTCGAGAATCTCCAGCACCTCGCCGAGCAAGTCCTCATCGAGCGGCTCGTCGAGAGCGGCGGCGAGGTCGCGCACGTTCGCCGCGCTGGCTGAGCCGACGACGGTCGTTGCAACACCAGGTCGCGAGCAGGCGAACTGGACCGCGAGGCGCTCGATCGAGGTGCCGCAGCGTGCGCAATGCTCGGCCGCGAGCCGGCAGTGCCGCTTTACCTCGGCCGGTGCCGGGTGCCAACCAGGCAGCGGACGTGTGCTCAAGAGCCCCATGCCGAGCGGGGCGGCGTTGAGCACGGCGAGGCCGTGCGCGGCGAACACTTGCAACTTCTCCTCTAGCGCCTGGTCGTTTAGGGTCAGGCGGCAATAGGACAGCACGGTGTCTATCTCCGGCGCGTCGGCGAACTGCTCAAGAGCATGCAGCGATAGGCCCGTAACGCCGATCCAGCGGACCCTTCCCTCGCGACGCAACTCCGCAAGGGTCGGCAGTGTCTCCTCGCGGATCTGGCGCAGGTCGCCGAACTCGACGTCGTGCACCTGGATGAGATCGATGTGGTCGAGGCCGAGTCGCACGAGGCTCTCGTGGACGCTGCGCCGGGCGCGCTCGGCGCCGAAGTCGCAGTCGGCGGCCCGTGGGCCATAGCGGCCAACCTTGGTGGCCACCAGGATCGCCTCGCGGTCGACACTCGCGAGCGCAGCACCAAGCCGCCGCTCGGCGAGCCCGTCGCCGTAACTGGGCGCGACGTCGACCAAGTCGATGCCGCATTCCATCGCGACCGCGAGCGCCTCGCGGGCCTCGCGGTCGGTGACCGTGCGAAACGTCGAGCCCATCGGCGAAGCGCCGAGTGAAAGGGTCGAGACCGAGCTGCCGGTACTGCCGAGGGCGTGTCGCTCCATTACCATTTAACGTTTTTCTCCACGTTACAATTTAGCGGATAGTCGCGGTTACTGCGTCGTCGTTGTCGCTTCGACTGAACAGGCTCCCAGCCGGGGTGCTGGGAGCCTGCCAGGATCGATCTGTCAGTCGACGCTCGCGGTCATCGCGGCGAGGGTTTCGCTCGCGGCGAGTACCGTCCGCGTGCCGGTGACGATCAGCGCAACCCGCGCTCGTCGAGGTACTCCTGGGCGTTGGTCTTGTCGATCGCCTTAGAGGGGGACATCTGCACCTTCGGGACCTTCTGGCCCTCGATGACCTTGACCATGGACTCGACCGCGAGCATGCCACCGAGGTACGGCGCTTGCGCCACGTTCACTGCAACCGTCCCGTCAACGACGCTCGGGATGTCGGTGAGGTTGCCGTCCGTCGTGAGCTGCACAACGCGCTTGTTGCGCTTCAGCGCCTGCTGCGTTCCGTTACCCATCGGGCCATTTGCCGAGAAGATTGCACCCAGCTTGGAATGAGCCGTGAGGGCGTTCGTGACCTTTCCGCGCGTCTCCTCCAGATCGTTGGTGGTGACCACGGTCGCGACGACCTTATAGCCCGCCGACTCAATCGTCTTCTTGAACCCTTCGACGCGCTGGTCGTTGCTGATGAACTGGCCCGGCTGCTGAGAGACGATCGCGACTTCCTTGCTCCCGTTCGCCGGTGGGTGGTCGATGAGCCATTCGGCGGCCTTCTGCCCCAACTCGTGGTTGGGCGGCGTGACCCAGCTCGCCTCGCACTTGACGCCCTTGCCGTTGCCGTCGTAGAAGATGACCTTTGCGCCCTGGTCACACGCGCGGTTCAACACTGGCGTCTGGGCCGCCGGCCCGTTCGCGAAGACCACCAGACCCGCTGGCCGCAGCTGGAGCGTGGTCTCCAGCAAGCTGTTGAACGCGGGAGCATCGGTGTAGTCGATGCCGGTCTTGAACTTGAGCTCGTACCCGCCGGGCAGCTTGGCGGCCTTGGCCCCCTCGCACGTCAGCTTCGCGTAGTCGTTCAACCCGCAGGGGAACGGCATTGCGAAGATGATCAGCTTGCGATCGCCACTGCCCGCGCTCGCCGTCTCCGCGTTCCCTTCGCCATCGCTGCCACAAGCGGCCAGCAGAAGGCTCGCGGCGACAGTGATCGCGCCCAGCGCCAGCTTATGGCGCGTCTGCCGAGCCGCCTTCGCGTGCATTCGGACCCTCATAGTTCTTCTCCTCACGACGTATGTCAGTGTTGTTGTCCGTTACCTGAAGCTGGCCGGCCGCCCACGATCATCGAGACGATGGTCTCGTGCTGGGCTTCGGTGGCCTCGACGCCGCCGACCTGCTTGCCCTGCCGCAGGATCACCGCGCGATCGGCAACCGAGATGACTTCCTCGAGGTTGTGGCTGACGAGGATCACTGCGACGCCGGCCGCGGGCAGCTGCCGAACGAGCCTCAGGACGTTCCCGCGCTCGCGCAAGCCAAGCGCGGCGGTCGGCTCGTCGAGGATCACGAGCTTCTCGGCGAACGCGATCCCCTTGCAGACGGCGATTGCCTGACGCTGGCCACCGGAGAGCAGGCCCACCGGGGTCTTCAGATTGGGGATCCTCACCTCAAGGCGCTCGAGCGTCCTGCGCGCCTCATCGAGCATCGCGCGGCGCTTGACCAACCCCCAACCCCGAAGGGGGCGCGGCCAGCAGGGCTCCGATCCCGCGAAGAGGTTCTCGGCGACCGACATGTTGTCGAACAGCGCGAGGTCTTGATAGACGACGCCCACGCCGCGCGCGCGAACGCCGGCGACCGACTCGGAGTGAAACCGCTGGCCGTTCAGCGCGATCTCCCCCTGGTCCGGGCGATAGACCCCCGAGACGCACTTGATCAGCGTCGACTTGCCCGCGCCGTTGTCACCAAGCAACGCGACGATCTCGCCCGCCGACACGGTGAAGCTGACTGCATCCAGCGCAGTGTGGTTGCCGAAACTCTTCGTGAGGCGATCGATCTCCAGGACGACATCCCCGGCCATCACGACACCTCCGCCTGCATCTGAGCCTGGCGAAGCTGCAGCCGACGCTCGATCTCCTGACGCAGCGCGTCCAACCCGACGGCGGTGATCAAGGCGGCGCCGATCGCGAACGGCGTCCAGTTCGGCGAGACATCCAACAACACCAACCCGTTGGTGATCGAGCCGAGAATGACCGCCCCAACGATCGTCGCCCACACGCTCCCGCGACCCCCATTGAGGCTTGCACCGCCGATCACCACCGCCGCGATCGCCTGCAGGATCGAGAACCCCGTCTCAGGGACGCCGGCGTCGCTGAGGCCAGCAGTCAGGACGGCGGTGATCGCTGCGAGCGCCCCGGCGATCACATAGACACTGAAGAGCACCTTGCGCACCGGGATCCCGACCTTGCTCGCAGCTTCGGCGTTGCCACCGATCGCGAAGACCCAGCGCCCCCACGCGATGCGGTTGAGAAACAGCGACATCAACCCGCCCGCGACCAGCACCAGGATGACCGGACCGGGAATGCCAAAGAGATGGTTGTTCGCGACCGTGAGCACGTAGTCGGGCATCCCCGGGACTTGCGTTCCCCCGGAGACGACATAGGAGAGGCTCTGAACGACGTAGAGCATCCCCAGGGTGACGATGAACGCGTTCCCGATCCGCATCGTCACGATTACCAACGAGTTCACGGCCCCGATCGCGAGCCCGACCGCAATCATCACCGGAACCACCAGCCATCCAAGCTCAGGGTGATCCCGAAACAGCACCGCGCCGACGACCGTGCAAAAGCCCACCGTCGACCCGAGCGACACATCCAGCGAACCGACGATTACGACGAGCAACGCGCCCAGGGCAAGCAGCGCGATCGAACTCGACTGCACCAGGATGTTGGTGAGGTTCGACTGCGTGAAGAAGTACGGACTCAGGACGGCGAACAGCAGCCAGATGCACATCAGGACCACAAGCGGTCCTGCCTGAATGACTCGCAGCGTAAGACCGAGGAGGACGCTCTGAGCGTAGGGGGGATGCTCAGAACTCGCATCCGTGGACGAGCGCCGCAGGGGAGGTGTCTCACGCCTCTGCGACTCGGTCGCATCGACTTTCAAAGACATAGCGCCCTCCCCTCGGATGGCTCGTCCTTCATTGTGCGCACGCCGATAGCCGCGAACCGGCCGCAGCCGGTCGCTTGGCCGCGGTGGATGAGTGCGGCCGAGCCGCGATGTGCCGGAGCCTCAGCCCCAATGCACGCGCCCCTTCGATCACTGCTCCTCCTCGACTCGCTCGGCGCGGTCATCCGACGCCGTGGTCGGGGAAACCTAACATGTACGTACAGGATGTCAAGTCTGCGTCCTCGGTCCGTATGCGGCATCGATCAGAGGCGCCTTTCGCCGTGTCATGCGGCACAGCGCGACTCTGGTCTGCGCGCGCGGCGGCCGGCGTGCCGAGACCGAACGATCACGAGGTCGGCGTCGGCAACCTCGCCGCCCGAGACCACCGTCGACCTAGAACAACGCCACGACGACCGTGACCAGTCAGGTCCGCGCGTCGCCTGGCGTGACCTCGCCCAATCGAGGGCGGAGTGGGTGTGCAACCGTGCCAGGCACAGCAAGATCGAGGCAGTGTATATCCTGTGATTACAGGATGTCAACACCAGCCCGGAGGGCCAAGGTTCTGAGCAAGCATCATCAGCGAGCAGGACGATCGCCGTTGGTCACGCGGCGGGCACGGGGAGACGTGCCGCTATGGCCTGCATAGCTGCCATATGGGCCACACGGACCGCAAGGACGGCACGCCGCGGGGACGCCTGGCGCGCGGTGAGCGTCCGCCCCGGCGCATGACCCAACTCTGCTCAAGAGAGGCGCGGCTGGCGCTAGGCATCGACGTTGGCACTAGCGGAGTCAAGGTGGTGCTGCTCGACGAGGCCGGGCGCATCGTCCGCGCCGCCCAGTCCGCGTACTCCGTGGATTCGCCCCGCCCAGGATGTGCGCAGACAAAACCCGACTCCTGGATCGCTGCAAGCCGACAGGCGCTCCACGAGGCCTGCGCGGGCGTCGATCTGAGCCGGCTCGCGGGGGTGGGCATCGACGGTCAGATGCACGCCATGCTGCTTCTCGACGACGACGGGAAGCCCGTCCGCCCGGCGATGCTCTGGCCGGACTCCCGCGCTGCCGCCCAGACGGCGCGCTGGCGGGCGCTTCCGAGCGCGGTCTTGGGCCGACTCGCCAATCCGGTGGTCCCTGGGATGACCGGGCCGATGCTGCGCTGGCTCAAGGATTCCGAGCCCGAGGCGTACGCCCGCGGTACGAGGCTAGCCGCAGCCAAGGACTACGTCCGCAACGAACTCGTGCCGGGCCTGTGGACCGACGTGACCGACGCCTCCGCAACGCTGCTGTGGGATGTCGTGGCTGGTGATTGGGCGCACGACGTCGTGACCGGCGTCGGGCTCGAACCCGCGCTGCTGCCCGAGGTCCGTGAGCCGGAAGAGCTGGCCGGCGTAATTGCAGCCGACGCTGCGGCCGCCTGGGGATTACCTGCAGGGCTGCCGGTCTCTATCGGCTGCAGCGACGTCGCCGCCACGCTGCTCGGCGCGTTCGCGAGCCCCGAGCGCTCGACGCTCGTCGTCGGGACCGGCGCGCAGGTGCTGCGACCCGGCGTGCAGCCCGTCGCCGACCCGGCGCCACGCTCGCACACCTACCGCGGCGTCGGCATGACCTACGCGATGGCCGCGATCCAGAACGCCGGGCTCGCGCTGCACTGGGTCTGCCGTGTCCTGGAAGCGACGTGGGACGACCTGTACGCCGCCGTCCCGCGCACGCCCGGGCCGGATGGCTCCGTCGACGTTACGGGCCCTGCGTTCCTCCCCTACCTGAGCGGCGAACGGGCGCCCGTTCCGGTCCGCGCGTCTCATGGTGAATGGACGGGACTCGGCCTCGAGACCGATCGCACAGCGCTCTTGCGAGCCGCCGCCGAAGGTGTGGTCTTCGCCATCCGCGAGAGCCTCGCGCTGCTCCCCGCCGCGCCCGACCCACAGATCGATCTGACCGGGGGCGGGGCACGGGCGCCGCAGCTCCGCCAACTCGTCGCCGACGCTCTCGGGCGGCCAGTGAGACCCGTGGACGTGCCCGAAGTTACGGCAGCCGGTGCCGCGCTCTTAGGCTGGCGGGCCGCCGGCCGCGCCGATGTTCGCTCCATGGTGCGCTACGGGGAAGTCGTGGAGCCCAGACCAAACATGACGGTGGCCTACGACGCTCTCTTCGAGCGGTTTCTCGCCGCCGCCCGCGCCCGGCGCAACCGCGCTTGAGCGAGAGCGCCGAGCGCGCGGCTGTATCGATGGAGACGCTCTCGACGGCTCATACGATCGTCGACGCCCATGGTCGTGCCGCATCGCCGACCAGCTTGGCGGTCTTGGGACGACGCGCCATCTCGACGTAGACGGTCTGTTCGGTGTCGAGGCTCTGAGGTTCAGACCAACCGCGTGGAGGCGATACCTCGCGACCGGGAGATGCATACCGCATAGCCTGCGCTTATCGGGCCTTCGTCAGCCGGTATTGGACGCCGCGCCGCGGCCGCGGCAGGCTGATCGCCGAAAGCTCAGGCGCTCCGCCGGAGCAGGAAGAGAAAGGGAGCGAAGTGAGAACGGACACCCGATACGGCGTCGGTGAGTCTTTCCAGGTGATGCAGGACGTCGTCACCTTCCACGCCACCACCGAGCAGACCGACGATGGGTTCCTCGCCTTCCAGGTGGAGGTCGGTCCGGGGGGCGGGCCTCCGCCACTCCACACGCACGAGGCGGCGGAGTTCTTCTGGACGCTGAAGGGCAACCTCAGCTACTTCCGCCAGGAGGAGGACGGCCAGATCGTCGAGATCACGGGGGGCGCCGGCACGCACGCGTTCATCCCGTCGAACGTGCCGCACACCTACCGCAACCTCTCACGCGAGCCCGCGGCGTACCTCGGGATCCTGAGCCCTGGCCGGTCGATGGAGGACTTCCTGCTCGAGGTGGCGCGGGATGTCGGGACCGCGCCGCTGAGCCCCGAGTACGTGCTCGGGACCGGCGCCTCGTTCGGCGTCGCCACGCTCGACGTCGTCCCCGGCGACGAGAGTCGGGGGTAGGGTGAAGGCATGAACCTCGAGCTGCGGCTCCTTCGCTATTTCGCGGTCGCGGCGGAGGAGCTGCACTTCGGCCGTGCGGCCGAACGCCTCTACATCAGTCAGCCGGCGCTCAGCCAGCAGATCCGTGTGCTGGAAGAGCAGGTCGGCATGCCGCTCTTCGTACGCGGACCGCGTGGCGTGTCGCTGACGGGCGCGGGCGAGACGCTCCTCGCGGAGGCCCGCGAGCTGCTCGAGCGCTCCGACCGCCTGCGCGAGAGCATGGAGCAGCTGCGCCTGGGCGCCAGCGGCACGCTTCGGGTCGGGGTCGCACCGGGGGTACCGGCCGACCTGCTTCCGGCGGTGGTCGCTGCGCTCAAGCAGCGCGAGCCCGATGTCCGCGTGGTCGTCCGCGAGCTGACGACGCCGGTGCAGGTGACCGAGCTGCGCGAGGGCTCGCTCGACCTCGGGCTGCTGCGCGAGCCCGTGGAGGACCCGCAGCTGTCGCGCCGCTGTCTGCGGATCGAGCACTTGGGCGTGAGCGTGCCGTCTGGCCATCCGCTCGCCGCGCGGGACGAGGTCACCCTGAAGGAGCTCGAAGGGGAGCGGTTCATCTGCTTCCCGCGGGTGTGGGCGCCGTCGCTGCACGATTCGCTGGTACAGGTGCTCGACGAGGCGCAGGTGACGACCGAGTTCGAGGCCTCGGAGCACGTCAGCACGACCCAGGGCATGGTCGCCGCCGGTCTTGCGCTCACGTTCAGCGCCCCGCCGTGGCTCCAGAACGCGGAGGGCATCGTGTGGAGGCCGCTCGCCGACGCGCGCATAGAGGTGCGCACATCCGCCGCCTGGCGACCCCGCAACGCCTCCCCGCTGCTGCGGACGCTCGTGGAGCTGCTGCCAGCGGCAGCCGACACGCACGGCAGCGGCGCGCCGGAGCCGGCGCGCGAAGGTCGCCGCGCGAAGCCACGAAACCGCTGACGCGGCTCGATGCCCCGGGCCGGGCCGCAGCCATACGACCGTCACGTCGGCCGCTACGGGGGCGCGGCTCGCGGCGGAGTTGATCTCCGCGACGGGCATCGCTGCAGGGCAGCGCGTGCTGGACGTAGGCTGTGGTCTGGGCGCCCTGACGATCGGCTTGGCCCGGGTGCTCGGTGAGACGAGCGTCGCCGCCGTCGACCCCGGCGAGAGCGCCGTCGAGACGTGTCGCGCCCGCGTCCCGGAGGCCGAGGTGATCGTCGCGACGGCGGAGAACCTGCCGTTCGACGACGGCGCGTTCGACGCCGCACTCGCCCAGCTGGCGATCAACCTCGTCGACGATCCCGCGGCGGGCGCGCGTGAGATGCGGCGGGTGGTACGGGCGGAGATCGTCCCGGACGAGGCGGGGACCGTGGACGAGCACAGCAGGTGGGCCTGCGGGACCCGACGTGGCTACGCGACCTCTGGGAAGGGGCCGGTCTCGAGGAGGTCTCGGTCGGAGCGCTGGCGACCTCGGCCGGCTACGAGGACTTCGACGACCTCTGGTTCTCGTTCGAGCAGGGAGTCGGACGGTCGGGTGCGGTCTACCTGCGCCTCGATCCCGTGCGACGCGCGACGCTGCGTTCGCGGGCACACGAGCTGCTGGGAGCGCCCCGAGGCCGGTTCCGCGTCGATGCACGTGCGTGGTGCGTGCGCGGCCTCGTGCCCGAGCCGGGTATCGCTCGAAGCCCTCTGCCGGACTCGAACCGGCGACCCCTTCCTTACCATGGAAGTGCTCTACCAGCTGAGCTAAGAGGGCGCGGGGAGGAGGGTATCGCGTGACCGGTCGTTGCCTCTGCGGCGGGGTCAGATTCGAGCTGACCGAGCCGCCCACCGAGGCGGGCTACTGTCACTGCACGCGCTGCCAGCGGCGCACCGGCACGGCCTCGTCGGCCCAGGCCCGGATCGACGGCGCGACGTTCCGGCTGCTGGCCGGCGCGGACCTGGTCGCCGGCTGGCGCCACCCCGACGGCGGCTTCGAGAAGTGCTTCTGCCGTTTCTGCGGAGCGCACCTGTTCAGCCGCAACGAGGACGGGTCGCAGATGAGCATCCGCCTGTCGGCCTTCGACGGCGACCCGGGCGTGCGCCCGATGTGGCGCGCCTTCACGAACTACGCCGCCGCCTGGGAGCCGATCCCGGACGACGGCCTGCCGCGCTTCCCGGAGGCCAAGGCGCGGGATGGGATGGGGGGAGCAGGATTCGAACCTGCGTAGGCAGTGCCAACGCGTTTACAGCGCGTCTCCTTTAACCACTCGGACATCCCCCCGGGGATGACGCCGTCCATTCTAGAACCGGGCTGCGTCGGTTGCGGCCTCAGTCCGCCGGCCAGAAGCCGTCGACCTTCTCGCCCTCGGTGGCGAGGTCCTCGGCCTTCACGGAGCAGATCACGAGGTGGGCGTCGTCCGGGCCCTCGTTCCAGACCCCGCGGACGGTGGAGGGGGCGACGCGGACGGCCGTCTGGGGGCCGACGTCGACGATCTCGTCCTCCAGCTTGAACTGGAGAGTTCCCTCGATCACGAAGTAGACCTCCTCCTGCGTGCGGTGGCGGTGGCCGTAGCCGCCCTTGCTGCCGGTCTGCGCGGGCATCCGGCGGTACGTGAAGGCCACCTGCTCGCACTCCAGCGGCTCGCCGAAGAAGCGCATCTCGCCGGGGTAGTCGCCGAGCACGTCGGGGACCTGCGCGGCCTGGACGATCGTGTAGGCGCTCACGACGCGTCGCGCAGCCGCTGGGCCTCCGGCAGCGCCTCCAGCTTCTTCAGGGTGTGGTTCTCGATCTGGCGGATGCGCTCGCGCGTGACGTTGAACGCGCGGCCGACTTCCTCCAGCGTCCGCGGCCGCCCGCCGGACAGCCCGAAGCGCATCTCGATCACCTCGCGCTCGCGCGCCGGCAGGGCCGCGAGGGCGCGGCGGACGTTCTCGCGGCGCAGGTTCTCGGAGGCCAGCTCGAACGGCGACTCCGCGGTCTGGTCCTCCACGAAGTCCCCCAGCTCGGACTCCTCCTCCTCGCCGATCGGCTTCTCCAGCGACACCGGCTGCTGGGCGATGCGCAGGATGTCGCGCACCTCGCGCGCGCTGCACTCCAGCTCGATGGCGATCTCCTCCGGCGTCGGCTCGCGCCCCAGCGCCTGCACGAGCTGGCGCTCGACATGGACGACCTTGTTGAGCTTCTCGACCATGTGGACGGGGATCCGGATGGTCCGCCCCTTGTCGGCGATGGCCCGCGTCACCGCCTGGCGGATCCACCACGTCGCGTACGTAGAGAACTTGTAGCCCCGGCGGTAGTCGAACTTCTCCACCGCGCGGATCAGGCCCAGCGAGCCTTCCTGGATCAGGTCGAGGAAGGTGAGGCCACGCCCCAGGTAGGACTTGGCGATCGACACGACCAGCCGCAGGTTGGCCTCGACCATCTGCTGCTTGGCCAGCATGTCGCCGCGCTCTATGCGCTTGGCGAGCGCCACCTCCTGCTCGGCGGTGAGCAGCTCCACCCGCCCGATCGAGCGCAGGTAGAGCCGCAGCGAATCCAGCGACGGCTCGACCGTGAGGTCGATCTCCGGCTTCTTGGGCGCGGCGACCGCGGGCTGCGCCGGCGCGTCGTCCTTGGCGTCGAGCGCCACGGGCTTGCCGTCCGGGCCCATGACGTCGATTCCCTGGTCCACGAGATAGGAGTGCAGCTCGCCGAGCTGCTCCTTCGTGACCTCGACCTCCTCGAGGCACGCCTCGATCTGGCCGAACGTCAGGAACCCGCGCTCCTGACCCTCCTGGATGAGACCACGGAATTCCTCGACCTCCGCGATCGGCGCCTCGTCGGCGAGCAATCCCTCCGGCTTCGTACTCACGAGCCCCGTTCTCCTGTGTCGAACCGAGCGCCGCGCGCGCGGCACCCCTCCTCCGTCGTTGCTGCTGCTGCTGTGTTGTACGACGCCGCGACTCTGTCGCGAGGGGGCTGAGCTCGCAGGCTTCCAGCCGACCGGCGGAGTGATAGCACAGAAATCCGCATCCCGGGACCCGCCGGGAGGCGGCCGGTAACCTGGGTCGCGGATGAGCGAAGCCCAAGCGATCTCCGTCGCGTCTCCCGACGTCCAGTCCCAGCGCCCCGCGGTGCAGGTCTCGCTGTCCAGCGTGGGCGTCACCGGAGTCGAGAAGGTCATCCGGATCCGCCAGAACGGGACCGAGTTGCTCTTCTACGCGGAGCTGGAGTGCTTCGTCGACCTCGGGCCCGAGCAGAAGGGCGCCCACATGTCGCGCTTCGAGGAGGTCGTCAACGACGCGATCGGCGAGGTGATCCTCGGCGAGGCCACCTTCAAGGCCGAGACGCTGGCCCAGCACGTGGCCGAGCTGGTGCGCGAGCGCCAGGGGGCACGCCGCGCCGAGGTGACGATCGCCGCGCGCTACCCCGAGTACAAGCCGGCGCCCGTCTCGGGGATCCAGACGCAGGAGATCTTCACGCTGCTGGGCTCCGCCGTCGCCTCGGCCCGCGGGACCCGCCGGGTCATCGGCGTCCAGGCGCAGGGCATGACCGCGTGCCCCTGCGCCCAAGGTCTGGTCGAGGCCGGCGCCCGCGAGCGCCTCGTCGAGGAGGGGTTCTCGGACGAGGAGATCGAGCGCATCGTCGAGGCGGTCCCCGTGGCGACCCACAACCAGCGCGGGCTCGGGACCCTGCGGATCGGCTGCACCGAGGCGTGCGACGACGAGATCGACGCGCTCGACCTGCTGGCGATCGTGGAGGGCTCGATGAGCTCGGAGATCTACGAGCTGATGAAGCGCTCCGACGAGGCCGCCGTGGTGGAGAAGGCGCACCGCCGGCCGCGCTTCGTGGAGGACTGCGTGCGCGAGATGATCGGCGGCGTCGTCGCCCGCTACCCCGACCTCGCCGACGTGGCCTTCGTCTCCGCCCGCCAGGAGAACCTCGAGACGATCCACCAGCACAACGTCGTCGCCGAGCGCTACGGCACGCTCGGCGAGGTCCGCCGCGAGCTGACCAGCGGAGAGCGGGCCACGCGGCACACCACGCTGCGCGGCTGGCTCGACGAGTCGATCTAGGGCGCCGGCGCCGCGGTCCGCCGGCGCGCCGCGTTGAGCTGGCGGCGGATGCCGAAGGCGTAGTCGACGCCCGAGGCGACGGTGACGGCGACCGTGGCGTAGACGAGGGCGTCGAGCCAGGCGCCGCCGCCGCCCGTCACGATCAGCGCGAAGACCATCCCCACCTGCATGATCGTCTTGACCTTGCCGAAGGCGCCCGCGGGGATCACCAGCCCCTGCGCGCCGGCGGCCGCGCGCAGCGCCGTGACCGCGAACTCGCGCGCGATGATCACCATCGCCACCCAGGCGGCCAGCCGGTTGAGCGACACGAGGGCCAGCAGCGCCCCGATGATCAGCAGCTTGTCGGCGACCGGGTCCATCAGCTTGCCGAAGGTCGTCACCCACTGGCGCGAGCGCGCGAGGTAGCCGTCGATGGCGTCCGTCAGGGACGCCACCGCGAACACGACGGCCGCCAGCAGATCGCCGTTGGGCGTCTCGTCGAGCAGCGCGACGACGAGCACCGGGACCAGCAGCATGCGCAGGACCGTGAGGAGGTTGGGGACGTTCAGCGGGAACACGGCAGGCCGAGGGTAACTAGGCCTTGAGCCGCTTGCCGGTCGCGAACAGCCAGGAGCTCCACGCCACGGCCGCCGCCGCCAGCGCCGCGGTCACGCCCAGCGAGAGCGCGACGCTCACGTCCGCGGACCCCAGGAACCCGTAGCGGACCGCGTTGACGAGGTAGAAGATCGGGTTCGCGTGCGAGATCTCCTGCCACGGCGAGGGCAGGCGGTCCACCGAGTAGAAGACGCCGCCCAGGAAGGTCAGCGGCAGGATCACGATGTTGTTGACGAACGTGTGGTGGTCGAACGTCTCGGCGTAGATGCCCACGATCACGCCCAGCGAGCAGAACAGGACGAGGGCCAGGCCGACGGCCGCCAGGAGGACCAGCGGGTTCTCCACCGGCACGTCTGCCACGGGCAGCGCGAGCAGCGCCAGCGCCAGCGCGATCAGCAGCGCGCGCACGGCCCCGCCGACCGACAGTCCCAGGTTGACCTCCCAAGTCCGCATGGGCGCCGCCAGCACGTCGTGCAGGTAGCGGTCGAAGCGCGCCTGGAACACCGAGGAGGAGTTGTTGGAGTAGGCGGCCTGGACCATCGCCATCGTGATCAGCCCGGGAACGATGAAAGTCTCGTAGTCGACGCCTTCGATCGCGTCGATGCGGTCCCCGACGGCCAGCCCGAACACCACGATGAACAGAAACGATGAGATCACCGGCGCGGCGATCGTCTGCGTCCACAGCTTCGTGACGCGCAGGACCTCGCGCGCCGACAGCCACATCAGGCCCCGGCTCACGAGGCCATCGCCTTCACATAGACGTCGGCCAGCGAGTCCGCGCCGTAGGTGGCGCGCAGCCCTGCGGCGGTGTCGCGCGCGATCAGCCGCCCGCCGCGGATCAGCGCGATGTCCTCGCACAGCTCCTCGGCCTCCTCGAGGTAGTGCGTGGTCAGCAGGATCGTCGTCCCGGCGCCGTGCAGCCGGCGGATGTAGCGCCACAGCTCCAGGCGCAGCTCGAAGTCCACGCCGGCGGTCGGCTCGTCGAGGATCACCAGCCGCGGCTCGTGCATCAGCGCCCGCGCCAGCAGGAGCCGGCGGCGCATCCCGCCGCTGAGCTTGGGCGCCCGCACCCCCGCCTTGGCCCGCAGGTCGAAGACGTCCATCATCTCGCCGGCGCGCCGGCGGGCGTGCGCCCGGGACATGCCGTAGTAGCCGCCGTGGTAGAGCAGCGTCTCCTCCACGTCGAGGAAGCGGTCGAGGTTGACATCCTGCTCGGCCAGGCCGATCAGGCGCCGGGCCTCCAGCGTCCGGTGGTCGCGGCCGAAGACCCGCACGTCGCCCGCAGTGATGCGGATCAGGTTGCACACGGCGCTGATCAGCGTGGTCTTCCCCGCCCCGTTGGGTCCCAGCAGCCCGAAGAACTCGCCGTCGGGCAGCACGAGGTCGAACCGGTCCAGCGCCAGCAGCCCGTCGTCGTAGCGCTTGGTCAGGGCGCGGAGCTCGAGGGCGGGGGCAGCATCCATCGCGCTCTATATTGCCGGGCGGTGCCTCTCATCCCGTCCGTCGTCCAGCAGGACTCCCGCGGCGAGCGCGAGTACGACATCTACTCGCGCCTGCTCTCCGAGCGGATCGTCTTCATCGGCTCGCCGATCGACGACCAGGTCGGCAACCTCGTGGTGGCCCAGCTCCTGCACCTGGAGTCCGACGACCCGGACAAGGACATCTCCGTCTACATCAACTCGCCCGGCGGCGACGTGTACTCGGGACTGGCGATCTACGACACGATGCAGTTCATCAAGCCCGACGTGCAGACGATCTGCTTCGGGATCGCCATGTCGATGGGCGCGCTGCTGCTGACCGGCGGGGCCAAGGGCAAGCGCCTGGCCCTCCCCAATTCCCGGATGCTCATCCACCAGCCGTCGGCCGGCTTCGAGGGCCAGGCCACCGACATCGACATCCATGCGCGCGAGATCATCGACATGCGCGGGCGCATCGACAAGATCTTCGCCCTGCACACCGGGCAGCCCGTCGAGCAGGTCCACACCGACATGGAGCGCGACCGCTTCTTCAAGGCCCACGAGGCCGCCGACTACGGGCTGATCGACCAGGTCATCGACAGCCACTGAGAGGCTACGCGGCGACCCGCTCGGGGACCGTGTAGACGTTGAGCCGCCCGCCGCGGGCGAACCCGCAGAGGGTGAGCCCGCGCTCGGCGGCCAGCGAGACGGCCAGCGAGGTCGGCGCGCCCACGCCGACGAGGATCGGCGCCCCCGCCACGGCCGCCTTCTGGACCAGCTCGAAGGAGAGCCGGCCGCTCACGCACAGCACGCGGTCGTGCAGCGGCGGCGCGCCGTCGAGCAGCGCGCGACCCACGACCTTGTCCATCGCGTTGTGGCGACCGACGTCCTCACGCGCGTGGACGAGCTCGCCCCCCGCGTCGAACAGGCCGGTCGCGTGCAGCCCCCCGGTGCGGACGAACCCCGGCTGGTGCAGGCGGTCGGGCAGCGCGGCCAGCAGCGCCCGTGGCACGCGCGGCCCGTCCGGCAGCGCCGGCGCGTGCACGGCGACCTCCTCCAGCGCCCCCTTGCCGCACACTCCGCACGACGACGTCGTGTAGAAGCGGCGCGTGCCCGGATCGCGGGCCAGCGGGCCGGCGACGTCGACGGCGTTGGCGTCCAGGCACGGATGGAAGGCCGGCGCGGCGCCCACCAGGCCCTCCCCGTACAGGAACCCGGCCGCCAGCTCCTCGTCGTGCCCGGGCGTGCGCATCGTCACGGCGAGCGGCTCGCTGTCCACGCGGATCTCCAGCGGCTCCTCGACCGCGACGTCGTCGAGCTCGCCGTCGCGCTGCACGCGCGCGTGCATCCCCATCACCCTCACGTGGGGAACGATAGGCGCCATGCGACTGTTGACGTGGAACGTGGCCGGGCGCGTGAAGCGCCGCGGCGAGCAGGCGGAGGCGCTGCTGGGCGCGGGCGCCGACGTGGTCGCCCTGCAGGAGGTGACGCCGACCACGGCCGGCGGCTGGGTGGCGGACCTGGAGGCGGCCGGGTACGCGGTGGCGACGACGGGCGGGGGGCCGCGGCCCCAGGGTCGGCGCCGGCTGGGGGTCCTGGTCGCCGCGCGCGGCGGGCTCGAGCCGCTCGCGGGCGCCGCCGTCCCGTGGCCCGAGCGCCTGCTGGCGGCGCGGGTCGGCGGCGTGGAGGTGTGGAACCTGCACTCGCCGATCTCGCCGGCGCCGGACCTCGCCAAGGTCCGCACGCACGAGGCGGTCCACGCCGCGCTGGCGCGGCCCGGTTCGGTTCCGCGCGTGCTGTGCGGGGACCTCAACACACCGCGGCGCGAATCTTTGACCGGCGAGGTCATGACGTTCGCGCGCGACAGCCGCGGGCGCCTGCGACCCGAGCGGGGCGAGCGCTGGGACCGCGCCGAGCTGGCGCTGGTCCGGGGGCTGGCCGAGCACGGCTGGCGCGACGCCTTCCGCGCCCTGCACGGCTACGAGCCGCGCGACGTGTCCTGGGCGTGGCCGCACGGCGGCGGCTGGCGCCTGGACCACGTGCTCGTCTCGCCGGGCGTCGAGCCGCGCTTTTGCGAGTACGTCCACGCCTGGCGGCGCGACGGCCTGAGCGATCACTCCGCCCTCGTCGCCGAGCTCGCGGTCCCCGGTGGGTAGGCTCCGCCGCCGTGGCGACGTACGACCTGATCGCGGACCTGCCCGTCGAGATCGAGGGCTACGCCCTGTCGCGGCTGGAGTCCTCACTGGGGCAGTTCACCCGCGTCACGACGATCGTGACGCTGCAGGGCGGCGGCGAGGAGGGCGCCGGCGAGGACGTCATCTACGAGGTCGACCACCACGACGTGCTCCACCAGTTCGGACCCGCGCTCGACCTCGCCGGGGACCACACGCTGCGCACGCTGTCCCGGCGCCTGGACGAGCTCGAGCTGTTCCCGCGCCCGCCGGACCGCGAGGCCTCGCGTGACTACCGCCGCTGGGCGTTCGAGAGCGCCGCGCTGGACCTGGCGCTGCGTCAGGCCGGCGAGCCGCTGCATGCGGTCCTGGGGCGCGAGCCGCAACCCGTTCGCTTCGTCGCCTCCACCCGGCTCGGCGACCCGCCGACGCTGGACCCGGTGCGCCGGCGCCGCGCGATCGACTCCGGCCTGCGCTTCAAGCTGGACCCCGAGAACAACTGGACGGCCGAGCTCATCGACGACCTGTCCGAGATGGACTGCGTGGACACGCTCGACCTCAAGGGCTTCTACAAGGGCACGGTCGTCGAGGTGCGCACCGATCCCTGGCTCTACGAGCGCTGCGCCCAGCGCTTCCCGGACGCCTGGCTGGAGGACCCGGACCTCTCCGAGCCCGACGCCGCCGCCGTGCTGGAGCCCTACCGCGACCGCATCACGTGGGACGCGCCACTGCACTCCGTGGCCGACGTCGAGGCGCTCCCGTTCCCCCCGCGCACGATCAACAGCAAGCCCTCGCGTTTCGGGACGCTGGAGCGCCTGCTGGCGGTCTACGACTGGTGCGCCGAGCGCGGCGTGGGCATCTACGGGGGCGGCCAGGGCGAGCTCGGCCCGGGCCGCGGGCAGATCCAGTACCTGGCCTCGCTCTTCCATCCGGACACGCCCAACGACGTGGCTCCGAGCGGCTACAACATGCCCGAGCCGCCGCTGGACCTCCCGGGCAGCCCGCTCGCGCCGGCGCCCAGCCCGACCGGCTTTCGCTGGGGCTAGTCCTCCAGACGGCGGCGCAGCAGCGCGCCGCCGGCCAGGAGCAGCACGCCGCCCAGCACCACGAGGCCGACCTGCAGCCCCGTCGCGGGCAGCGTGGACCCCGACGAACCCGAGGAGCCCGACGAGCCGGACGGCGTCGCGGCCGGCTCGTCCCCGGACGAGTCGCCGCCGGACGCGCCGCGCACGACGACGGTCGCCGTCATCTCGGGGTGCGGAGTGCAGTGATACGGGTACGTGCCGGGATCGTCGAAGGTCTCGGACCGGCTCTGACCGCGCGCGATGTCGCCGGTGTCGAAGGAGCCGTCGTCGGCCGTGGCGGTGTGGACGACGTCGTCGCGGTTGGTCCACGTGACGGTGTCGCCCGCGTCGATGGTGATCGTGCGCGGCGCGAAGGCGAAGTCCTCGATGGTGACGCCGCCGGACGCCGCCGCGCGCGCGACCGGCTTCGGACGCGCGACGTCGGCCTCCACCTCGCGCGGCTCGTCCGCCACGCGCTTGGAGGTCGGCGTCGACGAGGCTTGCGCCGCGGCCGGCTCGGAGGGGGCCGGAGCGGGCTCCGCCGGCGTGGTCGGCGCTGGCGGCGCCGGCGTCGTCGCGGGCGCCGGCGTCGTGGCCGCGGGCGCCGGGGTGGTGGTGGGCGCGGGCGGCGCGTCCTCGGACGCCCACAGGATCGCCGGCATGGCCAGCGCGACGAACACGGCGTAGGCGGCGGCGAGCGATCTCACGGCAGCTTCCCGCCGGCGAGCCTACCGGCACGGGGACGAGGTGGCGACACCATCGTCTGCAGGGACGCCGCCGGGCGCGCCCTTCTTCCCGGCCAGGTCCTCGAAGCGCATCGCGTTGGTCACCGCGCCGCCCAGGATGATCAGGGACACCACGTAGAACCACAGCAGGACGATCACGACGAAGACCAGCGTCGTGCCGAAGCGCGCGATCGTGTTGACGCTGCCCAGGTAGGCGGGGAAGGCGTAGTCGACGATCGCGACCGCCAGGGTGGCCAGGAGCGCCCCCGGCCACACGGCGCGCCAGGGCACGGGCTCGTTGGGCACCGTCCAGTAGATGATCGACAGCGTCACGAACAGCAGCGCGAGCCCGGCCGCCAGCGTGACGCCGAACACCAGGCCGCGCACGTCGGCCAGGCCGAACGGCAGCTGGTCGGCTCCGCGCAGCAGGATGCTCTGCAGCGTGGGGACGGCGACGGTCGCCGCCATGAACAGCAGGACCACGACGAGCATGACCAGCGCGAAGCGCTTCTGCTCCAGCCAGGAGCGGCAGCGGACGTGGTAGATCCGGCAGAACGCGGTGTCCAGCGCGCCCCAGAACGACGCGCCGATCCACACCGCGGCGACCAGCGCCGCGATCCCGATCCGCCCCGTCCCGTCCTGGATGCGGTTGACCGCGGTGTTCAGCGTGGACTCCGCCGCCGAGGGGAAGATGCGCTGAAGGTCCTCGATCACGCTTCGCTCCAGCTCCGCGCTCTCGATGACCCGGCCCCCCACGAACAGCGCGATCAGCGCCAGCGGCAGGACGGCCAGCAGCATGTTGTAGGCGACCATCCCGGCCAGCCCGGTCACGTTGTCCTCGTAGGCCTTGCGGTAGAACCGCTTGAGCCACCCGGCCAGCCCGCGCATCGGCCGGAAGGTTGACAGCGCCCGACGCCGTGCGATAGGCACGGCGCGGTGGAGAACGCGGATCAGCCGCTGGCCCCTCAACTCGAGGTCCACGAGGAGCGCGCCGGCACGGAGGCCAGCGTCATCGCCCTGCGCGGAGAGGTGGACGTCGCCACCGTCGGCCGCCTGCGCGACGCGCTGGCGACCGCGATCGACGACGCCTCGATCCAGCTCGTGGTCGTGGACCTCGTCGAGGTGACCTTCATCGACTCCACGGGGCTGATGACGCTGCTCAACGCCCTGCGGAGGCTGGTGCGCCGCCGCGGACGGCTCGTGCTGGCCTGCAGCAACCCGACCGTCCTGCGCCTGTTCCAGGCGACGAAGACCGACGCGACGTTCGACATCGTCCCCACGCGCGAGCAGGCCCTGGTGTCCTAGCGGCCGGTGCGCAGGATCGGCACGATCAGGCGCACGTAGGGGCGCGGGGGCGTGGGGTCGTAGCGCCGGCGCGTGTCGAACTGCATGCGCCAGCTCCCGGACCGCGCCCGGAAGGGGAACAGGCGCCGCCGCGGCGTGGAGACGGTGCCGCACGGTCCGGCGGTGCGGCCCAGCCGGACGGTGAGGCGGAGCCGGCGCGCCGGCGTCACGTAGTGCAGGTAGACGGTGCGCCCGCGACCGAAGTCGAACGCGTAGAAGCGCACGCGCAGCGTGGCGGGGTCGCCTTCGTCCGGGCGGAAGTCGGCGCCGAAGATCGTCGAGCGAAAGCGCGTGGACGCTCGCCGCATGCCGTCGGTGACGGTGAGCAGGAACGTCCGCTCGCCCGCTCGCCCCCGCGCCGGGACCGGCGCGCTGAAGTCGCCGGAGAGGTCGCCGAAGCGCGAGACCCGGCCCGCGGCCACGCGCCGGCCCGCGACGTACGCGGTGTAGCGCGCGCGGGGCCGGAAGTCGGTCCCCACGTAGTCCACGGGCTCGCGCGAGGAGTAGCAGCGCTCGGGGGTCGAGACCGTGGCGGCATCCGCGGGACCGGCGGCGGCGAGGGCGGCGAGCAGGCCGGCCGGCGCCGCGCGCCGCAGGCTCACTGCCCGGCGAGGGCGCGGTCGATCTTCTCGCCGGCGGCCGTCAGCCGCCGGCGGTACTCGCCGTCCAGCTTGCGCTGGTAGGCGCGGAACTCCTGCTGGAACTTCGCGCGGTCGCCGGCGCGGGCCGCCTCGATCGAGGGTTGGACCCCCGACGCGATCTCGCGCAGCACCTGCTCGAGCTCGTCCTGCCCCTCGGTGGCCTCCTCCGGTGCCTCGAGGTCGCGGAGGCGGTCGGCGGCCCCCTCGACGCTGCTCTGGAAGGTCTCGAGGGCACGGCCGAGGTCGGCCGTCGAGCGGCTCGCGCGCGCGGCGGTGCCCAGCGTGGTCCCCGCCGTCCCGACGGAGCCCAGGATCGTCTGCACCTGGGACTTGTACGCCGTCGTCCCGGTGGCGGTCGTACCGGTCGTCGCCTGCGTGGTGGGGGTCTTGGGACCGCCCTGGTCGCCGTTGCCGCCGTCGTCGTCGTCCCCGCAGCCGGCCGCGACGAGCGCCAGGGCGGCCACGAGCAGGAAGAGGCGCCGGAGCATTCCGGGGACTGTAGCGTGCGCGCCGGGTGTCGTTCAGCACGGTGACCTCCTTCCTCGTCGCGGCGCAGCTCGCGTTCGCCGCGTATGACGCCCAGCCCGCCGCGCAGGCAGCGCCCTCGCTGGCGCCCTACCGCGGCCCCGGTGCGTGGATCGACATCTACTCCCCGCGCGAGCTGGCGCGACCGGAAGCCACGGTGGCGGCGCTGGCGCGCCACGGCGTGCGCACGCTGTACCTGGAGACCGCCAACCACCGCCGGCGCGCCTCGCAGCTCATCGTCTGGCCGCGTGCGACCGAGCGCTTCCTGGACGCCGCGCACGCGCACGGGATGAAGGTCGTCGCGTGGTACCTGCCGGGCTTCGACGACCTGCAGGCCGACTACGCGCGGGCGCTGGCCGCGATCGAGTTCCAGACGCCGGCCGGCGAGCGCTTCGACGGGTTCGCGCTGGACGTCGAGTCCACGAAGGTGCGCTCGATCCCGCGGCGCAACGCGAACATGCTCGCGCTGTCCCGGCGGCTGCGCGCGACGGTCGGCCGGAGGTTCGTGCTGGGTGCGATCGTCCCGGACGCGCTCTCCACCTCGTGCCGCGGCTGCCTGTGGCCGGGATTCCCCTACCGCTCCGTCGCCCGTCTCTACGACGTCTTCCTCCCGATGACCTACTCCACGCTGCGCCGCGGGCGCGGGCCGCGGTTCGTCGACGCCTACACGCGCGCCAACGTCGACCACCTCCGCCGCATGACGGGCCGTCCGCGACTGCCCGTCCACGTGATCGGCGGCCTGGCCGACGGGCTGGGCGCCGCGGACTCGCGCGCGGTCGTGAACGCGGCGCGCGCCCGGCGCGCGACGGGCGTCAGCCTCTACAACTTCCGACTCAGCGGGCCGGAGGACTGGGCGGCGCTGCGGCGGTCTCCCGGAGGCTCGAAGGCGCTCTAGAGTCACGGGAATGCTGCGTGACGAAGCCGAGCGCGAGGCGGATCGCCGCAACCGCGAGGACCCCGACCGCGACCGGTTCGAGTTCTACCCGTTCGACGAGAGCGCGGGGCTGGCGCCGGACGCCTGGGACGTGGCCGCGCGCCTGCGCCAGGGCCGCCGCGCCGACCGGCCCGCGACGGCCGCCGCCACGGCCCGCCTCGCCGAGCCGCCCGTCGCGTTCGAGGAGGCCCCGGCCCCGTCCCTGCCCGAGGAGACGGCCGCCTACGCCCCGCTGTTCGAGGAGGAGGTCGCCTACCAGGAGCCGGTCGCCTACGAGGAGGAGTTCGTCCACGAGGAACCGGCCCCCGCGCCGCGGCGCCGGCTGCGCCTGCCGCGCCGCGCGCCGCGCGAGGCCGACGAGGACCGGCCCGGGCTGTTCGTGCGCCTCGTCGGCGCCGTCGTCGTGCTGGCCGGGGTGGTGTGGATCGGGATGGTCGGGGCGCTCGCGGTGTTCCTGGGCCCGGAGGACGTGACCTCGTTCGCGGTCTACATCGCCGCAGGCATCCTGGGCCTGTTCGCGATGGCGCTGGGCGTGGCGATCCGCCGCTCCTGACGGCGCCGCTCGCCCCTATCCTCCTGCGCCATGGCCGTGACTCCGCGCTACCTGCAGCCGGGCTCGGCGCGCTCGCGGCCGCCCCGCCGGCGCGTCCCGCCGCGGCTGCTGCTCGCTGCCGCCGTGCTGGCCGGCGCCGCCGCGCTGTTCGTGGTCTGGGTCATGGGCCAGCGCAGCGACCGCGAGGCCAAGCGGACGGTGGAGCGGTTCGCCACGGCGTGGGAACGCTCGGACTACCAGGCGATGTACTCCCAGCTCGACGACGGCTCGCGCGCACGCGTCTCGCGCCTGTCCTTCGCGCGCGCCTACGGGCAGGCGGCCGCCACCGCGACGGCCGTGCGTGTGCAGGCGGGCGAGCCGAACAAGGACGGCGACGTCTGGCGGCTGCCGCTGCGCGTGCGCACGCGGATCTTCGGCCTGGTGCGCGGCGACGTGGTCGTCCCGGTGGACGGCGATCCTCCGCAGATCGCCTGGAACGCCGGCATGACCTTCCCGGGGCTGGGCGAGGGCGCGCGCCTGCGCCGCGTGACGCGCGCGCCGCGCCGCGCCGCGCTGCAGGCCCGCGACGGCCGGCTGCTGGCGCGCTCGGACGGCTCGCAGACCGACGTGGGCGCGGCGACCGGAATCACCGGCGAGCTGGGGCGCGCCGGCGCGGACCGCCGTGCCGAGCTGCTCGCCGCCGGGTTCCCGCTCGACGCGCGCGTCGGCGTCTCGGGGATCCAGCGCGCGCTCGACGCGCGCCTGCGCGGGACGCCGGGCGGGACGCTGTTCGCCGGCGAGCGCATCCTGGCGCGCACGCAGCCGCGCCCGGCGCCGCCCGTGCGCTCCTCGGTCGACCCCGAGATCTCGCGCGCGGCGCAGGACGCCCTGGCCGGGCGCTTCGGCAGCGTGGCGGCGATCCAGCCCCTGACCGGCGAGGTCCTCGGGCTGGCCGGGATCGCGCTGGACGGCGCTCAGCCGCCCGGCTCGACGATGAAGATCATCACCGTGAGCGCCGCGCTGGAGGACGGCAAGACGCGGATGTCGGAGAACTTCCCGGTCTCGTCGGGCGCGAACGCCGGCGGCCGCTACATCTCCAACGCGCACGGCGGCGAGGCGTGCGGAGGCAGCCTGACCCGGTCGTTCGCCAAGTCCTGCAACTCCGTCTTCGGCCCCATGGGGGCGGAGGTGGGCAGCCGCCGGCTGGTCGAGATGTCCGAGCGCTTCGGGTTCAACCAGCCGACCGGCGTGCCGGGCGCGACGCCCGCCTCGATCCCGCGTGAGCTCACGCCCGTGGAGACGGGCGCCTCGGCCATCGGCCAGGACCGCGTCCTGACCACGTCGCTGAACATGGCGGTGGTGGCGGCGACGATCGCCAACCGCGGGCGCCGGCCGCTGCTGACGCTGCTGGCCGGGGACCGCCCGCGCAGCGTGCCCGCGACCACGCCGCGGGTCGCCGCGCAGGTGACGCGCCTGATGGAAGCGGTGGTGCACAGCGAGGACGCCACGGGCAACGCGGCGCGCATCGACGGCGTCCGCGTGGCGGGGAAGACCGGCACGGCCGAGCTGGGCGGCGACCAGCCCGACGACGCGTGGTTCGTGGCCTTCGCGCCGTCGCAGCGGCCGAAGATCGCCGTGGGCGTCCTGGTGGTGCACGGCGGGGCGGGCGGCGACACCGCCGCGCCGATCGCCAAGCAGGTCCTGCAGGCGGGGCTCTAGCCCGCCTGGGCGAGCGGGCGCTCCAGCAGCGTGGAGAGGACGACCTGCGTCTGCGTGCGCAGGACGCCCTTGACGTCGCGGATGCGCTCCAGCGCCTCCTCGAGGTGCTTGGTGTCCTCCGCGCGCACGTGGAGGATCGCGCTGGCCTCCCCCGCCACCGTGTAGGCGCCCACGACCTCGGGATGGCGCCGGACCGCCGCCAGGATCTCGGCGCCGGACATCCGGCCCTCGCAGAACACCTCGACGAAGGCGTGCGAGTGCCAGCCGAAGCGCTCCGGGTCCACGGCCGCCCGGTAGCCCGTGATGACCCCCGCGGCCTCCAACCGGTCCACCCGGCGCTTGACGGCGGGCGCGCTGAGCGCCACCTGCGCGCCGATGTCGTGGAACGAACGGCGGGCGTTCTCCTGGAGCAGCGCAACGATCTTGCGGTCGACGGCGTCGATACCCGCCATTGTACGCGCTGCGACGCAACAAATCGTCGTTGTGAAGCCGATGGGGATGGGGAATCATTAACGTGTGGCCATGAGGACCCAGCCGGCAGCGCTGCTCGCGATCGACCACGAGGAGCTGGTCATCCGGCGGGGACGGCGCTCCGGGGTCTACTCCGCCATCGCCGTGCACTCCACCACGCTGGGCCCCGCGCTCGGCGGCTGCCGGATGTGGAGCTACGCCGACTCGATGGAGGGCGCGCGCGACGCGCTGCGCCTCTCGCGCGCCATGACGCTGAAGGCGGCCGCCGCGGGCCTGGACCTGGGCGGCGGCAAGGGCGTGATCGTGCTGCCGGCCGGCGCCGCGCCGCCGCAGGGCGCCGCGCGGCGCGACGTGCTGCTGGACTTCGCCGACGCGGTCAACGCGCTCGATGGCTCCTACGTCACCGCCGAGGACGTCGGCACGAGCGCGCGGGACATGGTCACGATCGCCGAGGTCACGCGCTCGGTGACGGGCCTGCCGGTGGTGCACGGCGGCAGCGGCGACCCCAGCCCCTTCACCGCGCTGGGCGTGGAGGCCGCGATCCGCGCCTGCCTGCGCGAGCGCTTCGGGTCGCCCGAGCTGTCCGGGCGCCGCATCGCCGTCGTGGGCTGCGGGCGCGTGGGCGAGCGGCTCGCGCGACGCCTGGCCGCCGGGGGCGCGCAGCTCCTGCTGGCCGACGTGGACGCGGGCAAGCGCGGCCTGGCGGCGGAGCTCCCGGGCGCGCGCTGGGTCCCGTCGGAGGAGGCGGTGCTTGCCGACGTCGACGTGCTGGCGCCCTGTGCGCTGGGCGGCGTCGTGCACGACGGCAACGTCAGCCGGCTGCGCGCGGCGATCGTCTGCGGGTCGGCCAACAACCAGCTGGCCGACGACCGCCTGGCCGAGCGCCTGGCGGCGCGCGGCGTGCTCTACGCGCCCGACTTCATCGTCAACGCGGGCGGGCTGATCAACGTGTCGGCGGAGCTGACGTCGGGCGGATGGGACGAGGCCACGGCGCACGAGCGCGTGGCGCGCATCGGCCCGGTGATCGACGCGATCCTGCACGAGGCGCGGCGCCGCGACGTCACGCCGCTCGCGGCGGCGATCGAGGTGGCCCGCCGGCGCCTGGAGGCGTCCGGCGCCGCCTTGAAGATTTCCCCCACAGCGCCGCGGACGGAGACCCCGCCGCGGCCGGAATCGGACCGGACGGAGATCCCGCAGCCGGTTCGGAGAGGAGACACACATGGCGACCCAGGAGGTCCGCCGGCCCTACCCGTCACCGGAGCGGGAAGCGGCTGATGACGGCGTAGCGCTGCTGCGCTACATGCTGCTGATGCGCTTCCTCGAGGAGCGCGCGATGAACCTGTATCGCCAGGGCAAGGTCCCCGGTTCCTTCTACGACGGCTTCGGCCAGGAGGCCGTTTCCACGGGCGCCGCGTACGCGATGGCGCCCGAGGACCGCCTGTGCGTCCTGCACCGCGACCTCGCGGCGCACCTGGTGCGCGGCGTGGAGCCGGCGCGCGTGCTGGCCCAGTACATGGGCCGCGCGGGCGGCATCACGCGCGGGCGCGACGGCAACGTGCACTTCGGCGACCCGTCCCTGGGCTGCGTGGGCATGGTCTCGATGCTCCCCGACATGATGCTCGTGGCCACCGGCATGGCGATGGCCTTCAAGCTGCGCCGCGAGCCGCGCGTCGCGCTGACCTGGTTCGGCGACGGGTCGACCTCGCGCGGCGACTGGCACGAGGCGATGAACTGGGCCGGCGTCCAGCGCCTGCCCGTGATCTTCGTGCTGGAGAACAACCAGTACGCGTACTCCACACCGCTGTCCAAGCAGTTCGCGGTCGATCCGGTGCAGCGCGCCGGCGCCTACGGGTTCCCCGGCGTGACCGTGGACGGAAACGACGTCGAGGCGGTCCACGCGGTGACGCGCGAGGCGCGCGAGCGCGCCCTGGCCGGCGCGGGCCCGACGATGATCGAGGCCGTGACCATGCGCATGCACGGCCACGCGGCACACGACGACATGCGCTACGTCCCGCCGGAGCTGCTGGAGGAGTGGAGCCGGCGCGACCCCGTCGAGCGCCAGGAGCGGCGCCTGGCCGAGCGCGGCGTGGACGTCGAGGCCGTACGCAACGAGGTGCGCGCGGAGGTGGACCGGGCGACCGAGGAGGCGCTGGCCATGCCGATGCCCGAGCCGAGCCAGGCCACCGAGGGGGTGTTCTGCGAGGGCGAGGCGGTCCCCCTGGGCGACGGGAGGCCGGTGCGATGACCACCTATCTCGAGGCGATCTCCGACGGCCTGCGCGAGGAGATGCGCGCCGACGACCGCGTCCTGTGCATGGGCGAGGACATCGCGGACTTCGGCGGCGCCTTCAAGGTCACGGACGGCTTCCTGGCCGAGTTCGGCCCCGACCGCGTGATGGACACGCCGCTGGCGGAGTCCGGCATCGTGGGCACCGCTATCGGCGCCGCGGTCGTCGGCATGCGGCCGGTGTGCGAGATGCAGTTCGCGGACTTCATCGCGTGCGGCTTCGACCAGCTCGTGAACGTCGCGGGCAAGATGCACTACCGCCAGGGGCTGGCCGTCCCAATCACCGTGCGGCTGCCGTCCGGCGGCGGGTTCTCGGGCGGCCCGTTCCACTCCCAGAATCCCGAGGCGTGGTTCATGCACGCGCCGGGGATCAAGGTCGTGGCGCCCTCCACGCCCGAGGACGCCAAGGGGCTGCTGATCTCCGCGATCCGCGACCCCAACCCCGTGTGCTTCCTCGAGCACAAGCACCTGTACCGGCGCGCCAAGGGCGAAGTCCCGGCCGGCACGTACGAGACGCCGATGACCGCGCGGGTCGCGCGGCCCGGCGAGGACCTGGTGGTGATCGCCTACGGCGCAATGGTGCACACGGCGCTGGAGGCGACCGACGACCTCGACGGCGCGCGCGTGGAGGTGCTGGACCTGCGTTCGCTGGTCCCGCTGGACGAGGCGGCGATCCTCGACTCCGTGCGCCGGTGCTCGAAGGTCGTCGTCGTCGACGAGGCGAACCGCACGTGCGCCGCCGGCGCCGAGGTGGCGGCGCTGATCGCCCAGCGCGCCTTCGAGGACCTCGACGGGCCGGTCGTGCGCGTGGCGACGCCCGACGTCCCCATCCCGTTCTCGCCGCCGCTCGAGCAGGCGGTGCTCCCGTCCGTGGACCGCGTGAAGGAGGCGTGCCGTGAGCTCCTCGAATACTGAGACCCTCGTCGACGTGACCATGCCGCAGATGGGCGTCTCGGTGGCCGAGGGGACGGTGGTGGAGTGGAAGAAGCGCCCCGGCGACTGGGTGGAGGCCGACGAGACGATCTGCGACGTCTCCACCGACAAGATCGACACCGAGGTGCCCGCGCCGGTCTCGGGGCGGGTGGCCGAGGTGGTCGTGGAGACCGATACGACCGTGGACGTGGGGACGGTCCTGGCCCGCATCGCGACGGACGCCACGCCCGGCGAGATGCACGCCGACGAGGCGGCGCCCGCGGCGCCCGCGGCCGAGGCGGTGCCCGAGGTCGAGCCGCGCGTGCGCCGCTACTCGCCCGTCGTCCAGCGCATCGCGGCCGAGCACGACATCGACCTCTCGCGCGTCGAGGGCACCGGGCGGGGCGGGCGCGTGCGCAAGCAGGACGTGCTGGCGCTGGTCGGAAAGAACGGCGACGGCAAGCCGCTGCACACGGAGAGCCCGTACCGGCCGGAGGAGAAGACCGAGCCGAAGCCCGCCGCGGCCGAGCCGGCGCCCGCGGGGGCCACGCTCTCGCGCATGCGCCGGACGATCGGCGAGCACATGAAGCGCTCGCTGGACACCGCGGCGACGTGCACGACGTGGATCGAAGCCGACATGTCGCGCGTCGAGGCGGCGCGCGCCCGCCTCGGTTTGACCGCGCTGCCGTTCGTGGCCGCGTGCACGATCGGCGCGCTGCGCGAGCACCCCGAGCTCAACGCCTGGCTGGAGGGCGACCGCCACACCGTCCACCGCGAGGTGAACCTCGGCATCGCCGTGTCGCTCGGCGAGGACGGCCTGATCGTCCCGACGATCCGCGCGGCGCACGAGCTGTCGGTGGAGGGGCTGGCCGCGCGCATCCGCGACCTGGCCGCGCGCGCCCGCGCGCGCGAGCTGACGCCCGACGAGGTGCGCGGCGGCACCTTCACGATCACCAACCCGGGGCAGTTCGGGTCGATCATGGCCACGCCGGTGATCAACCAGCCGCAGGTGGCCATCCTCGACCTCGAGGCGATCGTCAAGCGCCCCGTCGTGGTCGCCGACGAGCAGGGCCACGACGCGATCGCGATCCGGCCGATGACGATCCTGGGGCTGTCGTGGGACCACCGGGCGCTGGACGGCGCGCTGGCGGCGCGCTTTTTGGCGGCGGTCCGGCGGCGCCTGGAGAGCTACGACGGCAGCGCCTGACCCGCCGCGGCGGCGGACAGCTGCGCCACGGCCTGCACCGGGTCGTCGGTCACGGTGATCAGGTCGAGGTCGGTCGGGGAGATGGTCCCCTCGCCGGCCAGGCGCTCGCGCATCCACTCCATCAGCCCGCCCCAGTACCCCGAGTCCATCAGGACGACGGCGAAGTCGACGGTCTTGTCGGTCTGCATGAGCGTGAGCGCCTCGAAGAGCTCGTCGAGCGTGCCGAAGCCGCCCGGCAGGACGACGAAGCCCACCGAGTAGCGCACGAACATGACCTTGCGCGCGAAGAAGTAGCGGAACGTGATCGGCAGGTCGACGTACGGGTTGCGAGTCTCCTCGCGCGGCAGCTCGATGTTGAGCCCGACCGAGCGCGCACCGACCTCGGTGGCGCCGCGGTTGGCGCCCTCCATGGTCCCGGGCCCGCCGCCGGTGATGACCGCGAAGCCCGCGCGGCCCAGCGTGCGGCCCAGCTGCCGGGCGAGCTCGTAGCGCGGGTGGTCGGTCGGGGTCCGCGCCGACCCGAACACCGAGACGGCCGGCCCCAGGCCGGCCAGGGCGTCGAATCCCATGCGCAGCTCGGCGCGCATGCGTTCCGCGCGGGCGTCGTCGCTGAGGCGCGGCGCGACGGCCGGACGCTCGGCGCCCAGCAGCTCCTGGTCGGCGGTGGCGGGTCGGCGGCGGCTCATCGCCACCGCAGGTTACGAGGCCAGCCGTCCGTGCCGGCGCTCGCGCGCGAACCGCACGACCACCTCGAACACCCGCGCCGCCGCGACGTGCGGGTCCACGTAGCGGTCGGCGACGAGCGCGCGTGCCAGCACCGTGCGCGGACGGTCCGGACCCGCCGCGACGGCCAGCAGGCCGGCGCTCGGCGCGGCGCCGCGCAGGCGCGCGACGAGCTTCGCCCCCTCCACCCCGGCGTGGCGCGCCTCGACGAGGATGAGGTCCGGCTGGCGGGCCGCCGCGGCGCGAACGGCGGACTCGTCGGCCGCCGTGGTGCCGACGACGGCGAGGTCCGCGCCGGCCCCGAGTGTCTCGGCGAACGCGCGGCGCCGCGCGGGGTCGTCGACGCACAGCAGGATCCGCTCGGGGGCCATTTACCAATTGGAGCACACGCGGCCCGGAAAAGGTGCGGTTGACGCGCCAAAACTCTGCCCTGCGCGACCTGACGGCGCCGGGAATAGAGTGACCCGTCGATGGCTCGGCCGACGGAGCCAGGCACCCGCTGGCGCCGCGTGGCGACGGTCGCCGCGGCGCTCGCCGCGTTGGGGGGTGCGAGCGCGGCCGTCGCCGTGACGGCGCTGTCCCCGCGCGCCGAGCCGGGGCGCGCCGTGGCGACGGTCGGGGACGACTACTACGCGCGGCTCAAGCCGCGGCCCAAGGTGGTCGAGCCGGTGGCCGGCGACGTCGCGGGCACGCCGTCGGGCTCCTACCGCGTCGTCGAGCCGCCCGCGGGTGGCGGCGGGAAGCCGCGCGCGGGCGCAGGGCCGCCCAGCGACGCCGAGGTGCGCCGCGAGCTCGCGCAGCTGCGCCGGGCGCGCCGGGACAGCGAGTTCCGCAACCCGCCGGGCGTCGGTCCGGTCGCCCCGTTCGAGCCGGCCGAGGGCTGGCACGCCAGCGTCGCCTCGGTGTACCGCGACTACGGCGGGCCGCTGGCCTGCGGCGGGCGCCTGGCGCGCACCCAGCTCGGCGTCGCACACCGGTCCGCGCCGTGCGGAGCGCTGATCACGTTCCGCTACCGCGGCCGCGTGGTGCGCGTGCCCGTGATCGACCGCGGACCGTACATCGCCGGGCGCGAGTGGGACCTCACGGGTGCGACCGCCGAGGTGCTCGGCTTCCCGGGCCTGGACTTCATCGACTGGACGGTCTAGGGGGCCCCTACGGGGCCTGGACCGAGAGCTGGCCCTCCATGCCGGCCTGGCGGTGGCCGTTGACCGAGCAGTAGAAGACGTAGGCGCCCGGCTGCAGGACGACCTCGGTGGACGTCTTGGCCTGCGTGATGACCTTCGTGGCGCCGATCTTCTCCGAGCCGCGCACGATCGTGACGTCGTGCGGCACCGGCGCGGAGTTGTCGAACTCGATCCGCACGGTCCCGGGAGCGGCGCTGAGCGAGGCCTGCTCGTACTTGAGCTGGCCGCTGGGGTCGGCGGAGACCTCCACGGTGCTGCCGCCCGTGCCGGACGGCGCGGACGCCTTGGGCGGCGCCTCCTCGGCGGGCTCCGGCTCGTGCCCTCGGGCCGGGGCGGCCTCCGGCGTCGCGTGGCCCTCGGCGGCTCCCGCGCCCCCGGCGTGCGCGTCGCGCGCGTGCTTGGTCGCCGTGCCGACCGCGGTGGCCAGCGTGACCACCACCAGCAGGGCGCTGACGCCCATCACCGCGCGCTGCGCGGCGGCCGTGCCGGGGAAGTCCGGCCGCCGGATCCCGGCGGCGCCCAGCAGCACGGCCCAGCCGGCGAGGACCGCTCCGGCGATGTAGAAGGGCGCCTTGCTCGGCTCGCTCGCGGCGAGGAAGGGCAGGAGGTTGTCGACCGCGGCCCTCAAGGCAGCGCGAGCCTAGAACATCGCGCGGCGCGGCCGCGCTACGACCGGACGGGCCGCGTCGGCCGCCGCGGCGCGGCGAGTCGCGCGAGCCCCAGCCAGATTCCGGCCAGCAGCACGACGAACGCCACCAGGCTGAGGGCGAACCCCAGCCCGGCCAGCCGCAGCGCGAACGCGAGGACGATCGCGATGCCCGCGGCCACGACCAGCAGCCGCAGGTCCATCGCCTCGCGCACCACGGGATGCTCGTCCTCGGTCTCGCGCAGCTTGCGCTCCACGTCGCGACGGGTCGCGCGAACCTCGTCGGGCACGGCCTTGAGCTCTTCCTTCATGGGCGGGGCATACCCGCCGCGCGCGGGTTTGCACCCGTTGCGATCAGGCGGTCGCCTGGGCGGGCTGCGGCTCGCCGGCGGCGGCCTGCCGGGTGTGCGCGCGGCTGTCGGCGTTGCGGATCAGCACGAGCGACAGGACCAGCCCGACGAGCGCGAACCCGGCGCCCACCATGAACGCCGACTGGAAGCCCTCGGTCAGCGCCGCCGGCAGCTCGGCCGGGTTGCCGCCCGCGGCCGCCATGACGTCGTTCGTGCGCGAGTTCGCGATCGTCGCCAGCACGGCCAGCCCGAGCGCGCCGCCCACCTGCTGCGTCGTGTTGATCAGCCCGCTGGCCAGGCCGGACTCGCGCTCGGCGACCCCGGACACCGCGCCGATCGTCACCGGGACGAAGGACAGGCCGAGCCCGATCGCCGCCAGCAGCGAGGGGAACAGCACGTCCCCGACATAGGTGCCGCCCGGCGAGACCTGGGCGAACCAGATCAGTCCGGCGGCGACGAACACCAATCCCACCGCCAGCACGGGCTTGAAGCCCACGCGCGTGGTCAGCTGGGAGGCCATCCCCGCCGAGGCCATGATCGCGAGCGCCAGCGGCAGGTACGCGAGCCCGGCCTTCAGCGGCTCGTAGCCCAGCACCTGCTGCATGTACAGCGACACGAAGAAGAACATCGAGAACAGCGACGCGCCGATCAGCAGGCTGACCACGTTGGCGCCGGTGACCGTCCGCTGGCGGAAGAAGCGGAAGGGCACCAGCGGATGGGCCGCGCGCAGCTCGATCGCCACGAACGCGGCGATCAGCCCGGCGCTGAGCGCGAGCAGGCCGACGGTCTGCGTGGAGGCCCACCCGGCGTCGGTGGCGTCCACCAGCGCGTAGACGAGGATCGACAGGCCGGCGGTGACGGTCAGCGCGCCGGCCACGTCGAACGTGCGGCCGTCCCGGGCGTCGCGGCTCTCGGGGATCAGCCGCGAGGCCAGCGCGGCCGCGCCGACGCCGATCGGCACGTTGACGAACAGCACCCACTCCCAGCCCAGCGCGTCGGTCAGCACGCCGCCCAGCAGCACGCCGGCGGCGCCGCCCGACCCGGCCACGGCCCCCCACACGCCCAGCGCCCGGTTGCGATCGGCGCCCTCGGAGAAGATCGTCGTGACGATCGACAGCGCGGCGGGCGAGAGGATGGCCGCGCCGAGGCCCTGCACGGCGCGCGCGGCGATCAGCTGGCCCTCGCTCTGCGCGAGCCCGCCGGCCAGCGAGGCCACCGCGAACAGGAGCAGCCCGCCGACGAAGACGCGGCGGCGTCCCAGCAGGTCGGCCATGCGTCCGCCGAGCAGCAGGAAGCCGCCGAACGTGAGCACGTACGCGTTGACCACCCACGCGAGGTTCTCCTGGGAGAACTCGAGGTCGCGCCCGATCGAGGGCAGCGCGACGTTCACGATCGAGGCGTCCAGGACGACGACGAACTGGGCGACGGCCAGCAGCGCCAGGGCGTACCAGCGGCGCTTGTCGTCGGGATTCGAGAGGTCGGCGGCGGTCATGGGGACTCCTTGGCGGCGAGTGTGACGGTCGCTACAATCGGAAGAGTAGTTCCGGTTCCGGACTATACGGAAGGACGATTCCGGTTGTCAACCCCCGCCGCCCCCGCCCACCACCGCCCGCTGCGCGCCGACGCGCGCCGCAACCGCGAGCGGATCCTGGACGCGGCGCGCGCGGTGTTCGCGGAGTCCGGCCTGGACGCGCAGATGGAGGACCTCGCGCGGCGCGCCGGCGTGGGCGTCGGGACGGTGTACCGCCACTTCCCGACCAAGGAGGCGTTGGTCGACGCCCTGGTGGAGGACTACTTCGCCCAGCTGGACGCCGAGGCGCGCCAGGCGCTCGAGGTCGCCGATCCGTGGGAGGCCTTCGCCGGCTACATCTGGCGCGCGGCGGAGCTGCTCGGCCACAACCGCGCGCTGGTGCAGGTCACCGCGGACGGGCAGATGCGCGAGGGCGCCGAGCGACAGGGGCTGCACGAGACCATCGGGCGGCTGATCGAGCGCGCGCAGCGCGCGGGCGTCCTGCGGCCCGACGTGGGCAGCGACGACGTGCCGATGATCATGTGCTCGATCGGCCGCGTGCAGATGCTCGGCGGCGCCGCCGGCGCCGAGGGCTGGCGCCGCCACCTCGCGATCATGCTCGACGGGCTGCGGACCGCCTCCGCGACCCCGCTGCCGGACTAGGCGCAGACGGCCGCCGCCGGCCCCGGCGGGCCGAAGAAGTAGCCCTGGGCCAGGCTGCAGCCGCGGGCCGTCACGTCGTCGCGCTGGCCGCCCGTCTCGACGCCCTCGGCCACCACGTCGATCTCCAGCCGGCGTCCCAGCTCGATCACCGCGTCGACGATCGCCGCGGCGCGCGCGTCGTGGGCGAGCGCCGCCACGAACGAGCGGTCGAGCTTGATCGCGTCCACGGGGAAGCGGGTGAGGTAGCCCAGCGAGCACCACCCCGTGCCGAAGTCGTCGAGCACGAGACGGATGCCGAGCTTGCGCAGCTGCGCGAGGCGGTTGGCCATGCCGTCGGAGTGCTCCAGCGGCACGGTCTCGGTCAGCTCGAGGTGCAGCAGGGCGGCGTCCAGGCCCGACTCGTCGAGGGCGCGGGCGACGTGCTCGGCCATGCGGGGGTCGCTCGCCTGGTGGCCCGATACGTTGACCCCGATGCTGAGCGGGGCGTCCGGCGGCGCGACGTCCGCGTTCCAGCGCGCCGCCGCGCGGCAGGCCGCGCGCAGCGCCCAGGCGCCGACCGGCACGATGAGCCCCGCGTCCTCGAGGAAGGGCAGAAAGCTCGCGGGCAGCAGCGTGCCCCGTTGCGGATGCACCCAGCGCAGCAGCGCCTCGGCGCCCACCACGGAGCCGTCCGCCAGCGAAACCACGGGCTGGTAGACGAGGCGAAACTCGTCGCGCTCCAGCGCCTCGTCGAGGCCGGCATGCGGATCCCAGTGCGTCCAAGGCTGTCCCACGGCGAAGCCACGTTCGCCGCGGCCGGCGAAATGCCTGGCCCGCGGGCGCAATCGTGCGCGCGGCTCACGGCTGCGGCGTCATGAACGCGAGCGGCACGCTGAGCCCGGCCGACTCGCGCACCGTGGCGATTCTCCGTCCCGGCTGCACCGCGTCACGCGGGCTGCCCAGGCGCTCGCCCAGACGCTCGGCGAGCGCCTCGAGGTCTTCCACCACGGCGACCAGTCCCCAGAAGCGCGCGGGACCGGGGGGCGGCACGTCGCCCACCACCTCGAGGACCGCCTCCCCGGCGCGGTAGAAGCCCTGCCGCAGGGGACGCTCGGGCGTGCCCGCGTCGCGCACCCGGCGCAGGTCGAACCCCTCGGCCTCCAGGGCCGCGAAGGTGCGGTCGAGGTCGGGCGTCATGACCACGACGTGGTCCACGCGCAGCGCGCCGTTGGGGTGCTCGGCGGCGGGCTCCAAAGCCGCTTCGGCGGGCAGGCGGCGCGTCGGCAGGCCGTCGATCGGTCCCTGGCCCGCGGCACCGGCGAGCGCCCACCCGCGCACGCCGCCCGGTTCGCCGCCGCGCAGGCGCAGCGTCACCGCGCCCACCCGGCACGCTCCGCCGGAGTCGAGCCGAAAGCCCAGCCGTTCCCACGGCTCCCGCGGACCGCCCACCTCCAGCTCCACCAGGAGCGGTCGTGTCGCCTCGCGTGCCAGGCGGCGAATCTAGCGGCCGAACAGCTCGCGCGGGCCACGGCGCCGGCGCGGGTGGGTCGCAGCGGCGGAGAACGCGGCGCTCAGCTCGCCGGCGGCCAGGCCGCCCTCCTCGGCGCAGTCCGCATCCGGGCGACGGGGCGACGGGTCCTCGCGCAGGCCGGCGCGGACGGCGGACGCCAGGTGCGCGAGCTCGGCCGCGAGCTCGCCCGCGCGGCGCAGGGCCGCGACCTGGGCGGGGGTGAGCGGTGCGACGGACATGGGCCGTCGAAGGCCTTCGCCGCCGCCCGGCGGTTCCCTACCGCAGCGACGGAAGCGGGGCGCCGAACGGGCCGCGGCCGGTCAGGCACGCCGCGCCGGCGCGGGCCGCGAACGCGAGGGCGTCGTCGAGCGGGTCGCGGCCCGCAAGGGCCGCCGTGAGCGCCGCCGCGAACGTGTCGCCGCAGCCGTACGCGTCCACCGGATCTACCGCGAGCGGCGCGGCCGGCCACGTGCCGGTCCGACCCCCGGACTCCCGCCACGACCCGCCCCGCGCGCCGTCGGTCGCGACGGCCAGCGCGGGCGCCGGGACGACGTCGCCGGGGACGTAGGCCTCGCCGGGATCGGACGCGCTGAACACCAGCGCGTCCAGCGGCACGCCGCCGGACAGCAGCGGCTCGCGCGCGCGCATGGTCGCGACGAGCACGCCTGCCGCCCGCGCCGCGGCCAGGGCGCCGCGGTCGCCGCCGGTGAAGTAGACCCCGGCGGCGCCGGCCAGGGCGTCCCAGGGCAGCGGGTCGTCGCCGTGCGGCACGTGCCGCTCGCCCACCACCACGATCGTGCGCTCCGCCCGCGCGTCCAGCAGGGCGAACGCGCGCCGCTGCGGCGCCGGCCGCCGGGCGGCGTGGACCCGCACCCCCCACTGCGCCAGCTCGCGCCCGGCGGCGCGGCCGTGGTCGTCGTCGCCCAGCGCGGTGAAGAAGTCGACCTCGGCGCCCATCCGCGCCAGCTGCACGGCCGCCACGCCGCCGCCGCCCGCGGCCTGCTCCCACGCGTGGCCGGCGTGGACGATCGCGCCGGGAGGGGGATGGCGCTGCACCGTGGCGAACCACACGCGCTCCACGTGCCCGACGACGGCCAGCCGCATCGCGGCATTGTGGCGCCGCGCGGCTAGGAGGTGGCGCCGATGGCGGCGGACGCGCGGTCCAGCACGGCCAGGAACGCCTCGACCACCAGCGCGTCGAACTGCGAGCCGGCGCCCCGGCGCAGCTCGTCGCGCGCGGCATCGACGCCGATCGCCGCGCGGTAGACGCGATCGGCGGTCATCGCCTCGTAGGCGTCGCCCACGGCGAGGATCTTCGCCTCCAGGGGGATCTCGTCGCCGCGCAGCCCGAGCGGGTAGCCGCGACCGTCGGGGCGCTCGTGGTGCGCCAAGACCCACTCCCGGATGTCGTCGAACTCGGCGGCGCCGAGGATGCGGGCGCCGATCTCGGGATGGCGGCGCATCTCGTCCCACTCGGCGCCGTCCAGCGGCCCCGGCTTGCGCAGGATCGCGTCGGAGATCCCGATCTTGCCGATGTCGTGGAGCACGCCGGCCAGCCGCACCCGTTCCACGCGGTCGCGCGGCAGCCCCAGCTCGCGCGCCATCAGCGCGCAGTGACGGCCCACGGTCTGCGAGTGGTCGGCCGTGCCGGCGTCGCGCATGTCGATCGCCTCGGCCAGCGACAGCAGGGTGTCGAGGTGCACGCCGCGGGCGGTCGCCCCCGGCGGCAGCGACACCGAGGCGATCTCGCTGGAGTAGATGACCGCGCGGTTGCGGCCCAGCTCCTTGGCCGCGTAGAGCCCGCGGTCGGCCGAGCGCAGCAGCTCGTCGGAGGTGCGTCCGTGGTGCGGAAACCCGGCGATCCCGAAGGAGAAGGTCAGCGGCACGAGCTCGCCGGCGAACGCGTCGTGCACCGCCGTGCGCAGCCGCTCGGCGAGCACGTAGGCCTGCTGCTCGTTGGTCTCGGGCAGGATGAGCGCGAACTCCTCGCCGCCGGTGCGCGCGGCGTAGTCGATCTGGCGCTTGCCGTCGCGCAGCAGCCGGCCGATGCGGGCCAGCGCGGCGTCTCCCGCGCCGTGTCCGAGCTGGTCGTTGACGCGTTTGAAGTGGTCGAGGTCCGCCAGCAGCAGGGTCAGCGGATGCCCGCCGCGGCGCGCGCGCTCGATCTCCACCTCGATGGACTCCTCGAAGCCGCGGCGGTTTTTCAGGCCGGTCAGCGGATCGGTGCGCGCGGCGTCGGCCAGCGCGGTCAGCAGCGTGCGCACGCGGCGCTTGAGCAGCACGATCAGCATCACCGAGATGCCGAGCGTGGAGGTCGTCTCCAGCCAGCGTGCGGCCAGCACCTCGTGCGGCGTGAAGAACCACAGCGCGCCGCCGTACAGAGCGGACGCCAAGGCGACGTGCAGGGCGGCCTGCCGGGCCGTGAAGAAGTAGGCGGCGTACAGCGCGACCCACACGTAGAGCATCTCGTTGTCGGGCATCGCGGCGCCGAGGTGCTCGCCGGCCATGGCGATGTCCGCGGTGATCAGGACCGAGCCGCCGGCCACGACGACGTTCAGCACGCGCTTGGAGACGCGCCGTTCGGCAAGCCACAGCACCGCCGCGACGAGCTCGGCCACGAGGGCGACGGCCACGAACCCCTCGACGAACAGCTGCTCGGGATGCGGCGCCAGGACGACGAGCATCGAGATGGCGCCGCCGAGCGCGTAGAGCACGGCGGCGACGCGCGCCGAGACCTGCGCGCCTGGGGCGACGTCGGGGTGCATTGACATTGCATCGGCACCCCGGCGCGGAAGGCTTAGCGGCTAGCGGCGGACCTCGGGGTTGTCGATGCGATCCAGCCCGTCGACCAGCCGCTTCCACTGCTTCGGCCGCAGCACCGCCGTGCCGGCGCCGGCCGGCCCGCTCACGCCGGCGTTGCGCGGCTGCCAGCCCAGGTGGATGTGGTCGGCGTGGTCGGACATCGCGATCGTGTTGGAGTGCCCGTCGAAGGTCATGAGGCTGATGATCTGGCCGGGACGCATGTGGCCCTGCAGCGTGAGGATCCGGCGAATCGTCACGTCGGTGATCGAGCCCTTGCCCTGGTTGCCCAGGATCGCCTTGCCGTTGATCGAGGCGATGTCCACGCCGTTGCCGCTGCTGTGCCAGGAGACCGCGCCGCCCGACGTGTAGTAGGAGTGACCGCACTTCAGCGCCGACACCAGCGGGTGCAGGCCCGAGGAGGCGAGGTAGGACAGCGTGATCAGGACGCGGCGGTCGATGGCGCCTGTCGCGATGTCGCGGCGCCCGCACTCGTAGATGCGGATGCGCCGGTCGGCGAGGACGTGGCGGGCGAGCGCCTCCTTGCTCATCAGCATCAGGCGGCCGATCGAGGGGTTGCGCGCCCCGAAGCCGCGCAGCGCCTTGCCCTTGTGGATCTCCGTGGCCTCCAGCAGCCGCCAGCCGTCCAGCACCGGCCGCGGGTTGATGGCCGGAGCGCCCTTGCCGGCGGGGCGCACGCGGAAGCGGATCGCACGCTTGCCGGCCCGCCCCAGGACGGTGCCGCCGATCACCTGCGCGCCGGGGCGCATGGCCTTGAGCACGATGTCCGAGCGCTTGAGCGGGAAGTCGGCCGTGAAGTAGTCGCGGACCGTCGCGCCCTCGGGCAGCTCCGCCGACATGTCGCCCAGCTGGCGCTCGCCGCCGTTGGGCATCGCGGCGGGCCGGGCGGGATGGGCGAACAGGCGCTCCTTCATCACGCGCACCGTGCGCACCGGGCGGCTCTGCGCGCGGGGCTTGCCCGCGGACGCCGCCGTGCGCGGCTTGGGATCGGCGCCGTCGGCATGGCCGGCGTGCCCGGCGTGCTCGACCGCCGCCTCGCCGGGCTTGCGGCCGCGCGGCACCGGATAGGTGCGGGAGACCGCGCCCAGGTGGGCGTAGGTGTAGCGGTTGCCGTGCACGTCCTCGAGCACCACGTGCAGGCCGAGGCGCTTCGAGCGCGCGTAGCGCTTGACTACGCCGTCGCTGACCGCGATCACCGGCGCGTCCTGGCGCGCGTCGATCAGCACGCCGTCCGGCGAGCCGCCCTTCTTGGGATAGCGGACCTCGCCGCCGACCGGGAAGCGCCCCTGCGTGAGGCCGGTCAGCGCGTCCACCAGGTCGTTGGGCAGCGCGCGCACCAGCTTGGCGCGCAGCATCACGGACTCCACGTACCAGTTGGCGTGGTTGTAGGCGAAGATCGCGCGGCGCAGGTCATCCTTGGCTCCCGCGGCCTTGAGGTAGCGCCCGGCGGCGAAGATCGCGTCGGCCGGGTTGTAGGGGTCCTTGCGCCCATCGCCGTTGGCGTCCACGCCGTATGCCTTCCAGGAGGACGGGATGAACTGCATCCACCCCATCGCCCCGGCCGACGACACGTTGGTGTTGCGCCCGTAGTCCGTCTCGATCTCGTTGATCGCCGCGAGGATCTGCCACGGCACGTCGTACTCCACGGCGGCCGCCTGGTAGATCGGCAGCAGGAACGGCGGGATGGGGAAGCGGTCGAGCAGCACGTTGGGGACAGCGCGCGCGGGGTTCGGCGCGTCGAAGCTCAGCTCCGGCAGGCCGGCCGAGCCCTGGGAGGCCGGCGCGCCGTCGGCCGCGGCCGGCGCGTCCGCGCGGCGCGGCGCGGGGTCCTCGTCGCGGGGCGCCCGCTCCGCGCGCTCGGTGCGCTTGGGCCCGAGCCGGGCGGGCGCCGGGCGATTGGTGTCGCGGCGCTTCTCGGACTTCTCGTCCGCGACGGGGGCCTTGCGCGAGGGCGTCTCGGGCTCGGTCTCCTGCGGGGGGGTTGCGGGAGCCGCCGGGGCAGGCTCCTGGGGCGCGGGGGTCTGGGCGGCGGGCTCCTGCGGCGCGGCCGGCTCCGGGGCCGGGGGCTCGGGCGCCGGCTCGGGAGCCGGCGTCGCGGGCTCGCCCGCGGCCGGACCGGCCACACACGCGGTGCCGTCCGGGAGGATCCCCGACGGCGGGCAGTCCCCGGTCACGACCGGCGCCGGGCCGGCGCCCGGATTGGTCGAGATCGCCGGAACCGCGCCGGTGAGGCCGGCGGCCATGCCGCCGACGGTGGCCGCGGCGACGGCCGAGGTGGTCGCGTGCGAGCGCACCACGGCCCACGCGCTCGAGGCGTAGCGCGGGTAGGGGGGCAGGCCCGGGGGCGGGCCGCCCGGTTGGCGGTTGAGTTCGGGCATCGGTTCGGAGGGCTCGATCGAGACGGGATTTACCCCGCACAGCGACACCTTCCTTCTCGACCGCCGGGGTCGACTTCTTTAGCGGCCTACACCGCGGGACCGCGCGTGCCGATATCAGGCACCGTGACCCAGACGACCGCCGCGAACGTAGCCAGCGTCCTCCCACCCGCCCCACCGGTGCGCAAGACCGCGCGGCTGGGCGAGATCGTGGTCGAGCTCGGCCACGCGACGCGCGAGCAGGTCGACGTGGCGGTCCGCGGCGCCCGCGAGGCGGGGCGGCCGATCGGCGAGCACCTCGTCGACACGAAGGTCATCACCGGCGACCAGCTGGCCGAGGCCCTGGCCTACCGCTTCGGCGTCGACCACGTGCACCTCTCGAACTTCGCCGTCGACATGGGCGCGGCCAACCTCATCGCCCCCGACGTCGCCAAGCGCCTGGAGGCCGTCCCCGTGGGATTCGCCGGGGAGGGCACGCTGGTCGTGGCGATGCGCGACCCCGCGAACGTCGTCGCGATCGACGACGTGGCGATGCTTACCGGCTACAGCGTCCGCCCCGCGGTGGCCACCCGCGAGGACATCCAGGGCCTGGTGGCACGGCTGGACCGCTTCGGCGACGCCGTCGAGGAGGAGCCCGACGAGGAGCTCCCGGCCCCCGACACGGTCGACCTCGCCCAGTCCGCCGGCGACGCACCGGTGGTCAAGCTCGTGAACTCGATCATCGCCCAGGCCGTCGAGCTGGAGGCCTCCGACGTCCACTTCGACCCGGCGGCGGGCGGGCTGGAGGTGCGCATGCGGGTCGACGGCGTGATGACCGACGGGACCTCCGTGCCCGCCCGGATGGCGCCCGCCGTGGTCTCGCGGCTGAAGATCATGGCCAACCTCGACATCGCCGAGCGCCGGCGCCCGCAGGACGGGCGGATCGGCATGAGCGTCGAGCGCCGCCACGTCGACCTGCGCGTCGTCGCCCTGCCGCTGGTCACCGGCGAGTCCATCGTCCTGCGCGTGCTCGACCAGGGCAGCGTGCCGCTGAGCCTGGACGAGCTGGGCATGTACGCCGGCGACCGCGACCGTCTGGAGGACGCGCTTTCGCGCTCCAACGGCGGCGTCCTGGCGACGGGACCGACGGGCTCGGGCAAGTCGACGACGCTATACGCCTCGCTGATGGCGCTCAAGACGCCGGAGAAGACGATCGTGACGATCGAGGACCCGGTGGAGTACCGGCTGGAGGGCGTCAAGCAGGTCCAGGTCAACGAGAAAGTCGGCGTGACCTTCGCCTCCGGGCTGCGCTCGATGATGCGCGCCGACCCCGACACGATCATGGTCGGGGAGATCCGCGACGCGGAGAGCGCCAAGATCGCGGTGGAGGCCGCGATCACCGGCCACCTCGTGCTCTCGACGCTGCACACCAACGACGCGCCGACCGCGATGACGCGGCTGACCGAGATGGGGATCGAGCCCTACCTCGTCGCGTCGGCGATCACGAGCGTGGTCGCCCAGCGCCTGGCGCGGCGGCTGTGCGAGTCCTGCCGCGTGCGTGCGACCGTCCCCGCCTCGGCCCTGTCGGTAGAAGGGACGGGGTCGCTGGAGGTCTACGAGGCCGTCGGCTGTCCCCGCTGTGCGGGCACGGGCTACCGCGGACGCGTCGGGCTCTTCGAGGTGATGACGGTCAGCGACGAGGTGCGCCGGCTCGTGGTCGAGCGCGCCCCCGCTGCGCAGATCGCCGACGTCGCCGTGGCCGAGGGGATGCGCACGCTGCGCCAGGACGGCCTGTCCAAGGTCGCGGCCGGGCTGACCTCGCTGGCCGAGGTCACGCGCGTCACCGGCGGCTGAGCGCGCGCTGCGCCGCGTCGAGCACCGTGCGCCGGTCGCGGTGGCGGCGCTCGTACATCGCCACGACCGCGAGCTCCTCGCCGGTCGCCACGGCCAGCCGGTCCACGATCTCCTGCGCGGTCATCGCGCCGTAGCCCTCCCACGGCTCGGCGACCTGCACGCGCGCGCCGGCGCCATCCTCGGCGCCCGGGTCGGCGAACTCCCCGACGAGCTCCGTGGGCGTCTCCACGCGCGCCTCCGGCTGCCCGGGCAGCGGCTCGGGCTCGGCCGCCTGTGGGGCGGGAGGGGGCGGCGCGGGCGGAGGCGGCGGCGGGGCCGCGCCCACCGCGTCCAGCAGCTCCCCCACGGCCGCGTCGAGCTCGCCCGCGAGCACGTCCGGGTCCAGCACGCCCGGGTCGGCCGCGACGCCGACCGTCACGCCGCCGTCGTCGCGCAGCGCCGCGACGCCCAGCGCCAGGCCGGCGGCCGGGAAGGGCAGCGGTCGCAACCGCTTCGGGGCGCGGCCGGCGACCCGCGCGGTGGCGGGCGCCGCCGTCACGTCGCTCAGCACCTCGGCGGCCAGCCGGTTGGCGTCGCGCGCCTCGCCGTCGTGGCCGAGGCGGTCCAGGTCGTCGCGCAGCGCGCGGCCGACCGCGGAGGCGAGCAGGCCGTCCACGCCGCCGGGCCCTTCGGCGAGCGGCGCGATCCGCTCCGCCTCCAGGCGCAGCCAGGTCACGCGCACCTGCGCCGCGCCGTCCTCGTCGTACGGCGTATCGGGCCGCGGCCACAGCGCGGCCGTCGCGGCCCCGGCGGCGCGCTCGCCGGCGGCCAGCACGCCGCCCAGCGCCCGCCCCGGATGGCGCACGGCGTCCACCGCGCGCAGGGGCAGCTTGGCCGCCTCCCAGGCCGCGCGCGCCAGCGCGGGCGGGCGGGCCGGGCCGGGGGCGTCCAGCGGCAGGGCCGCGGTGGGGCTGAGCACGTGGAACCCACCGTCGGACGGGTCCACCACGACCCACGGCTCGTCCGAGCGCTCGGCCGCGAAGTGTCCGGCGACCTCGCGCAGCGCCGGGTCCCCGCCCGGGGCGGGAAGCGTCAGCCGGCGACCAGGCAGCCGGGCTGGGGCGGGACCGGAGAACGAGAAGAGGAGCGCGAGCGGCACTCCCCGGGGCGTTTCCGGCGGGTCGGCGCGCTAAACGCGTCCGGCGTCGCGGGCGGCGCCCTCCGCCGCCTCGAGCTGCGACTCGACCAGGTCCAGGCCGGCGTCCCAGAATCCCGGATCCGCCAGGTCGATGCCGACGATGCGGCCCAGCTCCTCGGGGGACCGCGAGCCGCCCGCGCCGAGCAGCTCCAGGTAGCGCGGCACGAACGCCTCGCCGTCGTCGAGGTAGCGCCGGTAGACCGACAGCGCCAGCAGCTGCCCGTAGGCGTAGGCGTAGACGTAGCCCGGCGTGTTGACGAAGTGCGGGATGTAGGACCACCACGACCGGTACCCCGCGGTGACCTCGACGGAGTCGCCGAACATCTCCTCCTGGGACTCCGCCCACAGATCGCCGATGCGCTCCACGCTCAGCTCGCCCTCCTCGCGGCGCGCCGTGTGCGCGAGGTCCTCGAAGCGGTGCATCGCCACCTGGCGAAACACCGTGGCGATCGAGCCCTCGATGCTCTCGGCCAGCAGGGAGAGGCGTGACTCGGGCGAGGAGTCCTGCTCGAGCAGGCGCCCGAACACGATCGTCTCGCCGAACACCGACGCGGTCTCGGCGAGGGTCAGGGGGGTGTGCTGGTGCAGCAGTCCCTGACGGGCCGCCAGTGCGGCGTGGACGCCGTGTCCCAGCTCGTGCGCGAGCGTCAGCACGTCGCGCCGGCGGCCGGTCCAGTTGAGCATCACGTACGGGTGCACGGCCGGGACGGTGTAGGCACAGAACGCGCCGCCGCGCTTGTGCGGGCGCACCGGCGCGTCGATCCAGGGCTCGTCGAAGAAGCGCCGGGCCGCGTCCCCCAGCTCGGGCGAGAACGAGGCGTAGGAGTCGAGCACCAGCTCGCGCGCCTGCGGCCAGGTGGCCGTGACCTCCTCGTGGGTGACCGCGGCCGAGCGGTCGTAGTCGGCCAGGCGGTCGAGGCCGAGCATCTTGGTCTTGAGTCGGTACCAGCGGCGCGGCAGCTCGTAGCGCGCGCGCACGGCCGTCACGAGCGCCCGGACCGACTCGTCGGAGGCCTCGTTGGCCAGGTTGCGGGCGGCCAGCCAGTGCGGATAGCGGCGCACGCGGTCGTCCACGCTCTTGTCGTGCAGCAGCGTGTTGAGGATGAAGGCCCGCGTGCGCGCGCCGGACCGCAGCGCCGCCGTCACGCCTTCGGCGCTGGCCCGCCGCACCTCCCGGTCGGGCGAGACCAGCCGCGACAGCGCGACCTCCAGTGCGACGTCGCCCTCCTCGCCCTCCACCGAGACGCGGATGTCGGAGGTCAGCTCGGCGAACAGGCGCGTCCACGCGTTGCGTCCGCTCACCGCCTTCTCGGCCATCAGCTTCTCCTCGGGCTCGGAGAGCAGGTGCGGCCGGTAGCGGCGCTGGGTGCGCAGGTGATGGCGGCAGAAGTCCAGTCCCTCGCCGGCCAGCAGCTCGTCGGCGCGCTCGTCCGGCAGCGCCGCCCACTCGAGCTCGAAGAACACGAGCTGCGTCTCGATCGCGGTGGCGCGCTCCTGGACACGCTGCAGCAACGCACCGCGGGCCGGGTCGGCGGTGTCGACGGCGAAGCTCAGCGCGGCGTAGTTGCCGGCGCGACCCACCATCTCCTCGATCGCCACCAGCTCGGCCATCGCCTCGCGCAGGCGCTCGGCGTCGAACTGCGCGACCCGTCCGGCGTGCGCCTCGGCGAAGCGCCGCGCACGCTCGGTCGCCTCGTCGAGCAGCCGCTCCACGCCCGCGTCGCCGTCGCCTTCGACCAGCGGCCCGAGGTCCCAGGCGACGCGCTCGACCTCGGGATCGGCGATGGGTGGGGTCGTCGAAGCGATCCGGGCAGCTTAGGTCAGGCTCGGGCGCGCACGACGCGGCGCATGAGGGTGGACATCACGAGCAGCACGGCCAGCACGCCGCCGCCGGCCACGGCGAAGGCAACGCGGGGGCCGGCCAGCGCGGTCACCCCGCCGCCCAGCAGGAAGCCCACGCCCGGCATGGCGGCTCCGGCGGACTCGATCAACCCCACGACGCGCGCCTGGAGGGTGGTGTCGGTGACCTCCTGCACCGCGGTGAGCAGCGCGACCCACTGGACGCCGTTGCCGGCTCCCCCGATCACCGAGAGGGCGCAGGCGACCGCCAGCGAGTTGGCCCCGGCCATCCCGAGGTAGGCCATGCCCACCAGCGACGTGGAGATCGCGATGAGCGCCAGCGGCCGCCGCCGCGAGCCGACGAAGAACAGGCTCCCGACGAAGATGCCCGCGCCCCAGGAGGCCAGCAGCAGGCCGAAGCCGCGGTCGTCGGTCTCCAGCGACTCCTTGGCGTAGACGATCTCGATCGGCAGGACCGTCGTGAAGAAGACGAACGCGGCCGCCTGCCCGATCACCAGCGTCCGGACGTAGGGATCGCGCCACACGTACCCGAAGCCCGCCCGTACCCGCCGCAGGACGGGCTCCGGGTCGGGTCGCGCCGCCGGCAGCGCGCGGGCCGTGGCGAGCAGGGCCGCGATCAGGGCGAACGAGGCGGCGTCCAGCAGCAGCGCCTCGGCGACGCCCAGCCCCGCCACCACGACGCCGCCCAGCGCCGGCCCGATCGCGGTGGCGGCCGCGAAGCCGACGTTGACGATCGCGTTGCCCTCGCGCAGCAGCCCCTGGGGCTCCATCACGGCGGCCACGGCGGCCCGCGACAGCGCGCGGGCGGTCAGGAGCAGGATGCCGTCGGCGAGCGCCAGGAAGAGAACGAACGGCAGCGAGAAGCGGTCGGCCAGGAGCGCCAGGGCGACGAAGATCGCGCCCTCGATCACGTAGATCGCCGGCAGGGCGCGGCGCACGGAGGCGCGGTCGATGCGCGCGGTGAGCAGCGGCGCGAGGAACGCCGGAACCAGGTTCGCCGCGAGGAAGAGCCCCGTCAGGGCCAGCGCCGAGTCGGTCTCGCGGAACACCAGGACCGAGAGGGCTACGAGGCCGAGCCAGTCGCCGACCTCGTTGACCGTGTAGGCCGCCGCCAGGCGGCTGAAGGAGCGCACGCGGAGCGGGGCGAGCGTGCGTGCGCTCACTTATGGACCATCGCTACTGAATGAATCCTAAAACTCCTTTTTGGCGCAACTTTCATCCCAATCCGTGCAAAACCTCATCATCCCTGCCACGCTGCAGTCCGGCTCAGGAAGGGCCAGAAAACGATCAGGAAGGACTTTCAAATGGGTTACCGCGCTTCAGACTCCCGCCTCAAGAAGAACGTCAAGAGCCTCTAAGGCTGGCGGAACTGATAGAAGGCCCCGGTCAGCACGTGCTGACCGGGGCCTTTTCTCTATTTGAAGGAGGACTGGATGGAGCAAAGCGAGTCGCAACCCACCGTCCTCGAACGTCTGCGGCAGGTCCGAGGCGTCACCTTCGAGTGGCGGGAGGGCAAGGAGGCCTATCAGTCGTACCCCGGCAAGAACCGCGAGATGGGCGTAATCGCACAGGAAGTGCAGGCCGCCTTCCCGGATGCCGTGGCGGAGAACGACGACGGCGTCCTGATGGTCGATTACCCCGCATTGGTGGCCGCGCTGATCGAGTCGGTCAAGGAGCTGGCCGACCGCGTCGAGGCGCTCGAGGCGCAAAGCGCCTGAATGCGGCGCCAGGATTAGGCCGCGATGAGGAGGTTTGAGCGCCTCCTCGCCTCAGAAGGGCAGGCGCGCGTGCCGATGCAGTGCGGGCATGCGTTCGCGGAAGCCTTGGGTGGCCGCCGGTCAGGCGGCCCTGCTCTTGGGGGCGGTCACTGGGGCCGTCCTCACGTCGCGCACCGAGGATTGGCAGCCGTGGCCGCTTCCGCTCCTGCTTCTCGCCCTCGCGGTCGCCTCGGATCACTTCGCGATCGAGACACGGCGGATCCGCATCTCGGCGACTCACTTCGCGCTCGTCGTGGCCATGGTCCTGCTGGGTCCGGCGCCCGCCGTGGCGATCGGGCTCGCTTCGACGATCGTGGACTCGGTGCGAGCCCGCGCGCCGCGCGACTTCGTGATCATCAACCTCGGCGTCTACTCGGCGTATCCGCTGCTGGGAAGCCTCGCCTTCCGCGCCATCGAGTCCCAGCTCGGGCTGGACGCGCACGGTACGACGCTCCTGCTCGTGGTGTTCGGGATCTACCTGCTGACGAACGTCATGAACTTCCTGATGGTCGTCGCGCCCGTCTGCGCGCTGGACGGCGTTTCGCTCTGGGCGCGCACGAAGGCGATGTTCATCCCGCTCATCCCGGCCGAGCTGGCCATCGCCTTGCTCGCCGTGGGCGTGGTTGCGGTCTACGAGACGGTCGGGCTGACCGCGCTGGTCCTGTGCACGGTCGTCGTCTTCACGTTCCAGTACCTGCTGCACGAGCTGCTGACCTCGCAGTCGCGGGCCGAGGCGCTCGAGGTGCGCGGGCGGCAGCTGGCCTCGCTGCAGCTGGGCGTCATCAGCGCGCTGATGCACACGCTCGACCTGCGCGACCGGATGACCGCGCGCCACTGCGCGGCGGTCGCGCGCTACTCGCGCGAGATCGCACGGGAGCTCGGCCTGCCCGAGTCCGAGCAGGAGCTCGTCCACACCGCCGGGCTGCTGCACGACATCGGCAAGTTCGTGTTCCCGGACCACATCCTCAAGGCCGACGTGCCGCTCACCGAGCGCGACTGGCAGATCATCCGCTCGCATCCCTACCAGGGGGCGAAGATCGTCTCGCAGGTCGACGGGTACGGACCGATCTCCGACATCGTGCTGGCGCACCACGAGCGCTGGGACGGCGAGGGCTACCCCCGCCGCATCGCCGGCGAGGAGATACCGCTCGCGTCGCGCATCATCGCGGTCGCCGACACCTACGACGTCATGACCGCGCGCGAGACCTATCGCGAGCCGGTGTCTTCGATGGAGGCGATGCGCGAGCTGCAGCGCGTCGCGGGCGCGCAGCTCGACTCTCAGGTGGTGGACGCCTTCATCACGCTGCTGGCGCGCAACGACGTCGCCTTCCGCCACGGCGAGGACGCCGACTTCGACGCCGAGCTCGCCCTGGAGGAGCGGGTCAGCGCGTACGTCCAGGCGACGGAGACCGAGCCGGCCTAGCTAGGTCCGGCCGGCGGCGCGCCCGCGGCCACCACGCGCCACGGCGTGCCGTCGGCGCCGTCCAGCGCCAGCGTCCAGCGCTCGGTGAACTCGCGCTCGCCGTCCCGGCTGCCGGACAGCACCGCCGCCGTGTCGCGATCCTCGACGTAACGCCGGCCGGTCACGTCGACCTCGACGGTCATGGTCGGCGGCTGCGACGCCGCGTCCAGCGCGACGATCCGCACCGCGCGCACGCGCGGACCGCGCACGACGAGGCGCGAGCCGTCGCCACCGGGGTACAGGAGCGCCTCGACGGCCCCCGGCGACGCGACCGCCGCGAGGTCGCCGTCCTCGCCGTCGACGGCCTCCGCCCAGCCCGCGACGGCCCGGCGCGCGGCCGCCTCCAGCACGCCGGGCGCGAAGCGCGGGTCGGCCAGCGACAGGTCGTTGGCGGCGGCGCGGGCGTCGCCGTCGAAGTCCAGGTCCGCGATCTCGGAAGTGGCGACGCCGGCCGGGGCGTCCGCGACGGCGCCTTCCACGACCGCCTCGTCGCGCATGCGCGACTCGTCGTCCCACGGCGTGGCCACGAGCTCCTCGTCGAGCTGGTGGTCGCCCTCCGCGCGCTCCTCGATCGACACGAGCCGCCAGCCGTCGCCGACGCGCCCGAGCGTCCAGTACTGCGCGATGGTCGTCTCCTCCACGCCGGCGTCCTTGCGCTTCACGTGCGCGCCGTCGCGGTCGACGACGAAGTCGCGCACGTCGGCCTCGATGCGCACGACCGCCCGGTCGCGCGCGTCGTCCTCGCGGTTGGTCAGCCCCACGTACTCGGCGCGCACCGCCTTGACCTCGACGCGGTTGTGCCAGCCCTTGCGCTCGAAGTCGTCCAGGCGGCGCTTCCACTCCTCCCACAGCTCGGTGGGGATCATCGCCTGCAGGGCCCCGTGGTCACGCGCGTCCCAAGCCTTCTGGGCGGCGCGGAACAGCCGCTCGGCCTCCGCCACGACGTGGTCGTGCTCGAAGTGCGCGTCGTCCTGCGCGGCCTCCGCCGACGCGGCGCGCACCCGCTGGACCCGGGCGCGGCGCTTGGCGCGGTAGCGCGCGGCGCCGATCCAGCTGGTCACCGCCAGGAACAGGACGATCCCGCCGATGATCACGAACATCACCCACCACGGGCCGCCGCTGCCGGAGCCGCTGCCGCCGCCGCCGTAGCTGCCGCCGCCTCCCCCACCGCCGCCGTAGCCCGACGAGCCGCCGCCCGCCAGGGCAAGCGCGGCGGGGGCGTGGACGAGCAGGAGCGCGAGCGCGAGCGTGGCGGTCCGTGCCATGCAGGGATTGAAGCAGGCGTTGCAAGCGGGTAGGCAGGGAAGATGGCGACCTTCGTGGTCCAGAAGCACGACGCGACGCAGCTGCACTACGACTTCCGCCTGGAGGTCGGCGGCGTGCTGCGCTCCTGGGCCGTTCCGCGCGGGCCGTCGCTGGACCCGGCGCAGCGGCGCCTGGCCGTCGAGGTCGAGGACCACGAGCTGTCGTGGGGCGACTTCGAGGGGACGATCGGCGCCGGCTACGGCGCGGGCACGGTGATCGTGTGGGACCGCGGGACGTGGTCCGCGCTGGGGGAGGTGCCCTTCGACCGCGCACTCGCCGAGGGCCACGCCTCGTTCGAGCTGCACGGCGAGAAGCTGCGCGGCGGCTTCACGCTGCGCCGGATGCACGGCGGCGAGAAGCCGCAGTGGCTGCTGATCAAGCGCCGCGACGAGTTCGCCCGCGACGGGGGCGATGTGGTGGCCGAGCGCCCCGAGTCGGTCGTCACCGGCAAGACGATCGAAGAGGTCGCCGCCGGTGGCTGACGCGCCGCCGCCGACCGGGGCGGACGCGATGAAGGCGACGCTCACCGACCGGCGCTTCTCCGATCCCGAGTGGATCTTCGAGCGCAAGCTCGACGGCATCCGCTGCATCGCCGTCCGCGACGGCGGGCCGGTCCGCCTGCTGTCGCGCAACGACCTGGCGCTGGACTCGCGCTTCCCCGAGCTCGCCGCGGCGCTGGAGCGCCAGGACGGGCGCTTCGCGCTGGACGGCGAGGTGGTCGCCTTCGACCGCGGCCGCACGTCGTTCGAGCGCCTGGCGCAGCGCGGGCAGCGGCCGGTGCCGGTGTTCCTCTACGCCTTCGACCTGCTGTGGCTCGACGGCCGCGACCTGCGCGACCTGCCGCTGCTCGAACGCAAGCGACGGCTGCGCGGCGCGCTGGCATGGAGCGACCCGCTGCGCCAGACGCCCTACCGTCGCGAGCACGGGGAGGCGCTGTTCGCACAGGCGTGCGCGAAGGGCTGGGAGGGGCTGATCGCCAAGCGCGCCGACTCGCCCTACGTCTCGCGCGCACGCTCGCGCGACTGGCTCAAGCTCAAGTGCGAGCAGGGCCAGGAGCTGGCGATCGGCGGATGGACCGCGCCGCGCGGGTCGCGCGAGGAGCTGGGCGCGCTGCTGCTGGGTCACTTCGACGGTGAGGGGCGGCTGCGCTACGCCGGCCGGGTGGGCACCGGGTTCGACCGCGCGACGCTGCGCGACCTGGCCCGGCGGCTGGCGCCGCTGCGCCGCGACGACTCTCCCTTCGCCGACGAGGTCCCCGAGCGCGCCACCACCTGGGTGCAGCCCCGGCTCGTCGCCCAGGTGGCGTTCACCGAGTGGACGCGCGACGGCCGCCTGCGCCATCCGCGGTTCCTCGGCCTGCGCGAGGACAAGGACGCGCGCGACGTGGTGAGGGAGCGCGCGTGAACGTCCGCGCCGGCCGCCGGAGCGTGCCGATCTCCAGTCCCGGCAAGGTGCTGTTCCCGCGCGACGGGATCACGAAGGCCGAGCTGGCGGGCTACTGCGCCGACGTCGCGCCCTTCATGGTGCCCCACACCCGCGGGCGGCCGGTCGCCATGCACGTCTTCCCGGACGGGATCGACGCGCGCGGGCACTACGCCAAGAACGCCCAGCGCCACTTCCCCGACTGGATCCCCACCGCGACGCTCCCCAAGCGCGGCGGGACCGTGAACCACGTCCTGGCCGACGACGCGCCGACGCTCGTCTACCTGGCCGGCCAGAACGTGGTGACCGTCCACGTGTGGCCGGCGCGGGCCGACCGGCCGCGCGCGCCGGACCGCGTGATCTTCGACCTCGACCCCTCCACCGACGACTTCGCCGGCGTGCGCGTTGCCGCGCGAGAGGTGGGCGACGCGCTGCGCGAGGCCGGCCTGGTCCCCTACGTCATGACCAGCGGCTCGCGCGGCCTGCACGTCGTCACGCCGATCCGGCGCGGGCCGGAGTTCCCGGCGGTGTTCCGGTGGGCCAAGGACCTGGCCGACGAGCTGGCCGCGCGCGCACCCGACCGCCTGACGACCGAGTTCTACAAGGGCAAGCGGGGCGCGCCGATCTTCGTGGACACGCGGCGCAATGCCTACGCGCAGCATGCCGTGGCGCCCTACGCCGTGCGGCCGCGCGACGGCGCGCCGGTGGCCACGCCCCTGCGCTGGGAGGAGCTGGACGACCCCGCGCTGCGCCCGGACGGCTGGACGATCCGCACGGTGGTCGAACGGCTGGGCCGCGAGGGGGACCCGTGGAAGGGGATCGGCGCGTCGCGGCGTAGTCTGCCGGCATGACCGAACGCCTCGACATCGGCGCGATCCTCAGCCGCGTCTTCCAGTACTACCGCGAGCAGGCCGGCGTGCTGCTGCCCGCGGCGCTGATCGTCTTCATCCCCGTCACGCTGCTCGCGGGCGGGATCCGCGCGGCCGGCACGGGAATCCTCGTCGCCCTCGGGGCGCAGGCCGTGCAGCTGGTGGGCAACGCCTGGTACCAGGCGACGGTCGTCGAGGCGGTCCGCGACATCCAGGACGGCGTGCGCGACCTCAGCCTCGGCCAGCTCTTCTCCTCGGCCTTCCAGGTCGTGGGCCCGGTCGTGCTGGCCGGCCTGGTGATCGGCATCGGGGTGGCCATCGGCTTCGTGCTGCTGATCGTCCCGGGCCTGTTCCTGCTGACGATCTGGGCGGTGACCATCCCCACCGTCGTGCTCGAGCGCCGCGGCGTCTTCGAGGCGCTGGGCCGCTCGCGCGAGCTGGTCAAGGGCAACGCCTGGCAGGTCTTCGGCGTGCTCGTCGTGCTGATCGCGCTGCAGCTGATCGCCACGCTGATCCTCGTCGCGATCTTCATCGGCATCGGCGACTTCGCCGGCGCGGTCATCGGCTCGTTGCTGGCCACGGTGCTGCTGGCGCCGCTGGGCGCGATCGCCGCCACGGTCCTGTACCTGGAGCTGCGCCGCATCCGCGAGGGCGCGGCGCCGGCCGCGGCGGCGGCGCCGGCGGCGGACGTGCCCGGCGCGACGGCACCGCAACCGCCGCCCCCGCCGCCCGGCACGCCCCCACCCCCGCCCGCGTAGTTGCCTTAGCCGCCTATATCGCGGCTAACTCCACACGGCGGCGGCGGGTAGGGTCGGCGGCCGATGCTGGAGGTCGTCCTCGCCCTTGCCGCCGCGCTGCTGTTCGCGCTGGGGACGGTGCTCCAGCAGGCCGAGGCGGCGCGGGCGCCGGACGACGCGGCGCTGCGCCCCGGCTTTTTGCTGGCGCTGGTGCGGCGGCCGCGCTGGCTGGCGGGAATCGGCGCGGACGCCGGCGGGTTCGTCGCCCAGGCCGCGGCGCTGGGGATCGGCCGGCTGGTGGTGGTGCAGCCGCTGCTGGCGGCCACCGTGGTCTTCGCGCTGCCGCTCGGCCACCGGCTGACCGGCCAGCGCGTGGTGCGCCGGCAGGTGGTCGCGGCGGTCGCGGTCACCGCCGGGCTGGGCGCCTTCCTGGTCCTGGCCGATCCTGAGGGCGGGCGCGAGGACGCGACCACCGGCGCCTGGCTCGCCGCATTCGCCGTGGCCGCGGCGATCTGCGTGCCGCTGGTGGCGGCCGCCCGGGGCGCCGCCCCGGCGCGCAAGGCGACGTTGCTGGGCATCGCCACCGGGATCCTGTGGGGGCTGAGCGCCGGGCTCACCAAGGCCGTGGTCGAGGACCTCGACGAGGGCGTCCTGCACCTCCTCGCGGACTGGCACACCTACGCGCTCGTCGTCGTCGGCTACGCCAGCCTCACGCTGGCCCAGGCCTCCCTGCAGACCGGCCGGCTGGCGCCCGCGGTGGCCACGCAGTCGGTCCTGGACCCGCTGAGCAGCGTCGTCCTCGGCGTGGTCGCCTTCCAGGAGGGCCTGCACGACACGCCGGCCGAGCTGGTCGGCGCACTGGCGGGGCTGGCGCTGATGGTCGGCGGCCTGGCCGTGCTGGCTCAGTCGTCCGGGACGGCCGCCCGCTCGCCGGACACCAGCGCCGCGAAGCGCTCCTCCGTGTGACGGCGGGCGTAGAGGAAGAAGATCGTCATCCCGATGGCCAGCCAGACGAGCAGGCGGATCCAGGTGTCGACGGGCAGCATCGCCATCAGCGCGAGCGCGCTGAGGATCCCCAGCGGCGCCACCAGCCCGACGCGCTTGACCCGGAAGGGCCGCTCGACGTGCGGGTGGGTGCGGCGCAGGACCAGCACCCCGGCGCACACGAGCAGGAACGCCATCAGCGTCCCGATCGAGACCAGCTGGCCCAGGACCTCGATCGGCACGAGGCCCGCCACGATCGCGCCGGCGACGCCGCACACGATCGTCGTGAAGACGGGGGTGCGGAAGCGCGCCGAGAGGCGCGAGAACAGCGGCGGCAGCATGCCGTCCGAGGACATCCGCATCAGGATGCGCGTCTGGCCGTAGAACGTCACGAGGACCGTCGAGGCCAGCCCCACCACGGCGGCGACGTCGATCGCGTTGTCCAGCCATGTCACGCCGGGCCCGGCCGCCTCGATCGCCTTGGAGATCGGGTCGGCCACGTCCAGCGTCCTGTACGGGACCAGGCCGGTCAGCACGAGGCCGATCGCCACGTACAGGACCGTCGAGATCAGCACGGTCAGCAGCAGCCCGCGCGGGACGGTGCGCTGCGGGTCGCGCGCCTCGGCCGCGGCGGTGGAGACGGCGTCGAAGCCGACGTAGGCGAAGAACACGATCCCGGCTCCCCGCACGATCCCGCTGAGCCCGTACTCCCCGAAGTCCCCCTCGTTGGGCGGCACGAACGGCTCCCAGTTGGCGGGCGCGACGTACGCGGCGCCGACGATCACGAACACCACGAGGATCGCCATCTTCAGCGTGACCATCGCGTTGTTCGTGCGTGCGGACTGCCGCGTGCCCATCACGAGCAGCGCCGTGGCGAGGCCCACTATGAGCATTGCGAGCAGGTTCACCGCCCCGGGGTCGTCGCCGAACGGCGGGTTGGCGAGCGCGTGCGGGAACCCGATCCCGATCGACCCGAGGAACGACTCGAAGTAGCCCGCCCAGCCCACCGCGACCGTGGACGCCGCGAACAGGTACTCCAGGAGCAGGTCCCACCCGATGAACCAGGCCATGAACGTCCCGAATGCGGCGTACGCGTAGGAGTACGTGGAGCCGGCGATCGGGATCATCGCCGCCAGCTCGGCGTAGCAGACCGCGGTCAGCGCGGCCGCGATCCCGGCCAGCACGAAGGAGATCGCGACGCTCGGGCCGGCGAACTCCGCAGCCGCCTCGCCCGTGGTGACGAAGATCCCCGCGCCGACCACGCTGGCGATGCCCAGCGTGGTCAGCGAGAACAGCCCGACGGCGCCCGCGTCGAGGCGCCCGCGGTCCTTGCGTGCCTGCGTCAGGATGGCGTCGAGCCGGGTATCGCGGTCCATTGTGCTGTTGTGTTTCGGCAGGAAGTTCCGACTACCTGGACAATCTCGCCCCGATGAACGACGACCCGCCCGAGACCGGCGAAGCGCCGCCCCACCACGAGCAGCACGGCCGCGAGGACTTCGTCGCGGCCGAGCGCGAGCACCGGCTGACCAAACTGCGCGCGCTCGCCGACCGCGGCATCGATCCCTACCCCGTCAAGTTCGAGCGCGACCGTGCGGCGTCCGAGATCCACGAGCGCTACGACGGCCTGCAGGCCGGCGAGGAGACGGGCGACATCGTGCGCGTGGCGGGCCGCGTGATGCTGTCGCGCAGCCACGGCCACCTGCTGTTCGCCGACCTGCGCGACCACACGGGGTCGATCCAGCTCTTCGTCCAGCGCGCCGAGATCGGCGACCAGGCCTTCGAGGACATCGCGAACTGGGACCGCGGCGACTGGGTCGGCGCGGTCGGCGAGGTCATGAAGACGCGCCGGGGCGAGCTGTCGGTGCGCGTGACCGAGGCGCAACTGCTCTCCAAGTCGCTGCGCGCGCTGCCCGACAAGCACAAGGGCCTCACGGACGTCGACACGCGGCTGCGCCAGCGCTACCTCGACCTGATCGTCAACCCGGAGTCCCAGCGCATCTTCGACGTGCGCTCCAAGGCGCTGGCCTCCGTGCGCCGGACGCTCACCGAGCGCGGGTTCGTCGAGGTCGAGACGCCGGTGCTGGACGCCAAGGCCGGCGGCGCCGCGGCGCGCCCGTTCGTCACCCACCACAACGCGCTGGACATCGACATGTACCTGCGCATCGCGCTCGAGCTCTACCTCAAGCGCCTGGTGGTGGGCGGGTTCGAGCGGGTGTTCGAGATCGGCCGCGTGTTCCGCAACGAGGGCCTGGACACGCGCCACAACCCCGAGTTCACGCTGCTGGAGGCCTACCAGGCGCTGGCGGACTACCACGACATGATGGACCTCGTCGAGGCGATCGTGGTCAACGCCGCGCGCGATGCGATCGGGACGGCCACGATCCGCATCGAGGGCCGCGAGGTCGACCTGACTCCGCCGTGGCGACGGGTTCGCATGGCGGACCTGATCGAGGAGCAGACCGGCGTGCGGATGCATCCCTCGATGCCGGTCGAGGAGGCGCGGGCGGTGTGCGAGCGACTGCACGTGCCCTACGAGGCCTCGTGGGGCGCCGGCCGGCTGATGAGCGAGGTCTACGACGAGGCGTGCGAGGGGACGCTCGTCGAGCCCACGTTCGTCTACGACTACCCGCGCGAGGTCTCGCCCCTGGCGCGCACCCACCGCGACGACCCGCTGATGGTCGAGCGCTTCGAGTGCGTGGTCGCGGGACGCGAGCTGGCCAACGCCTACTCCGAGCTCAACGACCCGGTGGACCAGCGCGAGCGCTTCGAGGCCGAGGCGCGCGCCAAGGCGGCGGGCGACGTCGAGGCCGAGGACGTCGACGAGGACTACATCCGCGCGCTGGAGTACGGGCTACCGCCCACCGGCGGGCTGGGCATCGGCCTGGACCGGATGGTGATGCTGATCGCGGGGGCCCCGGCGATCCGCGACGTGATCCTCTTCCCCACGATGCGCCCCGAGGCGGGGATCGGCGAACGCGCGTCGCACCGCGGGCTGGCCTCCGAGGCGGTCCCTACCGCCGCCGAGCTGGCGTCGGGCGCGGGTGACGGCGAGGTCGGCGTGCAGGAGCCGGCGCCGGCGGCTCCGGCCAGCGCTCCCCCCACCGCGGCGAACATGGTCGTCCCGCGCGTGCTCGCCTGGCTCACCGCGCTGGCCGGCCTCATGTACCTGCTGCCCGAGCTGCCGGTCGCGCACGGGCGCCTCGGCGTGGTGCAGGACTACTTCGCCTCCGAAAGCGTGCGGGTCGCCGGCCACGTCGCGTCGGTGCTCGCGGGCCTGGCGCTGCTCCTGGTCGCGCGCCAGTTGGGGCGGCGCAAGCGGCTGGCCTGGCAGGCGGCGGTGGGCATCTTCGCGCTGGCCGCGGTGGTGCACGTGTTCAAGGGCCCGCATCCGCTCGCGGCGCTCTACACGGTCGGCATGCTGGTGGCGCTGGTGTGGTTCCGCGGTGCCTTCCCCGGCCGCGCCGACCCCGCGTCGCTGGGCGGGGTGCTGCGCTTCGTGCCGCTCTACCTGACGGCGGTCGTCGGGTTCGGCGCGCTGACCCTGCTGGTGGAGGAGCGCCACGTCGAGGGCTCGCTGAGCGCCGGCGGGATCCTGGAGACGGTCTTCCTCGGGCTGGTCGGGCTCGACGGCCCCTACGACTACCGCGGGCGCTTCTTCGCGGACTTCTTCCCCGCCGCCCTGCTCGCGCTGGGCATCGCCGGCCTGGTCGTGCTGTGCGCGCTGGCCTTCCGCGCGGTCGTCGAGCGCGCCGGCCCCAGCGAGGCCGATCGCGAGCGCGCGCGCGCGCTGGTGCGCCGCTGGGGGTCCGACACGCTGGCGCCCTTCGCGCTGCGCCACGACAAGAGCTACTTCTTCGGCTCCGACGGCGACGCGATGATCGCCTACACCTACGTGAGCGGCTACGCGCTCGTGGCCGCCGACCCGATCGGTGCGCCCGCGTCGGTCCCGCGCGTGCTGGACGAGTTCCTCGCCTACTGCCGCGACCGCGCCTGGCACGTCGCCTTCCTGGCCGTCCGCGAGCAGGACATGCCGCTCTACCGCCGCCATGGGTTCCACGGCGTCTACCTGGGCGACGAGGCCATCATCCGCTGCGACACGTTCTCGCTGGAGGGCGGCGCGCGCAAGCAGGTGCGCGCGGCGGTCAAGCGCGTTGGGCGCGACCACCACTTCCGGCTGCTGCGCGAGACCGACGCGTCGCCGGCCATGGTCGACGCCCTCAATGCGATCCGCGCGCGCTGGCGCGGCAAGGCGCCCGAGCGCGGGTTCACGATGGAGCTGGGCCAGGACGTCCGCGGCGAGAACCCCGACTTCCTGCTCGCGCTGGCGCTGGACGAGGACGAGCACCCCGTCGCCTTCCTGCGGCTCGTGCCCTGCTACGGCCCGGAGCCCGGGTACTCCCTGGACCTCATGCAGCGCGATCCCGACTCGGTCAACGGCGTGACGGAGTTCCTGATCGCGAACTCCGCGCTCGCGCTGGGCGAGCGCGGGTTCCGGCGGCTGTCGATGAACTTCGCCGCGTGGGGCCGGCTGTTCGACGAGACGGCCAAGCTCTCGCCGCTGGAGCGCGCGCAGAAGCGCTTCGCCGACCTGCTCAACCCGTTCTTCCAGATCCAGTCGCTGCGCGACTTCAACGAGAAGTTCGCGCCGGAGTGGCTGCCGCGCTCGATCGTGGTCGAGGAGCCGGCGGCGATCCCCAAGGTGGGCCTGCTCTACGCGAGCGTCGAGGGCTTCGTGAACGTCCCGCTGATCGGGCGCCACCTGGTTCCCCAAGTGCGCTCGGACGGCGACTCGCAGCCTGTGTCGCGAGCTTGACACGGCCCATGTCGCGCGCTTGCGCGTCGCGCGGCGCGTGCGCTCGTAGCTTCCTGATCACTCCCGATCACCCGGTCCACCAGGTCAGGAAGGCAGTCATGTCCGCACTCGATATGCGCAACTACCTCGCAAGCCTGCACGCCGAACGCGCGCGGGCCCTGACCACCGAGACAACCGTCGCCACGGCCGAGCTCGAGGAGCTCGACGCGGAGATCGAGCTGGCCCGGGTCGCCTACGCCGGCGCCGCGGTCACCGAGATCGCCACGCTGCGCGGCGAGCTGTTCGGCCGCCAGGCCGGCTAGCCCGCCGCCTGACGCTCGCCGCGCAGGCGCGTGATCAGCGCGGACGCCTCGGCGCGGGTGCCCGGCCACGGGCGGCCGGACTCCTGGAGCAGCGCGCGGCACAGGGCGTAGACCTGCTTCGTGGTGGGCGGGGCGTCGCGAGCGGACACGCGTCCAGCCTGGCACGCCCGCCGGCACGCGTCGCGCGCGGAACGTTACGAATCGCCGCGCTGGTCCATCGCCTGCTCCATGCGCTCCAGGACCTGCGGAATCTCCTTGCGCAGGCGCTGGATGTCCCAGTGGTTGAGCGTGACCAGGCGGGTGGGCTGCTTCGTGGTGACCGAGGCGGCCCGCAGGCCCTTGCCCAGCACGCCGCCCTCGCCGAAGAAGTCGCCGGGCTCCAGCTCGGCGACGGTGTCGCCGTCGCGGTGAACCCGGGCCGCCCCGTCGACGATCACGAACACTTCGTAGGAGAAGTCGCCTTCGCGCACGATGTCGCGGCCCTCGGCGACCGTCACCTCGTCTACGTTGCGCGCGATCGCGGCCACCTCGTCCTCCGAGAGCTCGGAGAAGAACGGCAGGCGGCTGAGGACGGCCGGGTCCATGCGACGGCCTACCCTAGTGGCCGCCACCCGCCTGGTCGAGCTTTTCCTCCGCCTTGCGGGTGGCGTCGTCGTCGCGCACGCCGTTGCCGGGCGGCCGGGTCGCGTCCTTCGTGCCCTGCTTGGACGTCGTGCCGCCCTCTGGTTCCTGGCGGGCGATGGGCTCCCCGGTCTGCGGGTCCCTTGGCTCTTCCATCGTCTGCCTCCTGGGTTTGGGGGTCCGCAGGTCGATACCCGTCGAATCGCGACCGACACGTCGCATTAGATACGCCTCATGGTCGCGGTCGACGAGCTGTCGTTCCTGATCATCGTCGCCCTGGCGACGCTGGCCGGCCTGATCACGACGTTCTTGGCCCCGCGCCTGGCGATCCCGGTGGTCGTGATCGAGCTGGCCCTGGGCATCGCGGTGGGCCCGCAGGTCCTCGACGTCGCCCAGCTCGACGACTTCACGCGGTTCTTCGGGACGCTCGGGCTCGGGATGCTGTTCTTCTTCGCCGGCTACGAGATCGACTTCGCGCGCATCCGCGGGCGGCCGCTGGCGCTGGCCGGGCTCGCGTGGGCCGTCTCGCTGGCGCTGGCCTACGGGGTGGGCGGCGTGCTCGCGCTGGCGGGCGTGGTGATCTCGCTGCTCTACACGGGATCCGCGCTGGCCACGACGGCGATCGGGACGCTGATCCCGATCCTGCGCGACGCCGGCGAGGTGCGCACGCGGTTCGGCGGCTACCTGCTGGCCGCCGGCGCCCTGGGCGAGTTCGGGCCGATCGTGCTGATCACGCTGGTGCTCGCGGGCGGCCAGCCGCTGCACGAGGCCGCGATCCTGGCCGCCTTCGTGGCGGTCGCCGTGCTGACCGGGATCTTCGCGGTCCGCTCGACCACCCGCGGCTGGCCGCTGCTGGAGCGTACGTTCGAGGCCAGCTCGCAGGTGGCGGTCCGCCTGGCCGTGCTGCTGGTGTTCGGGCTGGTCGCCCTGGCCTCGGAGCTGGGCCTCGACCTGCTCCTCGGCGGCTTCGTGGCGGGGCTGATCACGCGCCAGGCCCTGGCCGCGCGCGAGGTGCCAGTGTTCGACTCCAAGATCACCGCGATCGGCTACGGCTTTCTGATCCCGTTCTTCTTCGTGACCAGCGGGATGGCGTTCGACGGCGAGGCGCTGGTGTCCAGCGCCTCGGCCCTGCTCAAGCTGCCGCTCTTCCTCGCGCTGTTCCTGCTCGTCCGAGGACTCCCGGCACTGCTGCTCTACCGGCGCGAGCTTCCGGCGCGCCGGGACCGCGGCGCGCTGGCCTTCTACTGCTCGACCCAGCTCCCGCTGGTCGTCGCGATCACCACGCTGGCCGTCGACCAGGGCGACATGCGCGCGTCCACCTCGGCCGCGCTCGTGGGGGCCGCCATGCTCTCGACGCTCGTCTTCCCGCTGGTCGCGATGGCGCTGCGGCGGCCGGCGCTGGCCTGACTACTCGCGCTCGACGCTCTCCAGGTCGATCAGCCAGCGCGGCGTCGTGCCGGCCTGGGGCACCGGTCGCCGGTGCTCGAGGAAATAGCTCTGCGTCGCGCCTGCGTTTACGGTGAACTCGACGTTGACCTTGGTGTCGCTGGCCGTGAGGAAGCCCTCCCACCGGATCCGGGGGGCGGGCGCGCCCGGCTTGGGCTCCTTGAAGCGCTTCACGCAGGCGGCGTAGGAGTCGTGGTAGGTGCGCAAGAACCGCGGCGTGTAGGAGCCGCAGTACGTCCGGCCGTCCCCGCGGGCGAGCGCGGTGAGGTTGGCGCGTACCACGGCGCGGGCGGCGCGCTCCGTCTGCTCGTCGCCGCCCTCGCTGTAGACGGAGTCGTCCGTGCAGCCCGCCGCGGCCAGCGCAAGGCCGGCCGCGGCGGCGACGAGCGTCCGGCGCGCTAGGACTCCTGCGTGGTGATGCGGAACTGGACCTGCCCCCTGTAGCCGTCGAGGTTGGGCGTCTGCACCCGCGCGAAGTACACGGTGTACCCACCGGACAGGTAGAAGCCGGACTGCAGCATCTGCGCGCCGGCTCCGTTGATCAGCTGGACCGTCTGCCCGACGTCGGGGGTCCGTGTGGGGATTCGCGTGGTGTACGTCCGCGTCGTACCCGCCTGCATGCGCACGTTGCGCACGATCACGTCGGGCGTGGGCGGCGGCGTGTTGCGGTACACGTCGAAGCCGACCTGTCCGCGCGTCCCGTTGCGCACGAAGCGCCGCCCGGTGGCGTTGCGCAGCGGGCCGACCAGCGGGCCCACCGTCCAGCCGCGCAGCGAGCGCGGGTCGTACAGGTAGCTGCGCAGCAGGTGGTAGGTGGTGTTGCAGCTCAGCGTGTTGCCGGGGCTGAAGTTCAGGCGCTGGTACACGCCGGCGGCGAAGCGCGCCTGGGGATCGGGCTGCACGACGGTGAAGTTGAAGCAGCGCTGCGTGGCGGCGGCGGAGCCGGTCGGGCGGCTGGACGCCAGGGCGGTGGTCGCCAGGACGGCGAGGGCGGCGAGCGCGAGCGCTGCCGCGAGACGGCGGACGGACATCGGACTACCTCCAGGGAGATGGGTGTCCGCGCACGCTACCCCGGCGTCCAGCCGGACGCGAGGCTCTAGGTCCGCGGCTCGAGGACGACGACCGGCAGGTCGCGCGTGGCGATCGCGCGGTAGTGGTCGAAGCCCGCGTACAGCTCGGTGAAGCGCGGGTACAGCTCGGCCGTCTCCTGCGCCGTCGCCGGACGCGCGCGCACGGGGTAATCGCGGCCCTTCACCAGCGCCTCGACGTCCGGGCTGGCCTGGAGGTTCAGCCACCAGGCGGGCGGGCGCTCCGAGGCCGCATTGGACGCGACGACGGCATAACCGTCGCGGTAGCGCAGGTAGAACATCGGCGAGTCGCGGACCTTGCCGCTGCGGCGGCCGACCGTCCGCAGCACGAGCACCTCCACGCCGAGGAACCGGCTCCCGAAGCGACCGCGCGTCCGCCGCAGCAACCACGCGTGCGCTCGCGTGGTCGCCGAGCTCCCCGGCCGGTGCGCCAACCGCGGACTCACCTTCGCCCAGACCTCCGCAAATCGGGTCACGCCGGCGAGCCTACACCGAGTTGCGCGACGTCATGCGCACGCGGACGCCGTTCTTGGGCACGAGCGTGATGGCGCGGCGCTGGACCTTCTCGGGGCCGGCGGTCGGCTGCAGCTCCGTACGCTCCAGGACCCGGCGCAGGACGACGCGCATCTCCATCAGGGCGAAGCTGGCGCCCAGGCAGCGGCGGGTGCCGCCGCCGAAGGGGATCCACGTGTAGGTGTCGGGCGCGTCGGGGCCGAGGAAGCGCTCGGGGCGGAAGGATTGGGGGTCGGGGTAGTGGTCCGCGCGGCGGTGGATGGTGGTGATCGACGGGTTGAGCTCGACGCCGGGCGGGATGACCCAGCCGTCGAGCTGGAACGGCTCGCCGCGCACCACGCGACCGACGCCGGGGATCACCGGCCGGATGCGCAGGGCCTCCTTGACCACCGCCTCGAGGTACTCCTCGTCGTCCTGCGCCAGCGTCTCGCGCAGGCGCCGCAGGGCGGGCGGCGTGTGCAGCAGGAGGTCGAACGACCAGGCCAGGCCGGTCGCCGTCGTCTCGTGGCCGGCCACCAACAGGGTCAGCAGCTCGTCGCGGACCTCCTGGTCGGTGAGCGCGCTGCCGTCCTCGTCGCGCGCGAGCAGCAGCGCCGAGAACACGTCGTCGCGCTCTTCGAGGTCCGGGTCCTCGCGCCGGCGCGCGATCTCGGCGAACAGGATCTCGTCGACCGCCCGGCGCTGCTCGGCGAAGCGCGCGGCCGCGGCGCCCTGGCCGCGGCGCAGGCGCCCGCTGAACAGCATCAGCATGATGCCCAGCGGGCGGGCCACCGGCTCGAGCATGGCCCGCAGCTTCGCGCGCAGCTCGTCGTCCAGCGGTCCGGGCTCCATCCCGAAGACGGCGCGCATGATCACCTCGAGGGTCAGCGACTGCATGCTCGGGTGCAGCGCGAACGGCTCGTGCGCGGGCCACGAGTCGATGGCGCGGTCGGCCGCCGCACGCATCGTCTGCTCGTAGGCCTGCATGCGCCGCCCGTGGAAGGGCGGCAGCATCAGCCGGCGATGGCGCAGGTGCTCGGCGCCGTCGAGCAGCAGTACCGAGCGCTCGCCCAGCACCGGCCCCAGCAGCGCGTTGGCCTCGCCGGCCCGCAGCTGCTCGTTGTTGCCCTGGAAGACCTGCTTGACCAGGTCGGGGTCGAACAGCATCACGAAGCGCGAGTCGAACGCCGTGCTGAACGTGACCGCGTCGCCGTAGCGCCGGCGCGAGTAATCGAAGAACCGGCGCGGGAAGAACATGAACCCCGCGGTCTGCAGCGCGCGCGGCAGCCCCGGCCCCGGCGGCATGCGGTGCGTCCCCGTCGCGGCCGACTCTGGGATCAGGGCCATCGGGGGATGATGTCAGGCCGGGAAGTTCCCGAAGCCGTTTCGCACGGAGTCCATGAATGCGTGCGCGCCGCCCGACACGCCGAGGTTCCCCGAGCGCCGCCAGAAGATCGACAGCAGGATCCCGGTGGTTCCCATCACGACGACGAGCGCGACGATCGGCTCGTGCCCTCGCACGGGGATGTGCCACAGGCCCCACAGCACCGAGATGTAGATCGCGGTCAGCAGCCCGTGGCGCTCCCCCTCGTGCTGCACGTGGGAGTCCAGCGCCCCGCGGAACACGACCTCCTCCATCACGAACACCGACGGGAAGTAGAGGAACAGGTACTGGCCGAAGACGAGCAGGTCGAAGCTCGGCTCGTCGGCGGCGCGGTGGAAGAACGCGTCGTCCAGGAGCTCCACGCCGACCAGCCAGAACAGCCCGATCGGCACGGCCGTCACCAGGCACAGCCCGAGCAGGCGCAAGGTGCGCTCGGTGAACTGCGTCAGCGCCCACGCGGCCACGAACGCGCCGGCCAGCGCGGCCAGGTCCCACAGGTACAGGGCGACCGGGGCGTCCTTGGTGGCGTCGATGACCAGCATGACGACGGGGACGACGGCGAGCAGCGCCCCGACGAGCGCCACCCGGGGCGTCAGCACGAAGGCCGGCGCGTCGCGCACCCACAGTGCGCGCAGCGGACGCCGCGCGACGAGCAGCTGGAACGCGGCCACCAGCGGGATGCCGGCGACCAGGTAGACGTTCGGGTTCATGTCCAGCGCCTCGCCGAGCCCCACGTACACCGCGACGAACGCCCCGACCTCCAGCAACCGCCTCCCGCGCGCCATGGAAGGCGATGCTAACCGCCCCGGACCCAGGGAGCGCGCCGCAGCTTGATCAGCGCGACCGGAAACGCCATCAGGAGTACGCCCCCGGCCGCGGAGACCAGGACGGCGCGCAGGTCCAGGACGCCGTCGCGGTCGGCGGCCCAGTAGGCCCAGGCCGCCACGGGCAGGTACACGACGACCGCGGTGAAGACGCCCGGGGAGAAGCGGCGCTGGACGATCGTCGGCAGGACGTGGAAGAAGATCGCGTTGACGGCGAACAGCGCCGGGACCGCCAGGCTCAGCTCCGGCGAGCGCCAGCCGATCATCGCCCCGGCGGCGGCGAGCACCACTACCCCGGCGTTGACGACGTAGAAGTCGGCCCACGTCAGCTCGAACCCGAGCGCCTCGCGCGCCCAGCGCAGCCAGTCCAGCATGTGCTCCTCCAGGGCGTGGACGAAGGCGGCGGCCACGGCGACCCAGAGCACCCATTCGTGCGTACGCATGGCGCGAGCCTACGCGCCAGCCCGGCTCAGCAGTCGGCGAGCCAGCTCATCCAGCAGTCCAGGAACTCCAGGAAGCCCCAGACCGGCACGATGACGAGCGCGGCCAGCCCGCCGCAGACGCCGGCGAGGACGCCGTGGCCCAGCGCGAGGGCGACGCCGCGCGTGCGCGCGTACTCGATCCCGCCCACGGCGACCGGGATCAGGGCCAGCGCGACCAGCAGCCCGTCGCCGGGCGGCCAGCCGTGCGCGAAGGTGACGATCGCGCCGAGCACGCCCCCGGCCAGGGCGGCGACGCCGCTCGCGGTCGCGCTGCGCGGTCGCGAGGGCACCAGCCGCGGAAGGGGACGGCGCGGGCGCCCGGGCGGCGGGACGGAACCGCGCGGCGGCGCAGGCGCGGCGGGACCCGCCGAATCGGCGATCTCCTGGCGCCAGACGTCCATCGCTTCGTCGCTCACGGTCCCAAGCATCGGCACCGCCGTGCCGGCCCCTGAGCCGCGGGCTCAGCCGTCCGCCAGCTCGGGGTGGTGGCGCGCGACGTGCTCGTCCAGCCGCGCGCGGACCCAGCGCCGCGTCGCCGCGTCGGCCATCCGGTAGCGGCCCAGCAGCTCGCGCTGCTCGATGAGCGGCAGCCCCGCGATCGTCCAGCGGACGGCGAAGCGCTCGAACAGCAGCTCGGTGCGCCGCTGCCAGCGGTCCTCGGCGGACGATCCCGCGGCGCCGGCGGGCTCGCGCAGCTTCCTGACCGTCCCGGGCGAGACCGTGCGGCGCAGCGTGAGGACGTTGCCCTCCTCGTCGACGTAGTCGTCGGTCGCCACCGGTGCGTCGTCGCGCCCGCGCCGGCGCTGGCGCTTGCCCATCAGCTCAGCAACGCGACGATCGCGACCACGATAAGCGCCACGACGAGCGCCGCCCCGACGAAGCTCACGGGGCGTTGATGCCACCAGAACTCCGGCTTGGCCCGGTCGCGCGTGTAGCGCCCCTCGGGCGGCGTGCCCACCCAGTCGTCGTCGTCCCAGCCGGCCACGCGCACAGCCTACGGGCCGCGCCGCCGCGCCGCGGCTCGCCAAAAGACTGGGGTGGCGACCCCGGTGCGGGGACGGCGCCAGCGCTCTACTTTCGTGGCTCACGGATCGAACCGGGAGGAACGAGAGTGCGCAAGCGCTATGTCGGATTGCTGGCGGCCGTGTCGCTCGTGGGAGCGATTCCCGTCGCGGCAGAGTCGTCGGCCGCGTCGCCGCAGGCCCAGGCGTCGCACACCTGCCGCTCGGGTTACACCCACGCACACCTGCCGTGGGGGCAGAAGTGCCTGCGACGTGGGCAGTTCTGCAAGAGGGGCCGCGACCGGACGTATCACCGCTACGGCTACCACTGCCACGGCAGCGGACGGCTCAGCTAGGGGTGGCGGCGGGCGGGGGGCGCCGGTAGTCTCGGCGCTTCCCCGCTTGCTCGCACCTCGGGAGGGTCACGATGGCGGTTGAACCGAAACCCCGGTCCTCGGACGGGACCGATCTGGACGGACTGCTCGTAAGCGAGCGTCCGCTGTGGCAGGACGGGCCGCCGTACGAGCTGTTCGCGCGCCTGCGCTCCGAGTGCCCGGTCCACTGGACCGAGCGCATCACGGAGTACCCCGGCGAGGCCGGCTACTGGTCGGTCACGCGCGCCGAGGACGTGCGCACGGTGTCGATGGACTGGCAGACCTACTCCTCCGAGCGCGGCGGGGTCACCGCGCTCACCGACGCGGTCATGCCGCTCGAGCTGATCCAGGCGATGTTCATCGGGATGGACCCCCCCAAGCACGACCGCCTGAAGATGCTCTTCCAGCGCGGGTTCACGCCCAAGCGCATCGCCGAGCACGAGGACGCGATCCGCGCGATCACCACCGGCGCGCTCGACCGCCTCGCGGAGCGCGAGACGTGCGACCTGGTGACCGACGTGGCGCAGCCCGTCGTCTCGCGGGTGATCGGCTCGTTCATGGGCGTCCCGCCCGGGGAGGACGAGACGTGGGCGCGGCTGATGAACTCGATCATGGCCGCGGGCGATCCGGACCTCAACCCCGAGGGCGTCCAGATGGTGATGGAGCGCGACGTCCCGGAGATGTTCGAGCGCTGCAACGCGCTGATCGCGGAGCGCCGCGAGCGCCCGACCGACGACTTGACCAGCGTGCTGGTCCATGCCGAGATCGACGGCCAGCGCCTGGAGGAGCACGAGATCGTCATGGGGTTCTTCCTGCTGGTCGCGGCGGGCAACGACAGCACCAAGGCGACGTACTGCAGCGCCATGCGCGCGCTGATGGAGGACACCGAGCAGCGCGACCGGCTGCTCGCCGACCCGTCGCTGATCCCCAGCGCGGTGGAAGAGGCGCTGCGCATGTTCCCGGCGTTCGCCCACTTCCGGCGCACCGCCACGCGCGACACCGAGCTGGCGGGGCAGCCGATTCGCGAGGGCGACAAGGTCGTCATGTGGTACGTCTCGTCCAACCGCGACGAGACCCGCTACGAGGACCCCGACCGCTTCGACGTCACGCGCGACCCCGACCATCAGGCGTTCGGCGCGGGCGGGCGGCACTTCTGCCTGGGCGCGGCGCTGGCGCGGCTGGAGCTGCGGGTGCTGCTCGAGGAGACGCTGAACCGCTACCCGGCGATGGAGCTGGCGGGGCGCCCGCAGTACGTCGAGTCGCCCTTCGTCAACCAGCTCAAGACGCTGCCGGTCCGGCTCGCGCCGGCCTAGTCGTCGCGCGGCTCGGGCCGGAAGACGATCCGCTTGATCTCGTCCGCCGACCCGCCGCCCAGCCGCAGGGCGGTGTGGAAGCCCTCGGCGCCCAGCTGCCCGGCGTCCAGCGCGCTGCGCAGCGCGTTGAGCGGCGCACGGTCCTCCTCGGCGACGCGCTCGCGCGCCGTCTCCAGCAGGATCAGGTGGCGCGGGCGGCCGGCGCGGGCGGCCAGGCGAACGAAGCGCTCGCGCTCCGCGGCGTCCACGCCCTCCGCGGCCAGGACCACGGCGTGCTCGCCCTCCAGGCGCTTGGCCACCGCCGCCTCGAGCAGCTCGGGCGCCCGCGCCTCGATCTCGTCCTCCGCGACGCGCCCGGCCAGCAGCCCCCGGACCTTGTCCAGCGAGAGGATCGCGTTGGGCGACTCGAAGACCCGCTCCACGAAGGCGTCGCGGTCGGCCTTGGAGGCCGAGACGACCACCACGAGGCTGCCCGGCGAGTAGCGCATGCGGTCGGCCGGCCGCAGCACGCGGTTGCGCACCGAGACGTCCGCCTCGCGCCGGGGCGCGCCCTCGCGGCGCGGGCGGTCCGACGACCAGCCGCCGCGCTCGTCGGCGTCGATCTTGACGCTGCGGATGGAGGAGGATTCGTCGCTCACTTCCTCCATCATGCCCGTCCGGGGCCCTCGGCAGCGCTCAGCCGACGTCGAGGGCGTGCGGCTGGCCGCGGCGGTAGAGCTCCGCGTCCGCCCGCTTCTCCGCCTCGAACTCGGGCGGCACGTACAGCTTGTACATCGGGACCGGCTCGGCCTGGGAGCCGGCGGCGTCCAGCAGCGCGTTGACGGCGGCGCGGCCCGACTCGTTCGCGCCCTCCATCGTCGCGAGGTCAACGTTGGTCTGCACGTAGTCTCCGGCGAGGAACAGGTTCGGGATCTCCGTGCGCGCCCGGGGGCGCTTCTCCCACGTGCCGACGGTGTTGACGAGCAGCGGCTCCTCGTTGGTGTTGCGCCGCCCCTTCTCCGACCACGCGATGGCCGGGTCCAAAAACCACGAGTGGACCATGTCGTCGGTCAGCACGTCGGACCCGTTGTCGTTGAGATGCAGCTTGATCTGCTCCAGGACCTCGCGCGCGACCTCGGGCGCCGTGCAGCGCTTGGCGGGCTTGCCGTAGACGATCCCCGGCGTGTCCCAGTCGGACACGTCGACCGAGAAGCAGTCCACGACGGTCCCGTCGCCGTAGTCGCGCGCGAACTTGCGCCCCGCCCAGAACTGCTCCTGCGTCAGGGCGGTCAGCGCCCAGGGCGCGTCGACGAAGGTCAGGTGTCCTCGGATGATGTGCAGCGGCTTGCGCAGGTAGTACTGGATCCCGTTCATCCAGTCGACGAACAGCTCGTCCATCAGCTCCAGCGACGGGTCGAGCGCCAGCACGCGCCGCGACCACAGCTTGCGCGCCCGCTCCGCCGGCACCGCGCACACGAACCAGTCGGCCTCGACCGCGCGGCGGCGCCCGCGGCGGTCGGAGACCCGCGCGTAGTCGACGCGCCCCCGCTGGACGCGCAGCGCGTCCACCGACTGACCGAGATGGAAGCGGACGCCCAGCCTGCGCAGCAGCGCGACCCACGGATCGATCCACGCCTCGTTCGTCGGCGCGTTGAGGACGCGGTCCGGCGACCCGTCGTTGCCGCGGTTCTGGATGTTGTAGACGAACGCCTCGCCCATGTTCCCGATCGTCCGCGTCGAGGCGACCTTCTCCTTGGCGGCGACGACCGCGCGGGTCAGGCCGCGGGCGAGGACCTTCTGGTACTCCGCGGACATGCGCTCGGCCCTGATGAAGTCCCACCAGCTCACGTGCTCCCACTGGCCGAAGCGCCGCTCGTCGCAGCTGGCGAGGAAGACCATGACGCGCTCGACGAAGTACGCGAGCTCGTGCGGCGGCAGGGTGTCGGAGCGAAACGCCTCCAGCAGCAGCCGGCGCATGCCGTCGGGTGTGCGGGCCTCGTTGGGATCCGGCGCGAGCGCGAACGCGGTGCCGTCCGCGCGCCCGCCCGTGCGCGGCGCCTTGGTCTCGGTCGCGTCCACGAGGTTGTCCCACACGCCGTTGGGATTGCGCCCGAACGGGATGCGCCGCATCGTGTCGGGGACGTGGTGGTAGAAGCCCGGGAAGAAGCGGAACCCGTGCTCGCCGGGCAGCGCGCGGCGCCCGCCGCGCGCGCTCCACGGCACGAGGATGCTGCGCGCCTTGCCGCCCAGCGCCCTGCGCTCGTAGACGTCGACCTCGAAGCCGCGCTCGCGCAGCTCGTGAGCCGCCGCCAGGCCCGCCATCCCGCCGCCCAGGACCGCCACCCGCCTGCCGCGCCGCGACGCCGGGACGCGCGGGCGCCGCCGCGCCTTCGGCGAGGCCGCCGCGTCACCCGCCAGCGCGGCGCCCAGGCCGGCGGTCGCCGCCAGCGCCGCGGCGTCCTGAAGCAGCTCCCTGCGTGTGCTCTGCGCGCTCATCGCCTCCTCCCGTCGCCGCGTAGCGTCCCACGGCCGCGGGTAGAGAGGAGCCGCATGGGCTTCAAGAGCCCCGATCAGATCACGGAGGTGAGTACCGACACCGGGGCCAAGAAGGCCGCGCTGTCGTGGGACAACGCGCTGGTGGCGTCCTTCCTCGCCGGCGCCTACATCGCCTTCGGGGCGCTGCTCGCGATCAGCGTCACCTCCGGGATGCCGGAGGAGACGTGGGGCACGCTGCCCACGCTGTTCGCGGGCGCCGTCTTCTCGCTCGGCCTGATCCTCGTCGTGATCGCGGGCTCCGAGCTGCTGACGGGCAACATGGCCCTGCTGCCGCTGGCCGCCTTCCGCGAGCGCGTGCCGGTGCGCCGGCTGTTCTCCAACTTCGGGATCGTGCTGGTGGGAAACCTGCTCGGGTCGCTGTTCGTCGCCTACTTCCTGGCCGACCAGACCGGGGTGGTGACGGCGGAACTGCCCAAGGAGCGGCTGGCCGAGATCGCGACGCTGAAGGGGATCGAGGAGACCGAGTGGCAGATCTTCCTGCGCGCGCTGGGCTGCAACTGGCTGGTGTGCCTCGCCGTGTGGCTCGCGCTGGCCGCCGACGACGTCTCGGGCAAGGTGCTGGGGATCTTCTTCCCCATCATGGCCTTCGTCGCGATGGGCTTCGACCACGTGGTGGCGAACATGTTCTTCCTGCCCGCCGCGATCTTCGCGGGCGCGGGCGACATCACCTGGTGGGACGCCGTCCACAACTGGATCTTCGCCTTCCTGGGGAACCTGGTCGGCGCGGCCGTGTTCGTGGCGGGCGCCTACTGGTACCTGTACGCGCGCCCGCGCGACGAGGAGGAGCCCGAGCCGTCCGCCGGCGGAGCGCAGTCCGGCCCGGACGGCCGCGTCGAGGGCGAGCGCGACGCGGCGCGCACGGCGACGTCGCAGCCGACGGCCTGAGCCGCCGCGTCAGCGGCACAATCCCACGCGTGCTGGCCGAGCGCCTGACCGCACAGCTGCTCGCGGGGCCGCCCGCGCGCGACCCGGTCGCGGTGGCCGAACGGCTCCTCGCCGTGCAGGGTCAGGACCCGCGCGGCTTTCGCCTCGCCGTACGCGCGCGGACGCGTGGCACCTTCGCCGCGGACGTCGACCGCGCCCTGACCGAGGACCGCTCCCTGGTCGTCACGTGGCTGAACCGCGGCACGCTGCACCTGGTCCGCGGCGACGACTACCCGTGGCTGCTCGCCCTCACCGCCCCGACGCAGACGGCCGGCACGCTGCGCCGGCTCGCGCAGATGGGGGTCTCGCCGGAGGACGCGCAGCGCGGCGTGGCCGCGGTGCAGCGCGCGCTCGCGAACGAGGGGCCGCTCGCGCGTGCGGCGCTGCGCGAGCACGTGGCCGCGGCCGGCGTGCGCACGGAGGGCCAGGCGCTCATCCACGTCTTGCAGCTCGCCTGCCTGCGCGGCCTCGCGGTGCGCGGCCCGGTCGTGGGCCGCGAGCAGGCCTACGTCCTCGTGCGCGACTGGCTCGGCCCGCCGGCGCCGGTGGACCGCGCCGCCGCCCTGGCCGAGCTGGCCCGTCGCTACCTGGCGGGGCACGGGCCGGCGGACGACCGCGACCTGGCGCGCTGGGCCGGCCTGCCGCTGCGCGATGCGCGCGCCGGGCTCGGGGCGATCGCGTCGCGGCTGGTGGAACGGCCCCGCGGGCTGGTCGACCTGCGCCGGCGGGCGCCCGCGGCGCAGCTCCCGCCGCCGCGGCTGCTGGGCGCCTTCGACCCGGTGCTGCTTGGCTGGCGCTCGCGCGAGCGGATCCTGGGCCGGCACGAGACGGCGGTCGTCGGCAACGGGATGTTCCGGCCCTTCGCGCTCGCCGACGGGCGCGCGGTGGCCACCTGGCGGCTGCCGGCGCGCGGCGGGGTGGTGCTGGAGCCCTTCGGGCGCCTCGCGCGCGCCCGCGCCGCCGCGCTGGACGCGGACGCCGCGGACGTGCTGCGGTTCCTGGGTCGCGGCTAGGCCGCGCGGCCGCCGCGCGTGAGCGGCTCGCCGCCCGAGCGCCCGGCGATCAGCCGGTAGCCCGACAGCAGGATCATCGTGCCGACGATGGCTCCCAGCAGCCCGCCGAGGTCGAAGGCCTCGTCGTCGCCGATGCCCAGCAGCTTGGTGAAGAGGAAGAACCCGACCAGGGCTCCTCCGAGCCCGAGCAGGATGGTCACGAAGAACCCGCCGGGGTCGCGCCCCGGCATGAGGGCCTTCGCCACGAAGCCGGCCACGAGGCCGAGGATGATGGCGCCGATCATGGAGTCTCCTTTCCCATGCGCCCCGTCCGGTTACCCGGGCGCGACCCGGCGCAACCGCGGCGTCAGCGGCGCCGCAGCGCGCCGAGGCGGCGCAGCGGCGCCGTGAGCCGCCAGCTGCGGCTGGCGCGGTAGGACTGCACGGTCCGCAGGAGCTCGCGGTACTCCGCCTGCAGCTCGAGCAGCGCCGGGTCGGGCTCGGGGGGCGCCGGCGCGGGCTCGGGCGGCAGCCAGCGCGCCGGCACGTCGAGGCGGCCATCGCGCGCCGCCGCCGGGAGCCAGTCGAGAAACGCGCCGGCGTCGCGGCCGGGGACCTCGCGAAACGCGCCGTAGACCCACTGCAGCCGGCCGTGCAGCCCGAGCAGGTAGCGCGACACCGGACGCTCCCCGGCCGCCTCCTCCGGCGGCTCGCCCAGCCAGCGCAGCCAGCCCTCGACGTCGCCGTCGTGGAACGGGTTCGGCGGCTGCGGCCCGCGACCCGCCTCGTGCTGGAGCAGCGCCTCGCCGTACGCGGCGCGCATGTTGTCGTCGACGAGCGTGCCGTCGGCAAGCCGCTCGTACGGCGAGACCTCGGCCTGCGCGGCCTCGTGTCCCGCCGCCAGGACGCGCTCGGCGTACTGTGCGCACAGGCGCGCGGCGCCGGGACGCTGCGCCATGCGCGGCCACACCCCCACCAGGTGGTCGACGGAGGTGAACTGCGCCGGGCGGCGCGGGTCGAACGTGATGAAGTGAAAGCAGCGCAGCGGCGCGCTCCCGGCGAGCGGCCGGTCGCCCGCCCACGACACGTCGCCGTCGTGCAGGTGAAACGGGCTCACGTTCCAGCCGGGCTCGCGCCAGATGCGGCAGTCGAACAGCGTCGGCGCCAGCGCCGTCCAGCCCTGCTCCTGGAACAGCCCGCGGTTGGGGTCCGACAGGCAGTAGCGCGCGACGCGCGCGTGCCACCAGTCGAGGAAGTCGGCGCCGCGCGGCGCCACGCCGACGACGCCCGTGTTGAACGTCCCGTTCTGCATCGTCATCTGCTCCGGGCCGTAGGCGTTGCGCATGCGCGGCGCGTACGTCGGGTTGGGCGGGTAGCGGTCGGGTGTCGGGAATGCCGTCGGCGAGTGGCCGCACAGCACGACGCCGGTTTCGCGCGCGGCCTGCGCGACGGCACCGAGGTCGTCGTAGACGCAGACGTCGCCGTCGAGCAGGACCACCGTCTCGCCCTGCCCCACGAGATGGCGGGCCAGCACCACCTTCATCGCGCACGCCAGCTCCTTGACCGTGTAGTGCAGCGCCATGCGGTGCAGTTCGGGATCGTCCACGCCGACGTCGTCGGGCCGCAGCACCGCCACGCGTGGATCGACGCTCACCTCGCCGTGCGGGTCGTCCGGGACCAGCACGGCGAAGCGACCGCCCGGATGGTGCGCGAGGAAGGAGTCGGCGAGCACGCGCGCCTGTGCGACGAAGCGGCGGGTCGCCACGGTGCAGGCGACGAAATCGTCGGGTGCCATGGGCGACCGGGAAGCTACCTGCCCGCGTCTGCCCGTTCGAGGGGGTCGATCGCCGGGTAGAGCCTTGGCGAGCGAGCTTTCGATCGCGAAGGAGGATCCCCACACATGACCGCCCTGATTGGACGCATGCCGTTCGGTCGCCGGCGCCACCGGCGCAGCCCGCCGAAATCCCTGCTGCTCGGCGCTGGAGTGGCCGCCGGGTGGCTGGTCGCGTACCTGGACAAGCGCCGCCGTCACGTCGCGCGCGACCGCGCCGCGTCCGCCGTGCGCTCGGGCGCCGAGTCCGTCGATCGCCAGGCGCGCTTCGTGGCGGGGCACGCCAAGGGCGTCGCGCACGAGGCGACCGCGCCGGTGCGCCGCGAGGACCGCGAGTACGACGACGTCACGCTCGCGCGCAAGGTCGAGTCCGAGCTGTTCCGCCCGGCCGACGCGCCGAAGGACAGCGTCAGCGTCAACGTGCGCAACGGCGTCGTGGAGCTGCGCGGCGAGGTCAAGCGGCCCGAGGACGTCAAGTCCCTGGGTGCGGCCGCGGCCGGCATCGACGGCGTCAAGGACGTGCACAACCTGCTGCACACGCCCGGCTCGCCGCCGAGGCACTCGCCGCCCAGCGACCCCGCGGAGGTGCGCGAGCGCGCCGAGCAGCCGCGCGCGTCGTCGCGCTTCGCGGGCAATCCGGCGACGGAGGAGCCCGAGGACGAGCCGCTGGTCGAGCGCGCGAAGTCGAAGTCCAAGCGCTGAGCGGCGGCGGCCGACTCGCGCAACGTGACGCGATTGAATCGCCCCGTAAGCCTGCGCGCGCGTTAGGCTCGCCCGCACAGGCGACTGAGGGGGCTGCGTATGCACGCACGAGTCACGACGATCCAGATGGACCCCGCGCGGATCGACGAGGCGGTCAGCCAGCTTGAGTCCGAGGACATACCGCGGTTTCGCGAGATCGACGGCTTCAAGGGCTTCACGCTGCTGGTGGACCGCGAGAGCGGCAAGGCCGTGGGGACGAGCTACTGGGAGTCGCTCGAGCAGATGCGGGCAAGCGAGGAGGCGGTCCAGTCCTCCCGCCAGCGCGCCGCCGACGCCGGCGGTGCAACCAGCGCACCGCAGGTCGAGCGCTTCGAGGTCGCCGTCGACACGCAGGTCTGAGCAGGGCCGTAAACCGACGAAAGGAAATGGAATGAGGATGCGTTTCGTTCGCTGGGCCGCCCCCGCCCTGGCCGTGGGCGCGCTGGCCGTGACCCCCGCCGTCGCCCAGGCCGGCGGTGGCTCCGCGACCAGCACCTGCCGGGGCTCCGAGACCCTGTGCGAGGCGACGTTCAGCCTTGCCGGCGGCGCCAGCAACAAGCGGCTGTCGGTGCGACTGCCGGGCACGAACCTGCGCCTGCTGGCCGTCAACGCCGTGCCGGCCTTCGTGCATGGCGCCTACCGGCTCTTCAACGCCCGCTACAGCCTCGGCGGCTCGCTGTACAGCGTGACGCTGGACGCCGTGGAGAGCATTCCACGCGGGTCGCGGCTGATCATGACGTTCGGCCACCGGTCGGCGGGGCTGCGCTGCGGGAACATCCGCCGCGGGGTGTCGTTCCTGTCGATCTTCCAGCTGGGGTCGGTCCGTCCGGGCTCCTACAGCTGCGACACGGCGCTGGCGCTGGGCCGGGCGTGGATGACGCGCTTTCGGGCGCACGACAGCGTGCGCACCGTGGAAGCGGCGGGCATCGACTTCACGTGCCGTCTGGTGACGCGACTGCCGCAGAACATGGAGTGCAGCGGCGGCAACCTGCGGGTGCGGTTCTCCGGCCCGACGGGCTGAGCCTGAGGCGATGACGGGGAGAGGTCCAGGCACGACGAGCGGGCGCCGCCGCACGGCCGCGGCGGCGCTCGGCGTGCTCGCCGCGCTCCTGGCCCTCGCCCCGGCCTCCGCCTCCGCGCGGTCGGCGCCGCGCCTGTCGGACGTCCAGCTGGCGGGCCAGCGCGTCGTCTACAGCTACCCGGGCCTGCAGCCGCCGGCGGCGCTGCTCACGCGCATCCGCCAGGGGCGGGCCGCGGGCGTGATCTTCTTCGGCGAGAACATCGCCAGCCGCGCGCAGATCCGCGGGGTGATCCGGCGGCTGCAGGCGGCGCGGCTGCGCAGCCCGATCCGCGCGCCGCTGCTGATGATGACCGACCAGGAGGGTGGGATCGTCAAGCGGCTGCCCGGGGCGCCGGTGCTGTCGGCCAGGCAGGTGGGGCAGTCGCGCGACAGCACGGCGGTCGCGCGCAGCGCGGGCCAGGGCGCCGGGCGGAACCTGCGCGGCGTCGGGATGAACGTCAACCTGGCGCCCGTCCTGGGCGTCTACCGTCAGCCCGGCGACTTCCTCGACGAGTTCGGGCGCTCGTTCAGCCGCAATCCGTTCGCCGTCCGGCGGCTGGGCGCGGCGTTCGTGGCGGCGCAGCAACGCACGGGCGTGGCGGCCACGACCAAGCACTTCCCGGGGCTGGGCGCCGCGAGCGCCAGCCAGAACACCGACGAGGGACCGGTCACGCTGCGCCTGTCCGCGCGCACCCTGCGCGACGTGGACATGCGCCCGTACCCGGCGGCGATCCGCGCCGGCGTGCGGCTGGTCATGCCGTCGTGGGCCACGTACCCGGCCTTGGACCCGGCGCGTCCGTCGGGCCTGTCGAGCCGGATCGTGCGCGGCCAGCTGCGCGAGCAGCTGGGGTTCAGCGGCGTGACGATCACCGACGCGATGGAGGCGGGTGCGCTGCAGCGCTTCGGCTCCATCGGGAACCGCTCGCGGCTGGCCGCGCGGGCCGGCATGGACCTGCTGCTGTTCTCCAACAAGGTCGTCGGCGAGGGCGACCAGGGCCTCGCGGCCCTGACGAGCGCGCTGCGCCGCGGGGGGCTCGGGCGGCCGGAATTCCAGGCGACCGTCGAGCGCATCTGGCGGTTGCGCGAGGACCTCGCGAAGCGCGGCCCGCTTCCCGCGCCCGCCGTTCCGTAGCGCGCGGTTATGCTCGCGCTGCAATGCGCGACGGACGGGAGCAGCTCCTCGCCGCGACGGCGATCGATCTCACGCACACCCTCTCGCCGGACTTCCCCCTGTTTCCGGTGTACGACCCGGTGCGCGTGGCCGAGCGCTTCAGCGTCGAGCAGGACGGCTTCTTCGTCCGCGCCTGGTCCTACGACGAGCACTGCGGCACGCACGTCGACGCGCCCGCGCACTTCGGCGGCGAGGCGACGGTCGAGCAGATCGGGCCGGCCGACCTCGTGCTGCGCGCGGCGGTGCTCGACGTGCGCGAGCGCGCCGCGCGCGACGACGACGCGCTCGTGGTGCCCGACGACGTCCGCGACTGGGAGCGCCGGCACGGGCCCCTGCCCGACCGCTGCGCGCTGCTCGCGCTGACCGGCTGGGGGACGCGGCTCGCCGAGCCGGGCGCGTACCTGAACGCCGACGCCGAGGGCGTGCTGCACTCGCCCGGCTTCGGCGGCGAGGTGGCGGAGTTCCTGCGCGCCGAGCGCCCGCAGGTCCGCGCGATCGGGCTGGACACCGCCAGCCTCGACCTCGGCGCGAGCACCGACTACCCGGCGCACGTCGCCTGGCTGCCCGGCGGGGGCTACGGGATCGAGAACCTGGCCAACCTCGAGCAGGTGCCGCCGGACGGCGCGGTGCTCGTCGTGGGCGCGCCGCGCTTCGCCGGCGGCAGCGGCGGCCCCGCGCGGATATTCGCGTTCGTCCCCTGATCCCTGTCACCCTTCGGGCGTAAGGAACGGGTCGAACGGGGTAATGGAATGCAGAGGCCCGTCCGATACCCAACCCGACGGGCACGATGTTTCACGGCTTCACGCACGCACATCGACATGAGCTGCGCGTACTCGGCGCGAGCCTCGGCCTGCTCGCACTGCTCGCGGGCGCCGTCCTGCTGATCGCCGCCGTGGCGCACCTGGACGTCAGCGCGCTGCGCGAGATGCGCGAGCCGGCGCTGGCGCCGCTCGCCCTGGCGATCACGGCGATCGGAAACACCGACGTCATCGTCCCGCTCGCGCTGGCCGGCGTGGCGACCCTGGCGATCATGCGCCACTGGCGCGGCGCCGCTGCACTCGGGATGTCGATCGCGGTCACCGAGGCGCTGGTCACCGTCCTCAAGCACACGGTCGAGCGCCCGCGCCCGCCGGCCGGCGAGGCGATGACGCAGGCCGCGGGCTTCTCCTTCCCCAGCGGGCACGCGGCCGCGACGGCGGCCGTGTTCGTGGTGCTGGCGTGGCTGGCCGTCCGCCACCTGCGCGGCGGCTGGCGGCTCGGCGCCCTGTGCGCCGCGGCGCTCGTGGTCGCGGCAGTCGGACTCACGCGGGTCCACCTGGGGGTGCACTACCCCACCGACGTGATGGCCGGGTGGCTGACCGGCGGCGCGCTCGCGACGGCGTCGTGGCTCGGCGCCTGCGCGCTCGCGCGGCTCGCGCCGCACGCGCGGCCTACGCCCGCCTGAAGCGCGGCCGCGCCTGGAGCGCCCGCCGCCACGCGGGCAGCGGTCCCGGCGGCGCGGGTTGCGGCAGCAGCCCGAGCGCGTGCGTGAAGGCGACCGCGAACGCGCCGGTCACGTAGCCGAAGACCAGGCCGGCGGCGACGTCGGCGGGGAAGTGCGCGCCGAAGGTGATGCGCGTGAGCGCGATCACCGCGACGTAGCCCCACAGCGGCGCGCGCAGCACCGGCGCGACCGCGACGGCGGCGACGACGATCGCGGTGGTGACCGTCAAGTGGCCGCTGGGGAAGGAGGCGATGTGCGCCCACGTGCGGTCGTGCGTGAGCATCACGCTCTCGCGCAGCACCTCCTCGGGCCGCGGACGGTCGTACACCAGGTAGACGCCCTGCAGCAGTAGGTCGGAGAACCCCGCCGCGACGCCCAGCGCGAGCATGGCGCCGCCCAGGGGCGCCGAGCGGATCACGATCACGGCCGCCAGCGCGAGCGCCACCAGCAGGATGTAGTTGCGCGTGTGCGGGTCCAGCGCGTGGTAGAGCCACTCGGGCCCGTCGCCGAGCGCGTTGAGGCGCAGGAACGCGCGCTCGTCGATCGGCCCGAGCAGCGGCATCACGGCGCCCGCCGCGATCATGCCCGCGACCAGGCCGCCCAGCCGCCGACTCCACGTGCGCCAGAACGCGCTCGCGGGCAGGCGGGCACGCAGGCCGGGCGGCGCTTTCGGCCCGAGGATCGCCACGAGCACACGGGCGCAGTCGCGCACCGGGCGGAACGCGCTGCTCCCGGTCTCGTAGATCGCCGGGATGGGAACCCAGGTGACGTCGACATCCGCGCGCAGCAGCGCGCGCAGGTGGCGCGACTCGGCCTCGTAGCGGCCCGGCGGCAGCGGGAAGCGCTCGAGCACCTCGCGGCGGAACGCGCGCATGCCGCACTGCGAGTCGCGCACGCGGCGCCCCGTGACGAGCGAGAGCAGCCCGCTGGACACCCGGTTGGTGAAGCGCCGCTCGCGCGGCATCGCCGCGGTGTCGGCGCTGCGATCGCCGATCGCCACGTCGGCGCGCTCGAGCGCGCCCAGCAGCGCCGGCAGGCGGCCGGCCGGATGCTGGCCGTCGGCGTCGAGCACCGCGATCGCGTCCGGCGGCTGCGGCCCGGCCAGCAGCAGCGCCGTGCCCGCGGCCACCGCGCCGCCCTTGCCGCCGTTGCGCTCCAGCCGCAGCAGGCGCACGCCCGGACGGGCCGCCACGGCCTCGATGCGCGCCGCGGCCGCCGCGGGCGCGCCGTCGTCCACCAGGAGCACCTCGGCGACCTGCGCCTGCGCCGCGGCGACGACGGCCTCGAGGCGCTCGACCCCGTAGCAGGGCACGATCGCGGCCACGCGGCGCAGCTGCGGGCGCGGCGCGCGCACCCGCGCGGAGCGCTCGCGCGGCCGCGCGAGCACCGCGACCGCCACCAGCGCGAGGCCGCCCTGCAGCAGCAGCGGCCGGTAGGAGCCGCTCACCTCGATCAGCACGCCCGCCAGCGGCAGCGCGACCACGGCCGCGACGGCGCGCGCCGCGAAGAACGCCCCGCTGAACTCCCCGGCGCGCCCCTCGGGGATGAAGCGGGCGAAGTACGGGAAGCCGAGCGCCGTGACCAGACCCGCGCCCACCGCCGCGGCCGCGAACGGAGCGGCGACGGCCTGCACGCTGGAAAGCGGCGCCGCCGCGACCAGCCCTCCGCCGAGGAGCGCGGCGCCGGCGATCAGGCGGGCGCGCACCCGCTCGGGCGGCGTGCGCCCCCCGACCACCATGCCCGCGCCGGTGAGCAGACCGAAGGCGGCCGGAAGGGCGGCGGCGACTCCGGTGCCCAGCCCCAGCACCGATGCGGCGTAGAGGATGAAGAACGCGGGCAGCGCGACGTACCCGGCGACCCACAGGACCTGCGCCAGCAGGACCTCCCGCGCGCCCGCGACGCGCAGCACGTCGCCCAGCGCGCGCAGTCCCGCCTGCCGGCTCGCGTCGTGCGCGGGCGCTCGCACGGCGAACCGCGCGCGGCGCCGCACCACCGCGAGGAGCGTCGGGATCGCGGTCAGGAGCATGGCGGCGCCGGCCGCCGCGAAGGGCATCCAGTCCGCGACGGTCAGCAGGGCGCCCCCCGCCCCGATCCCGACCATCGCGCCGGCCAGCATGGCGACCTCCTGCGCGCTGGTGGCGGAAGGGCGGGCGGCGTCCTGGAAGCCGTCCGGGATCAGCGCGCGGTGCGCCGTGGCGACGGCGTTGAGCCCGGCGTAGACCGCGACGGCCGCGAGCGCGAGCAGTACGTAGGTCGTCTGCGCGGACAGCGCCACGGCGACGAGGCCGCCGCACGTGAGCGCCGCGCCGCCGGCGAGGAACGGGAGTCGCCGGCGGGCGCGGTCGCTCCAGACGCCGACTGCGAGCGGGATCGCGAAGCCGGCGACGGCGTTGACCAGCATCACGGCGCCGATCAGGACCGGCGCGTGCGCGATGCGGTCGAGCAGGACGGGAAGGAACGTGGTCGTAACGGCCCGCGCGGCGCCGACCCCGGCGGCGGCGAGGCCGAACGCGGCGAGGAACGTGAGTCCGCGGCGGCGCACCGCGATCACCCCGCCGGCGCGGCGACGCGCACCGCGCCCGGCTCGAGGGAGACCTCGACGTCGCCGCTCCCCAGCGGCTCGGCGTCGCCGGCGAGGGCGAGCTCTCCGCGCAGGACGGCGTGCCGCGCGCGCCGCACCGTGACCCCCGGCCGGTCGAGGTGGCTGCCGCGGCGGGCGGCGACGAGCAGCCCGGCGAGCTCGCGCCGCGAGCGCGCGCGGGCGACGACGACCTCGAAGCGCCCGTCGCGCGGATGGGCGATCGGGTCCACGCGGAAGCCGAAGCCGAAGAACGGAAGGTTGGAGAAGAAGACCTGGGCGACCTCGCCGGCGACCGCGACGGCGCCGTCCGCGTCGATCTCGACGCGGCCCGGCCGGTAGCCCGCGAACGCCCGCGCCAGCGCCCGGGCCCCGGCGGCCAGGTCGCCGGAGTTGACGCCCGCGTAGCCCGCGCGCGCCTGGGCCTGGAAGCCCGCGCTCACCCCCTCCACGCAGCGCAGCACGCGCCCGGCGGCCGTCCGCGCGCGCAGGACGTCGAGCGGGCGCGCCGGGGCGGCCAGCGCGAGCCGCGCGGCGGCGCCGGGATCGCTCGGCACGCCCAGCGCCCGCGCGACGTTGTTCGCGCGCCCCGCCGGCAGCAGCGCCAGCTCGGGCAGCGCGACGCCCGCGTTGACCGCCGCGTGCAGCGTTCCGTCCCCGCCGACGAGGATCGTGCGCCGGCCACCCGCCTCGGCGAGCGTGCCGGCGAGCGCCCCGGGGTCGGCCGTGGCGACGACCTCGACGTCCGGCGCGGCAGCGCGCAGCGCCTCCAGCAGCACCGCGGCGCGAGCGTCGCCGCTGGCGTTGGCGTTGACCACGGCGAGCGGGCGCAGCCGCGCGTCCTGCCACGGCGCCTCCGCTACCACCCGTTCTGACCCTACGATCGTCACGAGCCAACCCCGCTCCCGCTTTCGCCTCTCCCGGACGGTCCGACCGATCGGGACTGTCCCCGATGACACGCGCGAACTATGTGATTTTACGCACGAGACGCACCGCGGCGGCGAAATTATTCGGCCAGCCGCTCGGGCCGGCCGGTGCGGTACGGGGCGCGACCGTAGGCCTCGACGGCCGCCAGGTAGAACAGGACCTGCGCCCACACGTGGGGCTGGGAGACGACGGAGAAGATGCGCCCGTCGCGCACGTACCAAGCCTCGCCCAGGATGCCCGTGCCACCCTGGTAGTTGGCCTGGGCGCCCGCGATCCACTTCAGCCCGCGCTTGACGCGCGCCATGCCGGCGGGATCGACGGCGCGGTGGTAGTGCGCCAGCCCGTGCAGGGCCTTGGCCTCGTACTGTCCGCGGCGGCGCGGGCCGCGCGGCGCCGCGAACGACGGCGACACCGCGCGCCACGCCAGCTCGGCCTGCGCGCGCGAGCGCGGGTGGTCGTACGGGCGCGGGCGGACCGGCCACAGGGCCCAGCCGCCGTCGCCGTAGTCCGCGGTCCAGGCGCCGCCCTCGGCGCGGTGGCGCTCGTCCACCGCGCGGTCGAGCTCGGCGGCGCGGGCCTCCCAGCGCGCGGCTTCGCCTCCCCGACCGAGCGCACGGGCGGCGGCGCCCGCCGCGCGCATGGCCAGCAGCGCCGGGCCCGAGCTGTGGAACGTGGGCTGCCCCGGAGCCGGAGGGTTGTCGTCCTCGCACGCGGTGCCGGGCGGCAGGCCGGTGGCGGGATCGCGGAACGCCACGAGGAACTCCGCGCTGCGCCGCAGCGCCGGGTAGACGCGCTCCAGGTAGGCGCGGTCGCGCGTGCGCTCGAAGTGACGCCACAGCGTCCACAGTCCCAGCGCCGTCTCGTCGATCTCCCAGGTGAAGAGTCCCGCGTCGGGCCCGTCGGCCCAGTTCGTCATGAACCAGTTGCCGTCGGGCGTCGGCTCGCCGCACGCGCTGGCCGGCGAGCCGGGCGGCGCGCCCTCCTCCAGCTTGTGCTGCACCTCGGCGTAGAACAGGTTGTGGCGGGCGACGAGCTGCGGCTGGCCGATCTCGTCGAGCGCCTCGTTGAAGAACGCGCCGTCGCGGATCCAGTCCTGCGCGTACGGGCTCTGGGTGGCCAGCGAGGCCACGATCGCCACCAGGTCGCCGCGGCGGCCGGCGCGCTCGTCGATCGCCTGGCGCAGCGAGATCAGGGCGCGCTTGGCCAGCCGGCGCACGGTGGGCGGCGCCCGGCGCGGGAGCGGCGCGCGGCGCAGCCAGCGCAGGTGGTCGGCGCGCTTGGCCGCCGCCGCGCGGCGCGCCTCGCGGCGGCGCCAGCGCTCGAGCAGCCGCCCCGCCGCCTCCGGCGTGGCGGCGGCGGCGAAGACCACGTTCACCGGGGCGCGACCGAGCGGCGCGGACAGCGCCGAGTCGACCTCCGCCGGCCCGAGCTCGTCTCCGCCGGAGAGCGCGCCGTCGGCCGCGTCGTCGTACGCGCTCGGCGGGCCGTCGCGCGCGGAGGGATGACCCGTGTAGCGGTCCGCGCCGACGTGGTGGCCGTCGCTGGCGCGGCTCAGGCCCATGGCCAGCGCGGCGGAGCGCGGCTCGCCGACGGCCTGGTCGACCTCGGACACCGACCACACGATCGCGTCGTGCGCCGGGTCGTAGCGCGCCCGGTCCGCGCCCCGCACCTCGTCGCACCAGTCCTGCGTGGGCACGAGCGGATGCCGCGACGCGACCGGCTGCAGGTTGGCGAAGGCGAGCAGGCGCGCCACGCGGACCGGCGAGCCGCGCTCGGGCCGCAGGACGTGGCGGCGCAGGAGCACGTCGCCGTCCGGCGGGACCACGTCGTCGATCTCCACCACGAAGCGGTGGCGCCGGGAGCGCAGCCGCGTGGCGATCGTGTCCGAGTCCTCGGAGGCGTAGCGCTGGCGCACGTCGAGGTCGCGCAGCCACACGGTCTCCTCGCGGCCGTCCGCCAGCGTCAGGCGCAGGCCGCTGAACGCGCCCTCGTTGGGCTCCAGCCCCAGCCGCGGCAGGTCGCGGTCCAGCGTGAGGTAGCGGACGTGGTCGTAGTAGGACGGGCTCGGCCAGCGCAGTACGCTGACCGTCCCCTGCGGGTTGATCCCGACCGACAGGCGCTGGTTGCCCGTGGTGGCCCCGACGTCCGTGGGCCCGTAGATCTCCGGCGTCGGCTCGGCCGGATTCAGGCAGACCGGGTTGCCGAGCTTGGGGACGCCGATCGGCGACTGCGCCGCCACCGGCGCGGCGGCGACCAGGGCGGCGAGCACGCAGCCCGCCAGCGTGAGGACCCCGCACCGCCCGTTGCCCACGGCCATGGCACGTCGCAGTATGGCGCGCCGGCCGAAGTCGCCGGAGGCGCTGATCGGACTACGCCGTCTGGATGCCTGCGACGGCGGTGAGGCCGAGCATCTCGATGGATTGCTCGCGCATCTCGGTCTTGCGTACCTTGCCGGTCACGGTCATCGGGAACGAGTCGACGCAGAGCACGTAGCGCGGGATCTTGTAATGGGCGAGCTTGCCCTCGCAGAAGGCCCGCAGCGTGTCCGCGTCGAGTTTCGCCGCTCCGTCGCGCAGCCGTATCCACACGCACAGCTCCTCGCCGTACTTCTGGTCTGGGACGCCGATCGCCTGAGCGTCGGCGATGTCTGGGTGGGTGTAGAGGAACTCCTCGACCTCGCGCGGGTAGATGTTCTCCCCGCCGCGGATGATCATGTCCTTGGAGCGACCGACGATGTTCATGTAACCCTCGTCATCCATCGTCGCGAGGTCGCCCGTGTGCATCCAGCCGGCGTCGTCCTTGACCTCCGCGGTGCGCTCGGGATCGTCCCAGTAGCCGCGCATCACCGAGTAGCCGCGGGTACACAGCTCACCGACCTCGCCGCGCGGGACCGTCAGGCCGGTCTCCGGGTCGATTATCTTGACCTCGACGTGAGGGCCGATGCGGCCGATGGTGCTGACGCGCCGCTCGAGCGAATCGTCTCGCCGGGTCTGGGTTGACACCGGGGAGGTTTCCGTCATCCCGTAGCAGATGGAGACCTCGTCCATGTGCATGTCGGTGACGACGCGCCGCATCACCTCCGTCGGGCAAGGCGAGCCGGCCATGATGCCGGTACGGAGTGTGTGCAGGTCGTGGTCGGCGAAGCTCGCGTCCTCGAGCATCGCGATGAACATCGTCGGCACGCCGTACAGCGACGTGCAGCGTTCGGCGGCTACCGCGCGCAGGGTGGCCAACGGATCGAACCCTGGACTGGGCACGACCACGCAGGCGGTGTGTGTGAGCGCGGCGAGATTGCCCATCACCATGCCGAAGCAGTGGTAGAAGGGCACCGGGAGGCACACGCGGTCCGCGTCGGTGTATCCGCACAGCTCGCCCACGAAGAACCCGTTGTTGAGGATGTTGTGATGGGTGAGCGTGGCGCCCTTGGGAAAGCCGGTCGTGCCGCTGGTGTACTGGATGTTGATCGCGTCGTCGGGATCGAGCGTCGCGAGCCTCGCCGCGAGCGCCGCCGCGTCGATCGGCGCGCTCGCCCACTCGCGCCAGGTCTCGTCCTCGAAGAAGACCGTGTCCTGGAGGTCGGGAAGCCGGTCTCGCGTCTCGGACATCATCGCGCGGTAATCGCTCGTCTTGAACGTCGCGGCGCTGAAGAGCAGGCGGACTCCGGACTGCTCGAGCGCGTACGCGAGCTCGTGAGTCCGGTAGGCCGGATTGACGTTGACGAGGATCGCGCCGACCTTCGCGGTCGCGTACTGCACCAGTACCCACTCCACGCAGTTCGGTGCCCAGACGCCGACGCGGTCGCCGGCCTGGATCCCGTGCGCCAGCAGGGCCGAGGCGAGAGCGTTGACCTTCGCCTCGAGTTCCGCGTACGTCAGTCGGACGTCCTGCGCGCAGGACACGATCGCCTCGCGGTCCGGCTGAGACCCGCTGACCCTCGTCAGGCACTCCCCGATCGTCTCGTAGAGCAAGGGCATCGAGGAGGCGCCGTGCTCGTAGGACGGCTGCGACATGCAACGACCCTAGCCGCCGTCGCCCCTCGGGGAAATAGTCACTTTGGACCGTCTTGTGCGACGAGCGGGGTCCGGTTAGCGTACCCGCGCTGTGACCCGCGTGTCAGGCGTCGAGCTCGCATCCATCGCGCTCCAATCCGACGCGGCTGCCGTTCTAAAAGCGGCGACTGTCGCCGCGCGCGAAGTCGCGGACGCCGACTCCGCCTTCGTCGCGGTACGCGACCAAGGCGGGCGCTATTCGCTCGACGTCCGAGTCGGGCTGACCGATCCGCATTGGCCGCTTGTACGAATCCGGCCGGGACGCGGGATGGGCGGAAAGGTGCTGGTGGACATGCAGCCGCGTACCAGCCACGACTATTTCAAGGAACCCTCGATCACCCAGGACTACGTACCGATCATGCGGCGTGAGGAGCTGCGAGGGCTCGGCGTCGTTCCGGTTCCGGACCTCGTCGGCGGCCGGCCCGACCTAGCTCCGGCCGGCCTGATCTACGTGTCCACCCACCACCCCGGCGCGCCGGGCGATCGCGTCGTGGACGAGGTCCAGCGCGTGGCCGAGGTGGCCGCCGTCGGCCTCGCGCGCCTGCGTTGCCGTCCGGTGCCCGCTGCGGCCGACACGGCGAGCCTGACCGCGCGCGAGCTCGAGGTGCTCGGGCTGCTGAGCGAGGGCTGTGCGAACAAGGAGATCGCGCGGCGGCTGGTCATCTCCGAGGCGACCGTCAAGGGCCATGTGCGGGCGATACTGCGCAAGCTCGACGCGCCGTCGCGCCTGGCGGCGGTGGCAGATGCCCGTCGCCGGCGCATCCTCTGACCTGAGCACGGCGTGTTGCGGCCTGCCCGCTCCGTTAGCGCGGACTCCCGAGTTGCAAAGCTGGACGTGTTCTGCTTATCGTCGGCCTCGCATTCGTAAGCGGGCGAGGGAGGCGATATGGGCGTGGACTGGCACATCGTCGGCGAAGAGGTCGGAAGCTGCAGCTGCGACTGGGCGTGTCCCTGTCAGTTCGAGGGCGACCCGACCCACGGGTACTGCCGGGTGGTGGTCGCCATGCGCATCGAGGAGGGCCACTTCGGCGACGTGGACCTCACCGGCACGAAATTCGGCGCGCTCGTGGCGTTCCCCGGGCCGCTCTACGAGGGCAACGGCTCGATCCAGCTGTTCACAGACGCCGACGCCAGCGAGGAGCAGCGCGATGCGGTCGAGCAGCTGTGGACCGGCGAGCACGGCGGCGCGCTGTTCGAGATCTTCAGCTCGATCACGCCCGACAAGCACGAGACGGTCGTCACGTCGATCGACATCGACAGCGACCGCGAGGCGCGCAAGGCCACGATCCGCATCGGCGACTTCGGCGAGACCACGATCCAGCCGATCGTCAGCCCGGCCACGGGCGACGAGCACCGCGTGCGGATCGACCTGCCCAACGGCTTCGAGTACAAGCAGGCCGAAGTGGGCAACACGGTGCGGGCCAGCGCGTCGGGCGAGGGCCCGCTGCAGTTCGGCTTCGAGAAGACCTACGCCCAGCTCAACCGGTTCGACTGGAGCCCGGCCGCGGCGGGCTAGCGGGACGCGAGCAGCGCTTCGATCTCGTCGATCGCGGCCTGCTCCTCGTCACTGACGGGCTTGCCGCCGATGCCGACGAACCCGCCTTCCTTGTGGGCCTCGGCGGCCGCCCGGGCCACGCTGAGCACGAAGCGCTTGTAAGCGTCGACGTCCTGCGGCTCCGCCTTGTCGGACAGCAGCCGCAGCGCCTCCTGCAACCGCTCGCGGCTCGCCGTCGCGAGGTCGCCGCCGTCGCGGAGCCCCTGCGGGTCCACGCCCGGCGGCGCGGACACCAGCTCGTCGAGCAGCGCGTTCTCGCCATGGGCCTTGCGCGCCTGCGCGTACACCTTGCCGATCGCGATGCTCTCGCGAATCGTGCCGCCGCGGCCGGCCATGACCACCCGCATGCCCGCGAGCAGCGGCCCCTCCGCGATCGTCGCCCACTCATCGGCGTTGAAGTCGGCCTTGCTCGCCACGGTGGGGACTTCTACCCCGTACGACCTCCGCGAACCACGCGCGCCAGGTCCAGCGCGACCACGTGCCAGGAGCACGCGGCGGCGCGGGGGTCGGCGGCGATGGCCGCGCGCAGGCGGTCGTCGAAGGCCGACGCCAGGGCGGCCGGATCGCGGTCGGGGTCGAGCGCGGCCCACAGCGACGGCTCGAACGCGGCGTGGAAGAACCCGGCGACGTCGGCGGCGTAGGCGTCCACGTCGCCCCCGGCCTCGTAGCGCGCCAGGTAGGGATCGGCCAGCGTGCGCGTCGCGTGGCGGCGCAGCTCCAGCGGCCCGGCCTCCCCGTCCTCGAACGGGGCCAGGAACTCCGCGGTCGTCCGGTTCCAGGTCGGGATCGTCATCCGCGCGTACTCGTCGTCGCGCAGCGTGCCGGCGGCCACCAGTTCGCGCAGCGCGCCGTCGGCCATCGTCATCAGCCCCTCGGCGCCGCTGGAGCCGTCGTCCAGCGCCGCCCCGCCGATCACCACGAGGCGACCGCCGGAGCGCAGCTCGGCGGCGCGATGGCGCAGGAACGCGCGCCAGTCGCTTGCGGACTGCTCGCGCAGCGCATCGCGCACGTCGCCCCGGGCGAAGGCGCAGTACACGTGGTCGGGAATCGGGCGCGGCACGGCGCTCAGCCAGTGGACCGCGATCGAGCACCAGGCCAGCGACAGGTGGCCGTCCGGGAACAGGCGCTCGTAGAACGAGGCGCCGGCGGCCAGCGCGTACACGTCGGGCGCGCGCAGGTAGCTGTCGGGCGAGCCGTGCACGAGGTCGAACAGCGCGCTGAAGTCGTCGCTGGCGATGTCGGTGTGCACCACCACCACGGGGCGCCCGGGATCGCCTTCGCGGTAGGCGGCGATCGCACGGCGCATCGGCTCCAGCGAGCTCCCGCCGCCCGCCGCGCCCAGGTCGGCGACGGTCAGCGGCTCGCCGTCGGGCGGCGCGGGGACCGTGCGGGCCGCCTCCTCCAGCCACTCGAAGCCCAGCTCCCCGTAGGCCTGCTGCGGAGCCGAGTGCTCGGTGTAGTAGCCGCCGCCCTCCATGGCGCCCGCCGCCGCGGCGGGCTCGCGCGCATCGCTCATGTGACCGCTCCTGCTCGGTGAGAGGCGAGCCTAGCGCCGGCGCTGCTCAGAGGTTCCCGCGTGCGGCCTGCTCGCGCTCGATCGCCTCGAACAGCGCCTTGAAGTTGCCGGCGCCGAACCCGCGCGCGCCGTGGCGCTCGATGATCTCGAAGAAGATCGTGGGACGGTCCCCGAGCGGCTTGGTGAAGATCTGCAGCAGGTAGCCCTCGTCGTCGCGGTCCACCAGGATGCCCAGGCGGCGCAGGTCCTCCAGGGATTCGGCGATCTCGCCGACGCGGTCCGGGACCTCCTCGTAGTAGGCGTCGGGCGTCCTGAGGAACCGCACGCCGCGGCGCGTCAGCTCCTCGACGGTGGCGACGATGTCGCGCGTGGCCAGGGCGATGTGCTGTGCGCCCGGGCCCTCGTAGAACTCCAGGTATTCGTCGATCTGCGACTTGCGCCGCCCCTCGGCGGGCTCGTTGATCGGGAACTTGATGCGGCCGTGCCCGTCGGCGACGACCTTCGACATGAGCGCGGAGTACTCCGTCGAGATCGCCTCGTCGGAGAAGTGGATGAGCTCGCGCATCCCGAAGACGCGCTCGTAGTAGCCGACCCATTCCTGCATCCGGCCCAGCTCGACGTTGCCGACGACGTGGTCGATCCCCACCAGCATGCCCTCGCCGGCGTGCGCGCGCGGGTGCGCCCCGCCCACGGCGTCGTAGCCCGGCAGGAATGCCCCCGCGTAGTCGCCGCGCTCGACGAAGCGGTGGATCGTGTCGCCGTACGCGGCGATGTCGGCCACCACGACCGAGCCGGCGTCCTCGGACAGGGTCCGGGGCTCCCCCAAGCCCCGGGCCCCCGCCTCGACCGCGTGGCGATACGCCGCCGCGGCGTCCGGAACCGACAGCGCGATGACCTTGACGCCGTCGCCGTGGCGCCGGTGGTGCTCGGCGACCGGCGAGTCGCTGGACAGGGCCCCGGTCACAACGAGGCGCACGCGCCCCTGCTCGAGCACGTGCGACGCCCGCTCGCGCAGGCCGGTCTCCAGGCCGGCGTAGGCGACCTCCTCGAACCCGAACACGTGCGTGAAGTAGTAGGCGCTCTGCGCGGCGTTGCCCACCCACAGCTCGATGTGGTCGATGCCGTTCAGGGGCATCGGGTCGGCGTGGCGCTCGGCGGCGCCGGTCAGCTCATGCAGCGATGTGCTCACGGCGCATCTCCTCGATCGACTCGTCGGTGCAGGCGGCGAAGAACCCGCCCACGACCGCGCGGATCTCGTCCTCGGACGTCGCGCGGTACAGGACGGGCTGGTAGCGGGTGATGTCGTAGTCCGCCGTCCCCATCTCGGCCAGGTCGAGCGGGCGGTGCTCCATCCCGCGGAACTCGTCGATCTCGCCGTAGGACGACAGCAGGCCGGCCCCGTAGGCGCGCACCTCGCCGTCCTCCTCCACCACGCCGAACTCCAACGTGAACCAGAAGACCCGGGACAAAAAGCGTAGGTTCTCCTCGTCGCGCAGCCGCCGGGCGGCGACCCCGGCGAGGCGGTGCAGCTCCCCGTACGTGGGCGTCGCGAGCAGGTGCCCGTGGCCGATGACCTCGTGAATGATGTCCGGCTCGGGCGTATACAGCGGGAAGGCGGGGTGACGCACGTACTGCGTCGAGTGAAAGCGCCGGTCGGCCAGCGAGCCGTAGAACTCGTCGAGCGGGACGAGCCCGGCCGCCGGCACGTAGCGGAAGGCGCCCACGCGGTCGGAGACCTCGTCGAGGCTGGGGATGCGGTCGGTGGGCAGGGCGACGGCGTCGAGCGCGTCCACGTACTCGCGGACCGCGAGGCGCTCGTGCTTGGGGCGCAGCTCGCGGCACACCGTCCGCCACACCTCCTGCTCCTCCTCGGTGTATTCGATCGGCGGCGCCGGGTCGCCGGGGCGCCAAGCCAGCGCGGCGGCCGCGATCTCGTTGCGCCGGGCGCGGTAGGCCGGATCGTTGGCGCCGGGGTGGTCGTCGGCGAGATGGACCTCGACGTGACCGTCCTTCGACGTCACCGGCGAGTAGAGCTGTCCCTCCTCCATCACGGCGCGTCCAAGCACAGCACTCCGCGCCCTGACTGGCAAGTGTGTCCAGCGAGGCTAGGCAGATCGCTCAGAAAACGCGCCTCCTGGCTCGCTAAGCTGGTCAACATGACCATCGACGCGCTCGACGCCCGCATCCTCGCCGAGCTGCGCGCCGACCCGCGCGCCGGCCTGCTCGAGACCTCCCGGCGCCTGGGCGTCGCCCGCGGAACGGTGCAGGCGCGCGTGTCCAAGCTGGAGGCCCGCGGGGTCATCACCGGGTACGGGCCGGAGGTCGATCCCGCGCCGCTGGGGTATCCAATCCTGGCGTTCATCCTGCTCGAGCTGGCGCAGGGGCGGCTGACCGAGGCGGTCGACGCGCTGGAGGAGATCCCGGAGGTGCTGGACGCCCATGCGATCTCGGGCCCGCAGGACCTGATCTGCCGGATCGTCGCGCGCGACACCGAGCACCTGCAGCACCTGGTCACGCGGATCCTTTCCACGCGCTCGATCACCCGTGCGACGAGCTACATCGCGCTCACGAAGCAGGTGGACCACCGGACGGGGCCGCTGGAGCGCGAAGCAGCGTCGCGCGCACCGCGGCCAGCTCCACGCCGGCGCCGCGGCCGCGCAGCGTGACCTCGTCGCCGTCCTCCAGGTAGGTCCGCGTCGAGCCGTCGGGGAGCCTGAGGGGGCGCTCGCCGTTCCACGAGAGCTCGAGCAGGCAGCCGGCGCGCTGCGCGGACTCCGACACGGTCCCCGAGCCGAGCAGGTCCCCGGCGCGCAGCGGTGCGCCGTTGGAAACAAGATGCGCCACGAGCTGGCCGGGGCTCCACTCCAGCACGCGTGCGTTGACGGTGGCCAGGGCGTGGCCGTTGAGTGCGAGCTCGAGGTCGAGGTCGACGCCGCGCGGCTCGGGCGCACGCAGGTGGGGCAGCGGGTCCTGCGGCGGGCCGGGCGCACGCGGCAGCTGCGCGAGCGGGACGACCCAGGCCGAGATCGAGGTCGCGAACGACTTGCCGAGCAGCGGGCCCAGGGGGCGCGATTCCCACGCCTGGATGGTGCGCGCGCTCCAGTCGGCCAGCAGGACCGCGCCGAAGACGTGGCGCTCGGCGTCCGGCGCGGCGGCGCCCGCCGGGGCCGGCCCGCAGACCCAGCCCAGCTCCAGCTCGACGTCGAGCCGCGGCTCGGGCCCGAAGGCGCCCGGGGCGAGCTGGCCGAGCGGCCTCGGCACCGGCGTCCCGCTCACGACGACCGTCCCCGCGCGGCCGTGGTAGCCGACCGGCATGTGCTCCCAGTTGGGAGTCAGCGGCTCGGTGCCCGGGCGCAGGATGCGCCCCGCGTTCTCGGCGTGCGCGCGGGCGGCGAAGAAGTCGACGTAGTCGGCGACCTCGAATGGGAGCACCGCGTCGTCGGGGGCGGCGAGTTGATGCCCCGCCAGCAGCGGCGGCAGCGCGGCGCGTACGGCGTCCCAGGCTTCCGCGCCCAGCTCCAGGAACGCGTTCAGAGACGGCCGCTCCCAGGTCTCAGGCGGCACGGGCAGCGGCAGGCCGGCGAGCGGGAGCGCGCCGGCGCCGGCGCGCACCGCCGGCCCGTGGTCGCGCAGGACCCCGAAGGCGAGCGCGCTCACCCGGCGGGCTGCTTGTCCTCGTTCCAGGAGAAGGCGTAGGCGGGATCGTCGATCTCGCGCCACAGCGTGGAGAGGCGCAGCGGCCGGAACGTGTCCCACATGACCGCCAGCTCGTTCGTCGACTTCGCGCCGAGCGCCCGCTCGACCGTCCCGGGCTGGGGGCCATGCGGCAGTCCGGACGGGTGCAGCGTCAGGCAGCCGACGTCCACGCCCTTGCGCGCGGCGTAGTCGCCCTCCGCGTAGAACATGACCTCCTCGGACTGGATGTTCGAGTGGTGGTAGGGCAGCGGCACGGCCTGGGGGTCCCAGTCGAGCATGCGCGGCGCGAACGTGCAGATCACGAAGTTCGGGCCCTGGAAGGTCTGGTGGGCGGGCGGCGGCAGGTGGAAGCGCCCGGCGCGCGGCTCGAAGTCGTCCGCGTTGAACGTGCACGGCCACACGTAGCCGTCCCAGCCCACGACGTCGAACGGGTGGCGGTCCAGGACGTAGCGCTGCAGCCCGCCGCGGACCCGCACGGTGACGTGGTACTCGCCGCGCTCGTCGAAGGTCTCCAGCTCGTCCGGCGGGTGGAAGTCGCGCTGGGAGAACGGCGCGTGCTCGAGCAGCTGACCGTAGCGGTTGCGGTAGCGGTTGGGCGTCTCGATCTCGCCGGGCGTGTGGAAGCACAGCCACGTCTGCTCGACGTCCGGGTCGAGCTCGAAGGCGTGGGTGGTCCCGCGCGGGATGACGACGTAGTCGTGCTGGCGGAAGGGCACGCGGCCGAACACCGTGCGCAGCACGCCGCCGCCGCGGTGGACGTAGATGACCTCGTCGCCGTCGCCGTCGCGGAAGAAGCCGTCCAGTGGCTCCGTCGGCTTGCACACCGAGACCTCGACGTCGCCGTTCCACATGAGCAGCCGCCGTCCCGACACCGGGTCGCCGCCGGGCGCGACCGGCTTGGTGTCCGCGAGCCGGTGGACGTGCGCGTCGGGCACCCACTCCTCGCGCTCGATCGGCGTGAACGAGCCGACCTCTTCGAGCCGGCACGGCGAGTGCACGTGGTAGAGGATCGACTCGTTGCCGGAGAACCCCTCGTACCCGAGGACCTCCTCCACCAGCAGCGGCGAGGCGGCGCCGTCACGGCGCACCTGGACGTGACGCTTGGACGGAACCGCTCCGAGGGCGTGGTAGCGCATGTGCCGCTCCTTCCGATGTGGGATACCGAAGGTAGCACCGCGATACTAGGAGCCATGTCGCGCGAGAACGTGGAGCTGGTGCGCCGCGCGTACGACGAGTTCCTGTCGCGCGGCGAGCTCCCGCTGCCGCTCGTCCACGCCGAGCTGCGGATCGACAACGTCCCGGAGTCGCCCATCCCCGGTCCGTACCACGGGCCCGAGGGCATGCGTCGGTGGTGGCGCGAGGTCTCCGGAGACCTCGAGGGCATACGCCTGGAGCTCGAGGAGACGATCGACGCCGGCGGGGACTGCGTCGTCGGCCTCGTGCGCTTCCACGGACGCACGCCCGCGGGCTTCGACCTGTCCGAGTTCCCCTGGGCCGTCGCCCACTGGATCAGGGACGGCCTGATCGTCCGCACGGCGGGCTTTTTGGCGAAGGAGCAGGCGCTGGAGGCGGTTGCGAATCCCGAGCCGCCGACCTGAGTGCGATTAGACTCGCCCTGCGCCGATGGGGAGCGGAGCTTGGAACCGGAGCTGGGGGGTGGCCGTCGTTGCATGCGCCCTCCTGCCCGCGACCGCCGGGGCGCAGACGTACACCGTCGGCAGCCTCGACCTTCCGCCCGGCGGTACGCCGTCGATCTGCGGGGGCGATCCCTGCACCGTCGTGCAGGGCCAGGTCGCGCCGCAGTCGACGGGCACGTACGTGCTGCGGGCCCCGGTCGACGGCACGATCGTGTCCTGGCGTTACCGGAGCGCGAGCCAGGGCAGCTCGTACTCCCTGCGCGTCCTGCGGCCGGCCAACCAGCAGGAGACGGCGTTCAACGCGCTGGCGAGCGCCGCCTCGCCGCCGATCGGCGACGCCGAAGACCTCGTACGCGGACCCTTCGCCGTTTCCATCCCCGTGCGCGCCGGCGACCGCATCGGACTGCGCAGCCACGGTCCGGAGTACGGAGTCCCGGTCGCCACCACCGGCCACAACGACCCCGCCACAGGCGACGGCGTGCGCTACTTCGCACCGGATGTGGCAGACGGGGCCACGCAGTCGTGGACCGACGCCGGCAACACCGGCCAGCAGGTGCTGGTGCAGGCGACGATCCAGCCCGGGCCGCCCCCGCCCTTCGTCGCCCCGCCGCCGCCACCGCCGCCCGACTTCCGCCTCGAGCGCAATCCGCCCGGGCGCTTCACGCCGACGATGCGCCCGCGCGCGCGGCTGCAGATCCCGCTCATGCTGCGCAGGCTCAACGGCTCCAGCGGGCCGATCGCGCTGAGCGTGTCACAACCGCCCCCCGGCACGAGCGCCACGCTGTCCCACACGACGATCGACGGCGTGTCCGACACGCCGCTGTTCGTGACGATCGCCCCGCGTCCGGGTCGTGCGGCGCGGCCGGGCAGCTACAAGCTGCGCGTCACCGCCACGCCCTCGGGCCCCGCCGCGGGCCCCGGGCCTCGTACGCTGTTGCCGCCCGTCGCCGTGCTGGAGGAGCTGGCGGTTCGCCTGCAGGGGATCGAGGTCACGCAGGGGGTGCAGACGTTCGGGCAGCCCTTCGGTGGCGCCTACTACGGCGTCCCGCTGATGCGCGGCAAGAAGACGATCGCTCGCGTGTTCGCCGACTTCCTCGGCATCACGGGCCGCTTTCGCGGCCGCCAACCGCGCCTGCGGCCGGAGCTCGGCGTCGCGCTGTACGCGTTCGACTCGCGGGGGCGCCAGCTGCCGTTCAGCCCGCTGGTCCCGGACTACGTGCCGCCATCGTCGCGGCTGCGCGTCAACGACGAGGGACTCACCACGGAGGAGCGCGTGTCGCCCCAGGCGTTCACGTTCGAGCTGCCGGGGACGTGGACGAAGCGCGGCCGCCTGCGCCTCACCGCCGTGGTGCTGGGCACGTCCTTCGATCGGACCGGCGCCGACGTCTGCGTCCAGGTCGCCTGCGGCGCACAGCCGCGCACGACACTCCCCGGAATCGACTTCGACACGCCGCCGCGCGCCAGGTACGTCAACGCGCTGGCCACGCGACCGTGGAACGCTCAGGACGGGCGCTTCGACGTCGGCCTGCCGAGCATCAGGTCGTTCGCGCGCATGCAGGCCATGCTGCCGATCCCGATGCTGTTTTTGAACCGCGAGGACGTCCCCTCCCCGGTCCCGCGCTTCCGCGACGTGCGCGTGGTCTCCGAAAAGGCGATCCTGGAGGCCACGCAGGACTACGACGACCACATCGGGCGGCCCGGCGACTTCACGCTCGGTACGTTCGTCCCGCTGAGCGGCAAGTTCGGGGGCGGGTACGCCCCCGGCCCCCGGGCGGGCGTCGGCGAGCACACCGACACGATCGTCGCGCACGAGATGCTGCACCTGCTGGGCTTCGGACACTCCGACTCCGAATGCGGCGGCGGCGGCGGGGGGTTCCCGGAGCCGCGCGGACGGATGGCGTCGGTGGGGATCGACACCACCGAGGAGCCTGCCGCCGACCCGAGCGCGCCGCCGTACCGGATCATCGCCGACACGCAGGCCAGCCCGGCCTTCGACGTCATGTCCTACTGCGGCCAGGACTGGATCTCGGCGCTGAACTGGCGGCGCGCGATCCAGACGGCACCGCGCCGGCTGCAGCGCCGCGCGTCCCGGCTCGCCGCACCCGCCGTCCCATCGCTGCGCGTCCGGGCGCGCGTCAATCGCGGCGGCGTCGGAGAGATCGTGTCCGTCGGCCCGGCACGCGGACCGTCTCCGGCCCCGGCGCCCGACGCGGCGTACCGCGTGGTGGCGCGCGACGCCGCCGGTCGGGAGCTCGCCTCGGCGCCGGTGCACGCGGCGACGGCTCCCGACGAGCCCAGCCGAGGCCTGACGACCGTCCTGGAGGGCGTGGTCCCCGCCGCCGGCGCCGCGCGCGTGGAGGTGACCGCGGGCGGCTCGCTGCTGGCCGCCCGCGACCGCAGCGCCAACGTCCCCGCCGTGCGGCTGCTCGCGCCGCGCAGGCTCGGCGGGCGCGCGGCGACGGTTCGCTGGCGCACCGCCGACGCCGACCCGGGGCCGCGCGAGGTCGCGCTCGACTACTCGGCAGACGGCGGGCGCAGCTTCGCGCCGGTGCTGAGCGGCTTCGACACCGGAGTGGCGCGCGTGCCGGTCCACCTGCTGGGCGCCTCGCGCAACGGGCGTCTGCGGCTGCGCGTCAACGACGGCTTCGACGAGGGCGAGGCGATCTCGGGGCGGATCGTGGTCCCGCGCCGGACGCCCAGCGTGACGATCGTCTCGCCGCCGGCGCGCCAGACGGTTCCCGCGGGCTCGATCGTGACGCTGGAGGGAGCGGCCGACGACGACCGCGGCCGGCCCGTCCGCGGACGCAACCTGCGCTGGTTCGCCGGGCGACGGGCACTGGGACGCGGCGAGCAGCTGACCACGACGCTGCCCGCCGGCACCCGGACGGTGCGCCTGGTCGCCCGCGACCGCTCCGGGCGCACGGGCTCCGCGACTCGCCGCCTGCGCGTCCGCGGCTCGACGCCGTTCTTCCTGCGTCTGAGCGCACCCGCGCGGCTTCGGCGCACGGCGCGTCGCCTCACGCTCGTGGTCGCCGCGAGCCAGCCCGCGACGCTGCGCGTGCGCGGCCGGCGCCTGCGCGTCGGGCGCTCGCCGCGGCGCGTGCAGGTGGGCGTCCCGGCCGGCTCCCGCGCCATTCGGGTCGCGGCGCGGCTGGTCGCGGGCGGACGCAGCAGCGCACGCACGGTCGTGGTCCGCCGCGGCTAGGCCTGCGGGACTCGGCGCGATGTCGCGGGAGAACGTGGAGATCGTGCGGCGGGTGCTCGATGCCGCGAACCGACGCGACACCATGGGCACGCTCGACCTCTACGACCCGGCGCTCGTCTGGGACCACACGCGCGGGCCCCTCCGGGAGCTCATGGGCGGCGGTCAGGTGTACCACGGCCACGATGGCCTGCGCCGCTGGTTCCAGGAGGTCTACGAGGCCTGGGATGACCTCGAAGCCCACATCGTCGAGATGATCGACGGGGGCGACCTAGTCATCTCGGTGATCGACTACCGAGGGCGCGGACGCGTGAGCGGAGTCCAGGTGGAGATGACACGCATGGCGGGCCTGTGGACGGTCCGGGAGGGAAAGGTCGTCCGCGCCGCGTGGTTCCGGACCGCCGAGGAGGCCCTCGAAGCGATGGGGCGGCAGGAGTAGGCGGGAGTCGGGCCAGGCGCGCGCGCCGGGTCACTGGGACCCGGCGCGCGGCCGCAGCGTCAGTCCTGCTGGCAGACCGGCTTGCTCGTGTCCGGGCAGGCCGGGGTCGTGGGCTGGGAGCCGGGCTGGACCGTGACGATCGCGATCCAGCTGCGCAGCGCGCCCGCCGAGACGTCGGAGTAGAAGTCCACGCCCTTGCGGTCGCACATACCGCCCATCCACCAGCTGAAGTACTTGCCGCCGTGGGTGATGTAGCTGGCGACGCCGATCTGAACCGGGCTGCCGTCGTCTCCGGCGATCATCAGCGGTCCGCCGCTGTCGCCCTTGCACGCCCCGGACTTGGCCTTCCAGAACGTGCCGCGGGGCCCGCCGAAGATCGTCGCCTTGGCCTGGCGCAGCGTCAGCGAAGTCTGGCCGCCGGCGGTCGTCTTGCCCCACCCCAGCCCGAAGCCGAGACCCGAGGGACAGACCCTGGCGAAGAGGACAGGTAGCGACTCGCACCGCTTGATGCCCTTCTCCAGGCTCTTGGACAGACCGAGCCTGACCGGTGTGACGTTTGAGTCGTTGACCAGCCGCAGCAGCGCCACGTCGTTGCCATCGCCGGTGTCGCCACCCCACTTGGGATGGACGCGGATGCGCTCGACGGCGCGCAGCTCCGCCGGGTCGGTCGTGTTGTCGAGGTCGGTGTCGCCGATGACCACCTGCAGGTTGGCGGCGGCCTTGTCGTCCACGCAGTGCGCGGCGGTCAGCACCCAGCGCTTCCCGATCAGGGTGCCGCTGCAGAAGAACCGGGTCGCGCCGTTGGAGCGGATCCCGGCGTTGAATGCGAACTGCCCGTTGGGCACCTGCGTGCTCTCGGAGTAGGGAAGCGACCCGGCCGGCGTGGCCGCCGGAGCGTCGGTCGCGATGGCCGCGAACAGCGTGAGCGCGGCGGCGAGGAAGCCGAGCCAGGCGGCGCGGCGGGTGTTGGGATGTGAGGTTGTGGGCATGGGCACGACGCTATGGACGCCCGCGCGTCCCCTCGCGCACCCGCCCGACACGAGCTGTGTAACGGCGGCGACAGTGTGCGCCGGCTACGGAGAATCCGACGAGGAGCGAGACGATCCCGACCAGCTCGACTGCTTGACCGAGGTTGCCTGTTTCTCGGTGCGGGCGTCGGCTTGGCTCAGCTGCGCACGCAGTGGCGCGCCATCAGACGCACGATTCGCGGCACTGACGTCGAGCTGACCCGCCACGCGTCACCCGGGTAGGTCGCCCACACCGCATACCGCCCGGGCCGCAAGGCTCGCCAGGTGAAGACGTAGCCGTGTCCGAGCCTCGACGGGAACAAGGCCCGCTTGCGGGTCAGCCCCCGCGCACGTCCCGACAGCCCTCGCAGCGTCACTTCGGCTCGACGTTTGAAGGGGAACAGCCGCTTGGTGTAGCCGTTGAGAGTCGGCGCGACGCCGAGGTTGACGGCAAGGCCGCAGCGCGCTCGCGGCGAGAGCGTCAGCGAGGTGCGGGAGACACGTGGAGCGGGGTCGGCCTCGCTCGTGCGGCCCGCTTCTTCGAGGCAACCCGGATCGGCCGCGTCCACCTTGCCGTCCCCGTCGTTGTCGCCGCCATCCCGGCACGCTTCGACCTCGGTCGCGCTGTTGGGGTCGCCGACGCATCCCGGGTCGTCAAGGTCCCGACGAAAGTCGCCGTCGTTGTCCTGCTTGTCCCGACACGCTGGCGCGATGGCTGCCTCGTTGTTGCCGTTGGGATCGTCCAGGCACCCTGGGTCCGCCATGTAGCCGCTGCTGTCCGTCCATCCGTCGCCGTCGTTGTCCTGGCGGTCCTGACACTGCGGCACGTCGGCGAACGCGATCTGCCGAATCTCGGGCTCCAGGTAGCACTTGTCGTCCTCGCCGTAGATCGACTTTGAGCACAGACGCCAGTACCACACGCCGGCCGGGATGCCACCGCCCAGCTTGGCGAAGTCGATCGTCGCGTTCGAGTCGTAGAGCGTCGCGGTCGCGTACTTCGGGTGGCCGTACCAGGAGGGGTCAGCCGGATCGGCGGACTGCGAGAAGAACACTCGACTCGCGTACTGCGAGTCGGACCAACGCCAATCGAAGTAGATGGTGTCCGTCCGCTTCGCCGCGATACCCGACGCGGGCTCGTGGATGGTCGAGGCCGCCGAGGGGCCGGCCATGCAGGCGAGTACGCCTACCAGAACCCCAACGAGAGCAGCCAAGCGCGCCATCTACGGTGACCGTAGCGTTCGATGGTCTTGATACGTCGGTTTCGTGCGGCCCTGCTGACGAAACGGCGCGGCGCCTCGCTGACGCCCGCTCGGGCGCGAGCGCTCGCACGGATCGCGGATGAGAGCTAGACCATTAGCTGCTGCTGCTCGGAGCGCGGAAGAACTGTCATCGCCTCGTATGGCAGCGGGATGATGTCGAGGGTGCGCCCGTCGTCGTCAGAAATCTCGACCAGGCCACCGTCTTCGAACATCTCAACCAAGGTCGCCGCCGTTCCGGCAGGCCACCTCCCCGAGGCGACCCGGAGCTCGATCACGTCGAGCAAGGCCGGATCCATCCTCTCTCCATCGGGGAGCCTTCCCATGTGGGCGGGACGAGATGCAAGCCGCGTCAAGAGGCCGCTAAGACGCCTCTGGATAGGCCGAAAGGAGGCGAGGACGACCTCCGCCGCGATTGACAATCCAGCCAGTCGTGACGATGCCACTAGCCCCGTTGAGCCCCTCGATGAGAATGGCGACGGTGTAGCGCCGCCCGAAGATCGAACGAAAGAGGCGGAGCTTGTGCTTGCCTTCTTCGTGATCGGCACAGAGCGCGTACCGCGTGAACTTCGCCGGGTCGATCTCTGCTTCATCTGCTCTCGGGAGTCTGAGGGGTTCTTCCGCCACGCAGGCGCTCCTTGATACGTCCGGGCGCCCAGGCAAGATCTGTTCTACCCGTACAGACTCTGCGAACGCCGTGATGTTGCACAAGCCTGCTGGCGCCACACCAGCGGGCTTGTGCAGTTTGGCGCCAGGATCGGACGCTACTGAGCCGCTTGAGCCGGCTCGGCCATCGCCCATCCTCGAACTCAATGCCAGCCCAATCAAGGGCGTGCTGAACCGGCACTACGGGTCGGAACCCGGGCCCTCGCTGCAACCGCTCGACGCGCCAGATGCGAACAGGTTCAGGGACTTCGGGGAAGCCGACGCCCGGACTCGAACCGGGGACCCCTTCATTACGAGTGAAGTGCTCTACCAGCTGAGCTACGTCGGCGGGGGTGGCGCCGGGCGAGCGGCGCGCCGGCTCCATCGTAGCGCCGGGCATACTGCCCGGCGTGCCCGCCGCGCGTGCCGACATCCCGGTCGAGCTTCCCCGGGGAAACGACCATCCGGTCGCGAAGATCGGGCGGCGCGTCGCGGTCGCGCTGGGGCTGATCGTGTTCGTCGCCATCGTCGCCTACGCCGACCGGGGCGGGTACGTGGACGCGGACGGGTCGGGGATCAGCCTGCTGGACGCCTTCTACTACTCCACGGTCAGCGTCACGACGACCGGCTACGGGGACATCCGGCCCGAGAGCGACAGCGCGCGGCTGCTCACGACGCTCCTCGTGACGCCCGCGCGCGTACTGTTCCTGATCGTCCTCGTGGGCACGACGCTGGAGGTCCTGGCCGAGCGCACCCGCGAGACCTACCTACGGGCCCGCTGGAGGAGACGCTTGCGCGACCACGTGATCATCGCCGGCTTCGGGACGAAGGGCCGCAGCGCGGCCAACGTCCTCGTCGAGCGCGGGCGCGCGCCGGAGACGATCGTGGTGATCGACGCGCGCGCCACCGCCCGCGAGGAGGCGTCCGAGCGGCACTTCGCCACCGTGACGGGCAGCGCCGCCACCTCCGAGGTGCTCGAGGCGGCGGGGATCCGGACGGCCAGCGAGCTGATCGTGGCCGTGGACCGCGACGACACGGCGGTCCTGGCGACGCTCACCGCGCGCGAGCTCAACCCGCAGCTCACGATCGTCGCCGCCGTGCGCGAGGAGGAGAACGCGCACCTGCTCAAGCAGAGCGGGGCCAACTCGGTGATCGTCTCCTCCGGCGCGGCCGGGCGCCTGATGGGCTTCGCGTGCCAGTCGCCGCAGGTCGTGGAGGCGCTGGAGGACCTGCTGTCGGTCGGCCAGGGGCTGGACATCGTGGAGCGCGAGGTCGGCCCCGAGCAGGTGGGCCGGCTCGCGGACCTGAGCCTGCGCGACCCGGTCATCGGCGTGGTCCGGGACGGGCGGCTGCTGCGCTTCGACGATCCCGCGGCGGCGGAGCTGCGGCCCGGCGACCGGCTGATGCAGCTCTGCAGCGTGCAGAACGCGTCCTGAGGCGCGAACCGTCGCGAAGCGCCCGCCATCTGCCGATACTTGACCGGGATGGGACGCGTCCTGGGCCGCCCGTGGATCCTCGCCGCCCTGGCCGCCGCGATCGTCGGCGTGCCGGTGGCCGGCGCGGCCGTGCTGGCGGGCGACGGAGCTCCGGAAACCGAAGAGCCGCGCAAGGCCGCCGCGCCGACCCGCGCCGACCGCGATGCCGAGATCGACCGCCTGATCGCCCGGGCCGGCTCGCGCGCCCGCGCGGTCGAGCCGGGCGCCGGCCTGCCCGAGGGCATCGTCGTGGAGGCGGGCGCCACCGACTTCCCACCCCCCGCCGCCAAGGCGGCCAAGGGCGACGACCGGGTTTCGCCCGGAGCGCCCAGCGATGCCGAGGTCCGCGCCGAGCTCGAGGCGCTGGAGCGCGAGCAGGCACGCATCGAGCGGATCCTCGTCAACTCCAGCGCGCCGATTCGCCCGGGCTCGGGGCGCTTCATCTGGCCCACGACGGGCTCCTTCACCTCCCCCTTCGGCCCGCGCTGGGGACGCCTGCACGCCGGCATCGACATCGCGGCCCCGACCGGCACGGCGATCCGGGCCGCGGACACGGGCCAGGTCGTCCTGGCCGGCTCCTACGGCGGCTACGGCAACTACACCTGCATCCGCCACACCCGCGTGCTGAGCACCTGCTACGGCCACCAGTCGCAGATCCTCGTCCGCCGCGGCGAGGTCGTGAACCAGGGCGCCGTCATCGGCGCCGTCGGATCGACCGGCCACTCCACCGGGCCGCACCTCCACTTCGAGGTGCGGATCGGCGGCAAGCCGGTCGACCCGCTGGCGTATCTCTGAGCCGCTTTGTGGACTTAGCCGCGATATACGCGGTCAAGTCCACACGGCTCAGCGACGGCGGCGCTTCGGAGCGAAGGCCGACTCCAGCTGCTTGGGGTCGAACCCGGCCGCCGCCACGCCGTCGGTGGCGTAGCGGTACAACGCGACGCGGAAGATCGCGTTGGCCGTGCCGCCCACCAGCATGGCCGCCACCAGCACGACGGCCGCCAGGCCGAGCAGCACGCCCCCGACCACCTCCGTGCCGCCGCCGGACAGCAGCATCACGCCCGGGACCCCGAGCGCCGCGATCGGCAGCAGCGCGATCAGGAACACGACGCCGCTCACGCTGGCGGTCCCGACGACGCCCTCGCCCCAGCGCTCGCGCAGCAGCGACACCGAGCGCTTGAACGCGTCGCGCGGCCCCACGCCCTCCAGCGCGATGACCGGGATGACGAAGAACGTAGCCGCGCTCCAGGCGAAGTTGACCAGCCCGACGAGGATCCGCCCCACGATCGAGTCGCCGGCCGCCTCCTGGATCGCGCTGATGACGATCCCCACCACGGTCTGGACGAGTGCCCAGGCCGCGATCACGCCCAGGCGCGAGCGCGCCGCGGCGAGGCCCTCCCCGACGGTCGTGTCCGCGCCGCCGAGGCTGCGTGCCGCGGCCGCCGCCAGCGCGGTGTTGAAGAACACCGTCACGAACGTGAGCGCGTACAGCGTGAGCGCGCCGAAGGCGATCAGGAACGCCTCCTGGTTGTCGGCCGCGTACAGCGCGATGCCGGGGCCCATGACGATGGCCGCGGCGGCCAGTGCCGCCGGCATTGCGATGACCGGGAACAGCAGCAGCGAGCGATCGGCGCGCAGCACGACGAAGCTCTGCTTCGCCAGCGCCCACCCGCGGGAGATCCGTCCACCTTGCATCTGAGGGTCCTTTCGTCTTCGATGCGCCCGCGAGCCGAGCGCCGTTCCGTTCGATCGACCGGCGTCGCGCCGCGCTTGAGCGGATCATGATGGCGTCCATGCTCCCGTTTGACGCGCTCGTGCTGGCCGGTGCGATGCTCGCGCTGCCGTTCGGGGCGTCGGGCAGCGGAACGCAGACGCGACCCGCGAGCGATCCGGCGCCGCCCCCAGCGGCGGCGCAGACCGTGACGATCGGCCATTCGGTGCGCGGGCGGGCGATCCGCGCGCGGCGGCTGGGCGAGCCGGGCGCGCCGGTCTCCGTGCTGGTGGTGGGCTGCGTGCACGGCAACGAGCGCGCCGGGCGCGCGGTGATCGCGCGGCTGCGCGACGCCGCCCCGCCCGCGGGCGTCGCCCTGTGGCTCGTCCGCGACGCCAACCCCGACGGCTGCCGCGCCGGCACGCGCGGCAACGCCAACGGCGTCGACCTCAACCGCAACTTCCCCTATCGCTGGCGCCGCCTGCCGCCCGGCACCTACTACTCCGGCACGGGCCCGCTGTCGGAGCCCGAGTCGCGGGCGACGTACGAGCTGATGCGCGCGGAGCGCCCGGTCGTCTCGGTCTGGTACCACCAGCACGCCGAACTGGTGGACGCCTACGGCGACGAGCGCATCGCGCGCCGCTACGCGCGGCGGGTCGGACTGCCGTACCGGTTCTTCTACGCCGCCCCCGGGTCGATCACGCGCTGGCAGGCGCGCACGATCCGCGGCAGCACGGGGATCGTGGTCGAGCTGCCGGCCGGCGAGCTTTCGCCGGCGTCCGCGCGGCGCCACGCGCGCGCCGTGCTCGCGCTGGCGCGGGAGGTGCGATGAGGCGCGCGGTGCTCGCGGGGCTGGCCGTCGCGATCGCGGCGTGCGGGTCGGATCGGGAGGTCTCAGTGCCGCGCGCCGAGCCCACGAGCGCGGCAAGCGCGCCGCTGGGCGCCACCGCGGCCAGCACGACCGCGCCGACCGCCGCGCCGGTGGCCGGGCCCCCGCGGCCGCCGATACTCGCGTACCGCATCCCCTATGGCGCCAAGCGCCGCGCCCAGATGGCCGCGTACTCGCGCCGTCACTACGGCGACCCGGAATGGCGCCTGGACCCGCGGGTGATCGTCCAGCACTGGACGTCGATCGCCAGCGTCCGCGACACCTGGCGGCTGTTCGCGCGCAACCGCCGCGACCCCGAGCTGGGCGAGCTGCCCGGCACGTGCGCGCACTTCCTCGTCGGCCGCGACGGGACGATCTACCAGCTGGTCAGCGAGCGCATCCGCTGCCGCCACGCGTTCGGCGTCAACCACGTCTCGCTGGGGATCGAGCACATCGGGTTCTCCGACGCCGAGGTCATGCGCAACCGGCGCCAGCTCGCGGCGTCGCTCGCCCTCACGCGCTGGCTCGCGTGCCGCTACGGGATCGCCATCCGCGACGTGCTGGGCCACTCCGAGACCGTGCGCACGCGCTGGTACACCGAGCTGCGCCCCGACCGCCACACCCGCAGCACGCACAGCGACTTCCGCGGCGGCACCATGCGCCGGTACCGCGCGCGGCTGGCCGGCTTGCGCTGCGCCTAGGAGTGCCGGCGCCGGCTCTCGTCCGCGTCGGCCTGGGCGCGGCGCTCCCAGCCGCCGGGATCGTCGGCCGGAGAGTGGCGGGCGCCGTCGTCCGCGGGCGGCGGGGACTCCGGCTGGGCGACGTGCGCATCGTCGTGACGGCCCGTGTCCAGCGGCTGGGCGATCCACCCCAGGCCGCCGAGCTCGTCGCGGACCAGGTCCGACAGCTCGCCCTCCCCGCCGGTCTGGGCCAGCTCGAGGCTGGGACGGCCCGCCTCGTGGCGCAACCCGTTGACCAGCTCCTCGGCGCGCCTCCAGCTCAGCGTGACGTGCCCGCCGGGCCCGTCGGGCCGGCGCCACTTCATGCTCGACAGGCCGCGATAGAGCTCGGTGCAGAACTCCTCGTCGGCGAAGCGGTCGCCGAGCCTCAGGAGGTCATCGGTCAGCTCGGCTTCGAGGCGGCTGGGTGACGCTTCCATCTCTTCATCAGCGTTCCCGCCCCGGCGCGCGGATAACGTGCGGTTCCGTGGATGCGTACCGGCGGCCCGGCTCAAGCGCGAAACGGCGCCGCGCGCCACGCCACTCAGGGCGCAGCGCGCGACGCCGGCTCCTTACTCGACACGCTCCGTTTCCCCGGACCGCCGCACGGGCCGAGCTCCAGGGCGACGGAACGTTCCGTCTACGTAAGGCTCAATCGGAGTGAACGAGGATTTCGCCGGTGATCTTGAACGCTTTCGCGCAGTTATCTCCAGGTGGCGGAAGCGGCTGCATCTGTTTGTTCGGGCTGGCCTTCAGGTCGATTGTGCCAGCCGCGTCCCACTGCGCTTTCTCTTCCGTTTTTGGACTGGTGAGCGTTTTGGGAACCGGGCTTGGTTTGTCGTAGTCTTCGGCCTTCCAGAGGAACGCGCCCTCACCGCCGACGAAGAACTCGAGTGCGAACTTCTTGCCCTCGACCGCCGGCTCCAGATTAGATTTGCTGCCTACCGGTGGCGGGGTGGCCTTCTTCGTCAGGCCGGTGACCCGCCCGACGGCCTTGCCGGCTCCGCAAATAGTGCTGTCGAAGTCGCCGAGCGCCTCAACGTCGTGAGTGTCGACAAAGGGCTGGCCTTTGTTCGCGCCGGAGCAGGCAGCTGTGCCCGTGAACTCGAAGCTGCCGGAGCCTCCGATGAGCCTGACGCCGTAGGCGGTGTCGTCTTTGTCGGAGACCTTGACCTCCCCGTTGACTTTGCATACGGCTTTGATGGTGCCGGCTTGGGCGGGGATCGCCATAGCCGCGGTCACAAGCAACGCGGCGAGGATGCCCGACCCGAGAATGCGTTTGAACCGAAGCACTGTGTCCTCCCGGATGTCGATGACCGCGCCCGACATGGGCGCGGCAGTTTGAATGTGCACCCCTAAACATCCGCGAAAAGCGCGTTTCGTAACATCAATTACCAGAATCTGGATCATTATTGCTGAATGACACTACCCACGCATTCGGCGTAAACCACGTCTCGGCACGCCTCGCCGTCCGGACCACAGCACGGGCCGAGTTCGGGGGAGACGGAACGGTTTTGTCTACGTCAGGCTCCCTGGTTGTCGACGCCGATCACGGCGTTGACCTTGAACGCTTTCGCGCAGTTATCCTCAGGTGGCGGAGGCGGCGGATCCTGTTTGTTTGCGCTGGCCTCCAGGTCAATCGTGCCACCCCCATCCCACTCCGCTTTGTCTTCCGTTTTCGGACTGGTGGCCGGTTTGGGAATCGGGTCTGGTTTGGCGTAGTCCTCGGCCTTCCAGTAGAAGCCTCCCGCACCACCGGCGAACAAGTCGAGCGCGAACTTCTTGTCCTGGAGTGCCGGCTCCAGATTGGATTTGCTGCCTACCGGTGGTGGGATGGCCTTCTTCGTCAGGCCGGTGACCCGCCCAACGGCCTTGCCGATTCCACAGACCACGCTGTCGTAATCGCCTACCGCCACGACATCGTGAGTGTCGATGAAGAACTGGCCTTTGTTCAGGCCGGAGCAAGCAGCCGTGCCCTCGAACTCGAAGGTGCCGGAGCCTCCGATGAGCCTGACGCCGTAGGTGCTGTCGTCTTTGTCGACGACCTTTGCCTCCCCGCTGACTTTGCATACGGCCTTGATGGTGCCAGCCTGGGCCGAGATCGCCATGGCCGCGGTCGCAAGCAACGCGGCGAGGATGCCCGACCCGAGAATGCGTTTGAACCGAAGCACTGCTGGCCTCCCGGTATATCGACGGCCACGCCGCCACGGGCGCGGCGCTTTGAATGTGCACCCCTAAACATCCGCGAGACCAGCGTTTCGTAACACCAACTACCAGAAATGTGGATCATCGCCGCTGAATGGACACCTCGCCACGCGTTCGGCGAAGCGGTCGCCGAGCCTCAGGAGGTCGTCGGTCAGCTCGGCTTCGAGGCGGCTGGACATGCTTCCATCGCTTGATCGGCGTTCCCGCACGCCGCGCGGATAACGTGCGGTTCCGTGGATGCGTACCGGGCGGCCCTGCTGGACTGGATGGCGTGCGCGGCGGGCGGCGCGGGCGAGCGGGCGGCGCGGGCGGCGCGGGCGACCGGCGACGGTCTGCTCGAGCGGGTGGCCTGGCTCGGCACCGCCGGTCACGTCCTGGACTTCGACGACACCTACCTGCCCGGTATCGCCCACCTGAGCGCGCCGACGGCGCCCGCCGCGCTGGGGCTCGGTGCCGCGCGAGGCGCCTCGGCCGGCGAGGTGCTGGACGCCTACGCCGCCGGCTTCGAGGCGATGGGCGCGCTGAGCCGCGCCAGCCATCCGGCCCTCTACGAGCGCGGGTGGCACCCCACGGCCGTGTGCGGCGCGGTCGGCGCGGCCGTGGCCGCGGGGCGGCTGCTGGACCTGGACGGCTCGGCGGCGGACGCCGCGACGCGGCTGGCGCTGCTGCGGGCCGGCGGGATGCGCGCCGCGTTCGGCTCCGATGGCAAGGCGCTGCAGGTGGGGATGGCCGCGGCGACCGGGGTCCACGCCGCCCTGACGGCGCGCGGTGGGGCGGCGGTGGGCGAGGCGTCCGGCGCGCCGTTCGGCTTCGCCGACGTGTTCGGCGGGCGCTGGGCGGACCCCGATCCCGCCGACCCGGCGATCGCGCGCAACTGGATCAAGCCGTGGCCGTGCTGCCTGCTGGCGCATTCGGCGCTGGAGGCGGCGCTGGGGGCTCGCGGAGGCGGTTCTGTCGAGATCGTCGTACATCCCGTCGCGCGGGCCGCCGCGCGCTACGACGACGTCGTGGACGGCCTGCAGGCGAAGTTCTCCATCCCCTACCTCGTCGCCTTCGCGCGGCTGCGCGGCGAGCCGCGGACCGCGAGCTTCGCCGCCGTGGACCCGGAGGTGCGGGCGGCGGCGCGCGATGTCGCGGTGCGCACGGACGCCGCGCTGGGCGAATCGGAGGCGGTTCTCATGCTGGACGGCGAGGAGGCCGCGCAGGTCGTCGCCTCGCGCGGGTCCCCGAAGCGCCCGCTGTCGCCCGCGCAGCTCGCCGCCAAGGTCCACGACCTGGCCGGCGGGCGCCTGGACGGCGTGCTGGACGATCCCGCGCGGCCGGCGGCCGACCTGCTGGCTCAGCTGTAGGCGTCCCACTGCCGCAGGTAGGGCAGCGGGTCGAACGGCGACCCTCCGTCCCACCAGTGCGGCGTCCACATCTCGAAGTGCAGGTGGTCGCCCGAGCAGCTGCCCGTGCAGCCGACGCGGCCCAGGGGCGTGCCGGCGCTCACGCGCTGTCCCCGGGTCACCACGGCGCGCGACTGCAGGTGGTAGTAGGCATAGTCGCGGCGGTCGTCGCCCTGCACCACCGCGTAGTTGCCCGCGCCCCCGTTGCTGCCCACGGCGGACACGCGTCCCGCGGTGACCGAGACGACCGGCAGCCCCGCCCGCGCCATGATGTCGTGGCCCTGGTGCGAGCGTCCGCCGCGCGGCGCGCCAAAGCGGTTGACCGACGTCCCGTAGCTGTGCGGGCCCTTGACGGGGAAGACGTAGTCGCGGGTCGGGGCGTCGGCGATGGGCTCGACGCGGGCGCCGACCGCGGCGCGGCGGCGCATCTCGCTCGCCTGGCCCGGCGTCACGCGGCCATCGACGCGGCCGTCGACGCTGCGCTCCCAGCTGCGGACGCGCGACTCGGTCCCACGGCCGTACATGCCGTCGACCGCGGTCCGGTGGCCCAGGCGGCCCAGCAGGCCCTGCAGGTAGCGCACGTCGGCGCCGCGCGAGCCGCGCCGCAGCGTGCGCCGGCCGAAGCCCATGGGCGAGGAGCGCTTGGCCGGCGCGGAGCGCGGGTGGTCGGGGTCCGACCCGCCGCCGGGCGCGTGGGCGAACGCGGGGGCGGCGGCGATCAGGACGGCGGCGGCCAGCAGCACGCCGAGGGCACAGCCCACGGCGACCGCGTAGGGGTCGGAGAACGGACGGGTCAGCTTCTGCACGGCGACCTCTCTTTCCAGTGAGCGCCTCCGGGGTTAGCTGACGGGCTCGCGCCGGAAAGAGCGGCGCTACGCGGTAAGGCGATTCGCCCCGAGAAGTTGGGTCCCCCGGCCGCCTCGGCATCGGAGCGCCTCGGCGGTTCGGCATAGGTCTCGGTTGGCGCCGCAAGATACAGATGCGAGCGGCGCGGCGCTGGGCGGGCGCGGCCGCGGTCCGACTGCTGACGCGGTGTGCAACCCCGGCGCCCGTCGCCGGGTTGCGAGAGGACATGAGAAGACGACGAAGCCTCACCGCAGCGCTCGCCGGCGCGCTCTGCCTGGTCGCCGCCGCGCCCGCCGAAGCGCACTTCAACCAGGAGTCGATCGTGCAGGACGACCGGATGCTGCTGCAGTCCGGGCCGGGCTGGCGCGACGCCACGCTGGACGAGCTGCGACAGCTCGGCGTGGACACCGTTCGCATCTTCGCCAGCTGGCGCGGGCTGGCGCCGTCGGCCCGCGCGCGCAAGCGCCCGCGGGTGGCGCTGGCCAATCCGGCCTCCTACGGCGACTGGGGCCCGCTGGACGGCGCGATCCGCGCCGCCAAGGCGCGCGGCCTGGACGTGATCCTCACGCCCACCGGGCCCGGCCCGGCGTGGGCGGGCCGCTGCCGCGGCTCGATCAAGCGCCGTCAGGTGTGCAACCCGAATCCGAGGCACTTCCGGTGGTTCGTCCAGGCGCTGGGACGCCGGTACTCGGGCGCCTACGCAGGGCTGCCGCGGGTCGATCGCTGGGCCTTCTGGAACGAGCCCAACGTGGCGATCTTCCTGTACCCGCAGGCCCGGCGCGTACGGGGGCGCAGGATCCCCGTCGCCCCCACCATGTACCGCCGGCTGGTGTACGCGGCGTACGACGGCCTGCGGCGCACCGGGCACCGCCGTGACCAGATGATCGTGGGCGAGACCGCACCGATCGGCCACCGCGGCGGCAGCGCGGCGCGCACCGCGCTGGCGACGGCGTGGTTCTGGCGCTCGTTCTTCTGCCTGGACAGCCGGGGCCGGCGCCTGACCGGGCGCACGGCGCGGCTGTACGGCTGCTCCGGGCGCTACCGCCGCGTGCCGCTCAACGCGGTCAGCACGCATCCCTACCAGCGGGGCGGCAGCCGCTCGCCCGTCGCGCGCGACCGCCGCGACGAGATCACGATGCGCTCGCTGTACCGGCTGAAGAAGATCCTGCGCTGGGCGCGCAAGCGCGGGCGCTCCACGCGGGCCGCGCCGCCGATTTACCTGACGGAGTACGGCGTGCAGACCCGTCCGCCGGACCGCCGCCTCGGCGTGCGGCCGGGCACGCAGGCCGCGTGGATCAACCAGGCCGACTACATGGCCTTCCGCGACCGCCAGGTGCGCGGGATGACGCAGTACCTGATCCGCGACGACGTGCCGCTGTCCGGCTTCCAGAGCGGCCTGCGCTACGAGGACGGCCGCGCGAAGCCGGCTTGGAGGGCCTTCCGGCTGCCGATCTGGGTGGTCCGGCGCGGCAAGTGGGTGCGGATCTTCGGCCAGGTGCGCCCGGCGCGGCCGTGGACGAACCCGCAGGTCGCGCTGGAGTGGCGCGGCAAGCGCGGCGGCTGGAAGACGATCAAGACGTTCACCGCCCGCGGCTGGCGCAACTTCGTCTACGACTGGGACCGCTACCGCGGCGGGCGCTGGCGGCTGCGCTGGACGGCCCCCGGCGGGGAGACGATGTACAGCCGGTCGATGCGCGCGGCGAGGCGGTAGGGACCCGGGGACGGGCGCGCGGGCTACCGTGCCCGCGTGGCCCGTCCCGTCTTCGACCTGCAGGCGCACTCCGTCCACTCGGACGGGAGCCTGCCCGCCGCCAAGGTGGTGGCGCGCGCCGCGGGGGCCGGCGTGCGCCTGCTGGCGCTCACCGACCACGACACGGTGGACGGCGTGGACGAGGCGCTCGCGGCCGCGCGGTCCATTGGCATCCGGGTGGTTCGGGGCGTCGAGCTGACCGCCGTGCGCGGCGCCGACGAGGACGTCCACGTCCTCGGCTACGAGCTCGACCACCACGACGCGGCGCTGGCGGAGTTCCTGGGAGCGGCGCGCGCCGACCGCGAGCTGCGCATGGAGCGGATGGCGGACCGGATGGCGGAGCTGGGGCTCGAGTTCGACCGCACGGAGCTGGCGGGGCGCCGGGCCGCCGGCAAGCCGGTGGGCCGGCCGCACCTCGCCGCGGCGGTCCTGGCGGCGCCGCGCAACCGCGAGCGCCTGCGCGCCGAGGGGGCGGACACGCCCGACGGGCTGTTCGCCGAGTACCTGGTGGAGGGAGCCCGGGCGTGGGTGCCGCGCACCCAGCCCACGGTGGCCGACGCGATCGCGGCGATCCACGCGGCGGGCGGCGTCGCGGTGTGGGCGCACCCGTGGCATGACGTGACGGCGGCCGACGAGGTGACCGCCGAGATCGAGCGCTTCCGCGCGGCCGGCCTGGACGGCGTCGAGTGCTTCTACGTCGAGCACACGCGCGAGCAGACCGAGGCGCTGTGCGACCACTGCGAGGCCGCTGGCCTCCTGCGCACCGGGTCCGCCGACTTCCACGGCCCCGCCCATCCCCGCTACGCGCGTTTCCGCGCCTTCGAGCTGTTCGGGCGCGAGCCGGAGCTCGGCCCCATCGGGCGCGGCTAGGAGGCGGCCAGCAGGCGCTCCAGCCGGTATCCGAGCGCCTCGCAGGCCAGCTCCTCGTTGACGTTGAGCGCCAGGCGCTGGCGCGTGTCCTCCACCAGCTCGACGGCCTGGCGGTAGCGCTGGGGATCGGCGGTGCCGGCGTCGGCGGCGAGCTCGCCGGGACGGTCCGCGTGGCAGGCCAGCTCGGGCGCCCCCCACGCCGTCGCCGCCACGTCGCGGTACCACAGGCCGGCCAGCCCCAGCGCGAGGTCCAGGGTCTCTGTGTAGGCGCGGCGCTGGGCGCGGCGGGCGCGCTCGGCGTGCTCGGTCTCGGAGCGGCGGCGGTCGCGCTTGGCGACGAGCTCGCGGTCGCGCGCGTGCGCCTCCTCCAGCGCCGCGACCGCCCCCTCCCCGCGCTGACTCGCCATGCTCAGGACGTCGCGCCACGGCTTGGACGCCATCTGGCCTGCGGGCGCGGCGCGGGCCAGCCGCTCGGCCGCCTCGCGCAGCCGGGGTCCTTCTCCGGTGGCGAGCGCAGCCGCGCGGGCGGCGTCGCCCATGGCGAGGCGGGCGCAGGCGGTGGCGGTCCGCGCGTCGACGCCGTGCTCACGTTCCAGGCGCGCGGCCACTTCGTCGTCCGGCAGCGGGTCGAAGCGCACGGCCTGGCAGCGCGAGGCGATCGTCTCCAGGACATCGCTCGGGCGGTCGGTGAGCAGGACGAGGTGGACGAAGGTGGGCGGCTCCTCCAGCGTCTTGAGCATCCGGTTGGCCGCCTCGTCGTTCATGGTGTCGGCGCGCTCGAGCACGAAGACGCGGCGCTGGGACTCGAAGGGCGTGCGGGCCGCGGCGGACACGACCGGCTTGACGTCGTCCACCAGCAGCTCGTGCGCCCCGCTGGGGGCGACCCACATCAGGTCGGGGTGGGCGCGGTGCTCGACGCGGACGGCGTCGGTCTCCAGCAGCGCGGTCGCGAAGGCCTCGGCCACCGCGCGCTTTCCGGTGCCCGAGGGCCCGTGGAACAGGTAGGCGTGCGAGGGCTGCCCTTCCAGCGCGGCGCCGAGGACGGCGCGGGCATGCGGATGATGCTCGGTCCCGAGCAGCGTGGGCGGCATGACGGTGATCGTAGATATCGTCGCGGCGATGCCGCGCGGCCGCCTGATCACGATCGAAGGCCTCGACGGCGCGGGCAAGACCACGCAGGCGGCGGGACTGGTCCGTGAGCTGGAGTCACGCGGGGTGGCCGTTCGGCTCCTGCGCGAGCCCGGGGGCGTCGAGGTCTCCGAGCGAATTCGGTCGCTGGTCGTGGATCCGGCCCTGTCGGTGGCGCCGCGCGCCGAGGCGCTCCTGTATGCGGCGGCGCGCGCGCAGCTGGTCGAGGAGGAGGTTCTGCCCCTGCTGTCCGGCGGGACCTGGGTCGTGCTCGACCGGTTCGTCGACTCGTCGCTCGCCTACCAGGGCGGCGGCCGGGGGCTGGGCGTGGAGGCGGTGCGCGCCGTCAATGAGTTCGCGACGGGCGGTTTGGCGCCGGATCGCACCGTGCTGCTGCGGGTGGGTCCCGCCACGGGTCGCGTGCGGCAGGCCGGCCGGGGCGAGGTTCCCGATCGCCTGGAGCGCGAGGACGAGGCGTTCTTCGGCGCGATCGAGCGCGCCTACGACGCCATCGCCGCCGCCCAGCCCGAGCGGGTCCGCGTGGTCGACGCGGACCGCCCGCCGGCCGAGGTCCTGGCCGGCGTGATCGCCGCGGTGGAGGACCTCGTCCCCTGACGACTGAAGCGTTTTCCCGGCTATAGCCCCCAAAACGCTTCAGTCGCGGGCGGCGGCCTAGAATCGGCGCGCTGTCACCGCCGAACGCAGCCGTCGAAGTGGGGATGCCGCCAGTTCCGAGCCGGGGGAAGGCCGCCCGGTTGCGCGCGGCGCCGTGCGCGTGCGCCCGGAGCCGCCCGTGAGCCCGGTCGCCTTCGAACTGGAGACCTTCGAGCACGTGCCGGCGGGCGAGGGGACCGCCCTGCTGCGAGTCGTGGGTCGCTGGGTGTCCGAGGACGCGCGGTCGCTGGGCCCGCCGACCCTGATCGTCGACGACGGGCGCAGCTCGCACCGGCTCTCCCCACTTCCCTCGCCGGACGCGCAGCTTCCGGCGGCCGCGCCCGAAGGCCGCGAGTGGCGCGGGGCGTTCTCGGCGCCGGCGGGCCTCATGGAGGCGCGGCGCGCGGCGTTCGCGCTGGACGCCGGCGAAGCCGTGGTGGATCTCCCCCGACCGGCTCCGCCCGCGCCGCGAGGCAATCGGGACGGACGGCGCGGACGCGGCGTCCCCTCTCCCCTCGCCGCCGGTCCACCGCCAGGGTCCGAGCGCCGCTCCGAGCGCGCGCTGCGCGAGGAGCGCCGGCTGCGCGCGGACGCCGAGCGCGCGGCGGAGTCCCGGCGACAGGCGATGCGCGAGCTGGAGGCCCGGCTGGAGGCCGAGACCGCGGCCCGCGCGGCGGCCGAGCGCCGGGCTCAGGCCGAGGCCGCCGCGCGGGCCGACGCCGAACGGTCGGCTTCGGCGGACGGTCGCCGCTCTGCCGAGCTCGAGCAGCGGGTGTCCGAGTTGGAGTCCGCGCGCGCCGAGGCCGACCGCGCGGCCGAGTCCGCCCAGTCGCGGCTGGCGGAGGCGACGGCGGAGCTGGAGGCACGCCTGGCGGCCGAGCGGGCGCGCGTGGCCGAGGCCTCCGCGGCCCGCGACGAGGCGACCGCCACCGTGGACGCGCGTGTCTCGCAGGAGCGCGCCCGTATCACGGCCGCCCTGGAGGCGCGGCTGGCGGAGGAGCGGGCGAGCCTGGAGGCCCAGCTCGCCGAGCAGCGTGAGGCCGCCGCTCGCGCCGGCGAACTCGAAAGCCGCGCCGAGACGGAGCGCGAGGCCGCCGCCCGGCGCGTCGCGGAGCTCGAGGCTCGGCTCTCTCAGGATCGCGACGCCGCCGCCGAGCGCGCCGCCGAGCTCGAGGCTCGACTCGTGCGCGAGCAGGAGGCGGCCAGGCAGGCGACGGCCGGCCTCGAGGCGCGTCTCCAGCGCGAGCGCGAATCCGCCGCGAACCTGCAAGCGCAGGTCGAAGAAGCGCGGCGAGCCGCCGCCGACTCCGTCGAGGCGGGTGTTCAGGAGGAGCGGGCTCGATTCGCCGAGCTGGAACGGCGGATCGAGGAGGAACGCGCGCGCGAGGCCGATGCAGCAGCGGCCGCCGCATCCGAACGGGACGCGGCGCGACGGGAGGCCGAGGAGGCGCGCGCCCGCGTCGTCGCACTCGAGGCGCGGCAGGCCGAGGTGGCGCGATCCATCCGCGAGGCGGTCGAAGCCGAGCGGTCACGCGCGCAGGAGGCGGTCCGCGAGGTGGTCGAAGCCGAGCAATCACGCGCGCAGGAGGCGGTCCGCGAGGTGCGCGAAACGACCGATGCCGCGGTTGCGGACGCCGTCGCGGCCGAGCGCGACCGCGCGGAGGCAGCGATCGAAGAGGCGCGTGGCCAGGCGCAGGCGGAGGCAGCGCGCGCAGAGCAAGCCGCGCGCGCGGCGCAGGCCGCCCTCACGGCGGAGCGCGAGCGAGCGGCGCAGGCGCTGGAGGCGGCTGAGGTCGAACGCGACCGAGCCGAGCACGCGCTCCGCGAGGCCCGCGAAGCCGCCGAAGCCGAACGCGCTCGCGCGGCGCAGGCGCTCGAGCAGGAGAGGCGACGGGCGGAGAAAGCGCTCACCACGCTCGAGGCCGAGCGCGAACAGGCGCGTGAACGGCTCGGACTTGCCCAGGCCGGGCTGCGCGATGCCGAGCGCCAGGCCGAGGAGCTGCAGGTCGCGCGCACGGACGCCGAAAGGCTCGCGGGCGAGCTCGAAGAGGCCCGCGTGCAGGGCGAGCAGCGCACGGTCGAGCTCGAGGAGGCGCGCGCGGCAGCGCAGCGAAATGCGACGGAGCTCGAACGGGCGCGCGCCGCGGCGGACGGAAACGCAGCACAACTGCAGGCCGCGCTGGCCGAAGTCCGGCAACGAACCGCCGAGCTGGAGGAGACCCGCGCCGCCAGGGAGCTCCACGCCGCCGAGTTGGAGGCCGCCCGCACAGAAGCCCAACAGCGCACCGCCGAGCTGGAGGACGCGCGGGCCGCCGGCGAACGCCACGCCGCCGAGTTGGAGGCCGCCCGCGCAGAAACCCAACAGCGCGCCGCCGAGCTGGAGGACGCGCGGGCCGCCGGCGAACGCCACGCCGCCGAGCTCCAAGCTGCCCGCGCCGAGGCCCAACAGCGCACCGCAGAACTCGAGGAGACCCGCTCCGCCAGGGAGAGCCACGCCGCCGAGCTCCAGGCCGCTCGCGCAGAAGTCCAGCAGCGCATCGCCGAGCTCGAGGAGACCCGCGCCGCCGCCGCACGCCACGCGGCGGAGCTGGAAGCGGCCCGCGCGGAAGCTCAGCAGCGCACCGCCGAACTGGAAGAGGCCCGAGCGACGGGCGAGCGACACGCCGCGGAGCTGGCGGAGCTACGTCGCGTCTCGGAGAGCGCCGCCGTGCAGCTGAACGAGGCGCGAGAGGCCGCGGAGCGCAATGCCGCCGAGCTGCAGGATGCGCGCGAGTCGGCCGCGCTCGAGGTTGCCGCCGCCCGCGCCGAGCTGGAGGAGGCGCGGGCAGCGGCCGGCGCGGGCGAGGAGGAGGCACAGCGACGACGTCAAGCCGAGCAGCGGGCCGCAGACGCGGTTGAGGCCCGGCAGCGTGCCGAGTCGCGGGCCGAGGCCGCCGAGCGCGCTGCCCAGGAGGCTCGAGCGGCTGCCGGCGCGTCGAACGAGGCCCTGGATGGCGTCCGCGCCGAGGCCGAAGCGGCGCAGGCGCGATTGAGCGAGTTGGAAACCGCCCGCGAGGCGGAGCTCGCGGCCGCGCAATCGGCGGTCGAGGACGCCCTGCAGCGGGCGCAGCAGGCGGAGGCCGCGCGCGACACCGCTCTCACGGACGCGCAAGCCGTTGCCGACAGGCTCGCGGACCGGCAGTCGGCGCTTTCGGAGGCGCAGGCGCGCATCGACGACCTCGAGATCGACCTCGCCGCGCGTTCCGAGGAGGCCACCGCGGCGAACGCCGAGCTCCAGGCCCGCGCACAGGAGCTTTCGGGAGAAGTGCAGACACTTCGCAGAGCTCTCGACGAGGCGGTCCGGACGCGCGACGCGACGCTCGAACGGGCCAAGGAAGCCGACGAGCAACTGGCCGGCCTCGCCGCCCAGCTCGACTCATCGAGCGCCGAGCGCGACGCCCTGCAAGCCAGCCTCGAGGAGACACGGCGGAACGCGACGGCGGCCCAGGCCGAGCGCGACGCCCTGCAAGCCAATCTCGAAAAGGCCCAGCAAGCCGCGACGGCCGCGCAGGCCGAGCGCGACGCCCTACAAGCCAACCTTGAGGAGACGCGGCAGAACGCGACGGCGGCCCAGGCCGAGCGCGACGCCCTGCAAGCCAATCTCGAAAAGGCCCAGCAAGCCGCGACGGCCGCGCAGGCCGAGCGCGACGCCCTACAAGCCAACCTCGAGGAGACGCGGCAGAACGCGACGGCGGCCCAGGCCGAGCGCGACGCCCTGCAAGCCGGCCTCGAAGAGGCACAACAAGCCGCGACGGCGGCCCAGGCCGAGCGCGACGCCCTCCAAGCCGGTCTCGAAGCGGCCCAGCAAGCCGCGACGGCCGCGCAGGCCGAGCAAGATTCGCTGAGGGGCGACCTCGAAGAGGCTCGCGAAGCCGCGCGGGCGGCGCAGGCACAGCGCGAAGAGCTCCTGCGGTCTGTGGAGGAGGCACGCGGACGAGCCGATGCGCAGGAGCAGCGGGCGCGGGCGTTGGAGGAGCAGGCGGGCTCCGCCGCACGGCTCGCCGACGAGCGCGATGCGGCGCGGGCGCAGCTCGACGATCTCGGCGCGCAGCTCGAGCGGGCGACGCGCGAGGCGGAGGAGCGAGGCGAGATCGTCGCCCGGCTCGAAGCCGAGCGCGACGAGGCGCGGGCCGGCGCAGATCGCGCCGTCGAGCTGGAGGCCTTGGTGCAGCGCGCCGCCGCCGAGCGCGAGGAACGCGACATCGCGCTCGCGCGGGTGCAGCGCGAGCGCGACGAGCTCGCCGAGGCAGCCGCGCGGGCCGATGCGCTGCAGGAGCGCCTCACCCAAACGGAGGCCGCCGCCGCCGATGCCACCGCTCGCGCCCAGGGACTGGAAGCGCGGCTCACGCAGGCCGAGACGGCCGCGGCCGACGCCGGCGATCGCGCCGCGCTGCTTGAGGCCGAGGCGGACGCCGTGCGCGCCGAGCGCGACGACGCCCGCCAGCGGGCGCACTCGCTCGAGGAGGAGGCGCAGACGGCATCGTCGCGAGCCGAGGAGCTGGCGGCGCGGATCCAAAATGCGGAAGCCGAGGCCAGGCGAGCGCGCGACGAGGTAGAGGCCGCCGGCGTCGAGGCGGCCGCGGCACTCGCAGACACGCGACGCCGCGCCGAGGTCGCCGAGCACGAGACGGCCAAGGCCCTGCGCCGCGCGCAGGAAGCCGAGAGCCGTGCAGGCGAGGTCGAGGCCCGCGCGCTCGAGCTGGAAACGCGCGCGCTGGAAATCGAAACGCGGGCGGGAGAGGTCGACGCGCGCGCGCAACAACTCCAGGCGCGCGCCGGAGACGCCGAGAAGCGCGCGCAGGAACTGGAAGCGCGCGCGGCAGAAGCCGAGGCGCACGCGCAGCAGCTGGAAGCGCGCGCGGAAGAAGCCGAGACGCGAGTCCAACCGCTGGAAGCGCGGGCCGGAGAAGCCGAAGCGCGGGCACAGCAGCTGGAGGCGCGGGCGGAAGAAGCCGAGACGCGAGTCCGACCGCTGGAAGTGCGAGCCGCAGAAGCCGAGGCGCTCGCCCAGCAGCTGGAAGCGCGCGCGGAAGAAGCCGAGACGCGCGCGTCGGAATTCGAGATGCACGCCCGAGAAGCCGACGCCCGCGCGCGGGAACTCGAGAGCCGTGCCGGCGCCGCGGAAGCGCGCGCGACGGAGATGTCCGGCCGGGCGGCGGACACGGAGCGGCGGCTCGCCGGGGAGCTCGCGCAGGTCCGCGCGTCCGCCGATCGGCAGGTCGAGCAGCTGCGGGGTGAGCTCGCGGCGGCTCGGGCAAGTGCGGATGGGAGCTCCGACGAGCTCGAGCGGCAGCTGCGTGCTGCGGGGGAGCGGGCGGCGCAGCTCGAGACCGCCCTACGCGCCACCGAGGCCCGCGCGGCGGAGCTCGAGACCACGGTACGCGCCACCGGAGCTCGCGCGACGGAGCTGGAAGCGCAGCTCGTCGACGCGCGGTCCGGCTCGGACGCGGAAGGGCGGGCGCGCCAGGACGTCGAGGAGCGTCTCGCGGCCGTGCTCCAGGAGCGCGAGCGGCTGGAGCTCCGCCTCGCCGAGGAGGCCGAGGGGCGCGGGCAGCTGGAGTCGATCCTGGCCGCGCACGCCGAGGCGCGCGCGGAAGCCGACCGGCGCGTCGCCGAGCTCGAGGAGGCGCTGGCCGCGGCGCAGGTGAGGTCCGGGGAGCCTGTCGCGGCGGCAGTGGGGGGCGGCGCCGCCACCGAGAGCGCCCCGCCGCCCCGCCGTCGCGACGAGACCGCCGTCGAGGCCCGCCGCCGCCGCGCCGAGGCGATCCAGCGGGCCCGCGCGGCGCGTGCGGCCGGCCGGCGCGTTCCGGCGCAGCGCGAGCAGCCGAGCTGGATGCCGCCCGAGTGGGCGTTCGCTGCCGGCCTGCTCCTCGTGGGCGTCCTGCTCAGCCTCCTCGTGATGACGGGGCTGATCGGAAAGCTCCTGTAGCCGCTCCGCAAACCAGGCGATCGGACTTCACCGCGACATGCGCGGGTAATTCCACTTTGCTACGGCTGAGCGCCGTTGCGGCGACCGCGCTCCGCCGCGGCGGCCAGGCGGGCGAGGTCCTCCGGGACTGGCAGTCCCGCCGCGCGCAGCTCGTCGGCGAACCGCTTCGCCGTGGCGGGGGTCTGTCCCACGATCGCGACCAGCGGCGTGCCCGTGGCCGTCGCGGAGCGGTTGGCCGGCACCGTCGTCGCCTGCTCCACGGCGATCAGCAGCGGGACCGTCCGGTTGCGCGGGTCCAGCCGCAGGACGCGCCGCATCGCGATGCGCCCGTTCACCAGATCGCCGCGCTCCAGCGAGAACCGGGCCAGCGCCAGCCACGCCGTCACGCTGGACGGCTGGCGCCGGACCGCGTCGACCAGGTACGACCGCGCCTGGCGCGGCCGGTCGCGGCGCTCGGCCAGCGCGGCCGCCGCCAGCAGCGGCTCCACCGACAGGGTGTCCAGGCGCGCGGCGAAGTCCGCATCGGCCTGCGCGCGTTCCAGGCGCGCCGGCGAATCGGTGCGCGCGACGGAGGCGAGCGCGCCGTCGGTCTCGGACCGCGCCCACGCAGGCAGGATCGCCGACAGCGCGACGGTCCCCAGGACCAGCACGGACGCCGACAGCAGCCCCGCGCGCACGCCCGGCGACCAGCCGCGCGCAGACCACGCCACGCCCGTCCCGCGCGCGCACAGCAGTCCGAGGAACACCAGGGCGGGCAGCGTCACGCCCGGCATGTCCCAGTCCCAGTCGTAGAACCCGTGCACCAGCCACGCCGCGGACGCCCCGAACAGCGCCGCGGCCAGGCCGCGCTCGGGCCCGGGGACCAGACGCCGCACGGCGCCGAGCGCTCCGAACGCCAGCAGCAGCAGGCCTCCCCCGGCGAGCAGCAGCCCCGCCAGCCCCGTCTCCGAGAGGAACTGCAGCGGCACGGAGTGCGGCTGCAGGACGTCCAGCTGGTTCGTCCGGTACTGGCGGTGGACGACCGGGAACGAGCCCGCGCCGTGGCCCGCCAGCGGACGGTCCCACCACGCGCCCACGGCCTCCGACCACCAGACCCAGCGGTTGCCGGCGTTCGTGGAGGCGATCCGGCCGGGGTCGAACTGCGCCGGCGCCTCGCGCGAGGAACGAAAGCGCTCCCACTCGTGCGACACGGTCCCGGTCAGGCCGCGGTCGGAGAACGTCATCGCGCCCAGGCCGACCGCCGCCGCCAGCGCGATGACCGCCACCAATCCCCGCACGACCGCGCGCGAGCGCGACGGCGTCCAGGGCACGCGGTCCTCCGCGCGCATCGCCGCCCGCCCGGCCAGGGCGAGCAGCGCGATGGAGGCTGCCAGCAGGAGCCCGAGCAGGATGCCCTCCCACTCGCGCTCGTTCAGCGGGACGGCGTTGCCGGTCAGGTCGTCCGCGGTGAAGCCGAGGGTCAGGGCCGGGGCGCTCGCCAGGAGCGCCAGCCCCAGGTACATGAGCGTGCGCAACCCCGCACCCGCGAGCGCGATCGTCACCGCGACCGCGACCAGCGCGGCGATGAGGCCCCCGCGCGAGAACGTCAGCCCGAGGGTGACCAGGTACACCGGGAGGGCCGCGAGCGCGGCCAGCCGGGCGGGAGCGGAACGCGTCTCGTCCACCGCCAGTCGCAGCACCACCGGCACCGCCATGGCGAGGAACAGCGCGAGCGCGTTCCAGTACTCCAGCGGCGCGCGCAGCCGCCCGAGGACCTCCGTCTGGTCGAGGTCGATCGGTCCGAGCCAGAGCCCGGGCGCGACCTTCCCGCCCAGCGCGTACAGCGCGACGGCGAGCGCGATCGCCGCGTACGCGCGCGCGCCGTGCCAGACCGCCCGCGGATACCAGGACGCGGCCGCCAGCGCGCACGCCACGGCGAGCACGTACGCCGTGGCGCGGTTGAACTCCTCCCACGTCTCGGACGGCGCGACGCTCCAGGCCAGGCTGAGCCCGGCCCACGCGGCGAACGCCGCCAGCAGCCCCAGCCCCGCCCAGCCGGCGCGCGCGCCGGTCAGCCGCAGACCCCCGCCGCGCCACAGCAGTGCGCCCACGGTGACGGTCGCCAGCGCGCACAGCGCGACCTGGACGCGCGCCTCCTCGGGATACGCGGCGGCCCCGTCCGCGAACACGGCGTAGAGCAGGACCGCGAGCAGCGCGGCCAGCAGCGCCGCGCCGGCGCCACGGTCCGCCGGTGCGCCGGAAGCGATCTCGCCGGTCGGAGCGTCAGCGGCGACGCCGGAGGAGCGCAGGGTCGGCGCGGTCGCGGCCATGGAGCGCGGCCACGCTAGCATGCGTCGTTCCATGCGGACGACGTTCACCGGCTCCGTCCTGGCCGCCCTCGTGGGGCTTCTCGCGCTCGCGCCGGCCGCTCCGGCCGAGACCGCCCTCGAGCAGTACCAGCGCACCGGCCGGATCAACATCTGCACGGCCTCGGGCGGGCCGGGCGACATCCCCAACGACGTCGCGCAGTACGCGCCCGACTTCCTGGAGGCCTACAAGGCCGCGAAGAACCGCGGGTGCGCGGCCCCCACCCCAACGAAGCCGACGGAGACGGAGGAGGGTGTCCCCGTGACTTCCAACGGGCGCCCGCTCCCGCCCGGCGCCGCGTTCGTCCCCAAGCCGCCCGCCCCGCCGAAGTCGGTCGGAGAGGCCGAGGCGCAGGTGGTGCCCTACGCCCCGCTCTCGGTCCGCGGCGACACGACCACGCCCGCGCCGATCATCGCGCTGGCGATCATGCTGCTGCTGGCGGCCGTCGGCGCGGCGCTGGCCGCGACGGCCCGCTACATGGGCTGGGGGCTGGACCGCCTCGACCCGCTCCGCCACGCCTTCGGCGAGTTGCGGACGCGCTCCGGCGACGCGCTGTCCGGGCTCGCCGACCGCCTCCGCGCCCTGGTCCGCCGCGGCGCCTGAGGGTTGTTCCCGCACCTTGCGGGGAAAGCCCGATCACTACCCTTAAGAGGCCCCTTCGAACGGCGTTTTCCGTCCGGCCCAGCCGCGACGATGCATGGTCCATCTGCCCGCCGTAGATGCACCCCGCAAGCCGTCGGAGAGGAGATCCCGAGCATGACGCCGCCCAGCGAGACCACCGCCGCCCAGAGGCTCCGTACCGGAGAGGGTCTGCGCATCGAACGGCGCTTCACGAAGCCGGGCGTGCACCCCTTCGACGCGGTGGAGTGGGAGCTGCGCGACGCGCGCATCGGACACGGCGACAGCGTCGCCTTCGAGCAGCGCGACGTCGAGTTCCCGGCGTCCTGGTCGCAGAACGCGACGAACATCGTCGCGCAGAAGTACTTCCGCGGGCAGCTCGACTCCCCGGCGCGCGAGCGCTCGGTCAAGCAGATGATCGGCCGCGTGGCGGGGACGATCGCGGGCTGGGGTCGCGAGGGCGGCTACTTCGCGACCGACGAGGACGCGGACGCCTTCGAGGCCGAGCTGACGCACATCCTGCTGCACCAGATGGCGGCGTTCAACTCGCCGGTGTGGTTCAACGTGGGCTTCGAGGAGAACCCGCAGTGCAGCGCCTGCTTCATCCTGTCCGTCGAGGACAACATGGAGTCGATCCTCGCCTGGAACACCAAGGAGGGGAACATCTTCCGCGGCGGGTCGGGCTCGGGCATCAACCTCTCCGCCATCCGCGGGTCGATGGAGCCGCTGGCCAAGGGCGGGACGGCGAGCGGGCCGGTGTCCTTCATGCGGGGCGCCGACGCCTGGGCGGGCACGATCAAGTCGGGCGGCAAGACGCGGCGCGCGGCCAAGATGGTCGTGCTGGACGTCGACCACCCCGACATCGTCGACTTCATTCAGTGCAAGGCCAAGGAGGAGGAGAAGGCCGCCGCGCTGCGCGACGCCGGGTTCGACATGTCGATCGACGGCGATGGCTTCTACTCGATCCAGTACCAGAACGCGAACAACTCGGTCCGCGTGACCGACGAGTTCATGGAGGCGGTGGAGCGCGACGGCGAGTGGCGCCTGATCGCGCGCTCGACCGGCCAGCCGATCGGCGATCCGCTGCCCGCGCGAAAGCTGATGCGCGAGATCTCCGAGGCGGCGTGGCGCTGCGCGGACCCGGGCGTCCAGTACGACACCACGATCAACCGTTGGCACACATGCCCGAACTCCGGGCGCATCAACGCGTCCAACCCGTGCTCCGAGTACATGCACGTCGACGACTCCGCGTGCAACCTCGCCTCGCTGAACCTCATGAAGTTCCGCCGCGCGGACGGCACCCTCGACGTCGAGTCCTTCGAGCACGCGGTGGACGTCGTGCTGCTGGCCCAGGAGATCGTCGTGTCGCCCTCGTCGTACCCGACGCCCGAGATCGCCGAGAACGCGCGCGCGTTCCGGCAGCTGGGCCTAGGCTACGCCAACCTCGGCGCCTACCTGATGAGCAACGGCCTGGCCTACGACTCCGACGCGGGCCGGGGCATCGCGGCGGCGATCACGGCGCTGATGACGGGCCGCGGCTACCGCGAGTCCGCCCGGGTCGCCGCCTCGGTGGGGCCGTACGAGCGCTACGAGGACAACCGCGAGCCGCACAACGCGGTCATGCGGATGCACCGCGACGCCGCGTACGCGATCGAGGACCCGACCTGCTCGGACGCCGAGCTGCTCGCGGCGGCGCGGCGGGCCTGGGACGAGGCGGTCGCCTTGGGCGACGAGCACGGCTACCGCAACGCGCAGGCCACGGTCCTGGCGCCCACGGGGACGATCTCGTTCCTGATGGACTGCGACACCACCGGCATCGAGCCCGACTTCTCGCTGGTCAAGTTCAAGGAGCTGGTCGGCGGCGGTCAGATGACGATCGTCAACCGCACGGTGCCGCTGGCGCTGCAGACGCTCGGCTACTCCGACGAGCAGATCGAGGCGATCGAGGCGCACATCGACGAGGCCGGCACGATCGTCGGCGCGCCGGGGCTGGCGGACGAGCACCTGCCGGTGTTCGACGTGGCGGTGGGCGAGCGCGCGATCTCGCACCACGGCCACATCCAGATGATGGGCGCGGTCCAGCCGTTCATCTCGGGCGCGATCTCCAAGACGGTCAACCTGCCCGAGACCGCGACGGTCGAGGACATCGCCGAGGCCTACCTGGAGGCGTGGAAGCTGGGCGTCAAGGCGCTGGCGATCTACCGCGACGGGTCCAAGACGGCGCAGGCGCTGCGGACCGACGCGCAGAAGGAGAAGGGCACGGAGGAGCCGCGCGAGGAGTGGAAGCCCGTCCGGCGCAAGATGCCGCAGGAGCGCCAGTCGATCACGCACAAGTTCTCGATCGCCGGCCACGAGGGCTACATCACGGCCGGCATGTACGAGGACGGCACGGTCGGCGAGATCTTCCTCACCGACATCGGCAAGGAGGGCTCGACGCTGCGCGGCATGATGAACGCGTTCGCCACGTCGATCTCGATCGCGCTCCAGTACGGCGTGCCGCTCGAGACGCTCGTGCGCAAGTTCTCCTACATGCGCTTCGACCCGGAGGGGATGACCAACAACCCGGAGATCCCCTTCGCGAAGTCGATGCCCGACTACATCATGCGCTGGCTCGCCTCGCGCTTCCTGGACACCGACGTCCAGGAGGAGCTGGGGATCCTCACCCCCGAGGTCCGCGCGCGCAAGATGGCCGAGGAGGCGCTGCTGTCCGGCCGCACCGACACCGCCGCCCCCGACGCCCCGCCGTCCAACGGCGGCAACGGATCCCCCAAGCCCGCCGCGGCGGCGATGACCGACACCCCACCGGTCCAGCCCGCCAAGCTCTCCTCGGGCTCCCTAGAGCTCGGCCCCGCCTGCTCGCAGTGCGGGGGCATGATGCAGCGCACGGGCAGCTGCTACACGTGCTCGAGCTGCGGGAACAACACGGGCTGCGGCTAGCGGTCGCGGACAATGAACGAGCGGATCCGCAGCGCACGGATGCATGTTCCAGCCGTGCGATTGGGTCCTGGGGATTCCGCTGCGCGGCGCGGGACTAACCCGTTCTCTTCCTTGCATATCGCAGGAAACGGCACCCGCTCCTGCGAAGCGTCGTGGCGGTTAGCTCGGGAAATGACGGTACTCCTCGGACCGCACGCCCCAGTCGTCGAGGCGTACCACTCCGCAATGAGCATGGCCCCGCCTCACCATCTCGCAGTTCTGCGGCGCAGAAGCGGTTGCGCTGTCTTCGGGCCGACGATCCCGGCCGTCCTGAGTTCTGATTGGGCTGCTGAGCGACGTGGCCGACGGCTTTCCGCGCATGAGCTCTGGGATTTACGTATGGACTACTCGTTGGAATCTCGTACGGCTGCTGCTTACGACCCTGAGCTTGACGCCCTCGTGTTGCCGACCAGCTATGTGACCAGGGACATCGAGCGTGTAGTGCTGCATGAGCTTGGCCACGCCATGACAATGCACGCCGTTGTTCCTCGGCAGGATCTCCTTCGGAATCTTCCCGGCGACATCGCTCACCACGTCGCGTCGTACGGCGATGGTTCCGACGCGAGATCGATCAGGGTCAGAGCTGAAGAGGCATTGGCGGAGGCGTACGTCTTCGTGGTGGTCGGACGGCATGAGGAGCTTCCGGCAACCCTGCTGTCCGAGTTATTGGTCATCCTCAGTATCGCTGAAGAGGACGCTCCGCAGCTGAGCTTTGGTGTCGATGCTGGAATGGGTCCCTGATGCCTGACAGCGCATATCCTCACGACGAGATCACGCCTAACTCTTTCCGGCGGACATCGACCCGCGTTCCGAAGGACCGGATTCTCACGGGCGACGATCCGACTGCGGCACAGTGGTTGGTACAGGGCTGGGATTGCAGCGCTCCTCTCACTCCCACGCCGCTCCAGGACGATGAGCTAGCGTTACGGCGCCTCAAGCGTCACGCCGCGTAGGGTCAGGCGCCGAACAAATCTCGCTCGGTCGCGGCGGCTTGCAGGACGCCAAGAGCCGGTGCGCTATCCCGGCCCTCCTGGACCCGGCTCGGCGCCTCGGTCGCCATCCGCACCGCACGCGGATGGCGTGCTGACACCCGTCACCATAGAGCCAGGCGTCCAGTACAGTCGAGCGTGAGCGGCGTCTGCGCAGTCAGGAACGCGGGTTACAGCCTGCGGCGTCCGGTCCGGCCTTCGCTGAGCGCCTGAAGGCGACCGCCGGAGCGGAAGTAGACCCGGTCGCGAGCTCTTGCTTGACGCAACGCCTCGCGAATCTCGCTCACCGTGTAGCGGTGCGTCCAGACGCCGTTATCGGCGGTCTTCGAGGGATGATGTTCCGGCCTGTGCACGCCTCGAAGGTACCCGAACGACCCGACGGGTTCAATCAGTCCCGCTCGACCCGCGCAATGTCGATCAGGATGCGCGCTACGACCTCAGACAGCGCAACGAGATCGAGCTGGCCAGCAGGTCGACGGAAGTAGCCGTCATCCCGCTTGCTGCTCGCTGCTAGGACGCCGATGGCGCGTCCACGCGCGTTCTGGACCGGGTTCGCGGCGACGACCTCCAGGTGGCTGAACCGCTCCTGTTCCTCGGACGTCAGGTTGTACGTGGCGTCGCGTACGGCGTCCCCTTCGGCGACAACCATCCCGTTTGTCGTCCAAGCCATGCCGACGGCGCCGCGACCCGGATTCCACACCACCGACGGCGTGCGCTCGTATTCCGGGACCAGTGTGCCGTCGTCGTCTGGAAGGAACAGCCGGAGCTCGTAGTGCTCCGGAATCCCCGCGGAGGCAGGCTGCAACGCCGTGCGCAGGAGACGGTTGACCGCCGTCTGACGTGCCTCGTCGCGCCGGCTGCGAGGCTCGCCGACCAGGTCGTCGATTTGAGCGCTCTGGCGAGCGGTTGAGACGACGACGACCACCGCCGACGCGAACCATCCCAAAACGATCAGCACGCGCATTGGCGGCGACCACCTCGCCCACTCCGGAAACAGCGAGAAGACTGTCGGCACGAAGACGAGTACGAGCCCGGCGATCACCGCCGTCCGCAGTGAGAACAGCCAACTCCAACCGAGCTTCACGGTCTCGATTCTGTGACCGCCTCCGGACGCCGTGACCCCGAGGAGACCGCCGGACGCTACCGACGGCGCTCGGAGCGCTGGCGCTCCACGTCCTCGCTGCGGCCGACCTCGAAGAAGACCCAGGAGACGACCGCGACGAAGGCCGCGCCGAGCAGGACGATGCCGGCGAAGTCGACGGCCGTGGCGTCGGAGACGAGGACGAGGACGAGGCCGGCGATCGCCATGGCGACGATCGCCACGGAGACGGGCACCAGCCGGCGGCGCAGCGCGGGGTCCACGGGGCGAGGCTACCCGTGGCCAGAGTGGTCCATGCCAGCAGACGAGGCGTCCGCAAAGGCCAGCAGAGCCGGTCTGAACACTCCTGAAGTTTGTACTTCTGAAGTGTTGCTGACTAGAGTCGCGTCGGCTCTGAGGAGATGTGATGGCGAACGTTCCACCCGCCGGCTGGTATCCGGACCCCGAAGACAACGCCCAGTTTCGCTACTGGGACGGAGGCCGCTGGACCGAGCATCGCGCTCCGCGCACCGGTCCCGCGGCTCAGGCGGGACCAGCTCCTGTGCCTGGGCCCGGTGTCGGGCGGACAGAACCGGTGCCGCGAGAGCCCCCCGACGAAGAAGCAGCGGAAGCTGGTGCGTCGGTTCCCGCGCGGAGCCAACGCAGTGGTGTGCGCGGATGGCTGTTACGTCACCCGTGGGCAACGCTCGCCGTCGGGTCCGGCATCGCGCTTCTCGTCGGAATCGCGATCGGGTTGTCCGGTTCGGATCCCGAGCTCGAGGACGCGCGCACGGAGCTGGAACAGACAAGCGCGCAGCTGGACCGCACGCGGTCCGAGAACCGGCGCCTGGAGAGTCGGCTCACGGCGGCGGAGGACCGGATCGAGAAGCTCTCCGCCCGCGGCGAGGTCCCCGATTTCACAGGCCAGACGCTCGCCGAGGCCGAGACGAACGAGCAGGTCACGCTGTACGAGTGGAAGATCAAGCCGCGACGCCAGATCTCGGACGAAGCGGACCCGGGAACCGTGATAGGGCAGACGCCCAACGAGGGCAAGGTTCTCGCCGCAGGGCGCTCGATCACGCTGGCTGTGGCACGCAAGCCGCCGCCCAAGCCGAAGCAGTGGGTGACCATACGGACCCTGACGGGCAGCGGAGGCGCCTCGAAGTCAGACCAGTTCACGATTCCCCGCGGCTCGGTGCGAATCGTCTACAACATGCCCGGCGAAGGCAACAACGCGATCACGCTGTACCGCGCTCCGCGCGAGTACGTAGACCTGCTCGTAAACGACATCGGTCCGACGTCCGGAAAGACCCGGGTATATGACCCTGGCAGGTACTACCTCGACGTCATGGGGGATTCATGGACCGTGGAGATCCAAATCTTCAAGCGACCGACATAGACGCACGGTGAGAGTTCGAAGCTGCCTTGGCGTACTGGTCGTCTGTCTCGTCGGAGTCGTAGTCGGGTGCGGGGAGGAGTCCGGTTCCGAGGAGCAGGCTGCGACGGCGCCGGCCACCGTGACGCAGACCGTCACCGAGACGACGTCGACACCTCCTCCTCGCGACGAGGCCCCGCCACCTGCTGAGGACCAGGACGATTCGGCTGACGCTGGCACGATCCGAGTGCCGAACGTCGTCGGCAAGGACCACCAGCTGGCCCAAGACACGATGCAGGCTGCAGGCCTGTACAACCTCGCCGAGGAGGACGCCACCGGGCAGGGTCGTCTCCTGATTCTGGATCGCAACTGGACCGTCGTCTCCCAGAGCCCCCCGCCCGGCACGATGGTGAACGAGGACCAGACGATCACGCTGCGCTCCAAGAAGGACCACGAGTAGCGAGCCGTTAAACACTCCGGGCGGACCTTGCGGGTCCGCCCGGAGCGCTTGGGTGTCATGCGGTTCATGGCCCGCGCCTGTTTTCGGCGCGCTGGACCGGTTTCCTACTTCAATCCGGCCAGCGATTCGGACGGGACGCGGTGGGACTGGTCCCCACGGTCGGCGGTCTCCTCGATCCCGCCGATCAGGCGCGGCCACACGCCGCGAGGGAGGTCGTGGCCCATGCCGTCGATCAGCATGAGCTTCGCGTCCGGGATCGCGCGGGCGGTGGCGCGGCCGCCGGAGACGCCGACGAGGCGGTCGGCGGTGCCGTGGATCACCAGCGTGGGCGCCCTGATCCGCCGCAGCGTCGCGGTGCGGTCGCCGGAGGCCAGGATCGCGCCCATCTGGCGCGCCACCCCGGCGGCGGTCACGCCGCGGTCGTAGCTGAGCGCCGCGAGCTCGCGCACGTGGTCGGAGTCGCGCTGGAAGCCGGGCGAGCCGACCAGCGCGGCGACGCGCTCCACGCGCCGGACGTACTCCTCCCGGCCCCCGCCCGCCCGCGTGAGCAGGATCGGCAGCGTCCGCAGCGCCGGGCGGCCCACCCAGGCGCGCCCCGTCGTCGACATGATCGAGACCAGCGAGCGCACGCGATCGGGGTGCTCGGCCGCCAGCGTCTGGGCGATCATGCCGCCCATCGAGGCGCCCGCCACGTGCGCGGAGTCCAAATCCAGGTGTCTGAGCAGCCCCGCCGCGTCGGCCGCCATGTCGCTCAGCGTGTAGGCGGGATCGCGCGGGCGGCGCAGGACGATCTCCGCGGTGCTGGGCGGCCGGCGTCCGTCCAGGCGCGTCGAACGCCCGATGTCGCGGTTGTCGTAGCGGATCACGTAGAACCCGCGCTCCGCGAGCTGGTCGCAGAAGTCCTCGTGCCAGCCGAGCATCTGCGTCGCCAGTCCCATCACCAGCAGCAGCGGGCGCCCGGAGGGGTCCCCGACCGTCTCGTAGCAGAGCTCGACGTCGCCGACCCGGGCGAAGCGCTCGTGCAGCGGGCGCATCGGGTTCAGGCCTCGGTGGCGAAGACGATGACCTTGTCGCCCTGCGAGCAGCTCGTCGTCTTGCGTCCCTCGCCCTCCGCGACCACGCGGCAGTTCCAGCTGCGCAGCCCGTCGGAGCTGCGCAGCAGCGTCTCGGCCTCGGCGCACGTCACGTTCTCCGTCGTGATGTCGAACACGCCGTCGCCGCTGTTGGGCGTGATCACCACGTCGGGACAGCGGTTGGCGCCGGACACGGTCGAGGGCGGCGCGGTCGCCGTCGGCGCCGTCTGGGTCTGCGTGACCGTCACGGTCGCCGGGCCGCTCTCGTCGTCGCCGCCGCATCCGGCGATTCCCAGCGCGCCCGCGAGCACCAGCGCGAGCGCGCATGCCCTCACCGTTCCAGCTCCTTGGACATGAGCCGGCGCCCCACGGCGAGCGAGACGGCGGGCGGCGACATCCGGCCGGGCGAGAAGAACGCGCGGACCGCCGGCCCGCCCGGGACGATGGTGCGCTTGCCGGCGTCCACCGCGCGCAGGGCATCGCGCGCGGTGCGCTCGGCGTCGATCCACAGCGTCTTGGGGATCCGCTCCGTGAAGGCCGGCTCCGAGGCCTCCTGGAACTCCGTCGCCACCGGGCCGGGGCACACAGCGACGACCGTGACGCCGTGGCGGCGCACCTCCTCGCACAGAGCTTCCGTGTGGTACAGGACGAAGGACTTGCTCGCCGAGTAGGTGCCGTTTCCGGGCAGCGCCTGGAAGCCGGCGGTGGACGAGAGGTTGATCACCGCGCCCCGGCCGCGCTCCACCATGCCGGGCACGTAGCGGGAGTCGAGGTCGACCACCGCCTCCACCAGCAGCCGCACCTGCCGGATCTCGCGCTCGCGCTCGCTGCTGGCGAAGGGCGCGTAGATGCCGAAGCCCGCGCTGTTGACGAGGACCTCGACGGTCAGCCCGCGCTGCTCGATCTCCGCGGCCACGCGGTCGCGCTCGGCCGCCACGGCGAGGTCCGCGGCGACCCATTCCGCGCGGATTCCGTGCGCCGACGACAACTCCCCGGCAAGCGCCTCGAGACGCTCCCCGCGGCGGGCCACCAGCGTCACCCCGTGACCGCGCTGTGCGAGCGCCCGGGCGAGCGCCACGCCGATGCCGGCGGACGCGCCGGTCACGAGCGCGGTGGAATCCGCAGCCGGGGCGGGCAAGGGCACGGCGGGCAATCTACCCGCTTGCGGCGCATCGCTGCCGCAGCTCAGAAGTCTCCCCCGCCGAAGTCGCCGCCGCCGCCCCCGAAGTCGCCGCCCCCGAAGTCGCCGCCGCCGAAGTCGCCGCCGCCGAAGTCGCCGCCGCCGAAGCCCCCCTCGCCGCCATGCGCCTCGCCGCCGTGAAAGAGGCCGGGGCCCCAGCCCAGCATCGAGCCGAACAGCAGGCCGGGCAAGAAGCCGCCCCCGAACCCGCCGAAGAAGCCCCCGGCCCACGGGGCGTAGGCGCCGGGCGCCTCGTAGTAGGGCATCGAGCGCCCGCCCACCTCGATCTCGCGCGTGGCGGGGTCGCGGCCCTCCTCCACGGCGAGGGCGTCGGCCGCGCATGCCGGGACGGGCCGGGGCGCGCCACCCGGCGGCGCCCAGTCGACGTCGCGCACGGACGGACCGTGCCGCGGGTCGAAGAAGCAGGGCGGTCGCCGCTCGGGCACGGGCCGCCCCTCCAGGCGAGCCTTCGCGCTGGCCAGCGCGAAGCGGCCCTCCTCGACGGCCTCGCTGACCGCGGCCAAATCCTGCGGCCGCCGGACCCGCGCCAGCGCCGCGTTCGCACGCTCGTAGGCGTCCAGGCCGCGCGCGTAGTCGGCGCGCGCCGCCGCGTCGGCGCCGGGCATCTCCACGTCGAGGTCGAGTTCGCGGATGTCGTCGCCCAGCCGCACGACGTCGTCGCGCGCGACCTCGCGGACCTCCTCGGCCTCCGCGCGCTCGCGCCGGCGGCGACGCATGCGAAAGAACCCGAAGAGCCCGCCACCCGCACCCAGCAGCACCAGCAGCGGCACGAACCCGCCGCCGCCACGGCCGTTCCCCCGGTCCTGCGCGCCCGAGCCGCGGGCATCGCCCAACCGGCGCACGAAGTCGACGAGGATCGCGCCGAGCCCGTCCCCACGCCGCTCCGCGACCGCGCGCGCCGCCAGGTCGCCGGCCCGGCCGGCCGGGAGCAGCGTGCTGGCCGCACGCAGCTGGCGGCCGGCCACCACGACGTAGGTGCCCCGCCGCCGCAGCGACTCGGCGATCTCGCGCAGCAGCTCGCTCGTGCTCCCGCCCGCCTGGTCGCGCGCGCGCTCGGGCAGGACCGCGACGTACACGGGGCCCGCGTCGTGGCGGGCGATCGCCCGGCGCACGTCGTCGACCTCGCGCTCCGTCAGGCGCGGATCGGCGTCGGACGCGACGTACACCGGCGCGTCGCGCAGCGCGCGCACCGCCTCCTCCACGTACGAGGTCTGGGTCGTCTGGGCGCCCGCGGCGGGCGCGAGCAGCCCGGCGGCCACGCCGGCCGCGGCGAGGATGCGCCTCACGAGCGTCGTCCCGCGCGCTCGGGCGGGTCGTCCGGCCAGCGCCCGTGCCGCGCGTAGAAGGCGCGGGCCGCGTCTTCCTCGTCGCGCTCGCGGTCGCCGGTGGCGCCGAAGCGGAACGCCAGGTTCAGGAACAGGATCGCCAGGCCGGCGCCGGTGAACAGCGCCCACCCGTCGAGGCCCGCCCCGCGGTCGGCGACGACCAGCAGGACGAGTCCGGTGAGGACGAGCGCCCCGGGAATCCCGTAGCGCACGGTCAGCAGGATCGCGCGGGTCATCGCCTGTCCCCTACCCAGGTCCACCCCTTCACATAGCATCGCGGCCGTGGCCGGCGAGGAGACAGCCAAGCGCGAGCGCGCCCCGCTGCGCGAGCGCCTCGGCGGCGGGCTGGGACTCGTGCTGGTCGCGCTGGGCGGCGTCTTCGCGGCGCTCAACCTCGACGAGGTGCGCGTCAACTGGGCGCTGGGGACCTGGAGGACGCCGCTGATCGTCGTGATCGCCGTCTCGCTCGGGCTGGGCATCGCGATCGGGGCGCTGGCCGCCCGCCGCAAGTCGCGCCGCGACGCCTAGCGGATGCGGAAGGTCCGGCGGGCCACCGCCGGCTTGAACGACTTGTAGCCGGCGAACCGGACCACCATGCGGTACGTGCCCGGCTTGAACTTGCGCCGCCGCTGCACCGCCATCGTCGCCTTGCGCGACACCGCGCCGCCGTAGGGCCGCCAGCGACGTCCCGCCTTGCGCTCGAAGGAGATCTGCAGTCGCCCGCGCAGGAAGCGCTTGGCCTCGCCCGGCCGCGTGTACAGCCGCCCGGCGGCGATCCGCGCCTTGCCCGAGCCGTACAGGCCCAAGCCGATGCGGGTGCGGACCGGCTCGCCGTCGCCGTACGGCACGCGGTTGACCGTGATCGTGCGCTCGGAGACGTTGCGGCCGTGGTCGAGGGCCTTGAACGTCACGGTGTGCGGACCGAAGCTCAGCTTGCGCCAGCCCGTCCAGGTGCCGCTGATCGCCTGCTTGGCGGTGACCTTGATCTGCCGGCCGTCGACGAGGATCGCCAGCGTCCGGATGCCCTGGTCGTCGGACGCCGAGGCCTTGTAGCGCAGGTCGCCGGACACACCCGTGGCGCCGGTCGGGTACGCGACGTCGATGCCCGCAGCGCCGCCGTCGACCCGCAGGCCGCAGCCGGGGTCGGGCGCGGCGCCGCCCGCCCGCTGGAAGGCGCTCAGCGACGGGCGCGGGACGCCACCGAAGCCGTAGAGCCCGTAGCCGCCGCCCTCGTCCTCGTGCGCGCCGAAGTCGGTGAGCGAGAACCACGAGGCCAGCTCGACGTAGTCGTCCACGGCCAGGCACGAGTACGCGCGCGACAGGAAGGCGGCCTGGTCGGCCGCGGACACTCCACCAGGGTCCTTCGGGTTCACCGGGCACCTGCGCCCGGTCACCTGCCAGCCGATCTCGGTCATCCAGATCGGCTTGGGGTCGCCGTGCGCGAGCATCGTGGCGCGCACCTCGCGGTAGCCGGTGAACGACCAGCGCGAGATGCGCCCGTCCACGTCACGCGCGGCATGGCGCGGGTCGGTGAAGGCGCATGCGCCGTCGGTGTGGATCCCCACGAAGTCGAAGGAGCCCTTCACGCCCGCGTCGTAGAGCTTGCCGACGTAGTCGTAGTCGTTGCCGATCAGCCCGCCGATTCCCACGCGCGCGGAGGGGTCCGCGGCCTTGACCGCCGCGTAGGCCGGGCGCAGCAGCGCCGAGTAGGCGGCCGGCGTGGCGGAGCCGGCCCAGAAGATCACGTCGTTGGGCTCGTTCCAGACCTCGTAGCCGCGCACCCGCCCGCGGAAGTGGGCGGCGAGCCGGCGCATGAAGTCGGCGTACAGGCCGGGCGGCGGCGGCGCGTTGTGGGCACCGGAGGTGGTGGCCCACGCCGGCGTCTGGGTGACGACGAAGTAGACGCCGATGCCCATCGCCCTCATGCGGTCGGCCAGCTCGTCGTAGCCGGCGAGGATGTGAGAGGAGAGCTGACCGCGCTGGGGCTCGAGCATCCGCCAGGACGCGAAGACGCGCACGTGCTTGGCGCCCGAGGTCTGGATGCGCTCGAGCGTCCCGTCGCCCAACGACGGGTTCGGGAGCACTACGCCCGGCTGCGCGGCGCCCGCGATGGCGGGCAGGGCGACGGCGGCCAGAGCGCACGCCGCCAGGGCGGCCGTCAGCCGTCGCATGATGTCGTGGCGCCTCGTACGCATCCCAGATGGTTCATCGGAAGCTGACGCGATTACTGAAGCGCCCGTCCAACCATCTGGCCACCTTGTCCAGATTCGTCAAGGTTTTCGATGCACAGGCCGAACCACCCGCCATGACGCCATCGGTCGCCGAGCGCCTCGGCCTGCGCCCCTCCGTCGCTCCGCCGCCCGCCGGCGAGCCCGACCGCGCGCTGATGGCGCGCTCGCTGATGTGCCTGTTCCTGGCCGGCGCGGCGATCACGCTGGCCGCGCTGTTCCTGGACGACGGCGGCGCCGACCGCAGGCAGATGGCGATCATGGCCCTCAGCGCCCTGACGATCTCGGCCGTGCTGTTCTTCGGCTACGCCAACCTGCCGGGCTTCGTCTTCCCGCTGTTCCTCGCCTGCGGAAGCCTGCTGATCGAGTGGACGATCTACGCGAGCGGCGAGTCCGCCAGCCCGTACGCGATGTTCTGGTTCTGGCTGGCGATCTACGCCTTCTACTTCCTCTCGCGCGGTCAGGCGCTGATCCAGCTGGGCGTGATCGTGCTCGCGTACGCCGCGGTGCTGTCGCAGTCCCCCGACCCCACGACCGACACCGCGGTGCGCTGGACGGTGACCACCGGCGCGCTGATCGTGGCCGGCGCGCTGATCGGCCTGCTCAAGGAGCGTCTGGACCGCGTGATCGCGCAGCTGGAGGACGTCTCGCGGGCGGACCGGGAGACCGGGCTGCTCAACCGCCGCGCGTTCGACGAGACGCTGGGGCGCTCGCTGGAGCTGGCGCGCCGCACCCAGGGTCGCCTGGCGCTCGCGGTCGGCCAGCCCGCCGACGGGGTCAGCATGGCCGCCGTGGGCGCGGCGCTGGCCGGCGCGGTGCGGGCGACCGACGTGGCGGCGCGCATCGGCGAGCGGACCGTCGCGGTGATTTCCCCGGGGACCGGCGACCACGGCGGCTACGTGCTGGCCGAACAGCTCCAGCGCGCGCTGGAGGACGCCGACGTCTGCTTCGGCGTGGCCGCCTTTCCCCAGCACGGAGCCCGCACGCCCGAGCTGGTGGCGGCCGCCCAGGGAGCGCTCGTCGAGGCCCGCGCGCTGGGCCCGGGCCGCGTCGTGACGGCGGGCGCCGAGCACGCCGCCGTGGCGTAGGCGCAACTCGGCCGGGCCGCTAGCCTGTCCTCATGGCGAAGACCGAACCCGAGCTGCGCGAGCGGCTCACCCCCGAGCAGTACCACGTGACGCAGGAGGCGGGCACCGAGCGGCCGTTCACCGGCGAGTACTGGGACTGCCACGACGACGGCGTGTACCGCTGCGTCGTGTGCGGCGAACAGCTCTTCGACGCGGACACCAAGTTCGACTCCGGCACCGGCTGGCCGAGCTTCTACCAGCCCGCCGATCCCGAGAAGGTGGAGGAGCGCGACGACCGCTCGCTGATGATGCGGCGCACCGAGGTCGTCTGCCGCAACTGCGGCGCGCACCTCGGCCACCTGTTCGACGACGGGCCGGACCCGACGGGCCAGCGCTACTGCATCAACTCCGCGGCGCTGAGGCTCGATTCCGAGTCCAAGCAATCCTGAGCCGCGCCGCCGCCGCCCTCGCCACAGCGCTCGAGCAGCCGGCCGGCGGCGTAGAGGCCGACCGTCAGACCCCCGCCATCACCGTCGGGCTGCCCTCGGCGATCAGCGACCGGACGTCGGCGACGGAGATGTCCGTGACGCTGCGCATGGAGTTCTCGCTCACGCGGTAGCGGGCCACGACAGACGGTAGATGCGCACCCCACATCCCTTGCTCGGCCATCCGGCACCAGAGGTCATAGTCCTCCCAGCCGTAGAGCCGGGGGTCGGCCCGGTAACCCCCGACGGTACGCAAGATTTTCGTCCTGATCAGGGCCATGGCGTCGATGTAGTTGCGCTCGGCGAACCGCGACGGCTCCCAGGGAAAGACGTTCATCAGTCCGACGGGTCCGGAATCCGTGAACTGCTCAAGCATCCCGTACGCGAATGCGGCACGCGGGTTCTGCTCGAGGGTATAGATCAGCCGCTCAAGGCAGTTGGGGTAGATCTCGTTGTCGGCATCCAGGATGAAACAGAACTCACCGCGGGCAAAAGCGGTCGCAGCATTGCGCGTCAACGCAAGCCCACGGTTGACCGGATGGTGGAGCAGGGTTGCGGGAGCGGTGTCGTGGTGCGAGATCCAATCCGAGGCAGTGTCGAGCGACTCGTCGGAAGACCCGTCGTCCACGATCACGACCTCCCATGATCGACACCGGCTTCGAAGCAAAGAATCGAGCGCCCGCGTGACGCAAGCCGCGTAGTTGTAGACGGAGACCAGGACCGTAACGCGGGGCGTTGCGCCGAGCCAGCCAGTCGATCGGCGGTGCACTTCGAGTTCCGCCATGCCCGAGTCGTCTTGTGCCCTCGACAACCGGCTGATCGCTCGCCGCATGTCGATCAGATCCAGCTTCAGATCCTTCAGCACCCGGCGTACGTCATCCGATGGGTGGTCGTGACTTGGGCGAAAGCGCTGCAGCGTCCGTTCGACGTCCCTCTCGGACAGTGGACGCTGCTTCGAGAACCAGGGGGTCCATTCGATGGGCTGCTCGGCGATCCTGCGCCCCGCAGAGGCGAGAGCCTCGGCCGACTCACGAAGCGGCAGCTTCTCGCGCAGAGTGCGATACGCACGGTGGCGCAGCTCGGTCTCGGTTCTTTCGTCTTCGAGTACGTGCTGCGCAAGCAGGCCAAGCGTCTCCGGGCGTCCGAAAAGCAGGTCTTGTCCGGGCTGCAGCGGTTCGTAGCCGACCGATGTCTCACTTACGACGACACACCCGCTGGCCATCGCTTGAACAACGCGGAGCCACTCGAAGTACGAAGCCGTGGCTTGATGGAGGTTGATCAGCACACGGCTACGGCTGAGGAGGCTCCACTTGTCGTCGCCGCTCACAAACGAATCGGAGGGCGCCGCATTAGGGAGCGAGTTGTCGGAAATCACATAGTGGCAGCGGTAGTCCCACAGATGAGAGACGTAGCTGCTCAAATGCTCGAGTCGACGCTCAGTCGCGGCGCCCATGAAGAGGACGTCTATGTCGCGTTCCGAGCCCTCGAAGTGGTCCCACGTCGAGGCCCAGCCGACTTGCAGGTGCTCAGCGTCGATCTCGGCCGCCTTCATAGCTCGGACCGCGAGCCGATTGATGTCGAACACCGCTCCAGCACGGGGGGCCAGCTGGACGTTTCGGTCGAAGAAGGGAGTGCCGGGCTGCTCGGCGCATACGAAGATGCTTCGCGCCAGTACGCTGGGGGGCGGCTCGGGCCGCCCTTCCGTGAGGGTGAAGTACTCGTGTGGCGGCACGAGGACGTAGACGAGGTCCGAGCGCGCAGGTGGGAAGACGCCCATATGGACGCTCGTATCGACCCCTAGGCGTTCAAGCTCCGCTCGCAGCGCCGCGACGAGCTCGACGAAGAAGAGATTCTGTCCGCGGGCAAGGACGAAGGCGAGCTCCACGAGCGCGGCATTGTAGGAGATCGTTCCCCTTCTTTTCAGCGCATGTCTACGATTGCGCGATGCCAAGTGAGCTTGCGGACCTGATCGACGGAACGCCCGGTCGATTCGTACCCGACGAGATGCACGGTCGGTTGGTCGAGGCCGAGCACCTGACGCGCTACCAGTGGGCTTCGTTCGTGGCTTCGAGGCGTCGAGTGCTGGACGCTGGGTGCGGGATCGGCTATGGAGCCGTCATGCTCGCCGACGCCGGGGCCGCGGCTGTGACGGCCGTCGACATCGCAGACGACGTGATCCACGCCGCCCACAGCAATGCCTCGTCCGTCGACTTCTGCGTCGCGGACGTGCGGAGTCTGCCCTTCGAGGATGCGGCCTTTGATCTGGTGACATGCTTCGAGGTCATCGAGCACCTCGATCGGCAGCAAGAGGCACTCGACGAGATGAAGCGTGTGCTCGCCCCGGGAGGAGTCCTTCTGATCTCCTCTCCGAACCGGGGAGTCTACGTACCCGGCAATCCGCATCACTTGCACGAGTACACCGCGGAAGAGCTCCGCAGCGCGCTATCGGAGCGCTGGACGACCGTGTCGCTGCTCCAGCAGCACAACTTCGTAGCGTCGACGATTCTGCCCTCGAGCGATTCTCGCACCGCAGGGCCGAGGGGAAACCTGCCGGTCCATCAGCTTGTCCAGAAGGGCCCAGGAGAGGAGACGTACACGATCGCTGCCGCCACGAACGGCTCGCTACCGGACATCACCCCCCTGCTGACGCTCGCCGCACCGATCGAAATCGAGGAATGGGTAAAGCGGTTCGCCGCACAGCAGCAACTTTTGGAGGAGCAGGCAACGGCCTTAGAGGCGGCATGTCGCTCGGTCGAAGACCGTTCGAACCTCCTCGTGGAGCTTGTGCAGTCCGAAACCGTGCTCGCCGACGTTCAGTCAGAGCTGCGCTCGGCAGAAGAGGAAAATCGCGAGCTGATCACTCGGTCCGCCGACCTGACGGAGCAGTTGAGCGCGGCCGCGAAGGCGATTCGCGACATCGAGGGCTCGGTCTCGTGGAAGATCACGCGTCCGCTACGCAGCGGCAAGCGCGCCATCCGCGCGTTGAAGAGGAGCGCTTGACCAGCGTCAGGCCGCGGTACGCGATCGACCCGGCGTTGGGTGGCTGACGCCGACGCGCTCGGGCAGCCGGCCCGCCGCGTAGAGCGCGCGCAGGATCGAGATCCAGGTCAGCACGGCCAGCGTGACGTGGACCCACACCAGCTCGGCCGGCAGCTCCAGGGCGTACTGGAGCGTCCCCACCGCGCCCTGGAGGACCAGCAGGGCGAGGACCTCGGTCACCGCGCGCCGTACGTCCGCGGGGGCGTTGCGCTGGCGCAGGAAGGCCCAGGTGCCCAGCGTGGCGAGGCCCATGACGAAGGCTATGCGCGCGTGCTGCTGGATCGCCCAGTCCAGCGTGTCGGCGCCCTTGAAGTCCAGGCGGCGGATCTCGTCGCCGGTGCCCTCGCCGCCCGCGTGCGGGCCGGCGGCGGTGGCGGCGGTCCCCACGAAGATCGTCAGCGCGCCCAGCGGCGCCAGCGTGCGAACCGCCCAGGTGGCCGCGGGGTCGTCCGCGGGCGGGCGCTCGCCCGGGGCGTGGCGGGCGCGCCACACCAGCCCGACCGCCGCGATCAGGATCAGCATCGACAGGCCGAAGTGCGACATCACGAACCCCGGCGCCAGGTGGTGGCGCACGGTGAAGCCGCCGAGCACCGCCTGGCACAGCACGCCGAAGGGCAGCAGCGCGGAGATGACGGCCAGGTCGCGCCGGAACGGGCGCCGGAACCAGGCCAGCGCCGCCGCCGCGAAGGCCGCCACGCCGACCAGCCCGGACAGGATGCGATTGCCGTACTCGATCACCGCGTGGGTCTCCAGCGGCGCGACCGCCTTGCCGTAGCACTTGGGCCAGTCCGGGCAGCCCAGGCCGGAGCCCGTCAGGCGGACCGCCGCGCCCGTGAGCACGATCAGCGTCAGCGCCACCAGGGCGACCTGGGCGACGCGGACGTACGTCTCGGGCGAGATGGCGAAGCGCTGGCGCATGAGCCTCAGCGTCGCACGAGGCGGCGCAGCGCGCGCAGCGGGGCGCCGGCCTTGGTGTCCTTGGCCACGTGGCGCAGCCAGTCCTTCGCGCGGCCCCAGCGCTCGCGCGCCTGGGTGTGGGGCAGCGCCAGCGCGGCGAAGCCGACGTCCACGACCGCCTCGTAGACCTTTTCGCCGGCCAGCCGGCGCAGGTCGAGCACCAGGCGCGGGTTGCCGCTCGTGACCATCAGCAGGCCGGGCGCGACCCAGTGGGCGCCCGCCACCCGCAGGCGCCCGAAGTCGTCCGGCGCGTCGAGGTCGACCGTCGCCGTGCCGCCACCGTGCAGCCGGCAGCGCACGCGGACCCAGTCGAAGCGCAGCAGGCACGGACGGCGGGCGGGGCGCAGCCGCAGGCGCTGGACGAACTCCCCGCGCACGGTCGCGCGCGCATACGAGAGCCCGCGGCGGTTGCGCCGCGGCGCGATCGTGCCCTTCGCCCGGTCCTCGAAGCCCCACCCGAAGTCGCCCTCGATCTCGAAGCTCCCGATCTCCAGCGACGAGGAGAACGTGTCCCACGGCAGCGTGCCGGCGGCCGCGGCGGCCAGCGCGCCGGCGAGGTGCTCGTCGTGCATGCCGGCCAGCCCGAACGGCCAGTACAGCTCGGTCATCGGGACCTTCATGAGCGCGCGCGGGTCCATGTGCCCCAGCGCCTTCACGCTCGGGCCGGCGGCGATCGACTCGATGCGCTCCGAGCCGAAGTTCTCGTCGTGCAGCCAGCGCGCGAACAGCGGCACCTCCTCCGGCGTGGGCGCGGTCACCGCGCGCGCCACCGAGGCCAGCAGTCGCGGGCGCACCTCCCCGGCAGTCAGCGACAGCTCGCGCGCGCCGGCGCCGCGGTAGCGCACCCACTCGCGCTGGAAGGCGAGGATGCCCTGCTGCACCGCGGCGCGCTCCACGCTCTGCAGCGACATCTCGCCCGGCTCGGCCAGCACCGGCTGCAGCTCCTCGGTCACGCCGAGCTGGGTCCCGCAGTCGGGCATGCACACCTGCTCGAGCAGTTCGGGGCTGCGCCCGATGGCCGCGATCGTCGTCTCCGGGACGCCGTAGTCGCCCACGAACCCGCGCACGTCGAGGCCCTCCAGCGCACGGTCGAGCGCCACGTGGTTGGTGACGACGTACAGGCCGGCGGTGGTGCACTCCACGCCGCTCTCGCGCAGCAGCGCCTCGGCCATGGCCTGGATCGTCCCGCCCCAGCCCAGGTCGACCAGCACCAGGCGCGACTCGCCCGGCGCCAGGCGCGCCTCGACGTAGCGCTGCAGCCGCCGGCGCAGTTCCAGCGAGCGCGCGACGACGCGCGCGCGCAGCTCGGGATCGAACACGATGGCGTCCACGACCTCGTCGCCGAGGGCCCGGTCGTCGACGCGGCGGTCGGCGACGGAGGCGAAGGCGGGCAGCTCGTCCAGGGACACGCCGAGCGACGACAGGAACTCGCGCACGGTCGGCATGTCGCGGCGCGCGAACAGCGCCTCCAGCTCCTGCACGGTGCCCTCGCGGATCGACGCGCGCGCGCACACGTGGCGCGAGAGCCACAGCGGCTCGGCCGTCACGCCGGTGCGCCCCGCGGCGTTGACCAGCGCGGAGAGCAGCTCGCCCTCGCGCATCAGGCAGAAGACCTTGGAGACGTCCAGCTCGCCGGCCTGCTGGTGCACCCAGTCGGCGAACCCGGCGAAGGCCGGCCCCAGCGTGGCGGCGCCGAACTCCCAGAAGGAACGCAGCCCCGCGGGTTGGCGCTCCGCCTCGTCGCGGTGCAGCACCTTGCCGCGCAGCGCGGCCGTGGCGCCGTCGGTCGCCGGCTCGGGAGGGAGGTGGAGCCGCTCGCGCTCCAGGATCCGCGCCAGCGCGGGCGTGCGCTTCTCGAAGTAGACGGCGTCGATGCCCAGGCGGCGCGCGGACGCGATGTCGGACTCGTGGTTGTCGCCCACGTGCAGCAGCTCCCGCGGCGCGAGGCCGAGCTGTTCGAGCACGATGCTGAACAGGCCCGTCGCCTTGCCCGTGCGGTACTCCGACGAGGCGAACACGCGGTCCAGGCGCACGCCCGCCAGCGCGCCGCGCGCGATGAACAGCCGCAGGTCGCGCTCGGAGAAGTAGGTGTCCGAGATCGCCGCGAGCGCGAGCCCGCGCTGCGCGGCGGCCTGCAGGAGCGCCACCACGTCGAGGTCGGGCACCAGCAGTTCTGCCTCCACGGCGCGCTCGGCCTCCAGGGAGGCGGCGGGGTCGGCGCCGCGCGCGAACAGCGCGCGCGGCAGCAGCGCGTGGATCTCCGCCAGCGTGACCTCCACGCCATCGCCGGCGTCGCGACGCGCGCAGCGCGCGCGGTCCTCGGCCTCCTCGCGCACCCGCGCGAACACTGCCGGCGTCGTCCCCGGGGCCAGGGCGCCGCGCGCGCGCAGACGCTCGCCGATCAGCCCGAAGGCATCGACCGGCTCGGCGACGCGGCGGAACAGCAGCGTGTCGAAGACGTCGACCGACAGCGCCTTGACGCGGCCCGCGCCGAGCGCCTCGAAAGCGGGCGCCAGACGCGCGTCGCCGCCGGTCGGCGGCGTCTCCAGGCGGGTGGACATCGCGAAAAGCATTACAGGCCGGTCGGTAGCCTTCCCGCACATGCCCGCCCCGCACGCGGCGGTGGACGTGCGGAACCTGCGCAAGACGTTCCGCGTCCCCCGCCAGCACATGATGACCCTCAAGGAGCGCGCGCTGCATCCCTTTCGGCGCGCGGAGTTCGACGAGCTGCGCGTTCTGCGCGGGATCTCGTTCCAGGTCCGCGAGGGCGAGTTCTTCGGGATCGTCGGGCGCAACGGCTCGGGCAAGAGCACGCTGCTGAAGTGCCTGGCGGGCATCTACCGCGCCGACGAGGGCGAGATCCGCATCGCAGGGCGCCTGGCGCCGTTCATCGAGCTGGGCGTGGGGTTCAACCCCGACCTGACCGCGCACGACAACGTCGTCATCAACGGGGTGATGATGGGCCTCTCCCCCGCGCAGGCGCGCGGGCGCTTCGACGAGGTGATCGCCTTCGCCGAGTTGGAGGACTTCCTCGACCTCAAGCTCAAGAACTACTCGTCGGGGATGCAGGTGCGCCTGGCCTTCTCGCTGATGGTGCACTCCGACGCCGAGATGCTCCTGATCGACGAGGTGCTCGCGGTCGGCGACGCGTCGTTCCAGCAGAAGTGCCTGGACGTCTTCTACCGCCTGCGCGAGGAGGGCCGCACGATCGTCCTCGTCACGCACGACACGGGGATGATCGAGCGCTTCTGCCACCGCGTGCTGCTGCTCGAGGACGGGCTCGTGGAGATGTCCGGCGACGCGCACGAGGTGGGGCGCCGCTACCTCGAGCTCAACTTCGAACGCCGCGCCGAGGTACCCGGCGCGCAGTCCGAGGGCGGCGACGCCGCGGACGTCGCCGACGTGTGGATCGAGGACGCCGAGGGCAAGCGCGTCCCGGCGGTGGCGCACGGCGAGCCGTTCAGCGTCTGCGCGCTGCTGGACGTCCGGGAGCGCATCGACCGGCCCGACGTCCACTTCGCCTTCAACACCGACGAGGTGCTCAACGTGTTCGGCGCGACCTCGCGCGCCGTCGCGGCGAACGACGACGAGCCGTTCCTGCCCGGCGAGCGCATCGTCGTGCGGATGACGTCCGAGAACGCGCTGGGCGACGGGCGCTACTTCGTCGACTGCAGCCTCCACGGCGCGGAGCGCGGCATGATCGCCTTCCGCGGTCGCGCGTGCGAATTCGTGGTGTTCGGCGGCACGACGGGATCCGGGCTGGTCTCGCTGCCTCACACGATGCGGGTGGAGCGCGAGATGGAGCGCGTCACATGAGCGCGACCGAGGCGACGTTCCCGCTCTCGCCGGAGGCGCGCGAGATCCGCGGTCCCTCCGCCTTCGGCGGCGGCCTGCGGCGCTTCCTCTACCTGACGTGGATGATCGGGCTGACCGAGTACCGCCTCACGTACTTCGGCTCGGCGCTGGGCTACCTGTGGTCGCTGATGCGGCCGCTGATGCTGTTCGGCGTGCTCTACGTGGTGTTCAGCCAGGTCCTGAAGTTCGGCGAGGACGTGCGCAACTACCCGGTGCTCCTGCTGCTGAACATCGTGCTGTTCAGCTTCTTCGCGGACGCCGCGACGCGCTCGGTGACCGCGGTCGTGGAGAACGAGCAGATCGTGCGCAAGATGCACTTCCCGCGCATCGTGATCCCGCTGTCGTGCGTCCTGACCGCCACGTTCACGATGCTGGTGAACCTCGTCGCGGTGTTCGTGTTCCTGGTCGCCTACGGCGTGGACCCGCGCTGGACGTGGCTGCTGCTGCCGCTGATCCTGATCCCGCTAATCCTGCTCACCGCGGGGGCGGCGATGATCCTGTCGTCGCTGTACGTGCGCTTCCGCGACGTGTCGCCGATCTGGGCCGTGCTGTCGACCGCGCTGTTCTACGCCACGCCGGTGCTCTACCCGATCGACAAGGTGCCCGAGGACTTCCAGCGCGTGGCGCTGGCCAACCCGATCGCCGACCTGCTCCAGCAGGTCCGCCGCTGGGTCGTGGACCCCAGCACGCAGGGCGCCTTCGACGTGATCGGCGGCCTGCCGTGGCTGCTGATCCCCACGGGGGTCTTCCTGGGGATCTGCATCCTGGGGTTCGTCGTGTTCGAGCGCCAGGCCCCGCAGATCGCCGAGCAGCTCTAGGCGAGCGACGCTCCTGTGGGGGGCGAACACAGCCGGCCGGGCGCCTACTCCCATGGTGCCGGGCCGCGGCCGTGGGAGAAAGCGTCAAACGGATCTTCAGCAGCTGACCGATGCCGACGTGGTGAAACTCGCCCATGACAGGACGCTTCCGCGGTCTGAGCGGCGGAAGTACGTGCGGGAGGAGAAGGCGCGAGGCTTGCGGAACCGGCGCCGAGATCGTTGACCCGAGTTTTCGGTCGAGCCGCGACTATGATCGCTGGAGCCATGATCGAATCGTCCGGCAGGTACCGCCTGCGCACGTGGCTGCGCCGCAACCTGCCGAGCATCGTCTCCGCGCGGATCCCCAAGGGACCGAAGGATTGCGGCAACCACGAGTGGTACCGCCAGGACGCCGACCACGACGCCTGTTACCACTGCGTCACGGGGCGGCGGCGGCGCGGACCCGTCGGCACGCCGTCGCCGCGGATCGCCGAGCGGCTCTAGACGAAGGTCTCGCCGCGCTTGGTCATGGCGGCGTAGACGCGGTCGATCTCGGCCGGCCACTCGAGGTCTGCCACCGTGGCGAGGCCGGCCGTGGCGATGCGGTCGCGCAGGGCGGGGTCGGTGGCGGCGCGGATGACCTGCTCGGCGACCAGGGCCGGGAGCGGCGGGGCGAGGAGGGCGTTCTCGTCGTGGCGCAGCAGCCAGGCGGTGTGCGGGCTCTCGTTGGTCACGGTCACCATGCCGCTGGCCATCCACTCCAGCGGCTGGTAGGAGGGGTGGCGGGTGAGCATGAACACGAGGCCGGCGTGGCAGCGGCGGTACAGCTGCGCGACGGCGTCGGGGTCCTCCAGCATCCCCGCGTTGGTGAGCACGTCGGCGACGCCGTACTGGCCGGGGCTCCAGTCCTCGCCGGCGCACACGATCTCGACGCCGTCGCCGAGCGCCTGCTTGACCCGGCGCAGGGTGGCCAGCCCGAGGCCGAACGCGTTGCGCGCGACGCTCGGGCGCCCGTAGAAGAAGACGCGTACGGGCGTGCCGGGCCGGGGGCTCGCGGGCGGCGCGTAGCGCGCGTCGGGCGCGGGACGGAAGGCGACCGCGGGGTTGCCGTGGGCGCGGTAGGCCTCGGCCAGCCCGGGCGTGTTCACCAGGCCCGGGATCCCGAACCGCGCCGCCTGCTCCAGCAGCGCGGAGGCCGAGCCGGCCGGGTGGAAGTCGGGCTCCCAGTCCTGGACGAGGAAGAACTTGGCGCGCGTGCGCCCGAAGCGCACGAGCGGGTATGCGCCGGGCCACGCGGTGGCGATGGCGGCGTCGGCCTCGCCCGGCGGCGCGGGGCCGGCGGTGACCGGCGCGCTCGCCAGCGCGGGGAAGGCGCGTCCGATCTTGGCCGACACGTCGCGCGCCGCCGCGCCGGCGTCGCGGTCGTACACCGCGAAGCGGTTCTCCACGCCGTGCTCGCGCGCGAAGTGGTCGGCGAAGCGCAGGACGGTGTGGACGCCGCCCCCGTGCACGAGGTGAAACCAGGGCAAGAACCACTGGACCGTGCGCACGTCGAGCCCGTCGCGCGCCGCCTGCTCGCGCAGGATGCGCGCGTTGGCCTCCAGGTCCGCCGGCTCCAGCTCGAAGAGCCCGGACAGCGCCAGCGCGTCGGACTCCAGCAGCTCGAGCTCGTCGTCGGCGACGTTGCGCCGGCGGCGGCGCGCCCGCAGCGCCGCGTACAGGGCCTCGCCGGGGCCCTGGCGCACCGTCCGGGCGATGTGGCGGGCGCGCTTGCGGTTCACGGCGCCTCGCGCATCGCGCACGTGGTGTCGTCGAGCGTCAGGTTGGAGTTGTAGAAGGGATCGCCGACGGTGCGAAAGGCCCCGTAGCGCTCGCGCGAGCGCTCGAAGTCGCCGGCCGGCAGGTCGCGCGGGTCGCGCGAGGCGGACTCGTCGTGGCGCAGGCGCACGTGCGGCACGCACAGCGAGCGCTGCCCGGCGGCGGTCAGGCGCAGGCAGAGGTCCACGTCGCCGCCCCCGATCGCGAAGCCCTCGTCGAAACCGCCGGCCGCGTCGAACTTGCGCCGCTGCACCATCAGGCAGGCCGCGCTCACCGCGAGCCAGTTGCGCGTCCCGTCCGTGGCGGTCCCGAACGGAGTCTGCGTCCCGGGGCGCAGCCCGGCGAACGGGTGACCGGCGTAGCCGTGCAGCCCGATGGCGGCGCCGGCGTGCTGCACGCGGCCGTCCTCGTAGACGAGCAGCGGCGCCACCGCGCCGACCTCGGGCCGCGCCGCCTCGGACAGCAGCTCCTGCACCCAGGTCTCCGCGGTGATCTCCACGTCGTTGTTGAGGAACACGAGGAAGTCCGCTCGCGACCGCGCCGCCGCGGCGTTGTTGAGCGCGGAGAAGTTGAACGGGCGGGGATCGCGCTCCACGGTCACGCGGGGATCCTCGCTCAGGCGGGCCAGCAGCGCGGCGACCTCGGGGTCCGCGCTGCCGTTGTCCACGAGCCGCAGGGCGAGCCGGTCGTACACGGTCCGGCTCAAAAACGACTCGGCGCAGCGCCGCAGCAGGTCGGGCCGGTCGCGGAAGCAGACGATCGCCTCGACCGACGGCTCGCCGTCCAGGCGGCGCACCACGCGCTGGCGCCCCGGCCCCACCGCCTCGACGCGCGCCGCGACGTCGCCCCATCGGCGCAGGACGCGCTCGACCGCCGCGAGCTCGGCGCGATCGTCGCGCTCGGAGGCCGAGCCGCCGCGGTGGCAGAGGATCGCGGGCACATGGGCGTGGCCGGCGCCGTCCGGCCCCGCGAGCGCGAGCGCCAGCTCGCGGCGCCAGGCCGGCGTGGCGGGGGGCGCGGCGGCGAGCGCAGCCTCGCGCCGCACCGCGATCAGGGCCCCGCCCAGGTCGCGGGCCAGCATGAAGTCCGGCGAGGGCCCCGGCCGGCAGACCGGATCCACGCGGCGCCCGCGGCGATCGAGGCGGTCCTCGTCGCAGGTGACCAGCGCGGCGTCCGGCGCGGCGGCGACCGCGCGGCCGAGGGTCTCCAGGGCGCGGGGGGCGAGCGTGTCGCCGGCGCGCACGAGGACGAGCCAGCCGGTCGCGGATGCGGCCAGCGCCTCCGTGCCGCGCGCCGCGGTCACCGCCGCCGGCGCGACGGACTGGCGTTCCAGCGAGGCGTGGGTGTGCGAGGCGTCCGCCTCAGCATCGACGTCGATCGCGACGCCGAGCGCCACAGGCGCCGCCGCCGCCAGCGGCGCGGGGACCTCGGCGAACCGGTGCACGTGCGGGCTGCGCAGGAGCGCGGGCTCCACTTGCGCGCGAAACCGGGCATAGCGCGCGCGGGCGGCGGCGCTTCGGCGGAGGCGGCGCGCGACGCTCACCCTCACTCCACGTCTACGCGTAGTAGCGGCCGATGACGAGCAGCATCGCGAACAGCGAGTGCGTCATGGCGAGGACCACGAGGAAGGCGCCGAGCGCCGGTCCCCACCGCCGGCCCCCGGCGGTCGCCGCGACCGCGACCAGCCCGCCGTAGAACGGCAGCAGCGGCAGCAGGTAGCGCGCCTGCTCGAACGCCTGCAGGTGCACGGCCTGATAGCGGTAGGCGGCGACCTCCACGAGGATCACGTAGCCGGCCGCGATCAGCGCGAAGGTCAGCAGCTCCGCCCACCGGCGACGCAGGGCCGCTCGCGCCCGGTACAGCCCCGCCCCGGCCAGCCCGACCACGGCGACGTAGATCCCGAGCGCCAGCTGGTTGACCCACAGCGGGAAGCCGAAATGCCACCAGCCGAAGCGCCCGACGAAGCCCTGGATGAACGTGTCCCACAGGGGATACGCGCCCGACGTCGGAATGAAGGTCTGCATCCCCGGCAGGCGCGGGAGGAACACCTGCCAGATGTAGGAGAGATGTCCCCGCAGCGTCGTCACGTCGGTCGTCGCGGAGGACACGAAACCGCCCGTCGTCGTCGACGCCGCGCGGCCGAACACCTCCTGGTTGGCCACGAGCCACGCGCCGAAGGGCACGACGAAGGCGACGGCGGCGACACCCGCGACCAGCGCGGCGCGGCGGCGCGCCGGCGCGGGCATCCGCGCGATGGCCACGACGACTCCGAAGGCGGCACCTCCCAGCAGTCCCGCGAAGCTCGTCTTCGTCAGCATGCCGGCGAGCGACACGAGCGCGAGGGCCGCGGCCAGGCCGGGGGTCAGCCCGCGGCGCATGATCCGGGCGACCAGGTACGCGAGGACGGCGCCGAGCGCGTAGAGGAGGTTGTCGTTGTTGACGCCCCCGGACATGAAGCCGAACATCGGCTGGAACGCGACGGCCAGCGCGCCGACGGTCCAGGCCCACGGACGCCCCGGAAGCAGCTCGCGGACGAACAGGAACGTCGCCGCGACGGTGACCGCGGCGAGCAGCGCGGAGACGAGGCGCAGGAGCAGGAGGCGATCGAACGCGTCCACGTCGCGAGTGGCGAGGTAGGGCAACGCCTGGACGACGTAATAGAGGGGCGGGTTGTTGACCGCCGCGGGCGGGACCGATCCGGGCCGCCGGTCGAGCCGTGGCTGGACACGACGGTACTCGCGCAGGTTGCGCGGCGACCACGTCGGATTCTGGGCGTTGGCGCTGAACGGCACGGACGCGGCCGCCGCGCTCATCTCGTCGGACGTGTTGTTGGGCCCGTGGGGCGTGCCGCCCGGCAACTCGCCCCACTCCACCATGTACTGCAGGTAGGTCACGTGCGCGATCTCGTCCGGAACCTGGAAGGGCGGGGTGATCACGGCCCAGACGCCCGCGTTGACGAAGGCGATCGCCGCGCACGCCAGGCACGCGCGCGGCACGCGTCGAGCCCCGAGGCCAAGGCGCCGGAGCCGGCTCATCGGCGCGCCTCCCGCACCACGAGGGCGATCGTCGCGGCCCACAGCACGAGCAGGACCGCGCCGAGCGCCCAGAACGTCCAGGCCCCGACGAACGTCGGCTTCGCGGCCGCGAAGCGCGTCGCGATCTTCGGCGCGAGGTCCGCCCACGCCGGACGGCCCGGGAGCAGCCAGTCGAACCGGATCGCTTCCTCGCCATGCACGCGCGGGGACGGATTGGGACCCCCCGACGTGCGGTTCCCGGCGAAGCGCGCCCGGCGGGACCCGAGGTTGCGCACGCACACGCGGGCGGGGTCGAGCCTGCGGGTCACGGGCCGCAACGGGACCAGCAGGATCGAGTTGTTCGGATACCCGCCGGGGACCCGTCCCGCGGAGACCTGCTCCCCGCCGCGGTGGACGGTCACCGCGACCGGCTGCCCGCGCGGGGCGAAGGCGCTCGCGTAGATGCGGACCCGGTCGGCGCCCCCGGGCACGTACTCGCGGCTGCAGCGCTGCTGGCCCGGCGCCACGGGCAGGGCGACGCCGCTGATGTCGACGAGCGTGTTGGTGGCCGCCAGCCGAGTCCCGCGCTGCGCGAGCACGGCGACGAGCGCGAAGATCGCCAGCAGGAGGCCGAGCGCCACCGCTGCCGTCACAGGCGAGATCCGCTTCAGCATGGGAGAGGCCGCGCGCCCCTCCAGGCGCCGGAGGCGGCCATGCTAGCATCGCCTCGACCTGGGCGAACCGCCGCCGACGCCCACCGAGATGCATCGCAGCTGGCCTCTTCTCGAGCCAATCCTGGAGCGGCTGCGCCCCGCCTCGATCGTCTATCTGGGCCCCGGCGACAGCCCTGCGCTGAACGCGCTCGCCGACCGAATTCGTGCCGGCGAGACGACCCTGCGCGCGGTCGACGACAGCCGCTCTCCGATGGAGTCGCTGCCCGAGGTGGCCGGCGAGGCGGACGTCGTCCTCGTCGACTCGCAGCGGATGCTCGGCCAGCTCGACGCCGTCTTCGCGCTGCTGGACGCGCTCAGCCCGCCGCTGCCCGGCGGCTTCCCCACCTGCTTCGTGGCGGGCGCGGTGCGGGGCGCGCCCCGCGCGGCGCTCGACAACTTCCTGCGCATCACGTCGCGTGACGTCGAGCTCGCGACGCTGGCCGGCGACGAGCCGCTCCTCGTGGTCTGCGAGCGCCCGCTCGGCAGCGCGCTGCGGCAGGCCCACGAACGCGGCGCGGCGGCGCCGGACGGCGATCCCCGGGTGCTCGAGCTGGAGGGCCGGCTGATCGTGCTCGAGGCCGTCGCGCTCCAGCGCGAGCGCTACGCGGAGGTTCTCGAGTCCGCCTTCGCCGACCAGGCGGAGCAGCTGCATGCGACCTGGTCGAGCCCCTACTGGCGCCTGACCAAGCCGCTGCAGCGCGCCGTCGCGCTCGCCCGGCGGGCGCGCGCCAAGCTGCGCGGCAAGGGCCCCGAGGTCGTGGGCATCCCGCTTTCCAGCCTGGACTGGGCGGTCGAGGAGGCGGTCGACCGCTTTGGCCAGCCCGCGCGCTGGACCAAGGTCTCCGAGGCCAGCGGCCGCGATGACTGGCGCCTGGAGCAGGAGGCGCCGTCGCGCATCGCGTACCGGATCGACGCACCGCCGGGCTGCCGGCTCTCGCTCCCCGTGGGCATCAGGGCGGGGCGCTGGAGCGCCGGCAAGGAGCCCGCGCGCGTCGAGGCCGCCCTGCTCGCCGCGGACGGGCGGCAACTGGCCGGCGACTGCGCGCTGATCGATCCCGGCGAGCTGCACAGCGCGGGGCCGGCGGCCGTCCTGCACCTGGACTTCGGCGAGGGCGGGGACGGCTGCCGGCTGGTCCTCGCCGCCCACCCGGTGCGCGACCCCTCCGCGCGTCCGACCGTGGCGTGGGAGGAGGCGGACGTCGCGGTGCCCGCCGGCCGCGACGGCGCTCCGTCGGCACCGTCCGCGCGCGCGCCGCGTGTCCCACCGCCCACGATCTCCGTGGTCATGCCGGTGCACGACCCGGCTCCGCGCTTCCTGGAGCGCGCGATCCGGTCGGTGCTCGCCCAGACGTACGAGCGCTGGCAGCTGTGCATCGCCGACGACGGGAGCCGCGACCCCGAGGTCGTCGAGATGCTGCGCGAGCACGCCGCGCGCGACGACCGTATCGCGCTCGTGCGCCGGGAGCACGGCGGCGGCATCGCGTCGGGGACCAACGCCGCGATGGAGCTGGCGCGCGGGGAGTTCGTCGCGCTGCTCGACCACGACGACGAGCTCGAGCACGACGCTCTGGAGGAGGTCGCGGCGTGCCTGCGCGAGCACCCGGACACGGACGTCGTCTACACCGACGAGGACCGCCTGCTGCCCGACGGCACCCGGTTCGGCGCCATGCTCAAGCCCGGATGGTCTCCCGAGCTGCTGCGCTCGGGGATGTACACGTGCCACCTCGGCGTCTACCGGCGGACCCTGATGGAGGAGGTCGGCGGCTTCCGCAGCGAGTTCGACGGCGCTCAGGACTTTGACCTCATGCTGCGCATCGCCGAGCGCACGCAGCGCATCCGCCACGTCCCCCGCGTGCTCTACCACTGGCGCGCCAGCGACGCGTCCGTCGCCATCAACCCGGCGGCCAAGCCCTACGCCTACGACGCCGGAACGCGGGCGCTGCAGTCTCACCTCGACCGGGCCGGGGTCCCCGGCACGGCCGAGCGCACGGAGCTTCCGGGCCTGTACCGCGTCGTCCACCGCAGCCGGCCCGACACGCCCGTATCGGTGATCGTCCGGGTGGACGGTCAGGACGATCTGCCGGCGCTGCAAGCCTCGATCGAGGGCATCTCCGCGCGCACGCGGCACCGCGCGCTCGAGATCCTGGTCGCCGGCGAGCGGTCGCCCTCGACGGTCCTGGGAGTGCAGGCCCACGCGTCCGTGGACGACGCCGCCCGTGCGGCGAACGGCCGCCACCTGCTGGTGCTCGACGAGCCGTGCGTCCCGCGTGACGGAGGATGGCTCGACGTTCTGCTGGGCCACGTCGAGCTGGCGGGCGTCGGCGCGGTCGGCGCCAAGGTGCTGCGCCCCGACCGGACCATCGAGCACGCGGGCGTGATGGTCGGCGAAGGCCTTCCGCTACCGGTCTATCGCGCCGTGCCGTCCGATTTCGTCGGGTATCTGGGCAACCTCGTCGTGAGCTGCAACTACTGCGCCGTCGCCGGGGTGATGATGACTGCGCGGGAGCTGTTCCTCGAGCTCGGCGGCCTCGGCCCGGCGCGCTCGCCCGTCGCGGAGGCCGACTACTGCCTGCGCGCGCGGTCGCGCGACCTGCGGACCGTGTTCGCCCCGGACGCGACGTTCGAGTTGACCGGCGCGGCCCGCGGGCGCGCCGCCTCGCTGCGCGAGCTCGCCGAGTTCAAGCAGCGGTGGCTGGCCGAGCTGCCGCGCGACCCCTACTTCCCGAACTTCTGGCAGCGGCGGGGGGCGCTGCCGTCGCCTCCGCCCGCCGCCCCGCTAGTCGCGGCGGCGCAGACCGAGGATCGAGAGCAAGAACGAAGAGAAGAAGACCTGGATCCCCACGATGATCAGCGTGGCGGCCCACACCGCGAGGCGCTCCTCTGAGAGGTCGCCGAAGCCGCGGTCGATCCAGATGCCCACGATCACGCCGGCGATGACCAGGCCGGTGAAGCCGATCCCGGCGCCCAGCAGCAGACCGTGCTCCAGGCGGAAGCGGGCGCGCATGCGATCGAACCAGGGATCGCGCTCGCCCATGAAGTAGGTGCCGTACGCGTGGGCGCACAGGCCCAGCGCCAGGACCTGGACCCCCACGACCATCAGCAGGCACCCCGCGACCATCGCGTGGAGGTCCCACGTGCGGCCGAACAGGTCGATCTGCGCCAGCACCACCGCGGCGGCGAGCACGCCGAGCGCCGCCATGATCGCGCCGGGGATGATGAACAGGTGCGTCGGGCTGTGCACGAGCAGGAAGCGCAGGTGCCGCCACCCATCGCGGAAGCTCGAGAGCTTGGACTCCCCGCCACGTGGGTGGTACTCGATCGGGAACTGCCGGACGTCCAGCTTCTCCTTGGCCGCCCGGATCACCATCTCGGAGGCGAACTCCATGCCGGTGGTCCGCAGGTCCAGGCGCGGCAGCACGTCGCGGCGAAAGCCCCGCATGCCGCAGTGCGCGTCCTTGATCCCCGTGCGGAAGAAGGCGTTCAGCGTGCCGGTCAGGACCGGGTTGCCGACGTAGCGGTGCAGCCACGGCATCGCGCCTGGATGGATGTTGTCCATGCGGTCGCCGATGACCATCTCGGCCCCGTTGTCGAGCTCGGCGACGAAGCGCGGGAGGTAGCCGAAGTCGTAGGTCAGGTCGGCGTCGGCCATCACGATGTACTCGCCCTGGGCGGCCGCGAAGCCGGCGAGGTAGGCGCTGCCGTAGCCACGGCGCGGCTCGTGCACGACGTGAGCGCCGGCGGCCTCGGCCAGCTGCGCGCTGCCGTCGTCCGACCCGTTGTCGGCCACCACCACCTCGCCGGGGACGCCCGCGGCCTCGATGGCGGCGAGTGCGCGCCGGACGCACTCCTCGATCGTCTCGGCCTCGTTCAGGCACGGGATGACCACCGAGACGCGCGGCGGCGTACCGGGTCCCCGCTCGCGCGGAGCGTCGCGTGTGCTTTCGACAGTGCTCATCGACATGGGGCCGCCCTGGCGCTCGTCGCAGTCAATAACGCGCGGCGGCGGCCAGAGTCGCGCGGTTGAAGCCTGGCATGGTACCGCCCGTGCGGATCTGCCTCGTCTACGACTGCCTGTACCCCTACACGGTGGGAGGCGCCGAGCGGTGGTATCGCAACCTCGGCGAGCGCCTCGCGGTCGAGGGCCACCGGGTGACGATGCTCACCCTCCGTCAGTGGGACCGCGACGAGCGGGCCGAGGTCGAGGGGGTCGAGGTCGTCGCGGTCGGGCCCCGCATGGAGCTGTACGTCGGCGGCCGCCGCCGGGTGGCGCCGCCGCTGGTCTTCGGCGCGGGCGTCGCGTGGCACCTGCTGCGCCACGGCCGCCGCTACGACGTCGTCCACACCGCCTCCTTCCCCTACTTCTCGCTGCTGGCGGCCGCCGCGGTGCGTCCGCTGCGGCGCTTCTCGCTGGTCGTGGACTGGCACGAGGTGTGGACCGGCGCGTACTGGCGCGAGTACCTGGGCGCCGCGGGCGGGTGGGTCGGCGCGCGGGTCCAGCGCCTGTGCGCGCGCGTTCCCCAGCGGGCGTTCGCGTTCTCGCGCCTGCACGCCGGGCGCCTGCGCGCCGAGGGGCTGCGCGGCGAGGTGACCGTGCTCGAGGGCGAGTATCGCGGCGAGCTGCAGCCGCGCGAGCCGCAGCCGGCCGACTCCGTCGTCGTGTTCGCCGGACGGCACATCCCCGAGAAGCGCGTCCCGGCGCTGGTCCCCGCGATCGCGCGGGCGCGCGAGACGGCTCCCGACCTCACGTGCGACGTGTACGGCGACGGTCCCGACCGTGCCGCGGTGGAGGCTGCGGTGCGCGCTCACGGCCTGGACGGCGTCGTGCGCGTCCACGGGTTCGTGCCCGGCGAGACGGTCGACCGCGCGCTGAGCCATGCGCTGTGCATGGCGCTGCCGTCGCGCCGGGAGGGATACGGACTCGTCGTGATCGAGTCGTCCGCCCGTGGAACGCCCAGCGTCGTCGTGGCCGATCCGGACAACGCCGCCGTCGAGCTCGTCAGCGACGGCGAGAACGGAACGGTCGCGCCCTCCGCCGCCCCCGAGGACCTGGCCGAGGCGATCCTGCGGGTGCGCGCGGCGGGCGACGAGATGCGGCGCAGCTCCGCGCAGTGGTTCGCGCGCAACGCGCGCCGGCTCTCGCTCGAGTCCTCGCTGGAGCGTGTGGTCGAGGCCTACGGGCCGAAGCGCGACGCGATGTCGTAGGGGTAGACGTAGACGCGCAGCTGCCCGAAGCCGGCGGTCTGCGACGGGCGGCCGAACTTCCGCGGGGGACCCCCCGGCGCGGCCGATCGCAGCTGGGTGGGATCGACGATCAGCATGGTCCGCTCCCCGGGGCGCGGCGTGTACCACGACGAGATCCGGTGCAGCCAGAACGCGCACAGCCCGCTGCCGCACGTCGACACGGGGTAGATCTGGACCTTCGCCTTCATCTGCCACGACAGCGGCGCGGCGTCCCAGTAGCCGGCGTAGCCGTACTCGATCCCTTGCGCGCGGGCGAAGTCCAGCAGCGGCTTGGACTCCCGCGCGGTCGGGAAGTTCGAGTAGTTGTCCTGGATGTCGCGCCGCACGAGGGAGGCGATGCTGCCCGTGACCACGACGCACGCTCCCGCCACGACCAGGGCGCGCGCGACCGCGCCGCCGCCGGCCGCCCGCACGGCGACCAGCGTGACGACGCCATAGCCGACGGTCACGACGTAGCGCGCGGACAGCGTGTCCACGGGAACGGTCGAGAAGACGAAGGCGAGCGCGGGAAGCGCCGTGGCGAGCAGCCAGAAGGAGAGGTGCACCGGGCGCGCCGCGCCGTCGCCGTTCGCCGGTCGCGGCGCGGGCCGGTCGAGGGCCGTCTGACGCGTCCAGCGCCGGGCGAAGCCGATGGCCGCGATCCAGGCGGCCACGACGACCACGGCGCAAGCGAGGGCCAGCACCGCCGAGAACTCGATCGGCCGCCCGGCGAAGTTCCCGTTGAACAGGTACAGCTGCGCCTGCCCGAGCAGGCGCAGGTTGGAGAACAGCTCCTCGAAGGGCGCGAACGCGATCTCCAGCGGCAGCGCCCTCACGCCGCTGTCGCGCATCCGGTCCAGGAGCACGGCGCCCCCGATGGCGGAGACCCCGCCGACCAGCGCAGCCGTCGCGGCCAGGCGGCGGCCCGTGCGCGCGTCGAGCAGCCACAGCGAGACAAGGCCGGCGCCGACGAACGGGGCGATGCCCGCCACGGCGAACAGCTTGTCCGACGCGAAGCCGGCGGCGCCGATCGCCGCCACGACGGCGCTGAGCGCCACGTGCGCGACGGGTCCGCCGACCATGCCCCCTCGCACCGCGCACAGCACGAGGAACGCGCCGAACAGGCAGACGCTGGCCACGGTCGGCGCCCGCGCGTTGCCCGCGAACTGGAAGATCAGCAGCCCCGAGCCGCTGCACGCGAGCACCACCGCCACCACCGTTCCCGCCCACCGGTCGGAGGCGCGCACCGTCGCCCAGGCGAGCGCGCCGATTCCGATCAGCGAGCCGACCCAGGGCGCCACCTGCCACAGCGCACGGTGGGCCGGCAGGCCGCGCGTGAGCTGCTCGAACCACAGCGTGCTGTACCAGGGGTAGTTGCCGAGGATCACCTCGGCCCCGTCGGGCGCCTCGTCGTAGACCTCGCCGATGAACAGGGCGGACGCCAGGTCGGCGTCGAGGTAGATCCCGTAGACCAGCGAGCGGATGCTGGCGACGAGCAGCAGCGCCCACACCGCGGCGAACGCGAGCGGCAGCCACGGCCACGCGCGGGCGAGGCGCGGCTCCAGCGGCAGGCGGCCGGCCGTCATCGCGAGGAATCTAGAGCCTTGCGATAGGTCTCGACAGTCAGCTCGGCCGCGCGCCGCCACGAAAACGTCCCGGCGCGGGCGCGGCCCGCCTGCGCCAGACGCCCGGCCAGCGCCCGATCCGTGAGCATCGTCGACACCGCGGCCGCGATCTGCCCGGTGTCCTGCGGATCGAACAGCAGGGCGGCCTCCCCGGCCACTTCGGGCAGCGAGGAACGGTCGGAGCAGGCGACGGGGACGCCGCGCGCCATCGCCTCCAGTACCGGGAGCCCGAACCCCTCGTGCAGGGACGGGAACACGAAGCACCGGGCCGCGGCGTAGAGCGCCTCGAGCTCGCTCTCGTCGACCCAGGACGGGAAGCGGACGTCCCCCTCGATCCCCAGTTCGTGCGCCCGGCGGCGCAGCTCCTCCTCGTGCGGCGTCGCGTAGCCGGGCAGGACGAGCACCGGCCGGCGCTCGGCGGGGATGGTGGCGAGCGCGTCGAGCAGGCGGACGAGGTTCTTATGGGGTCGCTTGGCGGAGACCGACAGGACGAAGGGCCGTTCGCCGAGATCGTGGCGGCGGCGCAGCTCGACCTCGGGGAGCGGCGCGACGTGCGTTCGGGCCCCGACGCCCCATGGCACCACGTCCACCTTTTCCGGGGCGACGTGCAGCAGCCGGACCAGGTCGTCGCGCGTGTGTCGCGAGACCGCGATCAGGCGGCGTGAGCGGCGCGCCGCGAGCGGGACGAGCACGCGCATCCCCAGCGCGCGCAGGCCGAAGTGCGCCTCGGGGACCAACCGGTAGTGCAGGTCGTGAATCGTCGTCACGCGCACGAACGGACCGCGCGCCGGCGCCGTGCTGCCGAGGCTGTGGAGCAGGTCGATCCCCGCGCGGCGCGCGAGCCGGGGTAGGAGCTGCTGCTCGCCGCGGACCCACTGGACGCGGCTCGTCGCGCGCACGGGGACGGTGATCGAGGGCATGGCCTCGCTCCAGGGCCCTCCCGCGGCGGCCGCCTCGCGGTTGACGAACGCGGTGAAGCGGATCTCCGGCGCGGCCGCGACGAGCTCGGGCACCAGCTCGCGCGCCGCCACCTCCATGCCGCCGGTCTGGCCCGGGACCAGGAAGATCAGGTTGAGGCCGACGTGGGCTGGCACGACGCGCGATCATGCCGGACCGCGTGTCCGGCCGCCCCCTCACCATCGGTATCGACGCGCGCGCCGCGGTGGAGGTCCCGGCCGGCAGAGGACGGGTGGTGCGCGAGCTGCTGACCGCGCTGGCCGAGCGCGAAGACCCGCACCGCTACGTGTGCTTCGCGCGCGAGCGCTGGGACGCGGTGCGCGACGAGCGCTTCGAGTGGCGCACGATCGCCGCGCGGGACCCCTGGTGGCACGTCCGGGCGGCGCGGGACGCCAACAAGCACTGCGACGTCTTCCTGTCGTCGAACTCCTACCTGACGGTGTGGTTTTTGCGGGTGCCCGCCGTGCCGATCGTCTACGACCTCGTGACGTTCGACCGCCGGCTGAAGCCGAACCGCCGGTCGATGGTCATCGAGCGCCTGACGCTGAGCCTGGCCCTGCGCCGCTCGGCGCGGGTGGTCGCGATCTCCGAGGCGACGGCCCGTGAGCTCGTCGCGCGCTTCCCCAGGGTCGCGCCGCGGGTCGACGTGACGCCGCTCGGCGTGGCGCCCACGCTCGCGGGCGACCCCGGCGCGCAGATCGCGGACCTACCGGAGCCGGGGTTCGTCCTGGCGGTCGGCACGCTCGAGCCGCGCAAGAACCTGCCCCGTCTCGTCGCCGCCTACCGCCGGCTGCCCGACGACCTCCAGCGCGCCCATCCGCTCGCCGTCGTCGGCAAGCTCGGGTGGGACGCCGACGAGACGCTCGCGGAGCTGCGCTCGCTCGGCGACCGCGTGCACCTGCTCGGCTACGTGCCCGACGAGGCGCTCGCCGAGCTCTACCGTCGCTGCGCCGTCTTCTGCTACCCCTCGCTCGGGGAGGGCTTCGGGCTTCCGGTCCTCGAGGCGATGGCCGCCGGGGCGGCCGTCGTCACGTCGAACGTGTCCTCGCTGCCGGAGGTCGGCGGCGACGCGGTCGAGTACGCGGATCCCCTCGACAGCGCGAGCATCGCCGCGGCGCTGGAGCGCGTCCTGCGCTCGCCGCAGCGCCGCCGTGAGCTCGGCGACCTCGGCGTGCGGCGTGCCCGGGAGTTCTCGTGGGCCCGCACCGCCGAGCTTACGGTACGGGCACTGGAGCGCGCGGCGGGCTGACCGCACCGGCCTCGCCCCAGGCCATCCGGCGCAGGCGCTCGCGCTCGCCGGGGTCCGCATCCACGTACTGGCGCGTACGGTTGTCGGCGACCAGCAGGTTCTCCTGATCCCCGCTGCGGAAGGTGCGGCTGGCGGGCCAACGCTCGGGCTCGTAGCCGTCGGCGTCCCGGCCGACCACCTGCGCCCGCAACCCGTGCGCCCAGACCTGGCGGGTGAGGCTGGCCTTCCCGCTCTCCAGGACGTAGGCCTCGCGCTTGCTGCGCACCCGGGGCCACGCCAGGTCGAGCAGCAACGCCCGGTCGAGCATGAACGCGTTCGTGCGGACGTGCGGGTTGGGGAAGGCGGGAAAGCGGCGGCGGCGCAGCGGCTTGAGCGGACGCGGCGCGGCCGACAGGTGGCTCTCCCACGAGCCGGTCGCGCCGACGAGGCCGACGCCGGGACGCGCCAGCTGCTCGGCGAGGGCGCCGAGCCAGCCGGCGGCCAGGATCACGCTCTCGGAGTTGACCATGCACAGCCGCGGCTCGTCGATCGTCTCCGCGACAGCTCGGTAGGCGCCGAGGTCGAGCAGCCCCGGCTCCAGGACGAACTCGTCGTGTGGCAGGCCGGCCAGCGCGGCGCGGCGGTCGTCCAGGTCCCCGGCGCTCTCGAAGTCCTTGAAGGCGGCCACCAGCCGGTGCGGGGCTCCGGCGTCATGCTGCTTGTACGATGCGACGAAGCGCTCCAGACTGGCTCGTCCCGCCGGCGCCCACACGAGATGAATGAGGCAGATCGGCTCCACGGCCCCGATGTTAGGCGCGAGCCACCGGTCCCGCGCGACGAGCCCCTCGTCAGCATCGCCGTCCCAACCTACAACCGGCGCGACACGCTCGAGCGCACGCTCGCGTCGGCCCTGGGGCAGACCCACCGCAACCTCGAGGTCGTGATCTCCGACAACGCGTCGACCGACGGCACCGAGGACCTGTGCCGGGCCGTCGCCGCCGCGGACCCCCGGGTGCGCTACCTGCGTCAGCCGGAGAACCGCGGGCCCACGGAGAACTTCAACACCCTGTTCGGAGCCGTGCGCGGACCGTTCACGATGATGCTGGCCGACGACGACTGGGTGGACGCCGACTACGTCGCCCGCTGCCTCGCGGTGCTGCGCGAGCGCGACGACCACGCGCTCGTCGCGGGGCGGGCGCGGTACTACCGCGACGACGACCACGTCGGCGACGGCGTGGCCATCCAGCTGCTCGACGAGCGCCCGGAGCGACGCGTGCGGGGCTATTACGGGTCGGTCGACGACAACGGCACCTTCTACGGCCTGATGCGCACGGAGGCCCTGCGGGCCGCGGCGCCGTTGCGCAACGTCCTGGGCAACGACTGGCTGCTGCTGGCCGGGATCGCCTACACGGGCAAGGTGCGAACGCTGGAGGAGACCTCGATCCATCGGCGCCTGGACGGCACCAGCGTCGGAATCGACCGGATCCTCGAGACCTTCGGGTCACGACCGGCGCAGGCCCGCGTCCCGCACCTCGTGATGGCGTGGCACGCCTTCGCCGACGTCGCGTGGCGCAGCCCGCTCTACCGATCGCTCGCGCCGCCGGCGCGTGTGCGCGTCGGGCTGGCGAGCGCGTGGTCGCTGATCCACTGGCGCTCGCTCGCCTTCCACCTGCTGGGCCCGGCCCTCATCCGGCTCGGCCGTCGGCGACGCTTGCGCCGGCTGCCGGGCCTCCTCGGGTGGGCGCGCCGCCGGTGGGGCGAGGGAGCCTGAGTCAGCGGTCGCGCAGCCGCGCGACCGTATCCTGAAGACCCTCGCGCAGCCCGATCCGGGGCGCCCAGCCCACCTCCTCGCGCAGGCGGCGCACGCTCGCGACGATGCGCTCGGGCTCCCCCTCTCGGGTAGGGAGCGCGCCGAGGCGCAGGAGGTCCGGGCGCCCGGCGACCTCTCCCAGGAGCTGCACGACGTCGGCGATGCGCACGGGCTCTCCGGACCCGACGTTCACGGGACCGCGCACGTCGCTGTCGAGCAGCGCGGCGAACGCGGCCGCGACGTCGGACACGTGGAGGAAGTCGCGGACCTGCGTGCCGGAGGTCGTCTCGGCCGGCTCGCCGGCGAGCAGCGACCGGGCCACGGCCGGCACCAGCCGTTCGGGCGCCTCGCCCGGGCCGTAGAGGAAGAAGATCCGTCCCCACGCGAGCTCGAACCCCGCCTGCGCCGCGTAGGCCGCTGCGACGGTGTGGAGCCCGTGCTTCGCGGCTCCGTACAGCGTGACCGGCCGCACGGGCGCGCTGGCCTCGTCGTAGGCGTCCACGCCGGTGCTCCAGTCGTACTCCGCACACGTCCCGGCGAGAACGGCGCGGCGCCCGCCCGCGCCGGCGAAGGCCCTCAGGAGCCTCAACGACGCCTCCACCCAGTTCAGGTTCTGCGGCGATGACCAGAAGCGGCCATGCTCGGCGTACCAGGCCAGGTGCAGGAGCAGCTCGGGCTCGATCTCGCCGACGACGTCCGGGTCGCCCTCCAGCAGGTCGGCGGCGTGCCAGGTCACGCGCGGGTCGCCGTCGGCGGGCCGGCGGGCGACCGCATGGACCTCGTGCCCGGCCCGCAGCAGCGGATCGAGCACGTGGCGGCCGACGAAGCCGGTCGCCCCCGTCACCAGAACGCGGCTCACACGCGGTAGTCGGGATAGGTTGCGTCGCGCTCGGACATGGTGCGCCCGTGCGCCGGCGGGTCGGGCCACACGATGCCGAAGGCAGGATCGTCCCAGCGAACCCCGCGCCCGCTTCCCGCGACGTAGGGCGTGGACATGAGATAGAGCACCTCGGTCGCGTCGGCCAGGGTCTGGAACCCGTGCGCGCATCCCGCGGGGACGAAGAACGCGGACCCGTTCTCCTCGGTCAGCTCCACGCCGAACCAGCGCGCGTGGGTGGGCGAGTCGCGTCGCAGGTCGACCGCGACGTCGAAGATGGCGCCGCGCGTACAGCGCACGAGCTTGGCCTCGCCGTGCGGGTCGGCCTGGTAGTGCATCCCGCGCAGGGTTCCCGCCCGCGCGTTGTAGGAGGTGTTCGACTGGGCGACGCGCGCGTCGAGCCCGAGTGACGCGAACTCCTCGCCGCAGAACGTCCGCGCGAAGAAGCCGCGCTCGTCCTCCATGCGCTCCTGCTCCACGACGTGGGCGCCCTCGATCGACGTGGGGGTGAAGATCACGATGCGCCCTCCCGGCGCAGGACCGCGGTGTAGCAGGCTCCCCTCAGCCCGCGCCGCTCCAGCGGGCGCGCCGCCTGCATGACGACCGTGCTCATCGCGACGAACGGGCGCCAAACCGAGCGCCCGAACAACCCGTGGTGCCAGCCGAAGAAGTTGCAGTCCAACCCTCCGGGATCGGTCGCGGTCGACGCGACCGGCTCAAGGCCGAGACCGCGCGCCTGCGCGAACAGCGCGTCGGGAGGGATCAGGAACAGGTGTCGCGGCGCGTCCACGTGCGGCCAGCGGCCGCGCAGCACGCGGGCCTGCAGTCCGGCGGGGTTGGGCGTGGCGACCACGAGCACGCCGCCGGGCCGCAGCGCGCCCGCCGCCGCCTCCAGCGCGGCCCAAGGGTTCGGCAGGTGCTCGAGGGAGTGCCACAGCGTGATCACGTCGGCCTGGCCGAGGGAGCGCAGGGGTCCTTCGGGAGTGGCGGACTGGTGCACCTCGATGCCGAGCTCGCCCTCGATGAACGCGCAGCAGTCCGGGTCCATCTCGATCGCCGCGACGTCGTAGCCGGACTCGCGCGCGAGATAGGGGAAGCCGCCGTAGCTCGGGCCGACGTCGATCAGGCGCCCGCCCGGCGCGTGCGGGCGCACGATCTCGAGCTTGTACGCCTCGTTGCGCGCGCGCTGGGCGATGTCCCGCGCCGAGAGCGCTCCGTGGTAGTCGTCGGTGTAGTGGCGCCCGAGATCCTGCGGTCGATCGGCGAGGAAGAGGATGCCGCAGCCCTGACAGCGGCAGTAGTGGAAGCGCGCCTCGGTGGTCCGCCGGTTGCGGTCGCGCGCGCGCAGCGCGAGCACCGACGACGCTCCGCAGAGCGGACACGGCGCGGCGGTCACGGCAGCAGCTCGAGGTCGGGCGTGCGGGCGGCGAACGCACCGCCCCACTCCCGGATGTAGCTCAGCTGCTCGACGATCTCGTCCTTGAGGTTCCAGGGCAGGATGAGGACCACGTCGGGCTTCGTCTCTCGAATCGTCTCCGGGGACCGGATCGGAATGTGGCTGCCGGGGAGGTAGTGACCCTGCTTGTGGGGGTTCAGGTCGACGGTGTAGTCGAGGAAGTCACGGCCGATGCCGCAGTAGTTGAGCAGCGTGTTGCCCTTGGCCGGAGCCCCGTAGCCGACGATCGAGCGCCCCTCGTCCTTCAGCTCGGACAGGAAGCGCAGGATCGCGCGCTTGGACGCCCGCACGCGCGCCGCGTAGCGCTCGTAGAACTCGGGATCGCCGTATCCGAGCCGCGCCTCCCGCGCCTCCAGCTCGCGCGCGGCGACCGTCTCCTCCCTGGTCGCGTCGTCCGCGTGGCACCCGTACACCCGCAGCGAGCCGCCATGGGTCGGCAGCTCCTCCACGTCGAAGACGCGCAGGCCGTGGGCGGCGAAGACCTCGCGGACGGTCCGGAAGGAGAAGTAGGAGAAGTGCTCGTGGTAGATCGTGTCGAACTGGTTGTCGTCCACCAGGCGCTGGAGGTGGGGGAACTCCATCGTGATCAGCCCGCGCGGCTTGAGCAGCAGCTTCATGCCGGCGACGAAGTCGTTGAGGTCCGGCACGTGCGCCAGCACGTTGTTGCCGAGGAGCAGGTCGGCCTGGCTGTCCGGCCGCAGGGTCCCGGCCGTCTCCACGCCGAAGAACTCCACCAGCGTCGGGATCCCCTTCTGCAGCGCCACCTTGGCGACGTTGGCGGCGGGCTCGATGCCCAGGACCGGGATGCCGCGCTCGTGGAAGTACTGCAGGAGGTAGCCGTCGTTGGACGCGATCTCCACGACCTGGCTGTCGGGGCCGATCTCGAACCGCTCGACCATCCGCTCCACGTAGCCGCGCGCGTGGTCGAGCCAGGTCCGCGAGTAGGACGAGAAGTACGCGTAGTCGGAGAAGATCGCGTGCGGGGTCTCGAACTCCTCGAGCTGGACGAGCAGGCACGTGTCGCACACGAACGCCCGCAGTGGATAGAACGGCTCCATCCGGTTGAGGTGCTCCGGCGGCAGGTAGGAGTTCGCCAGCGGAGACATCCCCAGGTCGGCGAACACACGCTCCAGGGCGGCGCCGCAGAACCGGCAGCGCCCGTGGGCCGGCGCAGCGTCGACCGGCGGCGCGGCTTGCGGCCTGATGTCCTGACGAGTGCTCATAGGGTGGCCTGCCTGAGGCGAGCCGGGGAATTTACGCGCTTGCGGGCCGGCGCATCAGCGCGTGCCGCAACTCGGGCGGGAACTTGCGGCCCAGCGCGATGATCGCAAAGTACAGCGCCGTGCCGAGCACGGCGCGCGCTCCGGGATGCAGCCCCGGGATCGCCAGGGGCGCCGCGCCGGCCGCCGCGGCGAGCACGACGACGGGGATCGCGCCGAACGAGGGGCGGGCGTCCGGACTGGACCGCACGAGCACCGCGGTCTGGACGACGGCCAGGCACACCTCGGCCAGCACGGCCGCGAGCGCGGCGCCCCGCGCCTCCCACAGCGGCACGAAGGCGAAGGTGAGGCCGGCGCTGGCGACCAGCGCCACCCCGTTGGCCAGCAGCAGCGCCCGGTGCCGGCGCAGCGACAGCAGCGGGTACGCGGCGGCGACGGCCACGAACGTGGCGACGAGGGCGATGCCCTGGATTCGCAGGACCGCGACGGCCGGCTCGCCTTCGTCGCCCGCCAGGATCTGCATGATGGTCGGAGCGGCGAGCTCGATGACCAGGGCGATCCAGACGCCCGCGATGAGGGCGATCTCGAAGATCCGCCGGACCGCGTGGCCGAACCTGGCGCGGTCGTTCGCGGCCGAGCGAGCGAGGATCGGGAACGCGGCGCCCACGGCGAGCGCGGGAACGGCGACCAGCACCTCGACGACGCGGAACGAGGTGGCGAAGTAGCCCGTCTGCTTCGCCGTGGCGATCAGCGACATGATGATGATCGCGATCCGGAAGTAGACGATGTTCGCGGCGACGGCCGCCGCGTACGGCACCGAGTCGCGAATCAGCGGCCACGCCTCGGACATGTCCCAGCGCGGCCGCAGGGGCATCCGCGCGCCCACCAGCCACACGGTCATGGCGAGCCCCACAACGCCGGCGGCGATGAAGATGGCGAAGAACGGAACGAGGGCGGCGCCCGCCACCACCAGCCCCACGATGAGGGCGACCGTCACGACCTGGCGCCCCAGCTCGATCGCGGTGACCCATCCGAAGCGCAGCTCGCCCTGCAGCGCGACCATCAGCAGGTTCGCGACGGCCTGCAGAAGGAAGCCCACGCCTACCAGCACGGTGCCCACGACGAGGGCCTCCCGGTAGCCCGCCGCGACGGCGAAGGCAACGGCGAGAACGACCCCGATCGCAGTGATCGACAGGCGGATCCCCAACAGGTTGCGCATGAGGCGGGCGCGCGTTTCGCCATGCTGCGTGGCCCACTCCCGCAGCGCGATAGCCGTCAGTCCGCCCTCCGTGAGACCCGTCACGAGCGTGACCAGCGAGACGACGGTCACGTAGCGGCCGAAGTCCGCGACGCCGAGGTGGCGGATGAGCAGCGGCGCCGACGCCAGCGTCAAGAGGATGCCCAGCACGTAGCCGCCGCCGCGCAGCGCACTGCCGCGGAGGGCCGCGGGACCGGCGTGGCTCGTGTCGAGGATGTCGTGCCCGCGCGCCGTCGGCGAGCTCACGCGGTCAGCTCCACACCCGCCAGGGCGGCTCGGGCTCCGCCCACAGGGACTCCAACAGCTGACGATCGCGCAGGGTGTCCATGGGCTGGAAGAACCCCTCGTGGGGGAACCACGCCATCTGCCCCTCGGCCGCGAGCCGCTCCATCGGCTCGCGCTCCCAGACCGTCTCGTCGCCGCCGATGTAGCGCCCGACGTCGGGGCGCAGGACGAAGAACCCGCCGTTGATCCATCCCCCGTCGCCGCGCGGCTTCTCGCGGAAGCCGGTCACCCGGCTGCCGTCCGTCTCCAGCGCGCCGAAGCGCCCGGGGGGCGTGACGGCGGTCACCGTGGCCAGCACGTCCTGCTCGCGGTGATGGCGGATGAGGGCCTGGATGTCGATGTCCGCGAGGCCGTCGCCGTAGGTGAAGCAGAACTCCTCGTCGCCCACGTAGGGCAGCACGCGCCGCAGACGCCCGCCGGTCATGGTCGCCTCTCCGGTCTCCACGAGCGTCACGCGCCACGGCTCCGTCGTGGAGTGGTGGACCTCCATGGCCCCGTTGCGCAGGTCGAACGTGACGTCGGACGTGTGCAGCGAGTAGTTGGCGAACCACTCCTTGATGACGTAGCCCTTGTAGCCCAGGCACACGATGAAGTCGTCGATCCCGTGGGCCGCGTAGATCTTCATCACGTGCCAGAGGATCGGCTTGCCGCCGATCTCCACCATCGGCTTGGGCTTGAGAGTGGTCTCCTCGCTGAGGCGCGAGCCGAGGCCACCGGCCAGGATCACCGCTTTCATCGAGCGGTTAGCCTAGACGGCGCGACGCCCGGGAGAGGCCGCCGCGAACGCGTCGATCTGCCGCAGCGTGACCTCGCGGACGTCCTCGCCGTCGCGGTGCGCGAGGTGCCACTCCACGAGCGACTCCAGCGCTCGCTCGAGGTCCCAGAGCGGCCGCCAGCCCAGCCGCTGACTCGCCTTCGTGGAGTCGAGCGAGAGGAACCGGGCCTCGGGGGGATGCGGCGCCGCATCCACCTCCCAGGACAGCGGGTCCGGCCACAGCTCGGCGAGACGGCCCGCGATCCAGCGCACCTCGCGCGCCTCTTCGGGTGGCGGCCCGAAGTTCCAGCCGCCGCCCGCGCCCTCGGGGTCGGCGTGGAGCGCCTGCGCCAGGACGAGGTAGCCGCTGAGCGGGTTGAGCACGTGCTGCCAGGGCCGGACGGCGCCGGGATTGCGAATCGCGATCGGCCTTGCGGCGCTCGCGGCCCGCATCACGTCGGGCACCAGCCGGTCCTCGCCCCAGTCGCCGCCGCCGATCACGTTGCCGGCGCGCGCGCTCGCCAGGGCGGGGCCGCCGGGGTCGCCGAAGTAGGACCGCGCGAAGGCCGCCGCGACCAGCTCGGCGCAGCCCTTCGAGCTCGAGTACGGGTCCCGGCCTCCCATGGGATCGTCCTCCACGAAGGGACGCCCCTGCTCGCGGTTGTCGTAGCACTTGTCCGAGGTGACGTTGACCACCGCCCGGACCGTTTGCGCTCCGGCCCCGCGGACGGCCTCGAGCACGTTGACCGTGCCCATCACGTTGGTGGCGTACGTGCCGCGCGGATCCGCGAACGAGCGACGGACCAGCGGCTGAGCCGCCATGTGGAAGACGACCTCCGGCGCCGCGGCGGTCACGGCGGCGTCCACCGCGTCCGGATCGCGGACGTCGCCCTCGACGTGGTCCACCGTCTCGCGCACGTTCGCGAGCTCGAACAGCGACGGGTCGGTCGGGACGCCGTTCGAGAGCCCGACCACCTCCGCGCCCAGCGAATCCAGCCACAAACTCAGCCAAGCGCCCTTGAAGCCGGTGTGACCCGTCACGAGGACGCGGCGGCCGCGCCAGAATTCCGGATCGACGAACCCCGCGCCGGCCGGTGTTTGGGATCGGTCCACAGCGCTAAGAGTGTCCCTAAAGGCCGAATCGTTTGCGCTTTGGCATCGTTTAGATCCGCATGAGGCCCGATTCTCCGCCCGCGGGGGGCCCGTCCGCTTCCTCTCTCGACATGCCCCTATCCAGCGAGCAACCGCCTCCGCTGCCGGTTTCCGAGCCGCCCGCGATCGAACAGCCGAGAACGGTGGAGATCCTCGGCGTCCCGCTGGCGCTGACGGACTACGACCGCACGATGGACTGGATCGACGCGATGATCGCGCGGCGCGAGCGCGGCTACATCATCCCGGCCGCCGTCCACGCCGTCATGGTCGCCCAGGAGGACCGGACGACACGCGACGCGGTCCTGGGCGGCGCGCTCAGCGTCCCGGACGGCCAGCCGCTGGTGTGGGCCATGAAGCTCCTGGGGCACAGCGACGCCTCGAGGGTCTACGGGCCCGAGCTGATGGCGCGCTACTGCGAACGGGCGGCGCGCAACGGCACGCGGATGTTCCTGTACGGCGGGCGCAACCAGGGCGCGCTGGTCCAGCTGGCGCTCAACCTCCGCCGCCGCTACCCGGGCATCAAGATCGTGGGCGGCTACTCCCCTCCCTACCGCGACCTCGACGACGAGGAGCGCACGGCGGTGGCGGACGAGATCAACCGCTCCGGCGCCGACGTGGTGTGGGTCGGCATCGGCCAGCCCAAGCAGGAGAAGTGGATGGCGCAGATGCAATCCTCGCTCGACGCACCGGTGATGATCGGCGTCGGCGCGGCGTTCGACTTCCACGCCGGACTCGTGCCCCAGGCGCCCGCATGGATGCAGTCGGTGGGACTGGAGTGGGTCTACCGGCTGGCCCACGAGCCGCGCCGCCTGTGGCGGCGCTACGCGCGCTACAACCCCCGCTTCGTGCTGGGGTTCGCGCGGCAGTTCGTGCGCCAGCGCGCCGGGCGCTAGCCGCGGCGCGGCCGGCTTCGATGCCAGCGGGCGTGCAGGTGATCTCGTAGGCCGGGCGTTCGTCACCGGGGCCTACGGCCTGCTGGGCGCCTGGCTCGTTCGGGCGCTGCTGGACCGCGGCGATCGCGTGACGGTCCTGCGACGCGGCGGCGGAACCCCGTCGGCGCTGGAGCTCGACGGTCTCGAGGAGCGCTGCGACGTGGTCACGGGCGACGTGCGCGACGGCGACGCGATCGAGCGCGCACTCGGGGAGCACGAGCCGGAGATCGTGTTCCACCTCGCCGCGCAGTCGCTGCTGCGACCGGCGCGCCGGTCGCCGGTGCCGACGTTCGAGGCCAACGTCCGCGGGACGTGGATGCTGCTGGACGCCTGCCGGCGGCTGCAGATCCCGCGCGTGGTCGTGGCCGGCTCGTACAAGGCCTACGGGTCCGCGACGCGGCTGCCCTACACGGAGGACTTCCCGCTGGCGGCGGGCCAGCCGTACGAGGTCTCCAAGGCCGCGACGGACATGATCGCGCGCTCGTACGCGCACACCTACGGACTCCGGGTCGCCGTCACCCGTTTCGCCAACGTCTACGGCGGAGGCGACCTCAACTTCTCCCGGCTCGTGCCGGAGGCGGCGGCCGCCGCGATCCGCGGCCGGCGTCCGGTCGTGCGCTCCGACGGCACGCCGGAGCGCGACTTCCTCTACGCCGAGGACGCCGCGCGCGCCTACCTCGCGATCGCGGACGCGCTGGGCGAAGCGCACGGCGCTGCCGTGGGGCAGGCGTTCAACGCCGGCGCGGGCGCGGCGCGCTCCGTGCTGGAGGTCGTCGGGCTCGTGTGCCGTGCGGCCGGGACCGAGCTGGTCCCCGACGTACGCGGCGAGCGCACGCCCGAGGACGAGATCGACCGCCAGTACGTGGATTGCGCCAAGCTCAACGAGCTCACCGGCTGGTCCCCACAGGTCTCCCTCGAGGAGGGCCTGCGCCGCACCGTGGAGTGGTACGGGCGCCACCCCGGGCTGCTGCCCTAGCCGGGCGTCAGGCGGCAGCGCAGCAGCGTGCGCACGACGCGCAGCCCGTCGAGCGAGGTGAGCTTCTTCCCCTCCTCCGTGCGGCGGGCCTTGTACTGCACGGGGACCTCGTAGATCTGCACCCCGCGCTGCAGCAGGCGCGCGGCGATCTCGGGCTCGATGCCGAAGCCCGGCTCGCGCAGGCGCAGGCTTCGGAACAGCTCCGTCTCGATCACCTTGTGGCACGTCATGAGGTCGCGCAGGTAGACGTTGAACAGGAGGTTCGCGATCAGCGTGACCCCCTTGTTGCCCATGACGTAGGTGAACGAGTGGCTCGTGTAGCCGTCGAAGGCGCGCACGCCGAACGCCGCGCGGGCGCGGCCGCGCAGCAGCGGGGCCATGAGGGTCGCCAGATCGGCGGGCTCGTACTCCAGGTCGGCGTCGAAGATCGCCGACATCCGGCCGCGGGCGTGGCTCAGCGCGGTGCGCACGGCGGCGCCCTTGCCGCGGTTGGCGTCGTGCTCGAAGACGCGGACGCGGTCCGGCCACTCGCGCCGCCGCAGGATCTCCCGCGTCCCGTCGGTGGAGCCGTCGTCCACCACCACGAGCTCGAACTCGACCGGCAGGTCGGCGTCCAGCACCTCCTCGATCGCGCGCTCGACGGTCCCGGCCTCGTTGTAGACCGGCATCAGGATCGAGAGCTCCGGGCCGGCCGCCACGTCCGGGCTCATTCGGCCACGGCCGACAGCGGCGGCGCGCCGGCGTCGCGGGCGGACGCCGTCAGCTCGAGGTCCGCGGGCCACTCGATCCCGACCGCGGGGTCGTCGTAGGCGAACCCGCGCTCGGCCGCGGCGTCGTAGTAGGTCGAGCACTTGTAGACGACGTCGGCCTCCTCGCTCAGGACGCAGAAGCCGTGGCCGAACCCGTCGGGCGCGTAGAGGACGCGTCCGTTGCGGTCGCTCAGCTCGAAGCCCTCCCACTCGCCGAACGTCGCCGAGCCGGGACGGGCGTCGACGAGCACGTCGAGGATCGCGCCGCGCGCGCAGCGCACGAGCTTGGCCATCCCGGGCTGGAGGTGCATGCCGCGCACGATCCCCCGCCGCGACCGCGAGTGGTTGTCCTGCACCCACTCGTCGTGGATGCCCAGCCCGGCCAGAGTCGCGGCGCGATAGGTCTCCATGAAGAACCCGCGCTCGTCGCCGTGAATGACCGGCTCGAGGAGCACGGGACCTTCGAGTCGCGTCGGAATCCGCTCCATGACGGCGTGGATGATGCCTGCTACGCCCGGGCCGGGTGACTCACCCGCCGCCGCGCGGGTCCGTCCAGCGCAACCCGGGGAAGCGCGAGAAGTCGTTGTCGAACGACACCAGCTCCGCGCCGTGCTCGATGGCGAGGGCCGCCAGGTGTGCGTCGGGGACGAGGTTCCCTCCGGTGCCCAGCGGCGCCAGCAGGTCGCGCAAGACGGCGGGATGACGGTCGGTCGGGTTGACCACGACCACGGGCGGCTGGGCCAACCAGGCCGCGATCAGGTCGATCGCCTCGTCCGTCGTGAGCGGACGCTCGGCGACGGCGGGATGCGTCGCCAGCCGCACGAACCCGACGAGCACCTGCCAGGCGAGGGCGACCGTCTCGGCGCCCGACAGCGCACCCTCGAGCCAGGCGCGCGCCGGCTCGTGGTGCGGGGCCTGCTCGTCGACGGCGTACACCACGACGTTGAGGTCCGGGAGCTTCACTTGCCCAGCGCGCGCTTTCGCAGCAGCTCCTCGTCGTCCAGCGCCGCCAGGACCGCACTGGGCGTCGCGTCCCCGAAGCGCAACCCGAGGGAGTAGGTCGGAAGCCGGTACGGCTGCCGCGCGGCGGCAGGGGCCAGTCCGCGGCGCAGCGTGGAGTTCACCGCCTCCTTGAACGGGATGCCGCGCTCGCGGGACAGCGCGCGCAGCTTCGCCGCGACATCCGGGTCGAGCGTGAGCGTCGTGCGCACCGTGGCATCATAGCATCAGTATGGCGCACACCATGATGCGCTCAACAGCGCCTCAAAGAGGCGGCGCAGCAACGATTCGCCCCGCCGGCCGTTGAAGTCCACGTGCCGCTAGCCTCTGCGCCCATGTCCGCGGACGTCTCCGTCATCGGCCTCGGGCGAGTCGGGCTGCCGCTGGCGCTGTGCTTCGCCGATCGCGGCCTGACCGTCGTGGGCGTCGACAAGGACCCCGACCGCCTCGCCGCGGTCGGCGCCGGGCGCATGCCGTTCGAGGAGACCGGCACCCAGGAGCTGCTCGAGCGCGTCCAGGCGTCCGGGCGGCTGAAGCTCACCGACGCCGTCCCGGAGGCCGCGCAGGCGCAGCACATCGTGATGACGCTCGGGACGCCGTCGTTCTCGCACATCGAGATCGACATGCGCGACATCCGCTCCGCGCTGGACGACCTGCTGCCGGTGCTGCGGCCGGGCCACGCGCTGGTGCTGCGCTCGACGATCGCGCCCGGGACGACGGACTTCGTCGCCGGCTACCTGGCCAAGCAGCGTGGGTTCGACGTGGGCGCCGACATGTTCGTGGCCCACGCGCCCGAGCGGATCGCCGCCGGCCGCTTCCTGGAGGAGATCGACACGCTTCCCTGCATCGTCGGTGGGGTGGGCGAGCGTTCCGGCGAGGAGGTGGCCAAGCTCTTCTCGGTCTTTCGCGCGCCGATCGTGCAGACCACGCCGGTCCAGGCCGAGCTAGCGAAGATCTGGACGAACATCATCCGCTACACGCACTTCGCGCTGCCCAACCTGCTGATGATGGACTGCGAGCAGCACGGCGCGAACGTGTTCGAGGTGATCGACCTGATCAACCGCGACTATCCGCGCGGCGGGATCGCCGATCCCGGCCTGACGGCGGGCACCTGCCTGCGCAAGGACTTCGCATTCTCCGAGGAGCGCTCGGCCGCCCCCGGGATGCTGCTGGCGGTCTCGCGCGTGAACGAGTCGGTGCCGCTGTTCCTCGTCGAGGGCGCCAAGCGCCGGCTGGGCGAGCTGTCGGGCCGCAAGGTCGCGGTGCTCGGCCTCGCCTTCAAGCGCGACACCGACGACGAGCGCGACTCGCTCTCCCACAAGCTCATCCGCCTGCTGGAGCGCGAGCTGGCCGACGTGGCGATTCACGACCCCGTCGTGCGCACGCCGACCCAGACCTTCGAGGACGCCGTCCGCGACGCCGACGCCGTCGTCGTGGCCACCAACCACTCCGCCTTCGACGGCCCCGCCCGCCTGCGCGAGATCCAGGACCTGGCCGGCGACGGGTGCCTGGTCATCGACCCGTGGAACACCTTCGGCTCCTCGCAGGTGTTCGCCTACGCGGCCGAGGTCAGCGCGCTCGTCACCGTGGACGACTAGCGCTCCGTCAGAATCGGCGCTTTGCGGCCGTCAAAACGGTAGTCTAAACGCCGTCAGGATGGTAGGGTGCGGAGAATGGTCGTCGTGCCACCCGAGTATCGCCGGCGCGTCGTGGACGCCGAGCTCGACGACTTGATGACCGCCATCGCGGCCCTGGTCGTCGAGGGCCCCAAGGCCGTGGGCAAGACCGCCACGGCGTCGCGCCGCGCCGCGACCGTCTACGCGCTCGAGGATCCCGCCCAGCGGAACGTCGCCGCCGCAGATCCCGCGCGCCTGCTCGACTCGCCCCCTCCCGTGCTTCTCGACGAGTGGCAGCACGTCCCCGCGTGCTGGGACCTCGTCCGCCGGCGAGTGGACGCGGGCGCCCCCGCAGGGACGTTTCTGCTGGCCAGCTCGGCGTCGCCGGCTGGCGCGGGAACGCATTCGGGCGCCGGACGCATGGTCAGCGTGCGCATGCGGCCGATGTCGCTCGCCGAACGCGGCCTCGGGCCGCCCACCGTGTCCCTGCGTGAGCTGCTCGGCGGGAAGCGCGAACCGATCGGCGGGTCCACCACGGTGAAGCTCGGCGACTACGTCGACGAGATCCTGCGATCCGGCTTCCCCGGCATGCGCGAACTCTCGGGGCGCGCGCTGAGGGCGCAGCTCGACGGCTACCTCCGACGGATCGTGGACCGCGACTTCCCGGAGCTCGGCCATCCGGTCCGCAGCCCCGGCGCGCTGACCCGCTGGATGACCGCGTACGCCGCGGCGTCGGCGACGACGGCCTCATTCGAGACGATCCGCAGCGCGGCGACCGGCGGGCAGGGCGAGAAGCCGGCCAAGACGACCACGCAGCCGTACCGGGAGATCCTGGACCGGCTGTGGATCCTCGACCCCGTGCCACCGTGGGCGCCGACCCGCAGCCACATCCGGCGACTCAGCCTCGCCCCCAAGCATCATCTGGCCGACCCCGCCCTGGCCGCACGCCTGCTGGGCGTCGACGCCGACTTGCTGCTGAGCGGCAACGAGAGCGGACCGCCGATCCCGCGCGACGGAACGCTTCTGGGCGCGCTGTTCGAGTCGCTGGTCACCCTCTCGCTGAAGGTCTACGCGCAGGCGTGCGAGGCGCGCGTGCTGCATCTGCGCACGGGCGGCGGCGAGCACGAGATCGACCTGGTCGCGCAGCGTGCCGACGGGCGGATCGTCGCGCTCGAGGTCAAGCTGGCGCGCGACGTCGCTGACGCCGACGTTCGTCACCTCCGGTGGCTCGGCGAGCGAATCGGAGATGAGCTCCTCGACGCGGTCGTGGTCACCACGGGGCAGGAGGCTTACCGGCGGCGGGACGGCATCGCCGTGGTTCCGGCCGCGCTGCTGGGTCCCTAGGGCGCGAAGCTCTCCAGCGTCACCGCCAGCCCGTCGCGCAGGGGCGTGGTGGCCCGCCACCCGAGTGCCTCGCCGGCGCGGGTGGCGTCGAGGCAGCTGCGCCGGGCCTCGCCGGGGCGCTCGGGAGCGTGCTCGGGCTGGAAGTCGTCGCGGCCGCTGAGCTCGCGCAGCGTGTCCACGAGGTCGAGCACGCTGGCCTCCTCGCCGCGACCGACGTTGAACGCGCCCGTGGTGTCCGACCGCCCGGCCGCGAGCACCGCCTCCGCCGCGTCCCCGGCGTAGACGTAGTCGCGGGTCTGGCGGCCGTCGCCGAACACCACCGGCCGCTGGCCGGCGTGCAGGCGCTGGCAGAAGATCGCCACCACGCCGGCCTCGCCGTGCGGGTCCTGACGCGGGCCGTAGATGTTGGCCAGGCGCAGCGTAAGCGTGGAGAGCCCGTGCAGGCGCTCGTAGAGGTCGCAGTAGCGTTCTCCCACCCACTTGCTCAGCCCGTAGGGCGCCAGCGGCTCGATCGGCGCGTCCTCGGGGGTGGGCACCACGTCGGCCTCGCCGTACAGCGCGCCGCCGGTGGAAACGTAGACGAAGCGCGGCACGCCGGCCAGCCGCGCGGCCTCCAGCAGCGTGGCCGTGCCGCGCACGTTCACGTCGGCGTCGTACTCCACCTCGGAGACCGAGCGCGTGACGCTGATCTGCGCGGCCAGGTGGAAGACGGCGTCGGGCCGCACGCGGGACAGCAGCGAGCGCATCGCCTCGGCGTCGCGCACGTCGGACTCCTCGAAGTCCGCGCCCGCCGGGAGGTTCTCGCGCCGGCCGGTGGAGAGGTCGTCGACCGCCACGACGGCCACTCCCTCCTCCAGGAGCCGGTCGGCCACGTGGGAGCCGATGAAGCCGGCACCCCCGGTGACCACGGCCGTTCGCATGCGGCGGAACACTAGCCACTAACCTGCGCGCCCCATGAGCCGAGTCCTGGTCACCGGCGGCGCGGGGACGATCGGCGCCGCCGTCGTCCGCCGGCTGCTGGCCGACGCCGACTTCGAGGTCCGCGTGTCCGATGCGCACCCCGCCCCGCAGTGGATGCGCGAGGGCTGCGAGGTGCACACCGGCGACCTGCGCGACGTCAACGAGGCGCGCACCGCCACGGCGGGCTGCGAGCACGTCATCCACCTCGCGGCGATCGTGGGCGGGATCGCCAACTTCCACAAGCTCCCCCACACGCTGACCGAGGTCAACAACGCGCTCTACAACAGCGTGATCCGCGCGGCCCTGGACCACTCGGTCGCGCGCTTCGTCTACGTGTCCAGCTCGATGGTGTTCGAGCGCGCCGAGGTCTTCCCCACGCCCGAGGAGTACCTGGCCGACTGCCCGGTCCCCCGCTCGGCCTACGGGTTCTCCAAGCTCACCGGCGAGGTCTACTGCCGCGCCGCGCACGACGAGCACGGCCTGCCCTACACGATCTGCCGCCCCTTCAACGCCTACGGCCCCGGCGAGATGCCCGACGACGAGCCCGGGATCGCGCACGCCGTCCCCGACCTGATCCGCAAGTCGCTGCCGGGCCGCGCGCCCGTGGAGATCTTCGGGTCCGGCGAGCAGACGCGCACGCTCACGCACGTGGACGACATCGCGGACGGGATCGTGACCGCGATGCGCTCGCCCGCCGGCCTCAACGAAGACTTCAACGTCTCCGCCTCACGCGAGTTGACGGTGGCGGAGATCGCGCGGATCGTGTGGGAGGCGTGCGGCAACGACCCGGCCGCGTTCGAGCTCTCGCACCGCGAGTCCTTCGAGGTCGACGTGCAGCGGCGCTGGCCCTCGGCCGAGAAGGCGCGCCGGCTGCTGGGCTGGCAGGCGCGGACCGACGTCGAGGAGGGGATCGCGCAGACCGTCGCCTGGCTGCGCCGCCACGAGCCTCAGTGGCAGGAGCCCGTCCCGCTGTCGGTGAAGTCGTCGCCCGGCTCGGGCCCGAAGAGCCAGCCGTAGCCGTCGGGCCGCAGCGACATGAACAGCACGCCGAAGGTGTCGGTGTTGGCGCTCTCGGAGAACGGCTTGAGGTTCGACATGCGCTGGTAGTTGCGCCCGCCGGTGCCCACCACGAACGAGCGCATCCCGTTCGCGCGGTCGATCCGCCCGTCGGCGTCCAGCGGCGCCAGGCGCTCGTAGTTGTGGACGTGCCCGGTCAGCACGACGTCCACGCCGCCCTCCGCGGCCGCCCGCCACAGCGGGCGCACCGCGTTGTAGTACCCGAGGCGCTGGGCGGAGGAGTGGCGTGGGTGGTGCCAGTAGGCCAAGGTGCACTGGCGCGGGTGGGCCGCCAGGTCGGCGCGCAGCCAGCGCACCTGCGAGCTCACGTCCAGGCAGGAGACGAAGGCGCAGTTGGAGTTCAGGACCACGACGTGCCAGGTGCCGACGTCGTAGGAGTAGTAGCCGCGGTCGGGCGCGCCGGCCGCCTGCCCGAAGTACGTGAAGTAAGGCGCGGCGCTGTCGGTCAGGTACTCGTGGTTGCCGATGGCCGGGCGCGTGCGGTCCTTCACGCGGCCCCAGGTGCGGTCGTACTCCGCGAACTCCTCGAGCGTGCCCCGGTCGTACTGGGCGTCGCCGAGCAGCGCGACGACGTCCGGGCTCGTGTTGACCAGCTGGTCGGAGGTGTCGGAGTGGTGGCAGCGCTCGGGGGTGCGGGGTTCGCCGGGATAGCAGGCGACGTCGCCCGCCGCGGCGAGCAGCGGGTTGGGGCGCGAAGGCGGCGGCAGCGGCGGCACGGTGGTCTGCGGCGGCAGGACGTAGAAGGGCTCCACGCGCCGGATCCGCCCGGCGCGCAGAGTGAGCGTCGAGCCCTCCAGCCGCGTCTGCGGGACGGCCAGGCGCAGCGTGGCGCGGCCGCGGCGGTCGGCCAGGGCGCGGACGGTCTCGCCGTCGCGCAGCCGCGCCGCGGCGAGGTGGCCCGGGGGCATCTCGTAGAAGTCGATGCGCACCGGGGCGGTGGGGAAGGCGACCGTCCGCGAGATCGAAATCCGCACGGGCGAGAAGGTGAACGCGAGCTCCTTGGGCGCCCAGTCGCGGACCGCGTCGACGACGCGCAGGCGGGTCGCCACCTGCGCCCGCCCGGCGCGGGCGGTGACGGGCTGGAAGCCGCGGCGCAGGTTGCGCGGGATTCGCAGGGCGGCCGCGAAGCGCCCGTCGGAGCCGACGCGGGCCGAGCCGAGCCGCGCGCCCCCGGTGCGCCGGACGCTGACGCGCGTGCCGGGACGCCAGCCGCTGCCCTCGGCGGCGACCGTCGCTCCGGGGACCGCGATCGCCGGGCGCAGCGAAAGGGTCGCCGCCTGCGCGGAGGCCGGCACGGCGGCCAGCACGGCCGCGGCCGCGATCGTTAGGGTCAGGCGCCGCATGAGGACCGAAACACAGCCGTCCGCCAGGAGGTGCGCATGCCCAGCGCGCTGATCACCGGGATCACGGGCCAGGACGGGTCCTACCTGGCCGAGCTGCTGCTGGAGAAGGGCTACGACGTCCACGGCATGGTGCGGCGCGCCTCCACGGAGAAGTTCGAGCGCATCGAGCACCTGCGCGACCGCATCACGCTGCACCAGGGCGACCTGCTCGACCAGCGCTCGCTGGTGGACACGCTGCGCGCGTGCCGCCCCGACGAGATCTACAACCTCGCGGCGATGTCCTTCGTGGCCGTGTCCTGGATCCAGCCCACGCTGACCGCGGAGTTCACCGGCGTCGGCGTCACGCGCATGCTGGAGGCGATGCGCGAGGTCTCGCCGGACGCCCGCTTCTACCAGGCGTCCTCCAGCGAGATGTTCGGCAAGGTCCGCCAGGTCCCCCAGACCGAGGAGACGCCCTTCTACCCGCGCTCGCCCTACGGCGTGGCCAAGGCCTACGGCCACCACATCACGGTCAACTACCGCGAGTCCTACGGGCTGCACGCCGTATCAGGAATTTTGTTCAACCACGAGTCAGCACGTCGCGGGCTGGAGTTCGTGACGCGCAAGATCACGTGGCACGCGGCCGCGATCAAGCTGGGGATGCTGGAGGAGGTCACGCTCGGGAATCTCGACGCCGAGCGCGATTGGGGCTACGCGCGCGACTACGTGGAGGCGATGTGGCTGATGCTGCAGGCCGACGAGCCCGAGGACTTCGTGATCGCGACCGGCAAGGCGCACTCGGTCCGCGATTGCGTGAACGTGGCCTTCGACCACGTCGGGCTGGACCCCGCGGGCCACGTGCGCATCGACGAGTCCCTCAAGCGCCCGGCCGAGGTCGACCACCTGATCGGCGACTACGGCAAGGCGAAGCGGCTGCTGGGCTGGGAGCCGCGTACGAGCTTCGAGGAGCTGATCCGCCTGATGGTGGACGCCGACCTGGAGCTGCTGCGCCGCAACGGGCCCACGCTGCCGCGCTGACGACCGTCAGAGCGGCAGCGGCCGCTCGACCTGCACGCTGTGGGGAGCCGAGAGTCGTGCCGCTGCCCGGCGGCGCTCACCGGCTCGGCGGCTGGCGGGTGCGAACGCGCTCCAGGCGAACCAGCGTCCGAACCCGCGCTGGAGCTCCCTCGGGCCGCTCAGGGTCACCGTGCCAGCCCGCAGCGCGCCAGCCAGCTCGGCGCGCCCCAGGTAGACGCGGTAGAGCGTCTCGGTGTCCGCCGTGGCGTGGAGGTCGACGTCGAACCCGGGGTGCTGGAGGCACACCGAGACCTCGGCGGGCTCAAGCACCATCCAGTAGCGCTTCGCCGGGTCGCGAAAGTCGAACTGGACGACCGTGCGATCCGGGGGAAGCCGATCGCGATCGACGTGGCGGGCCATCCACACGATCAGGAGGTCCGGGTCCAGCTCGTCGGGCCGGGGATCGGTGAACGACCAGGTCACCCCCCACTCGCCGATCGCCTGTACGACCGGCTCCAGATCGCGGCCGGCGGGCGTCAGGCGGTAGTCCAGCGTCCTCCCCCTGGGGCCGGTGCGCCGCTCGACGACCTCGACGCGCTCGAGCAGGCGCAGCCGATCGGCGAGGACGGAGCGCGAGATCCCCGGCAGGCCACGGTGCAGCTCGTTGAAGCCGCTCGCACCGCCGAGCATCTCGCGCACGATCAGCATCGTCCAGCGGTCGCCCAGGATCTCGCTCGCCTTGGCGACCGGGCAGTACTGCGCGTAGCTGCGCATCCGGCGCGAATGCTAACTCGGGAACGCGACCAGGTTCGAGATCCGAACCGCTTGGGTCGGAATCCGGTCTATCTCGTGGCGGAGTGCCGGCGTAGGTTGGCGGCATGATGAAGGGGATCAGGGTCGACCCGGCGGCGGCACCGCCAGGGCGCAGGCCGGCGTGCTCTGGGGCCGACCTCGACCGCGAGACGCAGCTCTACGGCCTCGCGACGGTGCGCGGGATCGTCACCCACACCGGCATCGCGGGCCTCACCCTCGGCGGCGGCATCGGCTGGCTCATCCGAAAGCACGGCGCGACGGTCGACAACCTGCGGTCGGTCGACCTGGTGACGGCGGAGGGCGAGGTGCTCACCGCGAGCGAGGACGAGAACCCCGATCTCCTTTGGGGCGTCCGCGGCGGCGGCGGGAACTTCGGGATCGTCACGTCGTTCGAGTACCGGCTTCTTCCATCCGACCGAGGACGACCCCGAGGGCGAGCGGCCGTCGCCTGGGCGCGCGACTTCTTCTCGGCCATGCAGCCGCATGCGGGCGGGCGCGTCTACGTCACCCGCACGATCTCGCGTGCATCGAAGAGGTCGAGATCATGACCGAGTACCTGGAGCAGATGCGGACGCTCGCAGGCTCGCTTGGCGGCCTGGCTGAGGACGCGATTCCGACGCACATGCGCGACCGTCTCATGGCCGCGTTTCGCGACTTTCGCAGTTCGCCGTAACGCGCACGCCTCTCGCTGCAACAGCGAGGTCGTACACCTCGAAGCGAAAGGGAGGCAGATATGGCGCGCAACGACGGACACGCGATAGACCCGACCGCC
>JAPSGI010000002.1 GCA_031177685.1 Solirubrobacteraceae bacterium | reverse complement strand
GCGCCAAGGACAAGAACTTCTACGTGGACCTGGCCGACCGCTACGGCATGGGCGACGCGGCGCGCGAGGTGCAGGCGCGGATGCTCGACGGCGATCGCACGGGCGCGGCGGCGGCGGTGACGCCCGAGCTGATCGACGCCTCCTGCATCGCCACCACGCCGGCCGGGCTGGACGACAAGCTGGCGGCCTACGAGGCCGCGGGCGTCGACACGATCGTGGCCGTCCCGGGCGGCGACCGCCCCGCGACCGTCCGGCGGCTGGCCGAGGCCACCTCGCGCGAGCGCGTTGGCTGAGGAGCGCGCCACTCCCGCGGGCATCCCGGGCAGCGACCTGCGCGGGCCCTTCCCGGTCGGGCGCTACGCGGCGTTCATCCGCGACGAGCTGCGCAAGCGCGCGCGCGTCCAGCTGTTCGGCGAGGTGTGGAACCTGCGCGACAGCCGCGCGAAGGTGTACTTCGAGCTGCGCGACGCGACCGGGGCGATGCCGTGCGCGATGTGGCGCGCCGACTTCGAGGCGCTCGGGCTGGAGGCGGGCGCGCTCGCCGACGGCGCGCAGGTCGTGGTGGCCGGCGGTCCGGACTTCTACCCCGGCAGCCGCACGTCCTCGCCGTCGTTCACCTTCGCGGTGTCGGACCTGCGCGTGGCCGGCGAGGGGGACCTGCTCGCGCAGCTCGCGCGGCTGCGCAAGCAGCTGGACGCCGAGGGTCTGTTCGAGCCGCAGAAGCGCCTGGCACGCCCGCTTCTGCCGCGGACCGTCGGCGTGGTGACCGGGGAGGGCGGCAAGGCGCGCGACGACGTGCTGGCCGGACTGCGACGCCGCGACTGGGCCGGGCGCGTCGTGTGGGCGTTCGCGCCCGTCCAGGATCGCCACGCCGCCCCCCGGATCGCCCGCGCCCTCCAGGACCTGGCGGCGTGCGGCGAGGTCGACGTGATCGTCGTCGCGCGCGGCGGCGGCTCCCTGGCCGACCTGTTCGCGTTCTGCGACGAAACCCTCTGCCGCACCTTGGCGCTGCTCCCCGTCCCGGTGATCGCCTCGGTCGGCCACCACACCGACCGCACGCTGATCGACGATGTCGCGGCCGTGTCGTGCTCGACGCCCACGCACGCCGCCGAGGCGGCCGTCCCGCTCCACTGCGGGCAGGCGCGAACGGAGCTGACCGCCGCGACCACCACGCTGTCCCGTCACGGCCGCCGGGCCGTCGTGGACCGGGCGCGCGCTCTGGCCGCCCTCTCGCGCGCGCCGGCGGAGCACCTCGACCGCCACCGCCGGCGCCTGCATCAGCTGCTGCGCGAGATGCGCGCGAGCGCGCGGCGCCGGGTGGCGGACGGCGCCGAGCTCTCCGCGGTCCACGGCCGCGTCCTGGTGCGCGGCGAGCGCCGGCTCGCGCTCGAGCGCGCCCGCCGCGCGGACGCGCTCCCGCGCACCGCCGCGCAGCTGCGCCGCACCGGCCCGGCGACGGTCGCGCGCCGCGCCCGCGACCTGGAGCGCCTCGCGCTCACCCTGGCGGCGCACGATCCCGACCGAACCCTCGCCCGCGGCTACGCGCTCGTGCAGGACGCGGACGGCGCGCTCGTCCCCACCGCCGCGGCCGCGCGTCACGCGCGCGACGTCGCCGTGCGCTTCCGCGACGGCTCCGTCCGCGCACACGTCGAGGATCCCCGGCCGTGAGCGAGCGAACCTACGAGTCGGCGGTCGCCCGGATCGAGGAGATCATCAAGCGCCTGGACTCCGGCGAAGCCGAGCTGCGCGAGACCCTCGCCCTGGTCAAGGAGGGCCGCGAGCTCGTCGACTTCTGCGCCACCGAGCTCGAAGCGGTCGGCCGCGGCCTCGAGGAGCTGCGCCTAGACGAGTTGGTGACCCGACTCGAACGCCAGCCAAGCGATTGAAGCCTTTTCCCGGCTATAACCGGGAAAACGCTTCAGTGGGGCGAGGTTTCGGGGCCGGGGGCCTCGAAACTCTGTGGCGCGAGCGTTGGTGGGACGCAGACGGGAACGTGCGGGTGGCGCGGGCGTGGCCGGGGCGCCTGCTCGGCCTGGCGTTCGTCCGCGAGCCCCCTGGGTGCTCGCTTTTGCTCCCCAGAACCCGGTCCGTCCACACGTTCGGGATGCGGTTCGAGCTCGATCTGGTGTGGCTGGACGCGGAAGGCCGGGCGGTGAGGGTGGACCGGAAAGTCCCGCCGCGGCGAATCCGGACCTGCCGCCGCGCCCGCTCCGTCCTGGAGCTCAGTAGTTCCCGCTGATCAGATCCCACGCCCGGCGCAGCTTGTGCCCGAGCGTGCCCTCCTGCTCGGCCGGGTCGGCCTCCATCACCGCCGGCCCGGCCTCGGGGTCGTGCAGCGCGTCCGCGCCCACGGAGAGCACCACGCCGCGCTCGAACACCTCCGCCACCTGCTCTGCGTCCGCGAAGCGCCAGCCTCCGAAGCCGACCCGGGCGTCGATCACGAGCCCGTCGAAGATGTCGGCGTCCTCGTCGGCCAGGACGTGCTCGACGCGGCCGACCTCGGCGCCGCCGGAGTCGTAGACGGGCACGCCCGTCTCCAGCACGTAGAAGGAGACAGGCGCGCCGAGGTCCACGAAGCGAAGGCTAGACCCGCTGGATCAGCGTGCCGGTGCCCAGCCCGCCGCCGCAGCACATCGTGACGAGGCCGTACTCCTTGTCGGAGCGCTCGAGCTCGTGCAGCAGCGTCGTGATCAGCCGGGCGCCGGTGGAGCCGAGGGGGTGGCCCAGCGCCATCGCGCCGCCGTTGACGTTCACGCGCTCCATGTCGGGCGACAGCTCGCGCTGCCAGGCCGCGACCACCGGCGCGAACGCCTCGTTGATCTCGATCAGGTCGATGTCGTCGATCGTCATCCCGCTGCGCTCCAGCAGCTTGCGGGTCGCCGGGATGGGGCCGGTGAGCATGATCACCGGGTCCACGCCGACCGTCGTCTGGTCCACGATCCGCGCGCGCGGCGTGACGCCCAGCTCGTCGGCCTTCTCGCGCGTCATCAGCAGCACCGCCGCGGCGCCATCGGAGATCTGCGAGGAGTTGCCCGCCGTGATCTTGCCGTCGGGCTTGAACGCCGGCTTGAGCTGGGAAAGCTTCTCCAGGGACGTGTCGGGACGGATCCCCTGGTCGGCCATGTAGGTGTCGCCGTTGACCTGGAAGGGCACGGTCTCGCGCTCGAAGCGACCCTCCTCGGTCGCCTTGGCGGCCCGCTGGTGCGAGCGCACGGCGAGCTCGTCGAGCTCGGACCGCGGGATCTCCCACTGGTCGGCGATCATCTCGGCGGACAGGCCCTGCGGCACGAGGTTGTAGCGCTCCAGCAGCTGCGGCGAGAACGCCGCGCCGTGCTCGGACTGGGTCTGCATCCCGTCCGCGAACGAGATGTGGCCCATGTGCTCGACGCCCGAGCCGATCGCCACGTCGTGCACGCCCGAGGCGACCAGCGCCGCCGCGAAGTTGACGGCCTGCTGCGCCGACCCGCACTGGCGGTCGATCGTCGTGGCGGGCGTCTCGATCGGCAGGCCCGCCTCCAGCCATGCGTTGCGGCCGATGTTGAAGCCCTGCTCCCCGAACTGCTGCACGCAGCCCGCGATGACGTCCTCGACCTCGCCGGCGGGGATCCCGGCGCGTTCGATCACCTCGGAGTAGCACTTCGCGAGCAGGTTGCTCGGGTGCGTGTCCTTGTAGTAGCCCTTCTCCTCGTGCCCACGGCCGATGGGAGTCCGGACGGCCTCGACGATCACGACCTCGCGACCCTGCTGAGTGCTCATGGCTTGGATGCCCCTCCGTCTTCAAGTCGGTTGCGGCTCCAAAGCCTACTCCTCCCGTTGACTGGCCGATCAACCAGGAGGCGTCCTCTACGATCCCGCGCGCTTTGGAGGAGCGCCTGGGGATAGCCGGCACCGGCACGATCGCCTGCGGCCTCGCCGTCACGGCGGCGCGGCACGCCGACGTCGTGGTGTGCGCGCGCTCGCGTGAGTCGGCCGAGCGGGCCGCCGGGCGCCTGGAGAAGGCTTTCGAGCGCGCCGGCGACGGGGCCGATCCCTCGCGCGTGAACGTCGTGACGGAGCCCGCCGAGCTTGCCGCGGCGGACCGCACGTTCGTCGTGGAGGCGATCGCCGAGGACGCCGGCGCCAAGCGCGAGCTGCTGGCGGCGCTGGACGCGGCGCTGCCCGCGGACGCGGTGCTGGCCACCACGACGTCCTCGCTGTCCGTCGCCGACCTCGCCACGGCCACCGGACGCCACGACCGCTTCCTCGGACTGCACGTCTTCAACCCCGTCCCGAAGATGGAGCTCGTGGAGGTCGCCGCCGGCCCCGACACCAGCCCGCGGACCCGCGAGCGCGCGCTCGCGCTGTGCCGCGCGCTGGGCAAGACGCCGGTCGAGGTGCCCGACGTGCCGGGTTTCGTGGTCAACCGGCTGCTTTTCCCGTACCTGTTCTCCGCCGTCGCGCTGCTGGAGGAGACCGGCATGTCCGCCGCCGGCGTCGATGCCTGCATGAAACTCGGCGCCGGACACCCGATGGGCCCCCTGGCGCTGCTGGACCTCGTCGGCCTCGACGTCGCCGCGGCGATCGGCGAGTCGATCGGCACGCCGGTCCCCGCGCGCATCCGCGAGCTGCTCGACGAAGGCGCCCTCGGCCGCAAGTCCGGCCGGGGATTCCATACGTACCCCTGAGCCGCGGTTTAGCGAGGGTTGAGGGCCGCGGCGGAGCATGCCCGTGCGTACCTCATAGCCGCACCTCCTCCCATAGCAAGACCGGCCCGCTCCCCCGCGGGCCGGTCTCGCTTAACGCGGCGGAGGCAGCCTCTCGAGTCGCCCCACCGTCTCTCCTCCTCAACCGTCGGAGCCCCGCCTATGGGTCCGCCGGTTGTGATGATGCACACGCAGTCTAAGCGACCGGCCTGCGCTCGCGGATGCGAACGGCCTCGACCCGGTTCTCGCGCACCGACTCCACGCGGATCGAGTACCCGTTGGCCGGAATGGTGTCGCCCCGGCGCGGCAGGCGGCCCAGCTTGTCGAAGACGTAGCCGCCGACGGAGTTGTACGCGTCCGTGTCGACCGGAAGGTCGAGCCCGTAGTCGACCAGGTCGGTGACCGCCACGTGCCCGCGCACGAACCAGTCGCCGTTGGCCAGCCGGCGCACCGCGCCGCCGGCCGGGTCGGTCTCGTCCTCGATCTCGCCGACGACCTCCTCGAGGATGTCCTCGACGGTCACGATCCCCGCGACGCGGCCGTACTCGTCCACCACCACGGCCATGCTGGAGCGCTGGCGCTGCAGCTCGGCCAGCAGGTCGTCCAGCGCCTTGGTCTCGGGGATGATCGGCGCGTCCTTGACCAGCGGCTCCATCTTGGCGTCGGGGCCGTGCTCGAGCAACGTGCGGGCCAGCGAGTTGGCGTGGACGAGCCCGCGCACGCGATCGGGGTTCTCGTCCTCGGTCACCAGCAACCGGGTGTGTCCGGTCTCCACGCAGCGCCGCAGCGCCTCCTCGACCGTGGCCGCGACGTCGACGGTGACGACCGCGGGGATCGGCGTCATCACCTGGCGCGCCTCCTGCTCGTGCAGGTGGAAGACCCCCGAGAGCATCACCGCCTCGCCGGGATCGATCTTCCCGCCCTGCAGCGACTCGGCGATGATCAGCTTGAGCTCCTCGGGCGTGCCGCCCTCCTCCTCGGAGATCTCCTCGGGCTTGACCCCGACCAGGCGCAGAATCCCGTTGGACACGCGATTGAGCGCGGCCACCGCGGGGCGGAAGGCGAGGCGGAAGGCGCGCAGCGGCCGGGAAACCCACCGCGCCACCGTCTCGGCATTGACGATGGCGAAGATCTTTGGCACCTGCTCGCCCACGGTGATGTGCAGCGAGGTGGTGATGACGTAGGCGATCACCACGGCCAGCGCGACGGCCACGCCGTGCGACAGGCCACCGAAGACCGGCTCGATCAGCGCCGCGATCGCCGGCTCCCCGAGGAAGCCGATCCCGATGGAGGCCAGCGTGATCCCCAGCTGGCACGCGGAGAGCGTCTCGCTGATGTCCTCGATCTCGCCGACCGCCGCGGCCGCGCCGGGCAGCCCTTCCTCCGCCATCGCCTCCAGGCGGGACCTGCGCGCGCGCACGAGCGCGAACTCGGCCGCGACGAAGAACCCGTTGAGCGCAACGAGGACGACGACCGCGACCAGGTACAGCGCGGTCACGCCACGAGCCTCGGGGGCGGCATCGCGGCCGGCTGGCAGCCGCTACTTCGAGGTAGGTCGTCGTCGTTCATCGAGCCGACGCCGGGAACGGTAGCAGCCGTTCGGACACCTACCGGGCGGCTCGGCGCCGCCGGCGCCGCCGGGGGGCGACCGGGGCGACGACGCGGTCGCCCACGATCTCCCGCGGCACGCCGGGCCGCAGCCCGGACGGCCGGGCGGGCAGGCCGAGGTCGCCGGCCCGGCGCACCAGCAGGTCGGCGCAGCGCTCGGCGAGCGCCGCGATCGTCAGGGAGGGATTGACGCCCAGCGAGGTCGGGACGATCGAGGAGTCGACGCAGTAGAGGCCCTCGTAGCCGAAGACGGCGCCGGAATGGTCGGTCACGCCGAGGGCGGGCGACTCCGCCATCCGGCAGCCGCCCAGCGGGTGCGAGGCGTAGGAGCCCTGCGTCTCCGTGAGCTTCATGAAGCGGCCGAGCCCGCGGCGCTCGGCGATCCGCCGCATCGCCCGGTCCGCCGCCTCGCGCACGCGCACCGACTGATCGGAGAGCGCGTAGTTGAACAGCCCGACGGCGACCGGCCCGGCGTTGGGCCGGGCGGCGCCGCCGCGCGGAGGCACGCCGAAGAACTGGCCGTCGTGGGTGTCCTCCACCATGGCCAGCAGCTCGATCCGCTGCGCCCAGTTGGCGATCGCGCGCTTCTTCTGCAGGCCCCACCACGACGGCTCCCCCTCGGGGTCGCGCCCGTCGTCGTAGAGGAAGTTCGTCAGCGCCGACAGGAAGATCTCCTGGAGCGTGAAGCGCGTCCCGTCGAAGCGGTTGCCGCGGCGGCCGGCCCAGAAGTCGTAGGTCATGGTCGTGATCGGCTTGCCCTTGTGGAAGTCGGCGTAGCCCGGCAGCCCGAGCACCTCGCGCACCTTGCGCGGGTCGTACTCGATGGCGGCGATGTGGTCGCCGTTGACGCCGAGATGGCGGCCCAGCTGGTCGGACAGCGAGGGCAGGTCGTTGCGCGAGCGCATGAGGATCGGCGCGGTTCCCATCGCGCCCGTGGCGAGGACGAGGACCTTGCACTCCAGCTCGACGGCACTGCCGTCGGGGCGCAGCGCGCCGACGACGTAGCGCCAGGGCCGCGCCTGCGTCTGGCGCACGGACTGCACCTCCAGCTCGGACCGGATCTGCACCCCGAGGCGCTCGGCGCTGGGCAGGTAGTTGGTGATGAGCGAGTTCTTCGCCCCGAAGACGCAGCCGGTGTGGCACCACTTCGCGTTGACGCAGCGCTTGGGGCTGATGGCCAGCGGGACACGGTCGCACGTGTGCCCGGCCGCGGCCAGCGTGCGCGCCCACAGGCCGCCGGACTTGGAGACCTGGTCCCAGCCGGGCCGGCTCACGCGCAGGCCGAGCTCGGCGCGGCCGTAGTAGGGGTCGAGGGTGCGGCGCGAGATGGCCGCGGGCCACATCCGCCGCTCGTCGCCGTCGCCCGGCCGCCGGTCGCGGCGCTCGAACGTCTCGCGCGGCGCGCGCAGCGAGGCGGCGAGGTAGAGGTTGGAGCCGCCGCCCACCGCCTGGGCGGTGACGATCTGCGCGCCGTTGCCCTGGATCAGGTTGTAGACGTTGGAGAGATGGTCGATGTCCATCGACTGGCGAAAGTCCTTGTGGCCTAGGCGCCGGCCGCGCTCCAGCACGACGATCGAGCTCGCGTCGGCGCCCGCGGCGCGATACAGCTCGGCCAGCCGGAACGCGGTTATCGAGCCGCCGAAGCCCGAGCCCGCGATCACGACGTCGACGCGCTCGGCCATCAGGCCAGGTACCCCCGCCGGGTGCGCTCGCGGGCCAGGCGCCGGCCGTAGGAGAAGTCGCGGTACCCGCGCGGGGCGGTGCCGGGCAGGCCCATCACGCGCAGGCCGCTGGCGCGGTCCGCCGTGGCGTCCGGGATGAGCGCCGCGGCGCAGAACGCGGTGAAGGGGACGGCCGCGGCCGCCTCCCACAAGACCCGGCTGGGGTTCTCGAAGTCCAGGCCGGCGACGCACACGGCGACGCGGAGGTCGAACGGCAGCGACAGGAAGGATCCGCCGTGCGGCAGCGCGCGCGTCTCCACGTCGGCGAGGAACGGCCCCTCGAGCGTGTCGAACCCGATCTTGTCGTGGTGGTAGAGCGCGAGCGCGTCGGCCTCCACGGCGCCGGGCTCGGAGTCCACACCGGCGATCGCCAGCGGGTGGATCTCGTTGCCGAGGTCGGTGCGCGAGGCCTTGCGCCCGGGGATGATCGTGTCGGCGAAGGCCTGGAGCGTCGCGTCGGGCAGCGCCGGCTCGGCGTGGACGGTCTGCGCCTCGACGAGCGCGCGGGCGACCGGCGCGGCGGAGGCGACGAGGGCGGCCAGGCCGAGCAGGCCGCCGCGTCGCAGGAGGCCGCGGCGCGTGAGCTCGTCCGTGAGCGCGCCGTGCTCGATCACACGAGCCCGTCCACTCTCCCCGCCAGCTCGAAGTCGTTCTCCGTCAGGCCGCCCGCCGAGTGCGTCGTGGCGGTCAGCCGGACGCGGTTCCAGCCGTGCACGAGAATGTCGGGATGGTGGTTCATCTCCTCCGCCACCTCGGCCACCCTATTGACGAAGGCCATGGCTTCGCGGAAGTCGGCGAACTTGAAGTCGCGGCCGATCATCTCGCCGTCGCGCTCCCACTCGGTCGCGGCGAGGCGGTCGGCGATCTGGTCCTCGGAGAGCGTTGCCATACCCTTCCCTCCCGTGCGAATCGTGTCCCTCGTACCGTCGGCGACCGAGACGCTGTTCGCGCTCGGGGCCGGTGACGAGGTTATCGCCGTCACCCACGAATGCGACTGGCCTCCCGAGGCCGCCGGGCGCGACCGCGTCACGCGCGACCTGATCCAACCGGGCCTGAGCGCGGGCGAGATCGAGCGCGCCGTGCGCGAGCGCACCGAGCGCGGCGAGTCCATCTACGCCCTCGACGTCGAGCGGCTGGTCGAGCTGCAGCCCGATTTGATCGTCACCCAGGCGCTGTGCACGGTGTGCGCCGTCTCCTACGACGACGTGCGGGCGATCGCGCAGGAGCGCATCCCCGGGCCGCCGCAGGTGCTGTCCCTCGACCCGAGGACGATGGGCGAGGTGCTGGAGGACGTCCGGCGCCTGGCCGAGGCGATCGACCGCTGGAGCGAGGGCGAGGCGCTGCTGGAGGACGCCGCGGAGCGCATCGACGTGGTGCGCGATGCGGTGGAGGGTGCGCGGCGCCCGCGCGTGGCGGCGATCGAGTGGCTGGACCCGCCGTTCGCCGCCGGGCACTGGACGCCGCAGCTGGTCGACTGGGCGGGTGGCGAGGACGTCCTGGGCTTCGCGGGCGAGCACTCCTTCGCCACCGACTGGGAGACCGTGGCGGCGGCGCGGCCCGACGTGGTCGTCGTGATGCCGTGCGGGTACGACGCTTCGCGGGCCCACCGCGAGGCGTCGGCTTTCCGGGAGCGTCTCGAGGGCGTGGGGGCGGGTCAGATCGTGGCCGTGGACGCCTCCGCGTACTTCTCGCGACCCGGCCCGCGGCTGGTGGATGGGCTGGAGCTGCTGGCCTACCTGCTGCACCCCGACCGCTTCCCCGAGCCGCCGCCGGCGATCGAGCAGCGCGCGCTCGAGCTGGCGTGAGCACGGCGGGCGGGCGGCCGCGGACGGTCCTGTTCGTCCACTCGTCGGCCGGGCGCTATGGCGCAGATCGCCAGCTGCTGGCGATGGCTTGCGGTCTCGATGCGGCGCGGTTTCGGGCGGTCGTCGTTCTGGCCGAGGACGGACCGTTGGCGCGGGACCTGGAAACGGCGGGCATCGAGGTGGTGGTCCGGCCTGGTCTGTCGGTGCTGCGGCGGGCTCTGTTCACGCCGGGCGGGCTGGCGCGGGTTGTTCGGCGCTACGTCGTCGACCGTCGTGAGCTGGGCGCGTTCGCTTTGTCGCGCGGGGTCTCTCTTGTGCACGCGAACACGTCCGTGACCGTGGGGGCGTACGCCGCCGCGGCCGGGGCCGGGGTCCCTCTGGTGGTGTCGGTGCGCGAGATCTACACCGACTTCGCCCGCTGGTGGCCGCTGTACCGCCGGTTCCTGCTGCGCGCCGCCGCGCTGCTGTGCTCGTCGGAGCCGGTGCGCGCGCAGTTCGGGGGGAATCCTCGCGCGCGGGTGGTGCACGAGGGCGTCACCGGCGTCGCGCACCGGGCCGATCGCGGCGCGGCCCGTTTGGCTCTGGGCCTTCCCGAAGACGCCTTCGTCGTCGCGGTGCTCGGGCGGCTGTCGTCGTGGAAGGGGCAGGAGATCCTCGTACGCGCCCTGGCAGAGCCGGCGCTCCCGGCGGCGACCGCGGATGAGCCCGGGGCCGGCCGGCCGCTCGCCCTCATCGCGGGCGACGCGTGGCCGGGCGAGGAGCGCTTCGAGCGGGGCTTGCGCGAGCTCGCGCGGTCGCTCGGCGTGGCCGACCGCGTGCGCTTCGCCGGCTTCCGCGACGACGTGGAGAACGTCTATGGCGGCGCCGACGTCGTCGTGGTCCCGTCCACGCGGCCCGACCCGCTGCCCAACTCCGCGCTGGAGTCCGCCGCCGCCGGCTGCTGCGTGGTCGCGGCGGCGCACGGGGGCCTGCCGGAGATCTTCCGCGACGGGGTCACGGGGCGGCTCGTGCCTCCCGGCGACGCCGCCGCGCTGGCCCGCGTCCTCGCTGAGCTGCGGTCCGACCCGTCCCAGCGCGAACGCCTGGGCGACGCCGCGGCCACCGACGTGGCCGACCGCTTCAGCGTCACCCGCCTCCTCGACCGCGTCCAAACCGTGTACGACGAACTTGCGTGTCGTTAAGCCGGCTATAGCGGCTTAACTGCACGCAACTCGTCGGCGGCGGCTAGAGGTCGACCTTGAACGCCGCGTGTACGAAGAAGGCTTTGGCGCAGTTGTCGAGTGGCCCCAAGAGCAAAGGTGGTTTTTGGAGAGGCGGCTCGAGGCTGATCGTTCCGGCGATGTCGTGGTCGGCCACCGGGGTTCCTTTGTCGTCGGGGAACAGCGTCCCGACGTTGTTGGCTTTGATCAGCGGGAACGAGTCGGCCTGGTTGATGAAGAAGATCCCTTTCGTCCCCACGAACTGAGCGCTGAAGTCCAGCCCGGCGAGGAGCCCCGCCCAGAACTCCGACCCCTTGCGCGCGGTGTCCGCGACCACCCACTCCAGGGTGTTGGTTTGGCTGACCACGTTGCCCGTCCCGCACAGGAGGTTGTGGTAGTGGCCCTCCGAGACGAAGTCGAGAATGACCACGGCGGGAGCGCCTTTGACCATTACCGTGCAGCTCACGGTCCCGGAGAACCGGTAGCTGCCCCTCCCGCCCGACAGCTTCATCCCGTAGGCGGTGTTGTCCTTGTCGGTCACCTTCGCGTCGCCCGTGAAGACGCATGTGCCCTTAATCGGGGTCGCCTGCGCCGGCGCCGCCAGCGCCGCGGCCGCCAGGAGCGCGACGGCCGCGCCCATGAGCCATCTTCGTGTCGACATGACCGTCCTTTTCGCTGCGCCTTACCCGCAAAAACACGCGAGGGCCGCGCAATCTGACGGTCGGTTACGCCACGACGACGGCCGCGACCGCGAGGCCGGCGGCGAGGGCGGTGCAGAGGGCCACCGGGAGGGCGGCGGAGCGGACGCGCTCGCCGAGCTCCTCGAGCACGAAGGCGGCGACGACGCCGGCTGCGAGTCCGCCGATGTGGCCGCCGATGGAGATCCCGGGGAAGACGAAGGTGATCAGGAGGTTCAGGCCGATCAGCATCGGGATTCCCGAGGCCATCGGGTCAAACCCGCGCGCCCGCATGATCACCACCGCGCCGCCCATGAGGCCGAACACGGCGCCCGAGGCCCCCACGGTCAGCGAGTTGGGGTCGATCAGCAGCGCGCCCAGCGAACCGCCCAGCAGCGACGTGAAGTAGAGCGCGAGAAAGCGGGCGCGGCCGATCGCCGGCTCCAGCATCGTGCCGAGGATGTAGAGCAGGTACATGTTGAAGGCGATGTGGATGAGTCCGGCGTGCAGGAACCCGGACGTGATCAGCCGCCAGTACTCGCCGTCCGCGATCGCCGGTCCGAACAGCGCGCCGTTGTCGATCACGCTGCCTCCACCGCGCTCCGTCACGCCGCCGCCGCCGGCCAGCGAGCCGATGAAGGCCAGCGCGTTGATGGCGATCAGGACGTAGGTCGCGGTCGGGTCGCCGCCGGTGACGCTGGCCGCCGTGCGCACCTTCGTGCGCTCGCGCGCGCACTCCGGGCAGCGCATTCCCACCGGCGTGGGCGTCATGCAGTCCGGGCAGATCGGCCGCCCGCAGCTGGAGCAGGAGACGCCGGTCTCGCGATCGGGATGCCGGTAACAGGTCGCCATGAGCCGGCCGGACGCTAGCGGACGGCCGCCGTTGCTCAGCGCCGCAGGTCGCCTTCGAAAAGCCGCCGCGCCTCGCCGAACACGTCGCGCAGGGCCCGCTCCGCGGCGTCCAAGGCGTTGTCCGTCCGCCGTCGCCGCGCCCGTCGCCGCGCCCGCACGAGCACCAACGCGGCGCCCGCCGTCGTCCCCACGACGACCGCGGCGGCCGGCCGGATCCAGTTGCGCGGGTCGCGCATGGTCTCCAACTCCCAGGACTCCAGCTCCGCCGCCGCGAGCTCGGTCAGGTTGGCGAGCGTGGTCTCCAGGCGCGCGGACAGGTCGGCCGGCGGCTCGACGGGCGCGAGCGCGCGGCGCAGCAGGACCTCGAACTCGGCGGGCTCGCTCATGCGGCCTCCTCACGCTCCTTCACGATCTGCTCCAGCTGCCGCGTGGCCCGGTGCAGCAGGACCTTCGTGGCGCCGTCGGTGCGCCCCATCGCGCGCGCGATCTCGCGGTTGTCCATGCCCAGCGCGAAGCGCATGATCAAGGCCTCGCGCCGGTCGTCCGGCAGCTCCCCGATGCCGTCGAGGATGCGCTGCAGCTCGTCGCGGCCCTCCACGAGCCGCTCGGTGTCGTGCGGCGCGGTCAGCGCGGGCGCGTCGTCGATCGCCGTCTGCGGGCGGCGCGAGCGGTCGCGGTAGTAGTTGGCCGCCAGGTTGTGCGCGATGCGGATCAGCCACGGGCGCAGCGGGCGCCCGTCGCTCTCGCGCTGCGCGCGCTCGAAGTGGCGGTAGGCCTGCAGGAACGTCTGCTCCGTCAGGTCCTCCGCGTCGTGGTGATTGCCCACGCGGTAGAAGGAGTAGGAGTACACGTCGCGCAAGTGCGCGCGATACAGCTCCGAGAATTCGGCGTCCAGTTCGGCCTTGGGCTTCGGCGGCGCGGACATGCACTGGACCCTACCCTCCTGTCAGGCCGCCTTGACCGGCGCTCGGCGCCGGCCGGGAGAGACGACGGCCTGCGACCACGAGGCCGGGTCGACGCGCCCTGCGAGCACGTCCGTCAGACCGTCGACCGTGGGCGCGTGGACGTCCGCCTCGTGCAGGGCGCCGGCCAGGAGCGGGATCGCGTCGACCGCCTCCACGGCCTGGCCGAGGGCGAGCGCGACCTGATCGCCGGGGACTCCGCTGCCCAGCAGCTCCCCCGCTCGGCGGTTGCGGCTGCCGACCGCGAGCACAGTCGCCACCAGGTCGCCGGCGCCGGCCAGCCCGGCGAACGTCTCGGGCCGCGCGCCCTGGTGGCGCGCGAACGCCTCGACCTCCGCGAACACCTTGCCGGCCGCCGCGCCGGCGACGTTCGCCCCCGCGGGTGCCGCGGCGGCGGCGGCGAACGCCGCGGCGTTCTTCGCGCAGCCGGCCAGCTCCACGCCGGTGACGTCGGGAGTCGTCGTGAGATCCAGGCCCGCCGACCCCAGCGTCTCGGCGACCTGGCGCGCGAACGCCTCGTCCGTGGAGCCCAGGATCAGCGAGGCGCCCTGGCGCAGTGCCTCTCCCGCATGGCTCGGGCCGCCGATGCACGCGATGGCGCGGGCCCCGGTGCGCTCGGACACGTAGACGCTGGGGAGCGCGCCCAGCGGCGGGACCAGCCCCTTGGACACGACGACCACGCCGGCGTGCGCGCCGATCGCCGGGCCGTGGGCCGCGACGACCGCCGGCAGCGCGCGGGCGGGGACGGCGAAGCACACGAGGTCGTGCGCGGAGAGGTCGAGCTCGTCCGCGCGCGCGACCCGGACCCCGTCGGGCAGGGGCACGTCGGGCAGGTAGTCGTCGTTCGCGCGGTTCTTCCACAGCGCGTCGGCCTGCTCGCGCGTGCGGCAGCCGAGGTCCACCTCGAGGCCGGCGCGCGCGAGCGCCACCGCGAGCGCGGTCCCCCACGCCCCGGCGCCCACGACCGCGGCGCGCCGCAGCGGCGGCAGGCCGCCGAGCCACTCCCACTGCAGCGCCACGCACGGCCACAGGCGCTCGGTCACCGCGCCGGCCAGCGCCGCCGACGGCGACTCCACGCGCGGGAAGTGCAGGGGACGCCCGCAGCGGATCCGCACCTTGTGCGGACGGATGCGCCAGCCGCGGCGCACGGCCTCGGTCCCGATGACGGCCACGGGGACGACCGGCGCGCCCGTCTCCAGGGCCAGGCGCCCGACACCGCGCTTGGGACGGCCCAGCGAGCCGGGGCGCACGCGCGTGCCCTCGGGGAAGATCAGGACGCAGTCGCCCCGCTCCAGGATCGCCCGCGCGGTGGCGGCCATCTCCTCGTCCGACGCCCCGCGGTTAACGGGGAACGCGCCGAGCGCGTTGAGCAGCCACGCCTGCCAGCGGCGCTCGAAGAGCTCGCGCTTGGCGACGTAGTACATCGGGCGCCGGATCAGCGTCCCGATCACGAACGGGTCCAGGAAGGAGCGGTGGTTGGCGGCGAAGATCACCGGCCCCTCGGCGGGGATGTGCTCGCGCCCCACGCGCGAGAGGCGGAAGTACAGATGGAAGAAGGGCTGGAGCGCCGCGCGCACGAGCCAGTACACGAAGGGATTCGCGCCGTGCTCGCGGGCGCGCGCGTGCAAGCGGGCGGCGTCCATGTGAACTGGGACAACCCCGTGCGCGACGGCTCGTTACAGTTGCTTCGCATGGCTTTCGATCGCGCCCGAACCGCCCGCGGAGCGCTGGCCGGCGCCGTCGCGGCCGGGGCCTGGGCGGCCCAGCAGCCGCTGGACAAGCGCGTCTTCGCCAGCTCCTACGACGACGTCGAGCTGCTCGGCAAGGCGCTGACCCGCGGACCGGCGTGGTACCCCGCCGGGCTCGCGCTGCACGTGGCCAACGGCGCGCTGTTCGGGGCGGTCTACGCGAACGTCGCGCGGCTGGTCCCGCTGCCCGCGTGGTCGCGTGGCCCCGCGGCCGCGCTGGTGGAGAACTTCGGGCTATGGCCGCTGGGCCAGCTCAGCGACCGGATCCATCCCGCGCGGCGCGATCTGCCGCCGCTGCACGGCAACCGCTCGGCGCTGGCGCAGTCGACGTGGCGCCACCTGCTGTTCGGGGTCGTGCTGGGCGAGCTCGAGCGCCGGCTCAACCCGCCGGTGCGCGACGTGCCGCCGCCGTACGAGGCGATGGTCTCGTCCAACGGGCACGGCAGCATCGAGCACGCGGTCGCCGCCGGAGCCGCCGACGAGGTGGGCGGCACCGCCGAGGGCTCCTGAGCCGCGTCCTGATCACCGGCGCCGGCGGGTTCGCGGGCGGCCACCTCGTGCGCGCGTGCGAGGAGGCCAGAGACGAGGTGGTCGCGCTGTCGCGCTCGGGCAGGTCCGGGGTGGCGGTCGATCTGCGCGACCCCGAGGCCGCCGCGGCCGCGGTGAGCGAAGCGGCGCCCGAGGTCGTCTATCACCTCGCCGGCCAGGCGTCCGTGGCCGCGGCGTGGCGCGCCCCCCGGGAGACGCTCGCCGCGAACCTGGAGACCACGCTCAACCTGCTCGAGGCGGTGCGCGCCGGCGCGCCCGGCGCCCGCGTGGTCGCCGTGGGCAGCGGCGAGGCCTACGGTCCCCCGTCCACCCTGCCCGTGGGCGAGGACGCGGCGCTCAATCCCCAGAACCCCTACGCGGTCTCCAAGGCGGCGGCGGACCTGCTCGCGGCGATGTACGCGGGCGCGCACGGGCTCGACGTCGTGCGCGCGCGGCCGTTCAACCACGCCGGGCCGGGGCAGTCCGACGAGTTCGTGGTCGCGACGCTGACGCGCCAGGTCGCCGAGGGGCTCCTGCGCGGCGAGGACCCCATCCCCGTCGTCACCGGGTCGCCCGAGCCGCGGCGCGACTTCACCGACGTACGCGACGTCGTGCGCGCCTACCGGCTGCTCGGCTCACGCGCCGCCCCGGCGGGGCCGTACAACGTCTGCTCCGGCGTGGCGGTGTCGGTGGCGGAGCTGATGCGGACGCTGGCGCGCGTCGCGGACCGCGAGGTCGCGCACTCCGTCGACCCCGCGCGCGTGCGCGCGCACGACGTGATGGAGGTCCGCGGCGACGCCACGCGACTGCGCGAGGCCACCGGCTGGGAGCCCGAGATCGCGCTGGAGACGACGCTGGCGGACGCCGTGGCGTGGTGGCGCGACGAGCTGTCCGGGTAGGCTGCGCGCCGTGTCCCTCCCCCGTGCGCTCGCCCTGCTGCTCGCGCTGGTCGCCCTCGCGGCCGCCGGCTGCGGCGACGACGACGAGAACGGTGGGGATCCGGCCGCCACGACGACGGCGCCCACCGCGCCCACGCAGACCGCTTCGAAGCCGGCCACCGCGGGGAAGAACACCGACGTGACCAAGAAGCCGACGGTCCAGAAGGGCACGGGCGCGCCGCCCAAGGAGCTCGTCGTGGAGGACATCGTCGAGGGCACGGGTCCGGGCGCCAAGGCCGGCGAGCAGCTGACGATGCACTACGTCGGCGCCGACTTCAGGACGGGCGAGCAGTTCGACGCCTCGTGGGACCGCGGGGAGCCCTTCACGCTGGAGCTCGGTGCCGGCATGGTCATCCCCGGCTGGGACCGCGGCCTGGTCGGGATCAAGAAGGGCGGCCGGCGCCGCCTGGTCATCCCGCCCGACCTGGCCTACGGCGCCGAGGGCTCGCCGCCCGCGATCGGGCCCAACGCGACGCTGATCTTCATCGTCGACCGCGTCGGCTGACCTACACTCGTCTGCGCCGGCCCGCCTAGCTCAACTGGCAGAGCACTTCACTTGTAATGAAGAGGTTCCCGGTTCGATTCCGGGGGCGGGCTCTTCGCGAAAGTGCGCGCCTGCGCCACGGTGCGGCCTGCAGTAGGCTGCGCTCGCTGATCCGAGCAGGGCAGGGGCGCCCTCCATGCGCAGCACGCGTGCTGAAGGGACGGCGGCTCGGACACTGAACGAGGAGGCCTCAATGCAGTGCTATGAGTGTGCGAAGCAAGGTGTCCAGGAGGATGCCGTCGCGGCCTGCTGGTCGTGCTCCGCGGGTCTTTGCCTGCGCCACGCCGCGGACGCCGCGATCCAGCGGTCGGGCCGTGAGCTGGTGATGCATTGCGCTCACGACACGTGGGAGCCGACCGCGGCGAGGACACTCACCCCGACGACGCGGTGACGAACGTGACTGACAGCGGCAGCGAGAGCGAAAACCCGGTCATCCCCGCCCCGACGCCGACGGCGACTCGGCCCAGGACGAACCGGGACTGGTGGCCGAATCAGCTGGACCTGCAGGTCCTGCGCCAGCACTCGTCCCTGTCCAACCCGATGGGCGAGGACTTCGACTACGCAGAGGAGTTCAAGACCCTCGACCTCGACGCGCTGAGGCAGGACGTCCTCGAGGTGATGACGACCTCGCAGGACTGGTGGCCGGCCGACTACGGCCACTACGGGCCGCTCTTCATCCGAATGACGTGGCACGCCGCCGGCACGTACCGCGTCGCCGACGGCCGGGGCGGTGGCGGCAGCGGCGCCCAGCGCTTCGCCCCCCTCAACAGCTGGCCCGACAACGCGAACCTCGACAAGGCGCGCCGGTTGCTCTGGCCGGTCAAGCAGAAGTACGGCCGGAAGATCTCCTGGGCGGACCTGCTGGTCTTCGCCGGCAACGTCGCGATGGAGTCGATGGGGTTCAAGACGTTCGGCTTCGGCTTCGGGCGAGAGGACATCTGGGAGCCCGAGGAGATCTTCTGGGGTCCTGAGGACACGTGGCTCGGGGACGAGCGCTACAGCGGCGACCGGGAGCTCGCCAGTCCTTTCGGCGCCGTGCAGATGGGCCTGATCTACGTGAACCCGGAGGGTCCGAACGGCGACCCGGATCCACTGGCCGCCGCGCGCGACATCCGCGAGACGTTCAGCCGCATGGCGATGAACGACGAGGAGACGGTTGCGCTCATCGTCGGCGGCCACACGTTCGGCAAGACCCATGGCGCCGTCGATCCCGAGCACGTCGGCCCGGAGCCCGAGGCGGCCCCGCTCGAGGAGCAGGGTCTCGGCTGGAAGAGCAGCTTCGGCGACGGCAACGGCGGCCACACGCTCACGAGCGGGCTGGAGGGCGCATGGACGAACGAGCCGACGAAGTGGGACAACGGCTTCCTCGAGAACCTGTTCGCGTACGAGTGGGAGCTGACGACGAGCCCGGCCGGTGCGCAGCAGTGGACGCCCAAGGACCCGGAGGCCCAGGGAACGGTGCCGGACGCGCACGACCCCTCGAAGCGGCACGCGCCCATGATGCTGACGACGGACCTGGCGCTGAGGCTGGATCCGATCTACGGCCCGATCGCGAAGCGCTTCCACGAGAGCCCGCAGGAGCTTGCCGACGCCTTCGCCAAGGCCTGGTACAAGCTCCTGCATCGCGACATGGGACCGGTGTCGCGCTACCTCGGCCCGTGGGTTGCGGAGCCGCAGCTGTGGCAGGACCCCGTGCCCGCGGTCGATCACGACCTGATCGCCGACGAGGACATCGCGGCCCTCAAGAGCAAGCTCCTCGCGTCGGGACTCTCGATCTCGCAGCTGGTCTTCACCGCCTGGGCGTCGGCGGCGAGCTTCCGCGGCACCGACAAGCGCGGCGGGGCCAACGGGGCGCGGATTCGCCTTGCGCCGCAAAGGGATTGGGAGGTCAACGACCCGGCCGGGTTGGCCGGCGTGCTGCAGACCCTCGAGCAGATCCGGGACGACTTCGACAGCGCGCAGACCGGCGGGACGAAGGTCTCGCTCGCCGACCTGATCGTTCTCGGCGGCTGCGCCGCCGTGGAGCAGGCGGCGAGGAACGCCGGCCACGACCTCACGGTCCCGTTCGCGCCGGGGCGCACGGACGCCTCGCAGGAGGAAACCGACGTCGAGTCGTTCGCGGTGCTCGAGCCGATCGCAGATGGGTTCCGCAACTACGTTGGCGCCGGAGCGCATTTGCCGGCCGAGACCCTGCTGCTCGACCGGGCCTACCTGCTGACGCTGACCGCTCCGGAGATGACGGTCCTGGTCGGCGGGATGCGCGCGCTGAACGCCAACACGGGCCAGTCCCGGCACGGCGTCCTGACCGACCGGCCCGAGACGTTGACGAACGACTTCTTCGCGAACCTGCTCGACATGAGCACGGCGTGGAGGCCATCCGCCACGTCCGGCGACGTGTACGAAGGTAGAGATCGCGCGACGGGCGAGCTCAGGTGGACCGGTACCGCCGTCGACCTCGTCTTCGGGGCGAACTCGGAGCTGCGAGCCATCGCGGAGGTGTACGCAAGTGCCGACGCGAAGGAGAAGTTCGTGCGCGACTTCGTCGCCGCGTGGGACAAGGTCATGAACCTCGATCGCTTCGAGCAAACCGCGGGGGCGGGCTCCTGAGCCGCGCCTGGCCGCTGTCGGGCTCGTCGAAGAAGGGGTGGAAGGTACCTCCGCGCGTCCCGCAGCGGTAGTCGCGCGCGTTGGCGGGCACGGTCGGGTTGAGGCTGCGCCCGGGCGCACGGTCACGACGACCGGGCCGCCGGGGAGGAGCGCCGGGGCCGAGGGCCCCGCCGGCATGGAGCCCAAGCCGTCGCACCCGCGTGACGGGTCGTCGCGGATCAACCGCTCTAAGGATCCTCCAAGGGACGGGGGCGAAGCTTGCCCGGCATCGCACTCCCCCAACCTGGAGGTCCAATCGCATGAGAAGGATCCTGATCGCCGCCGTGGCCTCGTCGCTGCTGACGGGCGCCGCGATCGCGGCCACCAGCGTGGCGCAGTCGGGCGACGACGACGAGGCCAAGCCGCCGCCCACGATGGCGCAGGCGCTCGAGCGCCACGAAGCCGAGCGCGGCGAGCGGCTGGCCGCCGTCGCCAAGCGGCTGGACGTGTCCGCGGACGACCTGGAGAACGCGATCGAGAAGGTCCGCTCGGCGCAGCTGGACCGCGCGGTCGCCGACGGCAAGCTGACCGCGGCCCAGCGCGATGCGATCCGTGCGTGCAAGGACCGGCCGCTGACCTGCGACCGCTCCAACCTGCCGGCGCCCCGGATCCACCGGCTCGAGCGGCGCCGCCGCGGCGGCGACGAGCCGCCCGACTTCCGTGCGATGCGACGCGACATGCGCGCCAAGCGCGACGCGTTCTTCGCCGCGGTGGCGAAGGAGCTCGGGAAGGACGCCGCCGACGTGCGGCGCGCCTTTCGAGCCGAGCGGCCCGAGCCCGGCCGGCGGGGACGGCGCCACGGCCACCTGATGATGGCTCCCGGCCCGGGCGGCCCCGGTCCGGGCGGCCCCGGCCCCGGCCCCGGCCCCGGCCCCGGCCCGATGATGCCGTAGGCGCCGACCGCCCGCCGGAGGATGATGCGCCGGTGAGCCAGCCGCTGGTCCTGGTCGTCGACGACGACGCGGCCATCCGCGAGGCCCTCGAGCGCGCCCTGCGCCTCGAGGGCTTCGCCGTGTCCACCGCCGCCGGTGGGCGGGCGGCGCTCGGTTCGGTGGCCGCGTCCCCGCCCGCCGCGATCGTGCTCGACGTGGCGATGCCCGACCTCAACGGGCGTGCGGTCTGCGCCCGACTGCGCGCGGACGGCGTGCGCACGCCGATCCTGATCCTGTCGGCGCGCGACGAGGTGGCCGACCGCGTGGCCGGGCTGCAGGCGGGCGCGGACGACTACCTCGTCAAGCCCTTCGCGGTCGAGGAGCTGGTCGCGCGGCTGCACGCACTCCTGCGCCGGGGCGCCGGCGACAACGGCGTCGACCCGTCCGCGGTGGTGTCGGTCGGCGACCTCGTCGTCGACCCGGCGGCGCGCACCGCGCGGCGCGGCGAGCGCGACCTCGAACTCACCCGGCGCGAGTTCGACCTGCTGGAGGCGCTGGCGCGCAACGCCGGGATCGTCCTATCCCGCGAGCGGCTCCTCGAGCTGGTGTGGGGCTACGACTGGGAGACGGACGGCAACGTGGTGGACGTGTTCGTCTCCTATTTGCGCCGCAAGCTGGAGTCCGGCGGCGAGCCGCGGATCGTGCACACGGTGCGCGGCGTCGGGTTCACGCTGCGGACATGAGGCTCCCGGGCAGCCTGACCGCCCGGGTGACGGCGGCCGCGGTCGCGGCGGTCGGCGCGGCGCTGCTGGTGGGCGGGATCGCCGTCGTGGTGGCGGCCGAGCGCTCCGACCGCGACGCCGTCGACCGCGAGCTCGAGCGCCTGGTGCAGACGCGCCGCGGACCGGCGCTGCGCGCGCTGGGCCCGCCGCGCTTCGCGCCGCCGGAAGGCGGCAGGCCCGGGATGGTGCAGCCGGGTGGGGAGCCGGGCTCTCCGTTCGACCCGGGCTCCGGGTCGCCGCGGCGGATGCCGATCGAGCCGGCCGGCATGCCGTCGAGGCCGCTCGACCCCGGCTCGGATCGCTTCGTGCGCGCGGTCTCGCCGTTCGGGCCGGTCGCGTCCGCCGGAGCCGAGGTCCCGCGCGAGTTCCCGCTGGTCGATTCGGGCCCACCGCGGACCGTCGAGGTGAGCGGCGACGACTGGCGCACGGTGTCCCGCGACCTGCCGCGCGGGGGGACGCTGCAGGCCGCCACGCGCCTGGACACGGTCCAGGCCCGCGCGCGCCGGCTGCGGCGGATCGTCGCGATCGTCGCGGCGCTCGCGCTGCTCGGGACGGCGCTGGCCGCGGGAGCGCTGGTGCGCCTCGCGCTCGCTCCGCTGGCGCGGCTGCGCGCGGCGGCGGACCGGGTCGCGGAGACCGCCGACCTCAGCGTCCGCGTTCCCGCGGACGACGGCCCCGACGAGGTCCGCGAGCTGGCCGGCGACCTCAACGCGATGCTCGAGCGCATCGGCGCGTCGGCCGCCGAGCGCGAGGCGGCGCTCGCCGCGGCCCGTCGCTTCGCCGCCGACGCCGGGCATGAGCTGCGCACGCCCTTGACGAGCCTGGAGGCGAACCTTTCGACTTTGGGGGCCGAGGGCCCGGGCACGGCAGGGGCTGGTCAGGGGGTGGCTCGGAGTGGGTTCGCCGGGACGCTCGACGCTTCGCGGGCCGACGTGCGGCGGCTGGCGGCGCTGGTCGACCAGCTGCAGGCGCTCGCTCGGGGTGAGGCGGGGGCGCCCGTGGCGCCCGAGGACGTGGACGTGGCGGAGCTCGTCGACGCGGCGCTCGCGAGCGTGCGGGCGCGGCATCCCGCCGTGCGCGCGACGCTCGAGGCGCCCGAGCCGGGACCGGTCGTGCGCGGCGACGCGGAAGGACTGCGGATGCTCGTCGACAACCTGCTCGAGAACGCCGCGCGCCACGGGCGGCCCGGCGGACGCGTCCGGGCCTCGGTCGCGTCCCTACCCGGCGGTGGCGTGCGGATCGCCGTGGACGACGACGGTCCGGGCATCCCGCCCGACGAGCGCGAGGCGGTGCTCGGGCGCTTCGTCCGCGGCCGTGACGCGCACGGGCCCGGGACCGGCCTCGGGCTCGCGATCGCCGCCACCCAGGCCGAGCGCCACGGCGGCACGCTGCGCCTCGACGAGTCGCCGCTCGGCGGCGCGCGCGCCACCGCCGACCTCCCGGGCGCTTTGGTGACTTGACCGCGATATAGGCGGCTAAGTCAACAATCTAGGGTCCGGCGTGGGCCGCGCGGACGGCGCGGGTGAGCGAGTCGAGGTCGTAGGCGCCGTGGTGGCGGCGGCCGTCGACGAAGAACGTCGGCGTGCCCGCGACGCCGCTGTCGTCGGCGCTGCGCACGTCGCGGACGACGCGGCGGGCGAACGCGCCCGTGCGCACGTCCTCCCAGAAGCGCTCGACGTCGAGCCCCAGCGCCTCCGCGTGCTCCAGCAGCGCGGGCGCCGCGAGGTCGTCCTGGTGCTCGAACAGGCGGTCGTGCATCTCCCAGAAGCGCCCCTGCGCGCCCGCCGCCTCGGCCGCCTGCGCCGCCAGCTCCGCGTGCACGTGCACGTCTGGCAGCGGCAGGTGGCGGAACACGTAGCGCAGCTCGGACCCGAACTCCTCCAGCAGCGAGCGGATCACCGGCTCGGCGCGGCCGCAGAACGGGCACTCGAAGTCCCCGTACTCCAGCAGCGTCACGGGCGCGTCGACGGGACCGCGGACGTGGTCGACCTGGGGATCCACCGGCTCGGAGAGGTCCTCGATCGAGGGCAGCTCGCCGGCCGCCGAACGCGCCCGCACCCCCTCCGGCAGCCGCGCGATCGCGCCGAACAGCAGCCAGCCGAGTCCCGCCGCCAGCACCGACGCCGCCAGGATTCCCGCCTTGGCCTCCTCCAGGCGCTCGCCGGTGAAGGCGAGGTCCGCGACGAACAGCGAGATCGTGAACCCGATCCCCGCCACGCCCGCCGCCGCGACGATCGAGGGCAGCCCGACCGTCATCGGTAGGCGCCCGACGCGGCTGGCCAGCCACGTGGCGCCCGAGATCCCGAACAGCTTCCCCGCGACGAGCGCCGCCACGATCCCCAGCGTCAGCGTCGAGCCGGCCGCGCGCTCCAGCGTGCCGCCGTCCAGCGCCACCCCCGCGTTGGCCAGCGCGAACACCGGGACGACGAAGAAGCTCGTCCACGGGTGCAGGACCGACTGCAGGCGCGCGTTGGGCGAGAGCGCGCCGCTCAGCCCGGCGCGCACCGAGCGCGCCAGCTCCGGCGTCGGCTGCTCGCGGAAGCGCCGCCACAAAGACGCGGCCCGCGCCAGGTCGCGCCGCGAGGGCGGGTACGCGCTCACCGCCAGCCCCAGCGCGACTCCCGCGAGCGTCGGATGCAGCCCGGACTCGCGCACCGCGAGCCACAGCCCCACGCGGGCCGCCACGTAGACCGGCCCGCGGCCGACCCCCGCCCAGCGCAGCACGAGCACGAGCCCGAACGTCGCGACCGCCACGGCGAGCCACAGCACGGACGGGTCGACGGTGTAGACGGCGGCGATCACCAGCAGCGCCGCGACGTCGTCGACGATCATCAGCGTGAGCATGAACACGCGCAGGCGCACCGGCGTCCGGCGCCCCATCACCGCCAGGACCGCGAGCACGAACGCCGTGTCGCTGGCGATCACCACGCCCCACGCGCTGCCCCCCACCACCGACACGTAGATCAGGATCGGCGCCGCCATGCCGCCGAGCGCCGCCACGACCGGCAGCGCGACCCGGCGGCGCTCGCGCAGCTCGCCCATGTCCAGCTCGCGCCGGATCTCCAGGCCGATCACCAGGAAGAACAGCGCCATCAGCGCGTCGTTGACCCAGTGGCGCAGGTCCTCCTCCAGCCGCCACCCGCCGACCTCCAGCGCCGCGGCGGTGTGCCAGAAGTCCTCGTAGGAGTCGCCCGCGAGGTTGGCCCACAGCAGCGCGACGACCGCGGCGGCGAGGATTGCGACCCCGCCGCCGGTCTCCGTCTCCAGGAACGTCCGCAGCGGCGCGGCGATCTGGCGGGCCCACGCCGTGCGGCCCGAGAAGCGGCCGGCCGCGGCCGGCCGGTTCAGGCCGGCTCCACCCGCTCGCCGACCCAGGCTCCGTCCCGCCGGCCCATGGTCAGATACGCGATGCCCGAGCCGGTCCCGAAGCGGAACACCGCCTTGTCCTCGTCCGTGCCCGGCCGGTCGATCACCTGGACCAGGACCTGCTCGCGGATCTCCTCGCCCGGGCGGCGCTCGGCGAACGCGGCCCGCGCCGCCGCCTCCAGGGCGCCCGGCTCCCAGCCCTTGTCTTCGGCGTGGGCGGCGGCCAGGCGCTGGTTGACCTCGTCCAGGGAGGCCTCCAGGCGCGGCTCCAGGGCCCGCCGGCGCCGCGCATTGGCCACCATCCCGCCCAGCGCGAGGAGCGCCAGGAGGGCGACTACGACGACGATGACGACCGCGAGCGTGGACATGCGGCGCACACCGTAGCGAGCGGCCCGCGGCTACGCGGGCACGGCCCGCGAGTCCAGGTGCGCCGCCACCTTGCGCTTGACGCGCTGCAGGGCGTTGTCCACCGTCTTGGCCTCGCATCCGATCTGCTCGCCGATCTCCTGGTAGGAGTGCCCGTCGAGGTACAGGCCGAGCACGCGCGACTCCAGCTCGGACAGCACCGTGGACAGGCAGGCGATCAGCGCGCGCAGCTCCTCGGAGGAGATCGCCACGTTGATCGGGTCGTGCGCGGTCGGACCCGGCAGGATCTCGTCGAGCGTCGGCTCGGGCTCCGCCGCGCCGGCGGGGCTGTTGGAGAACGACACGTAGCGGTTGAGCGGGACGTGCTTGTTGCGCGAGGCGGTCTTGACCGCGGTGATGATCTGGCGCGTGATGCACAGCTCCGCGAAGTTGCGGAAGCTGGACTCGCGGTCCGTCCGGTAGTCGCGGACGGCCTTGTAGAGGCCGACGAGGCCCTCCTGGACGAGATCGTCGGAATCCCCGCCCGCGAGGAAGTACGACGACGCCTTCAGCCGGACGAATCCGTAGTAGCGCCGCACGATCGCGTCGTAGGCCGGAGCGCTGCCCTGCTTGGCCAGCGCGATGAGATAACCGTCGTCAAGCTGGCCTTCAGCTTGAGCCTTAGGGGAGAAACGAGCCATGAGCGGAACGACCTTTCCCCGAGCAAATCGCCCGGTTCTGCTCTAGGCGCGCTACCTCCCCTGGCGCCGCACCCTCGCTGAACTCTCAAGTCCCATAACCCTCGAGTCCAACCTTATGTGGCGGGCACGGTCCCACAGTTATGGAGTCCTGTCAAGCCCCGCCGCGGCGCTGCAGGATCTCGTACACCAGGACGGCGGCGGCGGCGCTCACGTTGAGCGATTCGATCCGGCCGCGCCGCGGGATCGCGAGCAATTCGTCGCACGCGGCGGCGACACGGGGGCGCAGCCCCCTCCCCTCGGCGCCCAGGACCACGACGACGCCCCCCTGGAAGTCGGGCTGGTCGTATCCCACCGTCGCCGCGGCGTCGGCCCCGTAGCACCAGCAGCCGGCCGCCTTGGCGTCGGACAGGAAGTCGGCGAGGTTGGGCACCCGCGCCACGGCGAGATGCTCGACCGCGCCCGCCGACGCCTTGCACACGGCCGGCGTGACCTCGGCCGAGCGGCGCTGCGGGATCGCCACGCCCGTCGCGCCCGCCACCTCGGCGGTGCGGCAGATCGCGCCGAGGTTCTGCGGATCCGTCACCTCGTCCAGCGCCACGACGAGCGGCTCGTCTCCCGCCAGCAGCGCCGCCGGATCGGCGTAGCGGTAGGGGTCCGCGCTCGCGCACACGCCCTGGTGCGCATCCGACCCGCAGCGCTGCTGGATCTCCGCGACGTCGGCCACCGCGACCGGGGCGTCCCGGAGCCACGCCTCGCGCGCCACCCGCTCCGTCGCCCACACCCGCTCGACCGCGCGCGGGCCGCGCAGCGCCTCGCGAACGGGGTTGGCCCCGTAGACGATCACGTGCCGGCCCTCACCGGCCGCGAGGGACCAGCTCGGCGCCGTCCGGCCCGTCGCGGACCTCCCAGCCCAGCGCGCCGAGCTCGTCGCGCAGCCGGTCGGCGCGCTCGAAGTCGCGCGCGGCGCGCGCCGCCTCGCGCTGCTCCAGCAGCTCCGCGGCCGCAGGATCGACCGAACCGCGCGCCGCCTCCAGGCGCTCGAAGCCCAGCACCGCCAGCATCTCCCGCAGATCGGCGTCTCCCACGCCCGGCCGCCGGTTGGCCTCGCGCACCCATTCGAACAGCGCGGCCAGAGCCTGCGGCGTGTTGAGGTCCTCGGCCAGGGCGGCGAAGAAGCGCTCCTTCAGGGGCGCCATGTCCGGCGGCGAGGGGCCCGGCTGCACGCGGCGCAGGGCGTCGCGGATGCGCTGGACGCGGCGGTCGGCCTCGTCCAGCAGCTCCTCGGAGAAGGCCAGCGGCTGGCGGTAATGGCCGCCGAGGACGTACATCACCAGCGCGTCGCGCCCGAACTGCTGCAGCGCGACGTGCAGCAGGCGGATGTTGCCGACCGACTTGGCCATCTTCTCCTCGCCCATCTGCACCATGCCGTTGTGCATCCACAGCCGCGCGAGCGGCTCTCCGCGCGCCGCCCGCGTCTGCGCCGCCTCGTTCTCATGGTGGGGGAAGACGAGGTCCGAGCCGCCCCCGTGGATCTCGAAACCCACGCCGAGCAGCTCCTCCGCCATCGCCGAGCACTCGATGTGCCAGCCGGGCCGGCCCCGTCCCCACGGCGCCTCCCACGAGGTGTCCTCACCCTCCTTGTGCGCCTTCCACAGCGCGAAGTCCAGCGGGTCCTCCTTGCGCTCCGCGCCCTCCACGCCCTCGCCCTGGTCCATCTGCTCCACGTCGCGGTGCGAGAGCTCGCCGTAGCGGTCGTAGGAGCGCACGCGGAAGTACACGTCGCCGTCGGCGGCGTACGCGTGCCCCGCCTCGATGAGGTCCGCGATCAGCGCCACGATCGGCCCGATCGTCTCCGAGGCGAGCGGCTCGTGGTCCGGGCGCCCCAGTTCCAGGCCGTCGGTGTCGGCCACGTAGGCGGCGGTCATCTCCTGCGCCAGCCGGGCGCTGGGAACGCCCTGTGTGCGGGCGGCGTCGTAGATCTTGTCGTTGACGTCGGTGACGTTCACGACCAGCGTGGTGGCCAGCCCCTCGTGCTCCAGGAAGCGCTTGAGGACCATGAAGACGACGTACGGGCGGGCGTTGCCGACGTGTATGCGGCCGTAGACCGTCGGCCCGCAGGCGTAGATGCCGACCTTCCCCGGCTCGCGCGGCTCCAGCGGCCGCCGGCGCCCCGAGAGCGTGTCGTGCAGGGAGATCGGCCGCATCGCGCGCCACCCTACCCGCAAACTGCGGCGATTCGGCTGCTTTGGATCGCCGCCCGGACCTATACCCTTCATGGGCCGTGTCAGGGATGGACTCCCACGGAAGTCGGTTGTCGCAGATCGAAGCGGCGTTTCGGTCGCTGCCGGATCGCTACCTCGGCGCGGACCCCGGCTTCGACGCGACGTTCCACATCCGCCTGGCCGACGTAGGGCACCAGTGGGAAGTCCGCGCCACGCCGCACGGCGCCCGCGTGCGCAAGGGCGGGACCAGCCGCCAACCGGACGTGACGATCGGGACGGACTCCGAGACGTGGCTGCGCCTGCGCGAGGGCGAGCTGTCCGGCATCGAGGCCTTCTCGCAGCGGCTGCTGTACGCCCGCGGCAACCTCGACCTCGCCGTGGCCTTCGAGGGTCTGTTCCGCCTCCCCAACGGCCGCGAGCCGCGCCAGCGCGTGCACGACGTGCGCGTGGGGCGCCGGCGCATCTCGACGCTGACGCTCGGCGAGGGCCGCGACATGCTGCTGATCCACGGCCTGGGCGCGACCAAGGCCTCGTTCTTCGAGACCGCGGCGATCCTCGCCCGCCGCTACCGCGTCCACGCGATCGACCTGCCGGGGTTCGGCTCCTCCGACAAGCCGCTCACCGCCCCCTACGACGCGCCCTGGTTCGCGCGCCACGTGCTGGGCTGGATGGACGCGCTGGAGATCGAGCGCGCGCACGTCGTCGGCAACTCGCTCGGGGGCCGCGTGGCGATCGAGGTGGGGCTCGCCGCGCCCGAGCGCGTGACCGGCCTGGGGCTGCTGTGTCCCGCCGTGGCCTTCGTCAAACGCGGCCTGCATCCCATCGTGCGGCTCCTGCGCCCCGAGCTGGGCATCCTGCCCCACCGCTTCGCCCGCGGCACCGTCGAGCGCCAGCTGATGGACCTGTTCGCGGATCCCAGCGTGCTCGATCCCAGCGTGGCCGACATCGTGGTCGACGAGTTCCAGCGCATCTACGGCTCGGCGGGCGCCCGCCTCGCCTTCCTGTCCTCGGCGCGCAACGTCTACCTCGACACGCCGTTCGGGGACAAGGGCTTCTATCCGCGCCTGAGCGAGCTGAGCCGACCCGCCCTGTTCGTGTGGAGCTCGCACGACCGGCTGATCCCCCCGGGCTTCTCGCGCCACGTGTCCGAATGGCTGCCCGCGGCCGAGCAGATCGTCATCGACGCCTGCGGCCACGCGCCGCAGGTCGAGCGCCCGGAGCAGACCGCGGGCCTGCTGCAGCGCTTCTTCGCCCGCGTGGAGGCCATCGAGGCGCCCGCCCGTGCCGCGCGGGCCCGCCGAGCCGCCTAGAATCGACCCGGATGAGCGAAGCGGGCATCGCCGAGCGAGCCGCCCACAACGGGCACGCGCGCGAGGAGGCCGGCCGGCCGGGCTTCGCGGCGCGCGTCCTGGGAGAGCTCTCGCGCCAGCTGCAGAGCCGCATCCCGACCGCCGACCTCGACGAGCGCGATCCCGACTACATCCGCGACACGCTGCCGCGGCTGTGGCTGCTGTCCTCGCTGTACTTCCGTGGGGAGGTGCGCGGCCTGGGGAACATCCCCGAGGAGGGCGGCGTCCTGCTGGTAGGCAACCACTCGGGCGGGAACCTGACCCCCGACACCACCGTCTTCACGCTCGCCTTCAGCGCGTACTTCGGCGTGGAGCGGGCCTTCTACCAGCTGGCCCACAACCTCGTGCTCTCGATGCCGGGCCTGGGCTTCCTGCGCCGCTACGGGACCGTCGCGGCCTCGCCGGAGAACGCGCGCAAGGCGCTGGAGTCCGGCGCCGCGCTGCTGGTGTACCCGGGCGGCGACCACGAGGTCCACCGCCCCAGCTGGCACCGCCACCGCGTCGACTTCGACGGGCGCAAGGGGTTCATCCGCCTGGCGCTGCAGCACGACGTGCCGATCGTCCCCGTCGTCTCGGTGGGCGGGCAGGAGACGGCGCTCTTCCTCTCCCAGGGCAAGGGCATCGCGCGCGGCCTGGGCCTGGACCGCGCGCTGCGCCTGAAGGTCCTGCCGATCTCGCTCGCCCTGCCGTGGGGGCTGAACGTCGGCGACTTCATGGGGCACCTCCCGCTGCCGGCCAAGATCACCGTCGAGGCGCTGCCACCGATCCACCTGCGCGAGGAGTTCGGCGAGCGCCCCGACCTCGACGAGGTCTACGACTACGTCACGGGCGTCATGCAGGAGACGCTGGACGGGCTGGCGGCCGAGCGGCGCTTCCCGGTGCTGGGATGAGGGTCAGCGCACCGATCGAGATCGCCGCGCCGCCCGAGGCCGTCTGGGAGTGGGTCTCCGACCCCACCAAGGCGCTGCACTTCTTCTCGGGGGTCACCCGCTGGGAGGTGGTGGGCGAGCCGGCGATGGGACTGGGCGCCCGCTACCGGATGCTGTTGCGGGTCGGCTCGGCCGAGGTCGGCGGGCTGATCGAGGTGATCGAGTTCAGCGAGAACCGCGACCTGGCGTGGACGTCGGTGCTGGGTCTCGACCAGCGCGGGCGCTGGCGCCTGCGCCGGCGCCCGGGCGGGCGGACCCACGTCGAGCTGCGCCTCTCCTACGGCGTGGCCGGGGCGGGGATCTTCGGCTGGATCGCCGAGCGCGTCGGCGCGCCCACCGTCCGCGGCCACCTGCAGCGCACCGTGCGCCAGCTCAAGCGCCAGGTCGAGCAGGAACAGACCCGCCGCCGCGCCGCCGCACGGCGCCAAGCCAGAGCCGGCGCCGCCTAGTCCCGTTCCACCGTCGCCACCGCGAGGGCGGCGATGCCCTCCCCGCGGCCGACGAAGCCCATCCCCTCGCCGCGGGTGGCCTTCACGTTGACGTGAGGGAGCGCGAGCCCCAGGATCTCCGCCAGGTTGGCGCGGATCGCGGCGCGGTGCGGCGCCAGGCGCGGCGCCTCGAGGACGACCGTGACGTCGACGTGGCGGATCGCGCAGCCCTCCGCGCGCACCTGCGCGGCCACCGTGCGCAGCAGCTCCAGCGAGTCGGCGTCGCGCCAGCGCTCGTCGGTGTCGGGGAAGTGCTCGCCGACGTCCCCGAGCCCGGCCGCGCCGAGCAGGGCGTCGATGACCGCGTGCGTCAGCACGTCGGCGTCCGACCAGCCCTCCAGGCCGAGCTCGTGGTCGAGCTCGACGCCGCCCAGCACGAGCCGCCGGCCCTCCACGAGGCGGTGCGCGTCGTAGCCGATGCCGGTGCACACGGTCATGCGAGCGGCTCCAACCGCCGCTGCCGGCGCTCGAAGACCGCGAGCTCCGTGACCCCCAGCTCGCCCAGCAGCTCCAGCGCCCGGTCGTACTCGTAGCCCAGGTGCTCCGGGACGTGGGCGTCGCTGCTCAGCGCCACCGGGCAGCCGCACTCCAGGCACCAGCGCAGGAACGCCGGGTCGGGGTAGATCTCGTCCACCGGCTTGCGCAGCCCGGCGGTGGAGACCTCGATGGCCGGGCGCGTGGCGTCGATCCCCTCCATGGCCAGCTCGTAGAAGCGGCGCAGGTCGCCCTCCGGACGCGGGCTCTCCGCGCCCCACACCTTGACCAGGTCGGGGTGGGCGAGGACGTCGAACATGCCCGACGCGGCGGCGTGGCCCAGCGTCTCGAAGTAGCGCCGCCACACGTCGTCGGCGCTGCGCGCGGCGCTCCACACGTCGTAGTCGCGATGGTCGACCGCGGCGTCGCGCAGGAAGTGCACCGAGCCGACCACGTAGTCCCAGTCGTAGTCCTCCAGCAGCGAGGCCATCCGGTCCTCGCGGCCGGCGACCCAGTCGGCCTCGATGCCCAGCCGCAGGTCGGTCTCCTCGCGCACGAACGCGCAGTATGCGTCGAGGTCGTCGACGGCGTTGTCCTCCCAGAAGGGGTGGCGCCACACGTCCAGCGCCTGGCGGAAGCGGTGCACGTGCTCGGAGACGCCCAGCTCGGCGATCCCGCGCTCCTCCGCGGCCTCGCGGTAGCGCTGCGCGTTGGCGGCGGTGAAGTAGCGCTCGGCGTCCGTGCCGGGCTCGTCGGGGCGCAGATGGACGTGGTAGTCAGTCAGCACGCAGGAGCTCCTCGGCCACCCGCAGGTCGCGGGGGGTGGTCACCTTGAGGTTCTCGGGCGGGCCGGGAACCACCCGAACGCGCCCGCCCGCGCGCTCGACCAGCCAGGCGTCGTCCGTCGCCGCGGCCAGCACGTCGTCGGGCACGTCCAGGGCGCGCTCCAGCGCCTCGCGACGGAAGGCCTGCGGCGTCTGGACCGCCCACAGCGCGGAGCGGTCCAGCGTCTCCACCACGTCGCCGTCTTGCGCGCGCTTGACCGTGTCGGTCACCGGCGCGGCCGCCACGACGCCGTCGACGCCGCTGCCGCGCAGCTCGTCCAGGACGCGCTGGAACAGCGCCGCCGGCGCGAGCGGGCGCGCGGCGTCGTGGACCACCACCGGGTCGCCGTCACACGCCTCCAGCGCGTTGCGCACGGACTCCGAGCGCACGGCCCCGCCCGCCACGACCGTGGCGCCCTCGCTGGAGTAGACGAGCATCTCCCGCGGCATGGCGATCACCACGTCGTCGATGCCGGCGGCGTCGATCGCCTCCAGGCTCCACTGCAGCATCGACTTGCCGCCCAGCGCGACGAACGCCTTGGGCCGATCGGCTCCAAGGCGTTCGCCGCTCCCGGCGGCGACGAGCAGCGCCACCGCCATGACGTTCCCGCGCTAGACGGCGACCTGGTCGTTCGCCGACCGGGCCAGGAGGTCGTCGAGGTGCTCCTCGGCCTCCTCCTCGCCCTTGTCGAGCGCGTACATCAGCTCGGAGGCGAGGATCTTCTTCGCCCGGGTGAACATCTGCTTCTCACCCGTGGAAAGGCCCTTCTCGTGCTCGCGGATGGCCAGGTTGCGCACGACCTCGGCGAGCTCGTAGATGTCGCCGGTCTTGATCTTGTCGCGGTTGTGCTTGAACCGGCGATTCCAGTTCTTGGGCATCTCCGAGACGTCGTCCTGGAGCACGGCCAGCACCTTCTTGACCGTGATCTCGTCGATCACGCGGCGCAGGCCGGCCTTGCCGGCGTTGTCGCACGGGACCATGACGGTCATGTCGTTGTGGAGGATCTTGATTGTGAGGTACTCGCGCTGCTCACCGAAGATCTCCTTGCGCTCCTTCTTGAGGACCTTGCCGGCTCCGTGGTGGGGATAGACGACGTTGTCGCCCACCTCGAAAGCGATGTTCTCGACCTCGACGGTGGCCTCGAGGTCCTCGACGTGCTCTTCGACAGTGGTTTCGGGAATGACTGCCTCCGTGTTCTAGGTCTGTAGGTACCGGTCCACGAGGTTGATCTCCTGTAGCCGGCGAAGGCCCTCGCGGATGTCCTTCGCCCGGATCTCGCCCACGCCCTCGACCGACTCCAGCTCGGCGTCGGTGGCGGCAAGCATCTCGTCCAGCCGCCCGAACTCCCTCACGATCTCGTGCACCACGAGCTTGGGCAGCCTCGGGATCCGTCCGAGGATGCGGTGGCCTCGCGGCGAGACCGGGTAGTCGAGCGTGTTGACCTTGCGGTCGTAGCCGAGCAGCTCCGCCAGCCGACCGAAGTCGAGCAGGTCCTGGTGGGGCAGGCGGGCAAGTTGGTCCAGCACGGTGGCGTAGGCCTCGTCGGAGTCCTCCACCAGGTAATCGTGAACGAGCGCCGTCTTGTCGGACGCGACGCCGACCATGGTCTCGTCGAGCTGCATCTCGATCAGGCGGCCCTCGGTCCCCAGCTCGACGATGTAGCGCTCGATCTCCACCGCCATGCGCGTGACGAGCTCCGCCCGCTGGAGGACCGTGAGCACGTCGTGCAGCGTGGCACCGCCCTCGAATTCGAGGGCGGTCAGGCGAGTCGAGACCTGGTCGAGCCGGGTCCTGTACTTGTCCAGCGTGGCCAGGGCCTGGTTGGCCTTGGCCAGGACGACGGGGATGTCGACCATGATGTACTTCGCCCCGTCCACGTAGAGCGAGACGACCTGGCGGCGCTGCGAGCACGCGATCACCACCGCGTCGGTCTGCTTGGAGACGCGCTCGGCCGTGCGGTGGCGGGTCCCCGTCTCGACCGAGAGGATCGTCGGGTCCGGCATCAGCTGGACGTTGGACCAGACGATCTTGGTGACGTTCTGGTTGAGGACGATCGCCCCGTCCATCTTGGCGACCTGGTACAGCAGCGCCGGCGTGTAGTCCACGTCGAGCCGGATGCCGCCCGAGTACAAAAACGACAGCTCGTCGGGGTCGCCGATGAGGATCAGCCCGCCCGTGCGCGCGTGCAGGATATGGTCGATGCCCTCGCGCAGCGACGTGCCGGGGGCGACCATCTCAAGTGCCTTTACGAGCCGGGGCTCTTGGCGACTTTCGAGCTCTGAGAGCTCTTCCCCGGTTCTGGAAGCCATTCTAAAAGCGGATTTTAGCGGACATTTCCCGAGCGTTTTCGGGTGATTTCCGCGTTGCGCCGTCAGGCGGCGGCGCGAGCCGGGGCAGCGAGCGCCGCGCGCAGGGCGCCGCGGAGGTCCGGCGCGGTGTCCGGGGAGACCACCGGAGACAGGCCGAAGCGCCCGGCTTCGGCCAGGCGGCGCTCCGCGTGGGCCACCGGGCGCAGCTCGCCCGTGAGGCCCAGCTCGCCGAAGCAGGCGGCCGGGGGAGCCTCGGGAGCGCCTCCCGCGACGGGCACTCCGCGCGCCGCGCTGGCCACGGCGAGGGCGATCGCGAGGTCGGCGCCCGGCTCGTCCACGCGCACGCCGCCGGCCACGTTGACGAACACGTCGGCGGTCCCGGCTGCGATCCCGGCGTGCCGGGCCAGCACGGCGAGGACGAGCGCGAGGCGGTTGCGGTCGATCCCGGCGCACACGCGCCGCGGCGGGACCAGCTCAGAGGGCGAGACGAGCGCCTGCACCTCCACCAGCAGCGGGCGCGAGCCCTCCATCGCCGCCAGCACCACGCTCCCGGGCGCCCGGGTGGCCGAGGCCACGAAGCGGGCGGAGGCGTCGAGCACCTCGGCCAGGCCGTCGTCGTGCATCTCGAAGACGCCCACGTCGTCCGTCGAGCCGAAGCGGTTCTTCAGCGCGCGCAGCGTCCGGTAGGTCCGCTCGCGCTCGCCCTCGAACTGCAGCACGCAGTCCACCAGGTGCTCGAGCACGCGGGGCCCCGCCAGCGCCCCCTCCTTGGTGACGTGGCCCACCAGCACGACCGCCACGTCGTGGCCCTTGGCGATGCGCGCCACGCGGTCGGCCACCTCGCGCACCTGGCCGACGGAGCCGGCGGCCCCCGTCAGCGCGGCGGCGTGCAGCGTCTGCACGGAGTCGATCACGCACACCTCGGGGCGCTCGGCCTCCAGCGTGGCCGCGACCGATTCCAGGTCGGTGTCGGCGACGATCGGGACGCGCAGCGTGTCGTCGCCCAGGCGCTGGGCGCGCAGCTTCACCTGCGCCGCGGACTCCTCGCCGGTCACGTACAGCGTGCGCCGGTCCGCGGCGGCCAGGCGCCCCAGCGCCATCGCGGTCAGCGTGGACTTCCCGATGCCCGGCGCGCCCCCGAGCAGCACCAGCGACCCGGGGACGAGGCCGCCGCCCAGCACGCGGTCGAGCTCGCCGATGCCGGTCTGCAGGCGCGCGACCGCCGGCGCGGTGACGTCGCGCAGCACGACCGGCCGGACCGGCCCGGCGGCGCCCTTGCGGCGCGCGCCGCGGGCGGGGGCGGCCTCCTCCACCAGCGTGTTCCACTCGCCGCAGCCGGGGCACTGGCCGAACCACTTGGGCGAGGAGTGCCCGCACTGCGAGCAGACGTGACGAGCCATCGCCCGAGACTAGGCGACGCTCAGGACGATTCCGCCCCCTGCGCCCGGGGGCACGACGCGAAGCCGGTCGCCTTGTGCGAGGCGTCGCAGAACGGCTTGGTCCGGGACTGGCCGCAGCGGCACAGCGCGATCGGGCGGCCCGCCTCGACCTCGAACACGCCGCCGTCGGCGTCTATCAGCCGAACCGGCCCGGTGACCTTGTAGGGCCCGTCGTCGCGGACCTTGATCTCCACCTCCGCCATCGCCGCGGAGGATACGCGCGGCGGCTCAGCGGCCGTCCCGGCGCTCCTCCAGCGCCCGGCGCGCGGGATCGCCCGGAGGCAGATCGTGCGGGCTGAGCTGCTCCTCGATGCCGGGCGAGTCGACGGTGGGCCGCGGATCGGTGGTCACGACGCCCCGCAGGCCGCGCCGGCGCAGCGTGGGCACGACGAAGGCGACGGCCATGGCGACGATGACGCCCAGCAGCAGAACCGTCACGCCGGCGCCCCAGTGCACCGCCAGGCCGGCCACGGCGGCCGCCACGACGACCACGGCCATGACGGCGAGGGCGGCGTGGCGCGACGGCGGAACCGGCGCCTCCTCGGTGGGGCGTGCGGACGGGGTGACCGCGACCTGCTGCTCGGCCGCGGTGCCCGCGGGGTCGTCGATCGCCGGGCGGTCGACGTCGCCGCCGTGCTCCACCGTGCGGGCGTAGCGCGACTGCTGCGCGTCGCCCACCAGGTCCGTCAGGCGGTCGTTGAGCTCGCGCTCGGGGTCGATCACGCCCTCGTTCTGCAGCTCGGCCACCGTGCTCGGATCCGGACGGACGGCCTGGTTGGTGAGCGTCAGCGTGATCGCCACGATGGCCAGCGTCAGCAGCGCGTGTGCGCCCACGGCTGCGCCGAGCAGCCACCACGACTCGACCACCAGGGACAGGACGGCCCCCACCACGAGCGCCGCGGCCAAGGTGACGAGGAACAGCGGGCTGCGCAGCAACGCCGCCGTGACGGAGTGCGGCCGCCCGCCGTCCGACGCGCGCGCGACGGACTCGGGCACCTCCACGTGGTCTGCGCCGACGGCCCGGCGCAGCTCGTCGGTCAGCAGCTCCCGCGCGCGCGGGGACAGCTCGGGGTCGTCCACCCGGACCTCTCGCCTCACGGTTCGCTCTTGCGCCATCGCAGGGGGCTTTTCCGCCCCGCGGGATGCCAAACGCCCGCCGCGCGACTTTCTCCGGCCCGACCTGTTTGCGCGGTTACCAGGACCACGAAATGGGAGGCCACATGCGCAGGATCTTGGGGAAGCCGTCACCCGCGCTGGTGGTGGCGACGATCGCGCTGGTGCTCGCGATGACGGGCTCGGCCGCCGCGGTGGTGAGCTTCGCGCGCAACGCGGGAGCGGTGGACGGCCGCAGCGCCGTCCCGGCCGGGGTCAGCAACGCCCGCGCCGCGGGGAAGCTCGTGGCCACGCGCCGGCTGGGCGGGGCGCACGGCACGATCCCGGCGCAGTACCTGGACCCGGGAGTGCCGCGCGCGAGGGTGTTCGGGCGGACCGTCGACGTGGTGGACAACGGCGCCGAGACGCCGTTCACGATTGCCAGCGTGCGCGGCTTCGGCGTGCTCACCGCGACCTGCTCGGACCAGAGCAACGTGCCCGGACGGGAGGACCCGCGCACCACGATCTCCTTCGGCAACACGTCCGGCCAGCCGATGGAGTTCAGCCGCGCGACGGGCTCGGGCGGCGTGGACGTGCGCATCCTCGCGCCCAGCCAGGCGGCCGCCTTCACGATCAACGCCTCGAACACGTTCGACCTGCAGGTCCAGAAGCTGGGGACGAACGTGATCCTCGAGGGCGTCGTGCGCCAGGACGGGCGCAACACCGGCGCCGCCCGCTGCATCAACTACGGGCGCGTCTCGCAGATCGGCTGAGTCAGGGGCGCCGGCGCGGGGTGACGACCACCGTCGCGAACCCCTCGCCGGCGTCCAGCTCGTCGCCCGCGCGCACGCCCACGCGGTAGCGCCCGGGCGCGCGCCACACCCGCACCCGCCAGGGACGGGCGCCCGTGTAGGCCCAGAAGCCGCCGCCGCCCACGTCCCAGGCGAACAGGCGCGTGCCGTGGCGCGGCCGGCGCGGGAAGCCGCGCGCCCGCAGCACCACGGGACGCCCGACCTCCACGCGCCGCGGCACCGGCACCACGCGGACGGGCGCCGGGCGCCGGTAGGGCCGGCGCGAGCGCAGCGCCGCCGCCACCGCCAGCCCGGCCGGCTTGGGGGAGCCGTCGGCGCGCTCCACGATCCCCAGCCCGTCCTCCCAGGTGGTGAACCCGCCGGTGATGTCGGCGTAGCGGAACAGGATCACCACCGGCACGTCGGGCATCTGGCGCAGCGTCTTGACCAGCGCGGCCAGCGCGCGCGCCTGCAGGGGCTCGGAGAGCCGGGGATGTCCGCCGGTCCCTCCCACCGCGCTCGACAGCCCGGCCTCGGTCACCCAGAACGGCTCGCGCCCGCGCCAGCGGCGGCGGACGCGGCGCATCTGCGCCATCTTGTCGCGCGCGTTGGCGATCGCCGGCAGGTCGGTCGGATACGGGTGCACGCCGATCGCGTCGAACCACCGGGCGGCGCCCAGGCGGTACAGGCGGTCGAGGAAGACGAAGTCGTGCACGCCGCCCGGCCCGCCCCCGCACAGGCACAGCGCCCCGGCCACCACCGGCAGCCGCGCGTTGCCGGCCCGCGCGCCGGCGTGCGCGGCGCGCAGGAGGCGGACGTAGCGCGCCACGTCGGCACGCGGCTTCCAGAAGTGCGTGAGGTTGGGCTCGTTCCACACCTCGACGCCCAGCAGGCGCGGGTAGCGCGCGGCCAGCCGGCGGAACAGCTCGCGCCAGCGCGGCACGCGCGCCTCGTCGGGCGGGTACAGGCACGGCCGCGGCAGCGTCGCGCATTCCGCGCGCGCCCACGACGGCGTGCCGACGACGTTCAGCACCGGGCGCATCCTCCGCGCCGCGAAGTCCGCCACGATCCGGTCCAGCGTGCCGAAGGCGTACTCGCCGGGCGCGGGCTCCAGGTCGCACCAGCACACGAACACCCGCCCGGTCGTCGCCCCCAGCGCCCGGGCACGGTCCAGCCGCTGCGGCGACGCGGCGTCGTTGAAGCCGAACTCCAGCGCGCGCGCCTCCGCCGGCGCCCCAAGGATCACCAGCGCCACGGCCACCGGGAGCGCCCGGCGCATGCTGCATTGACTACCTATGCGGTAGCGAATGTCGCACGCGAGGGCGTCAGCCCTCGTCTGAGCGGTCGTCGGCGGGCGGCGGCGCCGGCTCGCCGGCGTCCTCCGCGGCCTCGCCGCCCTCCGCCCCGACGCCGACCGGCGTGGGTGCGGGCTCGGGCTCGATGATCGAGAGCTTGACCTCGTCGTCGGAGTCCTCCGCGGCCTCCGCCACCATGACCGTGGAGCCGGGGATGGGCTCGCGGCGCAGCACGTAGTCGGCCAGCGGGTCCTCGATGTAGCGCTGGATGGCCCGGCGCAGCGGGCGCGCGCCCATCGCGGGGTCCCAGCCCTTCTCCACCAGCATGTCCTTCATCCCGTCGGTCAGCTCGAGCTGCAGCTCGCGCTCGGCCATCGACTGGCGGATCCGCAGCAGGAGCAGGTCGACGATCTGCTTGATCTCGTCCTTCTGCAGCTTGTGGAAGACGATGACGTCGTCGATGCGGTTGAGGAACTCGGGCCGGAACACCTTCTTCAGCTCGCCCATGATCCGGTTCTTCATGTCGTCGTAGCTGATGCCGGTCTCGTCGTCGGAGATGGCGAAGCCCAGCGGGGTGTTGCGGGCGATCTCGGACGCCCCGATGTTCGAGGTCATGATCACGATCGCGTGGCGGAAGTCGACCGTGCGCCCCTGGGCGTCGGTCAGCCGTCCGTCCTCCAGGATCTGCAGCAGGATGTTGAAGACGTCCGGGTGCGCCTTCTCGATCTCGTCGAGCAGGAGCACGCTGTACGGCTTGCGCCGCACCGCCTCGGTGAGCTGGCCGCCCTCGTCGTAGCCGATGTAGCCCGGGGGCGAGCCGACCAGCCGCGACACCGCGTGCTTCTCCATGTACTCCGACATGTCGACGCGGACCATGGCCTCCTCGTCGCCGAAGAGGAACTCGGCGAGGGTGCGCGCCAGCTCGGTCTTCCCCACGCCGGAGGGGCCGAGGAAGATGAACGAACCGGTCGGGCGCTTGGGGTCCTTGAGGCCCGCGCGCGAGCGGCGGATCGCCTTGGAGACGACCTCGATGGCCGGGTGCTGGCCGATGACTCGCTTGTGCAGCTCGTCCTCCATGCGCATCAGCTTCGCGGTCTCGGCCTCGGTGAGCTTGAACACCGGGATGCCGGTCCACATCGAGACGATGTCGGCGATCTCCTCCTCGCCGATGGCGGGACGCTCCCCGCCCTCGCCGGACTCCCACTGCTCCTCGAGCTCGCGCTTCTTGTTGGTCAGACGGCGCTCCTTGTCGCGCAGGTTGGCCGCCTTCTCGAACTCCTGCGCCTCGATCGCCTGCTCCTTGGCGCGCCGCGTCTCCTCGATCTCGTCCTCGAGGTCGCGGTACACCGGGGGGGCGGTCATCGACTTGATGCGCATGCGCGACGCGGCCTCGTCGATGAGGTCGATGGCCTTGTCGGGCAGGAAGCGGTCGGAGATGTAGCGGTCGGCCAGCTCCGCGGCGGCCTGCAGCGCGTCGTCGGTGATGTCGACCTTGTGGTGCTGCTCGTAGCGGTCGCGCAGGCCCTTGAGGATCTGCTCGGTCTCCTCCGTGGAGGGCTCGTCGACGCGGATCTGCTGGAAGCGGCGCTCCAGCGCCGAGTCGCGCTCCAGGTACTTGCGGTACTCGTCGAGCGTGGTGGCGCCGATCGTCTGCAGCTCGCCGCGGGCCAGTGCCGGCTTGAGGATCGAGGCCGCGTCGATCGCGCCCTCGGCGGCGCCCGCGCCGACCAGGTTGTGCAGCTCGTCGATGAACAGGATGATGTCGCCGCGCTGGGTGATCTCCTTCATCACCTTCTTCAGGCGCTCCTCAAATTCTCCCCGGTACTTCGACCCGGCGACCAGCGCGGCCAGGTCGAGCGTGTAGATCTGCTTGCCCTTGAGCAGCTCGGGGACGTCCGCGTTGGTGATGCGCTGGGCCAGGCCCTCGACCACGGCGGTCTTGCCCACGCCGGGCTCCCCGATCAGGACCGGGTTGTTCTTCGTGCGCCGCGAGAGGATCTGCATGATCCGCTCGATCTCGGTCTCGCGCCCCACCACGGGGTCGAGCTTGCCCTCGGCGGCCAGCTTGGTCAGGTTGCGGCCGAACTGGTCCAGCAGCTTGGACGACTTCTTGCCCTCGCCCTGGCCGCTGGGGCCCGCGCCGGCGCCCTGCCCGGCGCCCTGGCGGCGCCCGCCCGGCCCGGACAGCATCCGGATGACCTCGTTGCGGATCTTCTCGGAGTCGGCGTCGAAGTCGAGCAGTATGCGCGCGGCGACGCCCTCGTTCTCGCGGACCAGGCCGAGCAGGATGTGCTCGGTGCCGATGTAGTTGTGGCCCAGCGACAGCGCCTCGCGCAGCGCCAGCTCGAGCACCTTCTTGGCGCGCGGCGTGAAGGGGATCTGCCCGCTGGTGACCTCCTCACCGGAGCCGACGATGCGCACGACCTGCGCGCGCACGCGCTCGACGGTGATGTCCAGGCTCTCCAGGACCCGCGCGGCGAGTCCCTCCTCCTCGCGCAGCAGCCCGAGCAGGATGTGCTCCGTCCCGATGTAGTTGTGCTTGAGCGTCCGCGCTTCTTCCTGAGCCAGGACTACGACCTGGCGGGCTCGCTCTGTGAATCGCTCGAACATCGCTGCTGGTGCTTCCTTCCTGCTACGGGGTCGCCTGAAACCCGACGCTCACTTCCTCTTTCGGCCGAGAGGACCAACTGGATGAGCGATCGGGGGTCGGATGACGGGCATGCGCCAGTCTACCAACGCGCCTCGGCGTTCCCGGGGGGATAGGGTCAGCCTGTGCCCGCAATCACCGAGCTCGACCTTCCGTCGTTCGACTACACCGACCAGTCGCTGCGCGGCGAGGGCTATCGCGAGGCGATGCGAGCGCTGGAAGGGCAGGGCTGGATCGTGTCCGGCCCGCTCGGGTTCCTGGTGCTCGACCGCGAGGCCGGGGAGTTCTTCCTGCGCACCAAGTCGGCCGTCTTCCCGGGCCTGACCATCGCCGAGCTGTTCGGGATCGACGACGGCCCGCTGCGCGAGGAGATCGAGGGCAACGTCATCAACGTCAACGGCGACGACCACCGCCGCCTGCGCAACCTGGTCAACCCCGCGCTGTCGCCGCGCGCGGCGGACCGCCACCGGCCGGCCATGCGCGGCTTCCTGGAGCAGCTGCTGGGCGCGCTGCCGGCGGACGGGCGCTGCGAGTTCGTCGAGGCGTTCGCCAAGCCCTATCCGTCGCTGTCGATCGCCCACGTCCTCGGCGCGCCGCTGGAGGACGCGCCGCGGCTGCACGAGTGGTCCAACTGGATCCAGCGCCAGTTCGACGCCGCCTCGCTGGTGTCCGAGCGCGCCCGCATCGAGCGGGCCGTGGTGGAGGCCTACGCCTACCTGGACGAGCTGCTCGAGCGCCGGCGGGCCGATCCCGGCCCCGACGTGATCAGCGACCTGCTGGCGGCGGAGGACGCGGGCGACCGGCTCTCGCACGCCGAGGTCCGCGACCTGGTGCTCGACCTGATCCTCGGCGGGATCGACACCGCCCAGTCCCAGCTCTCGCACACGGTCCGCCTGCTGGCCGAGCACCCCGACCAGTGGGCCGCCCTGCGCGAGCGCCCGGACGAGCTGGCGCCGGCCGCGGTCGAGGAGGCCCTGCGCCACGAGCCGGTGACCCCGTTCACGGCGCGCATCACCGTCGAGCCGGTCGAGTACCGCGGCGTCACGTTCCCGCCGGGCACCGTCGTGATGGTGTCGGCGTGGCACGCCAATCGCGAGGGTGCGGGCGAGGATTTCGACATCACGGCCGACCGCGGCAAGGCGCGCATCCTCACGTTCGGCGCCGGCATCCACTACTGCGTGGGCGCCAACCTCGCGCGCGCCGAGCTGCAGGAGGCGATCGCCTTCCTGGCGCGCCGCCTGGAGGCGGTCGAGCTGGACGGCGCGCCGCGGTACGGGACGATCACCGGCATCTACGGGATGGACGCCCTGCCGCTGCGCCTCACCCGGGCCTAGACGCCAGGCCGGCCATCCACTCCAGCGCGGGGTGGTAGACCATGTCGTGGTCGCCCTCGAACAGGACGACCCGGACCGGCCCGGCCTGGCGCGCGAAGGCGACCGGCGGGTCGGGGGCGCGGAAGAACGTCGTGCCGCGCACGCTTCCGCGCACGCGCGCGGGGAGCGTGTTGACGGCGGCGGCGGCCACCACGTCGGGCGGCACCGCGTCGCGCGCGGCGGCCAGGCGGTTGAACGCGCGCAGCGCGTGGTCGGGCGGCACCACGGTGTCCCCCAGGCCGTGGCCGATGTACACCGGCACGCCGGCGGCGCGAGCCCGGTGCAGGTGGGCGCGGGGGCTGCGGCGCTCGCACTGCGCCGCCGCGGCGACCGACTCCGTGGGATCGCCGCCGCACGACGCCTCGATCTCGCCGGGATAGTGGCGGTCGGCGCGGCGGTGCCACGCGATGAGGTCGTAGACCGGGACCCACGACGCCAGGCCCCGGAACCGCTCGGGATGGCGCCCGGCCAGCAGCAGCGACATCATCCCGCCGCCCGAGAACCCGATCGCGAACACGCGCTCGCGATCCACGCCGGGGTTCCGCGCCGCGAAGTCGATCGCGTCCAGCACGTCGCGCACCGCCACGTCGGAACCGGTGGCCTGCGGGTCGTCGAACGCCCCGCGGAAGTCCGGCTGGATCATCGCCCAGCCGCGCTGCTGCGCCCACTGCGCGTACGGGATCCCGGCGCGGTTCTCGTAGCCCGCGGTCCACGAGTGCAGGACGACCAGCAGTGGACGCGGCCCGCCTCCCGCCGGCGGCAGCCACAGCATGCGCTGGCGCGCGCCGTCGGCGGACGAGCGGATCGCAAGCTCGCGCGCCGCCGGCACCTCCTCGCGCCATCCCGCGAGGCCGGTCTCCTCGAACAGCCCGGCCTGCGCGGTGGAAACGATCCCCGGCACGCGCTGGAACGGCGGCTCCGGCGGGCGCTCGGCGCGCGCCCCCGGCGCGTCGCCGTGCCGGGCGTCGTCGCGCCGCAGCTCCGACACGACGACCCACCCGATGGCGAGGCAGGAGAGCACTGCGACGGCGAGCCGTCGCCGCACCCACTAGACCTCGATCTTGGTGATCTTCAGCTTGCGCTTGGGGCCGCGGGGGACCGCGACCTCGACCGTGTCGTTGCGCTTGTGGCCGATCAGCGCCTTGCCGACGGGCGACTCGTTGGAGAGCTTGTTCTCCGCCGGGTTGGCCTCGGCGGAGCCGACGAGCGTGTACTTGACCGACTTGCCGGTCTTCTCGTCCTTGACGTGGACGGTGGTCCCCACGCGGACCTGGTCGGTCGAGAGGTCCTTGGCGTCGATCACGGACGCGGAGCGCAGCTGGTCCTCGAGCTGCGCGATCCGGGCCTCGACCATCGCCTGCTCGTTCTTGGCGTCGTTGTACTCGGAGTTCTCCGAGATGTCGCCGAACTCGCGGGCCTCCTTGATGCGGGCGGCGACCTCGCGGCGCTTGGCGTTCTGCAGGTGCTCGAGCTCCGCCTTGAGCTTGGTCAGGCCGTCGGGGGTGAGGAGTACGTCCTTGGGCATCGTCTCTCTTCCGAAGGAAAACCCGCCGGTCCCGGCGGGGGTTCTGGGGTACTGCGGGGGTGCGGCGAGCGCGGCAGTATAGCGCCGCTTCAAGCGGCGCTGGCGAGGCCGGCGCCCGCGAGCACCGCGCGTGCCCCGGCGGTCGTCTCGGTGCGCTGCAGCGCGTCGCGCTCGGCCGCCCCCGCGCCCAGCCGATCCAGGTACCACGGGTAGAACTTGCGCAGGTAGCGCGCGGCGCGGGGCTCGCCGAGGTGCTCGACCGCGCGATCGATCACCCAGTCCAGCTCGGCCAGGATCTCGGCGCGCGCCGGCTCGCCGGAGCGCTCGCCCAGCAGCTCGGCGAACAGCCAGGGATTTCCCAGCGAGCCGCGCGCCAGCATGATCGCCGCGGCGCCGCTGGCCTCCCAGGCCTCTCGGGCCGACGCCGCGTCCTGCAGTCCCCCGGACACGACGATCGGGACCGGCAGCTCCTCCACCAGCTGGCGCACCAGCGCGTAGTCGGGAAAGCCCTTGTGGCGCTGCGTCGCGCTGCGCGGGTGCAGCGTGAGGCCCGCGACCCCGGCGTCGGCGGCCAGGCGGCGCGCCACCTCGATTCCGTCGCGGTCGTCGTGGGTGCGCGAGGTGCGCAGCTTCACGGTCACCGGCAGGCCGCTGCCCTCGCGCGCGGCCACCGCGAGCTCGACTGCCCGGCCGGGATCGCGCAGCAGCGCCGCGCCCGCGCCGGTCTTGCACACCTTGGGAACCGGGCAGCCCATGTTGAGGTCGATGAGGTCCACGCCGGTCGTCTGCGCCACGGTGGCCGCGGCCGAGCGCATCACGTCCGGGTCGTGGCCGAACAGCTGGATCGCCGTCGGCCCCCCGGCGCGCTCGTCGGGGTGCACCCGCAGCAGCTCGCGCAAGGTGCGCTCGTTGCGGTGGTGTACCGCGAAGCTCGACACCATCTCCGACACGCACAGCCCCGCGCCGTGGCGCTTGGCCTGCAGGCGCACGAACCAGTTGCCGATGCCGGCCAGCGGCGCCAGCACGACGCGGTTGGGGACCGTGAGGCCGCCCAGGCGCCAGGAATCGCGCAGGGAGCGCTCAGTGGCCGTTTCGCTCATGGATCAAGCGTAGACCCGTGAGCGTGAGCAGGTCGTCGACCTCGTCGATCGTCTCGGAGTGCGGGACGATGTGGTCGGCCAGGCCGCCGGTCGCGATCACGCTGGCCTCCTCGCCCAGCTCGTCCCACAGGCGGCGCACGATCCCGTCCACCTGTGCCGCGACGCCGTAGATGACGCCGGAGCGGATCGCTTCGACCGTCGACTTGCCGATCAGCCCGCGCGGCTCGTCGAGGTCCACCTTGGGCAGGCGCGCCGCGCGCTCGGTCAGCGCCTCCAGCGAGATCTCCACCCCCAGCGCGATGATGCCCCCCAGGTACTCGCCTTCGGCCGAGACGACGTCGAACGTGTTGGCGGTGCCGAAATCCACCACGATGCAGGGACCGCCGAAGCGCGCGTGCGCCGCCACCGCGTTGACCAGGCGGTCGGGCCCCAGCTCGCGCGGGTTGTCCAGGCGGATCGGCATGCCGGTCTTCAGCCGCGGCCCCACGGCGAGCATCTCATGACCGAGGTAGCGCTCCGCCGTCTGCCCCCACTCCGGGCCCAGCTGGGGAACCGTCGTGGAGATGATCGAGGCCTCCAGGTCCTCGAAGGACAGGCCCCGCAGCGCCAGCAGGGCCCGCAGCGCGGCGCCGAGCTCGTCGGCGGTGGAGTCGCGCACGGTGGCGAAGCGCCAGTGCTCCACGAGGTCCTCGCCGCGGAAGGCGCCCAGGTGCGTCTGCGTGTTCCCAACGTCGACGGCGAGCAGCACGCAGCGATTATGCTCCACACATGGACGGGCGGCTCTACGTGGTACACGGCTCCCATCCGTGCGCGACGGTGGCGCGCGCGTTGGAGCTCAAGGGCATCTCGTACAAGACGATCGAGCTCCCGCCACCGTTGCACGCACCGATCCAGCGCCTGCGCTTCGGGGAGCGCACCGTTCCCGCGCTGCGCCTGAACGGCGAGAAGCTCTCGGGCTCACGGCGGATCCTGCGCCGCCTGGAGGAGTTGCGCCCGGACCCGCCGCTCTACCCGGCCGACCCGGAGCTGCGCCGCCGCGTCGAGGAGGCCGAGGCGTGGGGCGACGAGACGTTCCAGGCGATCCCCCGCCGGATGTTCTGGCACGGGATCAAGCGCAACCCCGGCGCCCTGGTGTCCTACTCGGAGACGGCCAAGCCGCGGCTTCCCGCCGCGGTGGTACGCCTGTCGGCGCCGGTGATCGCGCGCGGCGCGGGACGGCTGAACCGCGCGACCGAGGACGCCGTGCGGGCCGACCTGGCCGCCCTGCCGGGCCACCTCGACCGCATCGACGGCTGGATCGAGGAGGGAGTGTTGGGCGGCGAGCAGCTCAACGCCGCCGACCTGCAGATCGCCACGACGCTGCGGCTGCTCATGACCATCGAGGACGTGCGGCCGCAGATCGAGGACCGCCCCGCCGGGCGGCTCGCGCTGCGCCTGTTCCCGGACGCCGAAGGCCGGCTTCCCGCCGGCACCCTGCCCGCCGCGGCCTAGCGGTCGTCGGCCAGCGGCGAGCCGGGCCGCGGGAGCGACTCGGTGCCGGGCGTCCGCGGCGGCGAGCCGTACTCCGGCGTGCCGGCCGTGCGCGGCGGTGCCTCGTGGCCGCGCGTGCTCGGCGTGCTGGGCGGGCGCTCCAACCGTGGCACGCCATCCTGCGCGCCGCCCTCGCGCGGGCGCGTGCGCGTAGGGACGTGCTCGAAGTGCGTCATGTTCTTGAAGTCCGCGGCGCGGTACTGCACCTCGTGGTCGGTGAGCCCGACGATCCGCCGGGCCCCGAAGTCCTCCACGCAGTAGGACGCCAGCACGGACCCGTAGGTGACCGCGCGGCGCAGCACCTCGGCGGTCAGCTCGCCGCGCGCGAGGTCGAGGTAGCCCAGGAAGCCGCCCGCGTACGCGTCCCCCGCGCCGGTCGGGTCGGCGATGCGCTCGAGCGGGTAGCCGGGCAGCGAGAAGTAGCGGTCCTCGTGCAGCAGGGCGCAGCCGTACTCGCCGAGCTTGATCACGACGGCGCGCGGCCCCCAGGAGGCGATCTCGCGGGCGGCACCCAGCAGCATCGGCGTGCGCGTGAGCGCGCGCGCCTCCTGGTCGTTGAGCAGCACGACGTCCACCCGGGAGATCGCATCCACCAGCGCGTCGCGCTCGTGCTCGATCCAGTACGCGATCGTGTCGAGCGCGCACAGCCGGCCCTCGCCCCAGTCCGCACGCACGGCGGCCTGGCTCTCGGGGTCCATGGCGGCCAGGAACAGCACGTCGGAGGCGCGCGCCTCCTCGCTCAGGCGCGGCCGCCAGCCGTCGAAGACGTTGAGCGCCGTCTCCTCGGTGTGCGCGACGCTGAGGTCGAACTCGTAGCGCCCGCGCCAGGAGAACGTCTTTGTCCGGGCGACGTGCTCGATCTCCGACACGTCGACGCCGCCGCCCGCCAGCACGTCGCGGTGCTCGGGGCCGAAGTCGTCGCCCACCGGCCCGACGATGCGGACGGGCCCGAAGTGCGCCGCGGCCAGCGCGGCGTAGACGGCCGAGCCGCCCAGCTCGCGCTCGGCGGAGCCGAACGGCGTGGTGACGGAGTCGAAGGCGATCGATCCCACGACGGTGACGGACATACCCGAACAACCCGCGGGCGCCCGGCGGCGTGACTGCCGGTTCAGACCCGCAGGGGCGGACCGGCGCGGCGGACGGGCTGCTCGTCCGGCGCGAGCGCGGCCAGCGCCTCGCCGAGGCCGGGCAACTCGGGGTCCAGCTCGAACAGCGGCACGAGCACGAAGCGCCGCGTCGTCAGCTCGGCGTGGGGCAGGCGCAGCCGCGGCGACTCGTAGGTCGCGTCGCCGAGCCGCAGCACGTCCACGTCGATGGGGCGCGGCCCGTGGCGTGGGCCGCCCGGCGCGCGGCCCAGCTCGCGCTCCACCGCCTTGCAGGCGTCCAACAGCTCCTCGGGCCCCAGGTCGGTCTCGACCCGCAGGCAGGCGTTGAGGAACTCGCGCTGGTCGAGCACCTCGCCCACCGGCGCGGTCTCGTAGACCGACGACGACGCGAGCACGCGCACGCCGTGGCGCGGCAGCGCGTCCACCGCGGCCTGCAGGTTGCGCCGGCGCTCGCCGACGTTGGAGCCCAGTCCGAGGTGCCCCGTCACGCAGGCTCGCGCCAGACCTCGACCGCGACCTCGTCCACCGAGAGCGCGATCGGCGGCTCGGGCTTGGCCGCCTTCACCCACACGCTGTCCAGCGCGTACTCGGCCAGCAGCCGGTCGGCCACCGCGGAGCACAGGCGCTCCAGCGTGTGGAAGGTCTGCTGGGCGACCAGCGCGACCGTCTGGCAGACCTCCGCGTAGTCGACGGTGTCCTCCAGGCGGTCGGTCAGGGTGGCGTCGGACTCGCCGACGTCCAGGCGCAGGTCGATGACCGTGCGCTGGCCGACCTTGCGCTCCTCCTCGCTGACGCCGAGGTGCGTGTAGAGCGACAGGCCGCTGATCTCGATCGTGACGATGCTCTCGGCGCCCTCGTCCTCGTCGAGCTCGTCGTCGTCGTGGTCGTGGTCCTCGAGGTCCATTCAGCGCGCGACCGTAGCAGCCGCCACCGCCAGGGCATCGCGCACGGGCGCCACGTCGTGGACGCGGAAGACCGTGGCGCCGCGCTCCAGGGCCAGGACGTTGCTGGCGATCGTGCCCGCGAGCCGCTCCCCCACCTCGCGGCCGGTCAGCTTGCCGAGGAACGACTTGCGCGAGGTGCCGATCACCACCGGGCGGCCGAGCGCGGCGATCTCGTCCAGGCGGCGCAGCAGCTGCAGGTTGTGCTCAACGGTCTTGCCGAACCCGATCCCGGGGTCCAGCATGACGCGATCCTCGGGGACGCCCTCGGCGACCGCGAAAGCCAGGCGCGCCTCCAGGAACGCCTTCACGTCGGCCACCACGTCGTCGTAGCGCGGGTCGTCCTGCATGGTGCGCGGGTCGCCGAGCATGTGCATGAGGCAGCAGTCCGCCTTCGCCTCGGCCACGAGCCCCGCGAGCTCCGGGTCGTGACGGAAGGCGGTGACGTCGTTGACGTACGTGGCGCCGGCCGCCAGCGCCGCGCGCGCCACCGCGAGCTTGGACGTGTCGATCGACAGCTGCACGCCGGAGACCTGGTCGGCCAGCCGCTCGAGGACCGGGATCACGCGCCGGCGCTCCTCGTCCTCGCCCACCCGCTCGGCGTGCGGGCGGGTGGACTCGCCCCCTACGTCGAGAAGGTCGGCCCCCTCCCGCGCCAGCTGCACGCCGTGCGCCGCGGCGGCGTCCGCGTCCAGGAAGCGCCCGCCGTCCGAGAACGAGTCCGGCGTGACGTTCACCACGCCCATGAGGCGGAAGTCCACGCCGGGAGGTTATGTCCAGGCGGCGGCGAGGAGGATCGCGGCGGCGGCCACCTCGATCGCGAAGTACGTCCAGACGGGAAAGAGGCTGGCGGGGCGGTCGGCCAGGCGGGACGCCAGGCGACCGGCAGCCATGCCGGCCAGCGCGAAGCCGACGGTCACGAGAATCCCCTCGCGCACCCCGCCGCTGCCCGCGGCGGCCGCTCCCAGCACGCCGGCCACGGCGAGGCCGAAGCCGCCGTACACGGCGCGCACCTCGCTGCGCCCGTCGGGCGTCTCCACGGTCACGCCGAACTGGGCCAGCACCGCCGCGGGCGCGACCAGGGCGTACAGGCCCATGCCCGCGAACGCGGCGGCGATCGCCCAGATCGCGACGTCCGCCATCACGCGCGGGACGCCGCGGGCACCGGCTCGCGCGCGAAGGCGGCGATCAACTCCGCGGTCCGCTGCGGCTGGTCGACGGAGACGTACGTGTAGGAGTCCTCGATGCGCTCCAGGCGCGCGTCGGGAAAGTCACGCGCGAGGCGCTCGGCGTGCGCGAACGGGAACACCTTGTCGTCGGGCGCCCAGGCGATCAGCACCGGGCGGTCGAACTCGCCGAGCTTCTCGGCCGCGCGGCGCGTGTGGTCCTTGGAGATCCCCCGCAGGACCGCCGCGACCTCGCGGCGGATGCGCTTGTCGCGCAGCGCCGGGAGCAGGAAGGCGTCGCTCACGTCGTCGGGCAGCGGGCGCTTGGACAGCCACCCGAAGGCGAACGGCAGGCGCCGGGCGCGGCGCGGCCGCAGCGAGGTCCCGATCGCGAGGATCGCGCCGGGCACGCGCGCCAGGAGCTGGAGCGGGCGGAACATCAGCGGCAGGAAGTTGTCGTACGCGTCGCAGGGCGTGAGGACCAGGCGGCCCACCCGCTCGGCGTGCTTGGTCACGACGATCTGGCAGATCGCCCCGCCGGTGTCGTTGCCCACCAGCGTGACGTTCTCCAGCTTCAGCGCGTCGAGGAAGTCCGCCACGATCCGCGCCAGCCCGGGCGGCGAGAGGTCGGTCGCCTCGTGCAGCGGCAGGTCGTGCGACCCCAGCGGCCAGTCCGGGACCAGCACGCGGAAGTCGCGCGCCAGCGCGGGCGCGACCTCGCGCCACAGCAGCCCGTTGTTGAGCAGGCCGTGGACGAGGACGATCGACTCGCCGGTGCCCAGCTCGCGGTAGCGGATCGTGCCCTGCGGGACGGTGACCTCGTGCACCGCCGCCTCTTCCCATGTGCTCATGTCTGCCTCCCGAGTCGTTGGCGAAGGGTGCGCAGCTGCATCCGGGCCGCCGCCGGCCAGGCGCGCGGGCGCGCCAGCGCCGCCGCCAGCAGCGGCGCGGGGTCCATGTAGGCGATGCGTTCGGCGATGAGGCCGTCGCGCAGCGTGATCTTGTCGCACGACACGAAGGCGATCGGGCGCCCTCCCAGCGTCCCGCTCAGCTCGAGCTCGATGAAGACGACGTCGTCGTGCGCCGCCCATCCCAGCACCTCGCCGTGGAGGTCGGGCACCAAGGTGAACAGCGGCTCCACCATGCCGCGGCGGAAGTTGTGGCGGCCGTTCACCACCGGCATCTGCGGCTGCACCAGCCGCACGTCGGGGTGCATGAGCGGCAGGAACCGCTCGGTGACCGCGTCCATGCTGGTCGGGGCCCGCCAGCCGGCGGCGAAGGCCTCCACGAAGGCGGCGGCGTCGGTGCGCTCGGCGACGGCGCTCACGACGCCGCCCCCAGCTGGGCCTGGAAGTCGAGCGTGTCCAGGTAGGAGTCCTTGCGGGCGAGCAGGCCCTCCTCCACGACGATCACGTCGAGGAAGTCGACCTCCACGCGCGTGCCCGGCGCCTCGAAGCGCTCGCCCTCGACGCCCTCGATCGGCGCGGAGACGGTCCCGCTCATGCGCGACTCCAGGACCCAGAAGTCCGTCCCGGCGCGCAGGCGCACCGGCTCGAAGTGGATGTCGGGCAGCTGCGTGAGGAACCCCGCGAACGCCTCGCGGATGGCCTCGCGCCCCTCGACGGGCGCGGCGCCCGGGGCGTGCAGGTAAAACACGCCGTCCGGGGCGTGCATGGCGACGATGGCGTCGAGGTCCTGGGCGTTCCAGGCGTCGCCGTAGCGCCCGGCGAGCTCCTCGATCTGCGTGGCGGTGGCGGACACTGCAAGCGACCTCCCGTAGGTGACATACAGACAGTATGTATCTAACATGACGAGGGCATGAGCGTCAAGGCGGAGCAGTCCGAGACCACGCGCGCGGCCCTCCTGAGCGCCGCGCGGCGCCTGTTCGCCGAGCACGGCTACGGCGGCGTGGGGACCGAGGAGATCGTGCGGGCCGCCGGGGTGACGCGCGGCGCGCTCTACCACCACTTCGAGGACAAGAAGGACCTGTTCCGCGCGGTCTACGAGGAGATCGAGGGCGAGCTCGTGCAGCAGATCGCGGCCGTCGCGGTCGGCGCCTCGGACCCCGTGGACGCGCTGCGGGCGGGCGCGCGCGCCTGGCTGGACGCTTGCGAGGAGCCGGCGGTCCAGCAGATCGCGCTGCTCGACGCGCCCTCCGTGCTGGGCTGGGAGGAGTGGCGCGAGATCGGCATGCGCTACGGCTTCGGACTCGTGGAGGGGACGCTGCAGGCCGCCGTGGACGCCGGGCTGCTCGAGCGCCAGCCGGTCAAGCCCCTGGCCCACCTGATCGTCGGCGCGATCGACGAGGCGGCGCTGGTGGTGGCGCGCGCCGACGACGGCGGGCGCACCCGGCGCGAGGTCGGCGAGTCCGTCGAGCGGTTCCTCGACCACCTGGCGCCGCGTCCGTGACGAAGCTCGCGGCCGGCATGCGGGCCCTGCTGGCGCGCCGCGAGGCCGAACTGGGCGCGGGCGCACAGGCGGTCGGCTGGAAGGTCGGCTTCAACCTGCCCGCCGCATGGGAGCGGCTGGGGATCGACGCGCCGGTGGCCGGCTACCTGACCGGCGCCACCGTCGTGGAGCCCGGCGCCGCGGTGTCCCTGGCCGGCTGGACGAAGCCGATGCTCGAGCCCGAGATCGCGATCACCGTCGGCGAGGACGGCGCTGTCGCGGCGCTCGCGCCGGCCATCGAGGTGGTCGACGTGGACCTGCCCTTCGAGGACGTCGAAGCGATCCTCGCCGGCAACATCTTTCACCGCGCCGTCGCGTTCGGGTCCGCGACCGAGGGCGCCTCGCTCGCGGACTTCTCCTGCCGCGTCTCGCACAACGGCGAGCCGGCCCGCTCGGCGGACTCCACCGAGGACCCCGCCGAGACGGTGGCGCGCGTCGCAGCCTTCCTCGACGCGCACGGAGCCGCGCTGCGCCCCGGCGACCGGATCATCGCCGGCACCCTCACGCCGCCGCTCGCGGTGGCGCCGGGCGACGAGGTCGAGGTCGACCTCGCCACCCTGGGACGCGTTTCCCTGCGCTTCGCCTAGCCCGACAGGAAGAAGGCGATCAGGCCGAAGATGAACGCGTAGAAGACGATCGCCTCGGTCAGCGCGAAGCCCAGCCACTGGATCGACGTGATCTCGTCACGCATCTCCGGCTGGCGCGTCACCGACTCGATCACCTTCCCGAAGATGTAGCCCACGCCCACCCCCGGACCGATCGTCCCCAGCCCCGCGCCCACGCCCAGCGCGATCGCCTGCAAGCCCTTCTTCGTCTCCTCCGCCGCGGCGGCCTGCGCAAATGTCGTGACCATTCCGACGTCCATGGGTTCCTCCTCGTCTCTGGGGACCCAACATACAGCCTGTATGTATCTCCCCTCCGTGACCGCGGTCACAGAGCGGCCCGGCGCGCGCCTGCGGCCAGGCCCGTCGCGACCAGCGCGAGCGCGCCGAGCGCGACGGCGAACCCGGCGGCCGTGCCGAGCGGCGGCAGGGCGACGGCGAGAGCGAAGCAGAACGCGGCGAACGCCCCGAAGTACAGCAGCATGGAGTGCAGCAGGGCGATGACGGCGGAGGCTCCGTACTGCGCGTGTGTGAAGACGCTCAGCACGCTCGCCGCCACGGGGAACGGAGCCAGGGCGCCCGTGGCCCGCTCGCCCAGCGTTGCCGCGAGTCCGGTCACGACCAGGACCAGCACGGCTGCGCTGAGCGCGCGAAGCCACAGGTCCCACGCCGGGCGGCGCGGCTCCGGAACCGCGCCACCCGATCGCGGCAGGGCCTGGCGAGCCAGGAAGACACCCGCCAGCGTGAGCGGCAGCGCGAGTCCCACAGGCACGGCGACGGTCGCGACCACGACGGCGACGGCCGCGAAGCTCACCCAGCCCGCGAGCAGCGCGGGCGGCCAGCCCGCCCGACCCGCGACGTGACTGTAGGCCACGGCGAAGGCCGCGCTGCCGACGATTCCGAGGAGAGCCGCGCGCGCGACCCCGCCGCCGAAGCGCGGTCCGTGGTCGAGGGCGACGACCAGCAGGATCGGCCCGGCGACGATCGGGATCCCCGCCGCCACGCCCGCCGCGCGGGGACCCCACCGGCGCGCGGCCAGCGACGCGGCCACGACCAGTGCCGGCGCGAGGAGCAGCCGCAGCGCGACCAGCGACACGAGGTCACCCGCCGCCCGCGGTCAGGCGAGTTCGGGCTTTTCCGGCAGTTCGAGGCCGCGGGCCTCGGCGGCGCCGCCGGCGAGGCCGGGGCGGGGCAGCGGGCGGGGACGGTCGCGCTCGGGGGCGTCGGCCGGGGCGGGCGGGACCGGAAGCTCGGGGCCGGCGGGCTCGTCGGGGCCGAAGACCTCCTCCTCGCTCTTGCCGGCGAGCAGCGCCTCGAACTCCTCCTTCTCGATCGTCTCGCGCTTGACGAGGATCTGGGAGATGGTGTCCAGCGCGTCGCGGTGGTGGGTGAGGATGTCCTTGGCCTGCTGGTGGGCGGACTCGACGATGCGGCGGATCTCGTCGTCGATCTCGCGCGCGATCTCGTCGGAGTAGTCGGGCTCCGAGGAGAACTCGCGGCCCAGGAAGGGCTGGCTGTGGTCGTGGCCGAACACGCGCGGGCCGAGCTTCTCGCTCATCCCGAAGCGCATGACCATCTGCTTGGCCGTCGCCGTCACCTTCTCGAGGTCGTTGGACGCCCCGGTCGTGATCTCGCCGAAGATCGTCTCCTCGGCCGCGCGGCCGCCCAGCGTCATCGCCATCGTGTCGGTGAGCTCGGCGCGCGTGGTGAGGAACTTGTCCTCCTGGGGCATGGAGATCGTGTAGCCGAGGGCCTGCCCGCGGGAGATGATCGAGATCTTGTGCACGGGGTCGGCGTGCTCGAGGTAGTGGCCGCAGATGGCGTGCCCCATCTCGTGGTACGCCGTGATGAGGCGCTCCTTGTCGGACATCACGCGGGTCTTCTTCTCCGGACCCGCGATGACCCGCATGATCCCCTCCTCCAGCTCCACCTGGGTGATCTCGCGCTTGCCGTTGCGGGCGGCCAGCAGGGCGGCCTCGTTGACCAGGTTGGCCAGGTCGGCGCCGGTGAAGCCGGGCGTCTGGCCGGCCAGCGCGTCGACGTCGATCTCCCGCGCCAGCGGCTTGCCGCGCGTGTGGACCTCGAGGATCTTGGCGCGGCCCTTGCGGTCGGGGCGGTCGACCACGATCTGGCGGTCGAAGCGGCCGGGGCGCAGCAGCGCGGGGTCGAGGATGTCGGGCCGGTTGGTGGCGGCGATGAGGATGATGTTGTCCTTCATCTCGAAGCCGTCCATCTCGACCAGCAGCTGGTTGAGCGTCTGCTCGCGCTCGTCGTGACCGCCGCCCATGCCGGCGCCGCGGTGGCGGCCGACGGCGTCGATCTCGTCCATGAAGATGATGCAGGGCGAGTTCTGCTTGGCCTGCTCGAAGAGGTCGCGCACGCGCGAGGCGCCCACGCCGACGAACATCTCGACGAAGTCCGAGCCCGAGATCGAGAAGAACGGCACGCCCGCCTCTCCGGCGACGGACCGCGCCAGCAGCGTCTTGCCGGTGCCCGGCGGGCCGTACAGCAGCACGCCCTTGGGGATCCGCGCGCCCAGCGCCTGGAACTTCTTCGGGTTCTCCAGGAACTCCTTGATCTCGTGCAGCTCCTCGACCGCCTCGTCGACGCCCGCCACGTCGCGGAAGGTGATCTTCGGGGCGTCCACCGACATGCGCTTGGCGCGCGACTTGCCGAAGGACATGACCTTCGACCCGCCCCCTTGCACTTGGTTCATGAGGAAGATCCAGAACCCGATGAAGATCAGGAACGGCAGGACGTAGGTGAGCATGGAGAGCCAGCCGCTGGACTTGCGCCCCTCGACGTCGAACTTGACGTCCTTGGCCTGCAGGCGGTTGATCAGCTCGTTGCCGTACTCGGGGTCGTAGCCGACCTCGTACTTGGTCCCGTTGACCGGCGTGACGTGGACGGTGTTGTCCTTGGTCTTGAGCGTGGCGCTCTTGACCTGTCCATCGTCGATCTGGGTGAGGAACTGCGAGAAGCTCGTCTTCGGTCGGTCCTCGCCCGGGCTGATCAGCTTTTGGGCGAAGAAAGCCAGCACCACCACGATGAGGATGGGGAAGGCCGCGCTCTTGAAGAACCTGCTCATGGCATCTAAAAACGGGCCCACCGGGACCCTGTTCGGAGATTCAGCGTAGCAGGGTGGTCCCGCCGCTCAGGCAGGCGTTAACGCGATTGCAACGCCGCCACGTAGGGCAGGTTGCGGTGCTGCTCGGCGTGGTCGAGCCCGTATCCGATCGCGAACCGGTTGGGGATCTCGAAGCCGACGTAGCGGATCGGCAGGTCCACCTTGCGCCGCTCCGGCTTGACCAGCAGCGCGCACACCTCCAGCGATGCCGGCTCGCGCGCGCCCAGGCTGCGCAGCAGGTAGTGGAGCGTGAGGCCGGAGTCCACGATGTCCTCGACGATCAGCACGTCGCGCCCCTCGATCGTCGTGTCGAGGTCCTTGAGGATCCGCACGACGCCCGACGAGTCCGTGGACGACCCGTACGAGGCGACCGCCATGAAGTCCACCTCGCAGGGGATCTCGATCCGGCGCATGAGGTCCGAGAGGAAGAACACCGCGCCCTTGAGGACCCCGACCAGCAGCGGGTTGCGGCCCGCGTAGTCGCGCGAGATCTCGGTGCCCAGCTGCTTGACGCGGTGCTCCAGGGCGTCCTTCTGGACGAGGATCTCGCCGATGTCCGGGTCGCGCACGGGCGCGGAGCGTATTGGGAAGCGCTATCCCGCGACCGGCTCGCCGGGCCGGTGGCGCGAGACGTAGTCCCAGAACGCGTTCTCGTCGGAGGGGCGCCAGGCCTCGGGCCCGTCGCCGTCGCCGTCGCCGTCGCGGTCGTGGTCGTCGGGATCCGAGCCGCCCCCACCCCCACCGCCGTCGTCCTCGTCCTCGCCGCCCAGGCCACGGCCCAGCCACGCGACGACCGACAGCGTCTCGACCCCCACGCCGACCAGGCCCGCGCTGATCACCGCCTCCCCGGCCAGCAGCGCGCCGCACCCGGCGCCGTAGAAGGCGGCGCCCACCGCGGCCAGCCGGCGCCACACCCGGGGCTGCGGGCGGCGGCGCGGCGGGCGGCCCCAGAAGGCCAGCGCCATCGTCGTCACCAGCACGGCGGCGAACACGCAGCGAAGCCACAGCGGCACGTCGGTCATGGGACGTGAGCACCGTAGCGCGCGCGGCCGGCCGCGCCAAGGGCTCCGCGCGGCCCGCGTCAGCCGGCGACGTGGCCGGTCCAGGCGCGCCCGTCCCACCAGCGCAGCCGGGCCTGGCCCCAGGGGTCCGGATACCAGCCCTGGACGGGCCCGGTCACGGCCGCGGGCACGCCGGAGGCCGGCCGCAGGACGGCCTCCGGCGCCGCCGACGCGTACGCGGCGCGCCACGCCATCGCCTGCTCGGCCCGGCCGCGCAGCGCCTGGACGTTGGGGCCCAGGCTCTCCCCCAGCGCGCGCAGCGCGGCGGCGAACTCGGCGGCGTCCGCGCCGGGCGTGGGCGTGCCGGGCGGCAGCCCGCGCGCCTGGCGGCGGCGCTGGAAGGCCAGCTCGGTGGCGGCGAGCTGGAACGCTTTGGCGGCCCGCCGCGCGCCGCGGCCGTCGCGCCGCGCCGCCTTCAGAAAGCGCCGGCGATCCCCCATCGAGGACAGCAGCTCCACGTCGCCCGCCGTGAGCACCCCGGCGGCGACCTCGGGCTGGAGGTGCTCGCGGACCACCTTGCCGTCGCGGGCGGTCGCGACCAGCGCCACGCACACCAGGCCGAAGAACAGCGGGACCATGATCAGGAAGTAGACGCCGACGAAGGCGGCGCCGTCGCCCACCGTGGCGGAGGTGTTCCACAGGCTGTGCAGCGCGATCGCGCCGGCCAGGCCGAGGGCGGGCGCCGTGACGCGCAGCCATGGCCGCGCGGTCGTGGCCGCGATGCCGAGCCCGATCCCCGTCATGCACGTGAACACGGGGTGGCCGAAGGGAGAGAGCACGCCGCGCATGAAGAAGGTCGCGGCCAGCGGCACGCCGCCCTCCACCGCCGCGCGCGAGTAGTAGAGGACGTTCTCGGTCATCGCGAAGCCGAGCCCCACCATCGCCGCGTAGACCATCCCGTCCAGCACGCCGTCCAGCTGCCAGCGCCGCCAGCGGTAGATCAGGAAGAGGACGACCCCCTTCGCGCTCTCCTCGACGACGGGGGCCGAGACCGAGCCGCCGTACAGCTCCCCCACGTCGGCCCCGAACTGCGAGCCGACGATCGCCTGGCCGGCGGTGTTGAGCACCAGCGCGATGAAGGTAGCGGCGCTGGCGCCCCAGAAGAACGCCCAGGCCAGCAGCCGCGGGGGCTCGGGCTCGAAGCGATCGATGCGCAGCGCCAGCAGGACGTAGATCGGCACCGGCAGCGTGGCCAGCACCAGTCCCGTTACGAAGGCCACCGGCCCGGCGTCCAGCCCGATCAGCAGCATGGTGATCAGCCCGATCAGGACCAGCCCGACCGCGGCCAGCACGCGCACCGCCCGGTTCTGGAAGCGAATCTTGCGCGCCGTCGTCTGCGCGAGCGCGGGGCCCGGCGCGGTCACCCCGGCGCCCGCGCGGTGACCAGGACCGCCTCCTCCGTGGACGCCGTGACGGCGAAGCGCTGCCCCGTGGCCACGCCGGGCACCCACGCGATCTCGCCGTCGCACTCCAGCAGCGGGATCACGCGCCGCTGCTCGCGCGGGACGTGGCGGTCGGTGAACAGGTCCGACAGGGCGCGGGTGCCGTCCAGCCCGAGCGGCGCCATCCGGTCCCCGGCGCGCCACGCGCGGACGGTGACGGGGCCCGTCAGCGCGCCGGCGTCGAGCACGCCGGTGTCGGCCCCGGCCGCGCCCGGCGCGGGCGGCGCCGCCTCGCGGGCCGTGACGGACCAGTCGCCGAAGGCCGCCGCGCCGGGAATCGCGAGCGTCACCGGCGCGGGCGGCTCCGGCCGCGGGCCCGCGGCGAAGCGCAGCGCGCCGTACTCGACGACCGCGCGCAACCCGCCGCCGAGGTCCAGCGAGGCCGAGCCGCCGGTCCGGCCGAGCGCCAGCAGCTCGCCCAGGCGCGACGCCGCCGCGGGATCGTCGTAGGCCAGGCGGCGCACGACGAGCCGCGCCAGCGCGGGCGGGAGCGCGCGCAGGCGCTCGAGCTCGATGCGGTCGCGGCGCTCCAGCACGTCGTCCACCAGCGCGTCGAGCACCGCGGCCTCGTCGCGCAGCAGCTGCGCGGTGCGGACCACGTTGGCCTCCGCGGCCGGGTGCAGCGAGCGCAGCGCCGGCATCAGGTCCTCACGCACGCGCGCGCGCGTGTAGAGAGAGCGATCGGAGTTCGACGGGTCCTCGCGCCAGGTGAACCCCCGCGCGCGACAGTAGTCCGCGGTGTCCTGGCGGGTGAAGCTCAGCAGCGGGCGCACGAGCCGCCCGTCGCGCGGCGCCATCCCGAGCAGCGCTCGCCGTCCCGGAGAGGCGGCCAGCCGGTACAGCACGGTCTCGGCCTGGTCGGTGGCGGTGTGCCCCGCCGCAACGCGGGCGTGCAGGCGCAGCGCCAGCTGCGCCGCGGCGCCGTAGCGCACGTCGCGCGCCCACGCCTGCAGGTTGCCGGCGCTCTCGGGGCGCGCGGGGCGGACCGTCTCCAGCGGAACGCCCAGCGACTCGCACAGCCGCGCGCAGTGCGCCGCGTCCTCGGCGGCCTCCGCGCGCAGCCCGTAGTCGACGTGCAGCGCCGACACGGCGCCGGCGCCGGCGACCCGCACGGCCACGTCGAGCAAGCAGACGGAGTCGCGCCCGCCGGAGAGCATGACCAGCACCGGCTGGCCGGCCGGCAACAGGCCCCCGGCGCGAACTTCCTGGACCAGCCGGTCGGGATCCACGCTGCGAGTGTAGGACCCGCGCCGACGCGTCAGTCTTCCGCGCCGCGCGCCACGAAGATCTCCGTGACCTGCTGGAACCCCTTCAGCCGCACCTCGCCGATGGGCTCGAACTCCAGGTGCCCGCCGGCCTGCTCGACCACCGGCCGGGTGACCAGCACCTCGCCGCCCGCCGCGCGCGCCGCGACGCGCGCCGCCAGGTTGACCTCGCGGCCGTAGTAGTCGCCGTCGCGGTACAGCGTCTCCCCGTAGTGGACGCCGATGCGCGGCAGCGGCCGCTCGGCGTGCAGCGCCTGGAACCCGACCGCCCAGTCGGTCAGCGCCGCGGGGTCCGAGCCGACCACCATCACCTCGTCGCCGATCGTCTTGATCACGCGCGCGTCGTCGGGGAGCGTGTGCTCGACGGACTCCACGAAGCGCTCCACGGCGTCCAGCGCCTGCTCCTCGCCCTGCTCCTCGGTCAGCCGGGTGTAGCCGGCCAGGTCGGCGAAGGCGATCGCCACGCGCAGACGCCCGAGGTCGAGCTCGCCGCCCTCCAGGTCGGTCTCCATGTGCCCGATCACGTCCTGCTCGACGAAGTGGGCGAGGAAGCGCTGGTGGACGTGGTCCATGATCGGCGAGGAGAGCGGCAGCAGCTCGCGCGCCAGCGCCTCCATCTCCTCCGCCATCTCCAGGCCGCCGAGGCCGTCGCGCATCAGCGGCTCGTGGACGTAGAGGTGGAACAGCCGGACCTCGGCGTCCGCGAGCTGGGCCAGCGCCTGTCCGTACACGCGCAGCAGCTGCAGGAAGGCCACGAGTGGGAACCCCGCCGCGAGCACGGCCGCGACGTAGCGCAGGAACTGGAGGTCGTCCTCGCTGACATTCTCCAGCGCGTGGGCGCTGAAGCCCACCGTGGAGTAGATGCGCTCGATCAGCGCCGGCTCCAGCCCGGTGTCCTGCGCCGCCTCCTCCAGCGTACGGCCGTCCGTCTGGGGCGGGAAGAGGTCCTCGATGTAGCCGAAGGCCAGCCGCCCGGTCTCCCCGGCCCGCCGGATGTCGTCCAGCGAGTGACCGCGGTCGCGCAGCCGCGCGACGATGCGCGCGTGCGCCGTCGCGGAGGGGGTCCAGGCGCCGTCGTACTGAGGGATGACGCCCTGGTCGGCCCAGCGGCGCAGGGTCGCGGGGCTCACGCCCGCCCGCGCGGCGGCTTCGCTGAGGGTCAGCGGGCTCACGGGGACCTCTGATCGTAGAGACCGGGCGCCCAGACGAACGGACGCCGAGACGAGAAGCGGCGGGACCGCCTCGAGGGAGACCCCGCCGCTGCGGGCTCACGGCCCGCTTCGTCGGCCGACGGCGCTCGTCGCTGGGCGGCGGCGCCTGGCGGGCGGTCGAGCCGCCCACTCTCCGGCCTGCTGAACTCTTGAGGTGTTGTCTACTCCTCCGGCGCGCCGAAGTCAACGCCGCCGGTCAGATGCTCAAGTGCGGGTAGTCCGCCTCCACCATGTCGCGATAGCGCTCGTAGAGGGGCTTCGTGATGGGAATGAGCTTGAGCGCGGACTTGACGTCGCCGCCCGCCTTGATGCGGCGGCGCGCGATCGCGATCGGCACGTTCTCGCGTCCCTGGAAGTACTTGTTGGCCACCTCCGAGGTCATCGTCATGCGGACCTTGGGCTCCCAGTCGACGCGATCGGTCCACTCCCAGTGCAGCTCGCCCTCCTCGCCGGTGCGCGCCGCGCGGATGTTGACGACGAGCTCGAGGTCGTCGAACTCGAAGCGCTGCGGGACGTCGGCCTCGCGCAGCTTGGGCCCCATGTCGGCGTCCTCGCTCATCATCGCGAAGGTCCGGTCCATGACCTCGCGGAACTCCTCCGGCGACTTGAACGGGGTCGCCATCAGCCCTGGGGGACCCGCAGGCGCTCCTGGCCGGCGGGGACCGGCTCGGTGGACCCCGGCACGCTCTCGCGCAGGGCGGCGAGGTCGCGCGCCAGCGACTCCAGGCGCTCCTCGATGCGGGTCAGCTGCTCGGCCAGCCCGTTGCGGGCGACGTCCTGCAGGCGCTCGTCGAGGCGGTCCACCCCGTCCTCGATGCCCTCCAGGCGCTGGGAGACGGACCGCACGCGCCGCGTCAGCCGCTCGAGGTCGGCGGCCGAGGGAAGGTTGAGCGCCCCCATCGCCACCTCCTGCGCGGCGGCGGCCTTCTCGCGGGCCTCGAACGCGCGGGTGATCGCGCCGTTGACCAGCGGGTTCTCCAGCAGGTCCTGGGCCAGCTTTCCCAGGGCATCTTCGCCCTGACGCGTCAGGCGGCTGCGCAGCCCCTCCTCGGCGCTCTCCTCGCTCATCGTGCCCCTCCTCCGCTCGCTCGGCAGGTGCGGCGGGACGATACCGGACGGACGTGGCGCCGAAACCGGCTCCGAGGCGAGGATAACGCTCGAGTCGAGGGTTAGCTCCAGCGTGGTGGAGGCTTCACGCGGTTCACGAGGGCCCGAGCCCGGGTACGAGAAGGTGTCCTCACGACGGTTCAACGTTGCAAACGTCGATACCCCCGAGTAGCGTGCTGGCGCGGGTCCAGTTTCGCCTTGGTAGGGTCAGCGCTCCGAAACGCCGCTCAGTTCGGGGCGTTGGGGGGAGGAGACGAGCGGCAAGGATGAAGAGAACCAAGCTGTTCATCAGTCTGATCGCGGCCGGCGGGCTCACCGTCGGCCTCGGTTCGTCCTTGGGACCCGCGTCCGCCCAGCAGCGCGTGATCACGGCGACGCTCGTCACGGGCCAGACCGTGAGCGTCACCGTCCCGCCGGGAACGCCCTGCACCGCCGAGTCGATGGGCCCGCTGGCCGCCCCGGCCGCCTCCGTGTCCTGCACCGACGTCCCGGCTCCCGCCACGCCGCCGCCGCCGCCCTCCGGCCCGGCCCCCTCCGGCGAGCCGGAGGGCACGACGCCGACGCAGCCGGCGCCGCCGGGCACGACCCCCACGTCGCCCACCACGACCACCCCCGACGAGCCCAAGCCCAAGCCGAAGACCCGCCTGGGCGCGACGCGCGTGGAGGACCTCGGCGCGCAGCGCGAGGAGCGTCGCGCGCGCGCCCGTACGGAGGACGGCGCGCCGACCCCCGACAACCCGAGCTTCACGGTCGCCGCCCCGGGCCCCGCCCCGATCGGCGTGCCGAACTTCTTCATCGAGAAGTTCCGCATCCCGCCCTTCCTGCTGCCCATCTACCAGGCCGCCGGCATCGAGTACGGCGTCAACTGGTGCGTGCTGGCGGCTATCAACGAGATCGAGACGGACTACGGGCGCAACCTCAACGTGTCCTCCGCGGGCGCGCAGGGCTGGATGCAGTTCATCCCGTCCTCCTGGAAGGCCTACGGCGTGGACGCCAACGGCGACGGCGTCAAGGACCCGTACAACCCGGTCGACGCGATCTTCGCCGCGGCGCGCTACCTCAACGCGGCCGGCGCCAAGGAGGACCTGCGGCGCGCGATCTTCGCCTACAACCACGCCAACTGGTACGTCGACTCCGTGATGCTGCGCTCCAAGCTGGTGTGCGGCCTGCCCGACCCGCTGGTCGGCGCGCTCACCGGCCTGACCCAGGGGCGCTTCCCCGTGGCCGCGCGCGCGACGTACGCCGACGACGTCTCCGAGCGCGAGGCGCTGCGGCGCTCGCGCGTGGGCAACGCGGCCAAGACGGTGGTCAGCTCCCCCACCCGGCGCGGCATCAACATCTACTCCAAGCGCGGCGCGCCGGTGATCGCGGTCAACGACGGCGTCATCCGCAAGGTCGGGGCGAACCGCAAGCTCGGCCGCTACGTCGTCCTAGAGGACGTGTACGGCAACCGCTACACGTACGCGCGCCTGGGGCGCATCGCCTCCACCTACCCGTCGCCCAAGCCGCGCGACGTCTCCCCCGCCTCGATCCGTCGCGAGCTCGAGCTGCCGACCAAGCCGCCCGATCCCAAGCCCGAGCAGCCCGCCTCGGCCGGCGAGCAGCCGCGTCAGGGCGCACCGGAAGGTCGTGGCAACGGCAAGGGCAAGGGCAAGGGGAAGCCCGCCGCCGCGGCGCGCACCGTTCAGGTCTCCAAGGAGCGCCTGTTCGCCCATCCGGGCCGCCGCTCCTCCTACCGCAACGGCGGTGAGCAGCAGCTGCTGCAGGCGGGCAAGCCGGTGGCCGGCTACACGACCTTCGAGGCCTACTTCAAGCAGGTGCTCGGGCTGCCGCGCAAGGACGTCGTGCTCAAGCCGCTGCGCCCGGGCGCGCGGGTCATCGCCGGGACGATCCTGGGCCGGATCGACAAGCTGCCGGGCTCGCGCCTGGCGCCGCACGTGCACTTCGCGATCCGGCCGGCGGGCAAGGGATCGCCGGCCATCGACCCGATGCCGATCCTCAACGGCTGGAAGCTGCTGGAGACCACGGCGGTCTACCGCGCGGCCGGCCGCAACCCGTTCTGGGGGCGCGACGCCAAGAACCCGACGATCGGGCAGATCCTGCTGATGAGCAAGGAGCAGATGCAGCGCCGCCTGCTGGCCGACCCCCGGATCGAGGTCTACGACTGCGGCCGGCGCGACGTGCTCAGCGGGCAGATCGACCGCCGCGTCCTGGCCACGCTCCTGCACCTGACCTCCAGCGGCCTGAAGCCGACGGTCACCTCGCTGAAGTGCGGCCATTCCTACTTCACGAAGGCCGGCACGGTGAGCATGCACTCCTCGGGCAACGCGGTGGACATCGCCGCGGTCAACGGCATCCCGATCCTCGGCCACCAGGGACGCGGGTCGATCACCGAGATCACGATCCGCCGGCTGCTGACCCTCCAGGGGAACCTGAGGCCCGCGCAGATCATCTCGCTGATGAAGTTCGAGGGGCACGACAACACGCTGGTCATGTCCGATCACCACGACCACATCCACGTCGGCTGGACGCCCAGCTACGGCGACAACGCCGCCCGCTACCACGCCGCCCTGAAGCCGCGCCAGTGGATCAAGCTGATCGACCGGCTCAACGAGATCGACAACCCGCGGGTCGCCCATCGGCCCTCCAAGGCTTCGATCCCGGTCCGCAGGACGAGCCGCGCCCACCGCGGCGAGTAGCCGCCCTGCCGGACCAGGCCTTCCGCTTCGCTCAACTCGAGTTCCCTTGGGCGCTCGGGCCGGACGACGGGCGCTACGTCGTGCGGGTGGACGGCGAGGAGACCCACGTCGTCGTGCTGCGCACCCAGGGCGCCCCGGAGCGCCGGCGGCTGCGCGGGCGCCGGGGGCGGACCGTCGACCCCGAGCCGCCGCCCGAGCCGGTGCCGACCGGCTCGGTGACGGTGATCCAGACGCCCGCGGTGCCGCTCGCCGAGGCGCGCGCCTGGGTGTCCGATGCCGGCGAGGAGGCACTCGAGGCGGCGCTGGCCGTCGTCAACCGCGTCCTGCACGCCCAGCGGGTGGCCAGCGCCGATCCGTACGTGCGCGAGGTGTCGCGCGACGGGGCGCTGGTCGTCCGCCTCGGCTACGGCAGTGGCGACCAGGTCGCGGACGGCCGCTGGGACGAGGCCGTCGAGGTCCCCCTGTCCCGCGAGCGCGGCCGGACGCGCCGGGCGGCCGCGCTGCGCCCCCAGGAGCGCCTCGCCGCACTGCTCGGCGGCCGCGACACGCCGCTGGCCTGCGAGGACCTGGTCCTGCGCGCCCGGGCCGACCTCGACGCCGGCCGCCTGCGCGAGGCCGCCCTGCAGGTCCGCGTGGCGCTGGAGGCTGCCCTGGCCGAGCTCGGCGGCGCCGCGGGGCGTGCGCCCGACATGCCCGACCGCCTCGCCGACCTGCGCGAGCGCCGCGGCGCCATCGGCGACGCCGCCAACCAGGCCCTCACGGGCCCGCTGACCGCCGAGGCCACGACCGCGGTGCGGGAGACCGCCGAGCGCCTCGAGGCCGCGCTGCGCGCCCGCAGCGCGGCGGGGCTCGAGTGACGGCCGCGTCCGCGCATTGTTGACTTAGCCGCGCATATCGCGGTCAAGTCCACACGCTAGAGCGCGGCGAGCAGCGCTTCGAGCTCTGCGACCACGTCGCCGTCGAGCTTGACCGCGGCGGCGGTGTCGAACGAGGTGGGGCCCTGGGTGACGATCGCGACCCGGCCGCCGGCGGCGAGCGTGATCTCGGGCAGGCCGGCCACGGGGTAGACCTCCAGCGAGGAGCCGACGCACAGGAGCAGCTCGGCGTTCGTGGCCAGCTCCGTGGCCCGCTCCATCGCGCCCAGCGGGAGCATCTCGCCGAACAGGACGACGTCGGGCTTGAGCGGCTCGCCGCAGTCGCAGCGCGGGACCGCGCCGTCGGCGGCCAGGCGGGCGCGGGCCTCCTCCAGCTCGAAGGTCGCCCCGCACGCCAGGCACGAGGACGTGGCGATCGTGCCGTGGACCTCGATCAGCTCACGGGTCCCGGCGCGCCGGTGCAGCATGTCGATGTTCTGGGTGACGACAGCGTCCAGGTGTCCGCGCGCCTCCAGCTCCACCAGCGCGGCGTGGGCGCCGTTGGGCGCCTTGTCGCGCAGCGTGGCGAAGCGGTCGCCGTAGAAGTGCCAGAAGCGCTCGGGGTCGCGGAGGAACACGTCGATGTGCGCGACCTCCATCGGGTCGACCTTCTCCCACAGGCCAGTGCCCGGCGAGCGGAAGTCGGGGATCCCGGACGGCACGGAGATCCCCGCGCCGGTGAGCGCGACGACCGAGCCGGACTCGCGGACCAGCTCGGCCAGGCGCTCGACGCCGGTCGCTACCGACCCTGCCACTTCGGCGAGCGCTTCCCGAGGAACGCGCCGATGCCCTCGCGGGCGTCCTCGGAGGTGAAGACGGCGGCGAAGCCCTCCTTCTCGGCGGCGATCCCCTCGTCGAGGTCGCCCTTGTGCGAGACGCGCTTGACCTGCTCGACCGCCAGCGGCGCCTGCTCGGCGAGCTTGCGCGCCCACTGCAGCGCGGTGTCGAACAGCTCGTGGTCGGGGACGATCCGGTTGACCAGCCCGTACTCGTAGGCCTCGTCGGCCGAGATCGCCTCGCCGGTCAGGTTCATCTCCAGCGCCTTCTGCTCGCCCACCAGCCGCGGCAGTCGCTGGGTGCCGCCGAAGCCCGGGATGATCCCGAGGTTGATCTCCGGCTGGCCGAAGGTGGCGGAGTCGGCGGCGATGCGCGCGTCGCAGGCCATCGCCAGCTCGCAGCCCCCGCCGAAGGCCAGGCCGTTGACCGCGCCGATCGTGAAGGTGGACGACGTCCCGAAAGCCCGCAGCAGCGCGTGGCCCTGGTCGAGCAGCTCGCGGCCGCCCGCCTCGTCCATCTTGGTGAACGCCTTGATGTCGGCGCCGGCGCAGTAGAGCATCGGGTTGCCCGACGCGATCACCAGCGCCCGGAGCTCGTCGGCGGCGTCGACGTGGTCCCAGATCCGCTGCAGGTCGGCGATGACCGCCGGCGAGATCGAGTTGGCCGGCGGGTTGCTCAGCCACGCGATGGCCACCGCGCCGCGGGTCTCCAGCTGGACGGCCTCGCCCTGGTCGAAGCCCTCGTCGGGGCGCGGGTAGGGGAAGAAGCCCTGTCCGCTCTTCTGCCCCAGGCGCCCCTGCGCCACCAGCCGGCGCAGGATCAGCGGCGGCTCGAAGGCGTCGCCGTAGTCGGATTGGGCGCGCTCCAGCGCGGACAGGACCTCGTCCAGGCCCGTCGCGTCGGCGCGCGCGAAGGGCGGTGGGATGATCCCGAACCCGGTCATCATCGCCAGGTCGATGTCGCGGATCGTCGCCACGCCCTCCTCCAGCACGAGGCAGGACTCGACGAACGCCTTCAGGCCGAAGCGCTCGACCAGTGCCTGGGTGTCGATGTCAGTCGTCGCTTCCATAGAACCCCTTCCCGGTCTTGGCTCCCAGGTTGCCCGCGGCCACCAGCTCCTCCATGCCCTTGTGGACGTGGAAGCGGTCGCCGTAGGAGTCGCGCAGGTGCTGGGCGACCTTCAGGACCGTGTCCAGCCCCAGCTGGTCGGTGAGGAAGAACGGCCCCATGGGCAGCGCCTTGGCGTCGGTGATCGCCTTGTCGATCTCCTCGTAGGAGGCGCCGCTCTCCTCCTGCACGCGCCAGATCTCGGAGATGGCCGAGTTGGCGATGCGGTTGCCCACGAACCCCGGGCACTCGGCGCAGCGGATCGGCATCTTGCGGATCGCCTGCGCGAAGTTGTGCGCCACCTGCATCGTCTCGGGCGAGGTCTCGTCGCCCTCGATCACCTCGATCAGGCGCATCATCGAGGCGGGGTAGAAGAAGTGGAACCCCACGACCTTGTCGGGCCGCGACGTCGCCTCGGCCATCTCGGAGATCGACAGCGAGGACGTGTTGGAGGCCAGGATCGCGTGACCGGGGGTCACCGCGTCCAGCTCCTCGAACACCGCCTGCTTGATCTCCATCTTCTCCGGCACCGCCTCCAGGACGAAGTCCACGTCGCCGAAGGCGTCGTAGTCCGTGGTCCCGGTGATGCGCCCGGCGATCTCCTCCGCCTGCGCGTCGGCCTGCTCCTGGGTGAGCTTCTCCTTCTTGACCAGCCGCCCGAGCTGGGCGCCGGTGACCTGTTGGGCCTTCTCCAAACCCTGGTCGACGAACTTCTGGTCGACGTCCTTGAGCACGACCGGGACGTCCGCGGAGGCGAACACCTGCGCGATCTCCCCTCCCATCGTGCCGGCGCCGACTACCGCGGCCTTGAACACGAACATGCCCTGCAGGCTATTGGAGTAGCTCGGCGTCCGCGTCCAGCTCGCGCCCCAGGCGGACCAGGGTGCGCCGCAGGGAGTCGCGCAGGGCGCGGCGGATGAACAGCAGGTCGACCAGCGGGGTCAGCGGCGTGCGGTCCTTGAGCTGGTAGTCGAGCTGCAGCGCGACCGCCGTGCCGTCCTGCAGCGGGGTGAAGCGAACCTCCTGCGTGCCGCGCAGGCGGGGGTCCTCCACGTCGGCCATTTGGCCCTGCCCGGGGATGTGGGACGTCACGCGCTCCAGCACGCGCCCGCGCCCGTGCGGCGTGGAGTCCCACACGAGCCGGCCCCCCTCCTCGGGCCACCCGAGCTCACACTTGGCGACGTGCGCGAAGCCATCGACGAACGACGGCCAGCGGCGCAGGTCGTACCACAGGGCCTCGACCGCGTCCGGCGGGGCGTCGAGGTCGATCTGCGCGCTCACGCGGGCCACGGGTGGCGATGATGCCAGCCCGCCAGCGTCAGGGCCCGACTTCACGGCTCGGAGGCGCGGTCGCACGCTCGGAGAGCGCGGTCGCGCGGCGACCCTGGTGGCAGGTTGCGCTCGATCACCGTGCGGCAGAGCGCGGCGGCGCGCGCGCAGCCCCGCCACGTCGCCGGTCGCGGCGTCCCGGCACGCTGCCCGGAGCTGGCGCGCGACAGCGCCCCCGACCCGGGCCCGGTCGACCTGACCGCCGCAATCGCGCAGTGCCGGCCGGGCGAGCGCGAGCGGTTGCGCACTCGTCCGTGTGCGGACGGTCGCCGGCTTCGCGGCTTCGCCACGTGGCGTTGTACGGGGCCCGGGACGCCGCGGCGCCGTCGCGGTAGACGGAGCGCCTCGCTCCGCCACCGCCGACGGCGCTTCGCGTCGGGACCGTTCGCCTCCGCAGTTGGCCAGCGTCGCGCAGGCGGCGAGGGCCGCTGCCCCGGCCGCCAAAAGCCCGAACCCGTCAGTCCGGTGATACGGTGAACGGCGCCGCGAAGCGCGCACTCCTCATCGGGTTGAGCTGCTCGGGCACCACCGGCACCTCGGCCACGAACGTCACCTCGGCGGGGAAGCTGTTGACAGTGCACGTCCCTGACGTGGTCACGGAAGCCACGGTCCCGAACCGCGAGTACGTACCGTCGAGGTCGCAGTCCAGCGTGCTTCCGTTGGGCGTCTCACCGTTCGCGACAAGCTCGAACGAGCCGCTCGCGGACAGTCCGGTCGGGCAGGCGTCGCGTCCCGGCCCTACCAGTGCGACGGGTCCCACGTATGCAGTGATCACCGTGTTGATCACCGCGGTCTGCGAGCTGCCCGAGATCGCGAAATCGGTCACCCGGCAGCTGCCGCCGAACTGCACCGGCGGGTCGAAGGCGACGCTGCCCAGCGCGACCCCTCCCCCGACGTTCTCGCTCTGCTGGGCGCCCGCGGTGGACGCTCCCCCCATGAGGGTCGCCGCGGAGGCCAGCAGTACGGCGGCTCGCCTCCACCCGCGACCGTTGTCTCGTGCCACCGTCACTACGGCGTCACCGCGAAGGTGCCGTCGAGCCGCGCGTACTTGATCGGCGTGGGGTCGTCCTCTGGCGTCGTCGGATCGTCAGGCGCGCCGGCCTGCAGGTCCAGCGTCTCCCAATTGTCGACCTCCGGCGTCGATGGATCGTCCCGTGTGGCCACGGCGCTCACGACCGAGATGAACGTGACATTCGAGATGGCGAACTTGTTCACGGTGCACGAGCCGGAGGCCTGGACCGTGACGGCGTTTCCGACGCGGACGTACTCACCTGTCAGCTTGGGCTGGAGCGGGTCGTCCGCGAAGGGGCCGCAGTCGAGCTGGCTGCCAGTCGGGCCGACTCCGTGGGCCTCGACCGCGATGCTCCCCGCGCCCTGCTCCGCCTTCTCGCACGTGGCGACGCTGTCCGCCGTGATCTGCACCGGTCCTACGAACCCCGTCAGCACGGTGTTGAGCACCACCACCGGCGCGGTCGCCTCCACGCGCGCAGTGGCGCCCTCAACGCACGTCTCCAGTGCGCCCGGAATCCCCTCGCTGGGTGATGTGAACTCCACGGTGCCGTTCAGCACACCCGTCCCGACGTTGGATGGCGGGATGATGGGCGGTTCCTCCTGCGCTTGCACCGGTGCCGCGGCGCCGAGCAGAACGGCGGATGCGACCAGCGCCGTCGTCGTCGAGCGGGTCCGGATGCGCTTTGTTCTGTTGCTGAGCATGTGACTTCCCTTTCCTTAGACGTGTTTAGAACTCCGGCCCGCCGCCGGTGCCCAGCAGCGACCGGACCGCGAAACCCCCGTCGAAGCGCGTGCGGGTGATCGGGGCGGTGGTGCCAGGGCCCGTGTCGAGCGGCGGCGTCTCCACGCCGAAGGTCCATGTGAGCGGCCCCGTGTCGAACCCGTTCACCAGGCATCCGCCGCTCAGCGTGGCGACCAGCTGCGTGCCCACCCTCCTGTATGGCCCGGTCACGCTGTCGCAGAGCAGGCGCGAACCGCTTGGACCGACGCCGTGGGCACTCAGAGTCAGCGTTCCCGCTCCGAGCGCGGCGTCCTCGCACGACGACGCCCCATGGCCGGTGACTGAGAGCAGGCCAGCGAACCCGGACACCACGACGTCGAAGACAGCCGCACCCGCCTGCCCCGCAAGGTCGAAGCGCGTCGGGCCGCAGGCGATGCGCGGCAACCCGGGTGGGTCGTAGTCAAGCGTCGCGACGACGGTACCCGCGCCGACCGTCGCCGGCGGGCCAACCTCGAAGGTCAGCGATTCGGACTCCGGCCCGGTGGCGCCGCGAATGTCCGTGGCCCGGGCGGACCAGCTGTAGCGCCCGGGCAACAGCGGCGGCACGGCGACCGCCGTGGCCGGTACGCCCGACGGCGCCGGATGCGTGTCACCGTGGAACACCTGTGCCTGCGTATCGGCGTCGCGGACGGTCACCGTGGCCGTGTAGGGTTCGAGGTCGGGGTCAAAAGCCGCGACGGTGAAGCGTTGCGCCTCGCCATGTTTGAAGCGGTGCCCGTCCGCCGGCGCGACAGGCAGGGGCGCTCCGGGCGGCGCGCTTTCCGCCGCCGCCCGGACGTCACCCGCGGTAACGAGTGCCAGCACCACCATCACCAGGCCGGTTGCAGGGCCGCGAACCACCGCCGGCTATCCCGGCGTGATGACGAATCCGCCGTTCACCGTCGCAGAGTTGAACGGGTGAGTGACGCCGCCACCAACATCCATTGGATCGGCCACATGTGACATCGCGCCGATGAACGCGATCGTGCTCGTGGTGAAGGCACCGCCGATCCGGCACGGCCCGTTGAGCGCGATCTCGATTGCGTTCAACGCCCTAATCCACGTCCCGTTGATGTTGTCGCAGGCGATGCGCGCTCCGTTGACCTGGTTGTAGCCCTTGAGGTCGAGTGACAGCCGACCGCTGCCCAGCAGGAATGTCTCGCAGTTCGTCTGGCTGACGCCCTGTGCAGCGCCGCCCTCGATCAGTTCCCCTGGTTGGTTGGAGATCGTGACCGGGCCGGCATAACCGACAATCTGGGTGTCGAGCACCATCGCGCCCGCTGACGCACTGAACGTGACCGCCATGCTGCATTTCGGCGGGCCAGGCGCCAGCGGCTGCGGCACACCCGGGGCCCCGTACTGCATGACGCCCGTGATCGCCCCACCGCCGAGCTTGTTGCCCGCGTGCGCCGCTGGCGCGACGAGCGCGAGCGCAAGCGCGATCAGACCAGCAAGGCGGACGACCCTGCGGGTTGGGCGTTTGTCGAGCTCAGGGTTAGACGACATGTTGGGTTTCTCCTCTCGCCGTGGTCGCGGGAGGCGATCCGAGCGGCCGCCAGTGAAACGGCACTTTCCGCCCAGGCCGGCACCGGCTCCACCGACGGCCAGGCGGTCGGTCGAGCTGGGTCCGATGTCCGGGGACTGCGCCGCAGACCTCTGCGCAGCCAATCCGTGCACCTCCCGTTAGGCGCCGAATTTCCCTGAACATTCAGGGAAAAGCAATCGTCATCTAAGCGTGATCTTCTGCGTGCCTAGATGGCGGTTTGAGTACACATCAACAGCAGGTCGTGCGTTCGACCCTGTTCGCGCTCGCTCTGATGAAGGTCCACCCGCCGACAAAGACCCCGAACGTCCATGGGTCTGCGTGGCCCACCGGCACGAGGCACTCTACGCTGGCATCGCGATGGCCGCAGATTCGGAACACGGCGCCCGACGAGTTGTCGTAATGGAAGCTCATGCGCGTCGTTCCGCCCGAGTAGTGCGGACGGTCGTACACGTACGGCGTCGACCAGTAGTCCTGCGCCGGGCCGAGCGGGAACGTGCTTCGCGCGCCACCGAACTCCATCGGCTCCGTGCCCCTCCATTCGACACGGTAGAAGTCGTAGCCGCGACCGTCATCGCACTGGACATCGGCGAAAATTGCGGGGATCTCGTCGCGACCGGTGCCGTCATACCTCGCCGAGGCGGGGTTGGCCAGGCTGACGCATTCCGTACGGTTTTTCCCGAGCGCGTCGGTGGACGTCTGAAGTAGCGCAACCCAGGGCTCGCGTAAGTCCGGCTCACCCGGGCGTTGCGGCCCGTTGCCATCGACGTCGCCACCCGGGCGCATGAGCATGGCGAAGAAGAAGTTCGTCCCTCCTCGCCCGTCCTTGGTGTGCAAGCCGCCCTTGGCCATCCAGCCGCCCGTGACAACCGCGCTCTGGGAGCGCGACCGCTGGTCGGCCGGGTTCTCCTGGGCACTCGCCGGCGCGGACAGCCCGAGGCAGGCGGCGACGAAAGCTCCGATCGTGAGGCACCGTGCGTTGGAGAAGAGCATTTCAGTCATCACCTTTCGCGTATGCGGGCGCGGTGCCGTCTACGGACACCAGTCTGCCGACAGCGAAGTAACGTTCGGAGCGGCCCCGATGTGCCGGTTTTCTACCTATTGAGTACGCAAGCGGCGGGCCGCGTGCATCGAGAACCCGGGCCTGTGAAACTCGCCACTGGTCAGCCTATGACGCCGGAACGCCGCACGCTCACGGGATCGCATCGGCGCGAGACCGTCGTCGAAACTCAGAAGCCGCTGCGCATGCACCGCAAGCTCGCCACGGCTGTGAACGCCCAACTTCTCGTAGACGTGGCGCCGATGCGTGTTCACGGTCGCCTCGCTGACGTGCAACTCGGCCGCGATCTCGCGTGCGCTTCGTCGGCGGATGAGGAGCTCCATCACTTCGAGCTCGCGTTTGGTGAGCAGCCCCGTGCCCGCGTTCGGTTGCATCCGCGCCCGGCTGGCGGGAGCAATGACTCCCCTGGCCACCAGGCGTAGGAGCGCGCACAGCTCGCCTGCCTCGACGGTGAGCGGCACGACGACGTCGACTCCCGCGGCGAGCAGTCTCGCATCGCGTTCGCGGTTCGGTCGCATGACCGCGATCACAACTCTTACCGGGGAATCGTGCGCGACGAGCTGTTTCACGCTCTCGATGCCGGACAGCGCCTCGTGGTCGATTAGCGCCACGTCGGGCCGGTGTCGCTTTACGAGGGCGGTCACGTCGTCCTCCTCCGCCGCGATTACGGCGAGGAAGGCGTCGCGAGCGATCACTTCGCGGATCCCGGCGCCGATCGCACCGCGGAACCCCGCGACCAGGACGGACGCCTTATCGAGACCCCGGTGGCACGCCGGAGTGGCGGGTGCACTGGAGGCCCCGTCTTGGTGGCGGGTCGTCACCCTCGGAGAGACGTTGTCGCGGGTCATCAGCCGTTCCGGCCCGTCCCCCGCGGGACCGCTGCCCACTATGCACGTCGTTCAACGACGCCGCAACGGTAATCCGAACTACCGCACCAACTTTATGTGTAATCAACGAGGGTGGAGCCAGCGCGCCATGCCAAGCGAGCCCCAGACATCCGCCGGAGACGGGCGATTCGCGTTCCGGACGTCGCACGATCGCCTGCCGAAGGGAACTCGGTCGCGCGAGAGCACACTGACCGACGCGACGTGGGAAGGCTGTGGAGGATGCAGCTCCGCGACCTGGGCGATCAGCTCGCTGCGGCTGTGCACCCCCAGCTTCTCGTAGATGCGGCGCGTATGCGTGTGGACTGTGGCGGTCGCGATGTGCAGTTCCTCGGCGATCTCATGCGCCGGCCGACGGCACACGAGGAGCTCGAACACCTGATGCTCACGCTCGGTGAGCCGGTCGACCCGCCGGCTCGCGACCACCCGGCCCACCCGTGGCGGTCCCACGAGCCGCCGCGCCACCAGCTTGAGCGCCCCTCGTAGCTCGACGAAGTTGATCGTCAAAGGCAGGACCATGCGAGCCCCCGCGGCCAGCAACGTATCGTCGCGCCGGCGGCTCGGCCGCATGACGCCGACGACGACGCCCATGTCCGGGTATGCCACCACGAGCCGGCGAAGCTCCATCACGCTCGTCAATAGGTTCTGGCTTATGAACACGACATCCGGCGCGTGTGCCGTGATCAGCCCACGCAGGTCGCCGCCCTCGACCGGCCCGACGACGCGCAGCTCCGAATCGCCCGCGATTACGTCGCGTAGGCCGGTCCCGAGTGCGCCGCGGAAGCCCGCGACGAGCACTGTGCCCTGGACGGGCGCGGTGGCGGCCGCGTCGCTCACGGCCGCCACGCCAGTTTTCGGAAAAGTGGCATGTCGCTACTAAACATTCACGAAACGACGATTCCGTTTCGCGGAGTTGTGAACACTATCCGTATCGGGACGTCTGCGTCGGGGCTCAGGCCGCGGGGACGCGCTGGCGCAGCACGTCGACGTCTATGCCCAGCGCTTCCTGGCCCGGCTGAACCGCCCAGCGGTCCGGGCGCTCCGGTCCCTCGTGGTCGGGGTGGGCGCCCTTGAGCGCCATGGAGCCGGTGTTGTCCCCGGCGGCGCGGATCTCGACGACCTCGGACGTGGCCAGGGGCGAGGCGGCCGGGACGGCGGCGAGCTCGGCGCGCTGGGACTCGATGGGCCGGGCGCCCGGGAACGCCTCCTGGATCAGCGTCGGCACGGCGCACTCGACCGCCGGCTGGGCGAGGTTCCAGGCGCACGCCAGCTGGCCCATGGTCAGGCCGTGGCGCGCCGCGATCGGGCGCATCGGCTCCATGCGGCGCAGGCCGTCCGCCACCCAGCCCGCCGGCCGGAAGGACCGGTGGTCGCGGCGCTCCAGCGCGTGCTCGGGGCGCAGGTCGTCCCAGAACAGCCCGCCGTAGTCCACCACCCGCGTGATCAGCGACACGCCGTGGCGCGCGGCGGCGTCGAGCACGAGCTCGCCGGGCCAGGGCTCGAGGGGGTTGAGGATGACCATCGCCCAGTCGATCGAGGCGCCGAAGCGCTCCAGGCACTCGACAAGGTCCAGCGTGAAGCCGTTGGCCGGGCCGGGCGCGATGCCCAGCAGGCGCGTGAGCCCGGCGGCGCGGACCGCCTCCAGCGCCTCCCAGACGGCGGGGGACGTGTACCCGAGCCGGTCGGGGTTGTGCAGCAGCAGCAGGTCGAACGCAGCGACGCCGCAGCGCTGCAGGGACGCCTCGGTCGCGCGCCGCACGTAGTCCGCGTACTCGTCGGGGCCGAGCAGCGACGGGTCGGTGAAGCGCGGAAAGCCGCGCGGCCCGTCGCGCTCGCCGGCGACGAAATCGTGCCCGATCGCGCCCACGAGGCAGTAGGACTCGCGCGGCAGCCCGGCCAGCGCACGGCCCACCACCCGGTCGGCCTGGCCCTGCCCGTAGACGTCCGCGGTAAGGACCGTGGAGACGCCGTCGCCCGGGCGCAGCAGCGCCTCCAAGCGCTCCTCGTCGATCGCCTCCCCGAAGTGCAGGAAGCGCCCGCCGCTCCAGGCGCCGAGGGCGACGTGTCCGGGATCGGCCATGGGGCGAAAGATACCGGGCGGGCGCCTATGGGTGCTGTATGCTGTAATACGCCATGAAGCGCCGCACCCAGCTCCATCTCGATCCGGACCAGTACCGGTGGCTCAAGCGCCGCGCGGGCGAGCGCGGCAGCATCGCGGGTGTCGTCCGCGAGCTCATCGACGACGCCCGCAGCCGCCCGGTCGGTACGGCAGACGACCCGCTCGTTCGCTTCCTCGTCGAGGACCCGCCGGCCGCCGGGGGGCGAAACCCCGCGGTCTCGGACCTCGACTGGGACGTGTACGGAGCATGAGGAGGGTCTTCGTCGACACGAGCGCGTTCGTGGCCACGCGCAACGCGCGCGAGCCGGTGCACGAGCGCGCTCGGGACGCGTTCCGCGACCTGGCGGCCCAACACGCCTCGCTGTTCACCAGCAACTACGTGGTCGCCGAGACGTACACCGCGCTGCTCGCCCGCCTCGGTCGCTCGGAGGCGCTGGAGTGGGGACGGCGCCTGCGCGCCGGCTCGGCGCTCGAGGTGGTCCGGATCGAGGAAGCGGTCGACGACGAGGCGTGGGACATCCTCGAGGCACACGCCGACAAGGGCTGGAGCTACGTCGACGCGACCTCGTTCGCGCTCATGGCGCGCGAGGGCACGGACGAAGCGCTCGCCTTCGACGAGCACTTCGTCCAGCGCGGCCTGCGCCTCGCGGCGTAGCGGCCCGTCTACGCCGCGGCCGGAGCCGGTTCCTCGATGCGCCGCGGCAGCAGCGTCTCGCGGGCGATGACCAGCCGCTGGATCTGCGAGGTGCCCTCGTAGAGCTGCATGATCTTCGCGTCGCGCATCAGCTTCTCCACCGGGTACTCCTTGATGAAGCCGTAGCCGCCGTAGACCTGCACGGCGTCGGTCGTGACCTTCATCGCGGTGTCCGCGGCGAAGCGCTTGGCGTGCGAGGAGGTGAGCGTGTTGCGCCTGCCCTGGTCGAGCTCGACGGCCGACTTCCAGACCATCAGGCGCGCCGCCTCGATGTCCGTCGCCATGTCGGCGATCATGAACTGGATCGCCTGGTGCATGGCGATCGGGACGCCGAACTGCACGCGCTCCTTGGAGTAGTCGGTGGCGTACTCGAACGCCGCGCGCGCGATGCCGACCGCCATGGCCGCCACGCCGGGACGCGTACGGTCCAGGGTCATCATCGCGAGCTTGAACCCGTGGTTCTCCTCGCCCAGCAGGTTCTCGGCGGGGACCTCGGTCTCGTTGAACGTGATGGTCGCGGTGTTCGACGCCCGCTGGCCCATCTTGTCCTCCTTCTTGTCCACCGTGACGGTGTCGTCACGGGGCACGACGAAGGCGGAGATCCCGCGGTGGCCGGCGTCCTTGTCGGTCTTGGCGTAGACCGTGTAGAAGTCGGCGTAGCCGCCGTTGGTGATGAAGCACTTGCTGCCGTTGAGCACGTACTTGTCGCCCTGCTTGGTCGCGGTCGTGCGCATGCCCGACACGTCGGAGCCGGCGTCGGGCTCGGTGAGGCAGAACGACGCGAGGCCGAAGTCCTCGGTCAGGCGACCCAGGAACTCGCGCTTGGTCTCCTCGGAGCCGCCGAGCGCGATCGGCGCGGTGGCCAGCCCGTTGCAGGCGATCGAGGTGCCGATGCCCGAGCAGCCCCAGCCCAGCTCCTCCTCGATCAGGGTGCCGTCCATGTAGGAAGCGCCCGGTCCGCCGTACTCCTCGGGGATGTGGCTGTTCATCAGGCCCAGCTCCCACGCCTTGCGGAGCACCTCCTCGGGCCAGGTGCCGTCCCGGTCGTACTCCCAGGCGACCGGCCGCATCTCCTTCTCGGCGAAGTCGTGCGCCATCTCGCGCAGCGCCTTCTGCTCGTCGGTGAGGGTGAAATCGACCACGTGAAGTCTCTCTCCAGCTTTAGATTGACTGGTCAGTCAACCAAGAGAGTACCCCACTCGCGCGATGGGACACAATCACCAGGTGGAGCCATTCCTGGCCAGCGCCCTGCAGGACGCCTTCTGGACCGTCCTGCTCGTGGTCGTCGTGGGCGGCGCGCTGGTGGCGGTCGTCACGTTCGTCGGCGCCGGGCGCCTGTACGACCAGATCGGGCGCGGCGGGCTCTCGCTCAACGAGGACGTCGGTCGCGGGAAGCCGGCGCCCCGGGAGGCCGCCGGCGTGCGCGAGCACGAGATCCGCCAGCTGCTGGACGCCCGCAACGACCGTCGCGTGCGCCGCGGCGAGGCGCCGCTCGACGTCGAGGCGGAGCTGCGGCGGCTGACCGCCGACACCGAGGTCGACCCCGCGCTGCGCGACGAGATCCGCCAGCTCGTCGTGGCCCGCAACGAGCGCCGCCTGCGCGCCGGCAAGGCGCCGCTGGACGTCGACGAGGAGGTCGAGCGGGAGATCCGCCGTCTCTCATGACTCGCCGCACGCTGGAGTAGTCTGCGCGCGATGGCACGCGACCAACGGGTCTTCGAGCTCGACGAGCTGCTCGTCCGGCCCGGGACCTACTTCAACCCGCAAACCGAGGTCCTCGTCGTCGTCGACGACTCCCCCGAGCTGGACCGGGAGATCTTCAACATCGAGGAGTTCGAGGGCGCCGACTGGGTCCTGGTCGCCGACGACCTGCCGATCGACGAGCCGCAGCGCGACGAGCTGCTCGAGCGCTTTCAGGTCCGCTACCACCCCGGCACCTCGCAGTCGATCGCCGGCTTCGACGACGACGACACCGTCGACGACGACGCCGACGACGACCAGGAGGTCGGCCGCGAAGACCTGGAGGACGAGGAGGACTAGGCCGGGTCGGGCTCGTCCCCGCCCTTCATCATCCGCCCCGCGCGCTCGGCGCGCTTGATGTCCTTGTCGGGGTCGCGGCGGTCGGCCAGCAGCGAGGCCGTGATCCCGATCGCGAACGCGACGACGACGCCGGCCAGCGACAGCACGGGTCCGATGTGGACCAGGTCCTCGATCAGCAGCTTGACGCCGACCATGGCCAGCACGATGGCGATCGTCTCGTCCAGGTAGCGGAAGCGGGCGATCAGGCCCTCCACCAGCACGAACAAAGCGCGCAGCCCCAGCAGCGCGAACGCATTGCCCATCCAGATCACCGCGGAGTCGCGCGTGATCGCGAAGGCGGCGGGGATCGAGTCCACGGCGAAGGCGATGTCGGCCGCGCCGATCCCGGCGAAGCACAGGAACAGCGGCGTGACGTGCAGGCGCCCCTCCTCGCGCGAGAACAGGCGGCCCCCGCGGTAGCCGCTGGTGACCGGGAACAGCCGCCGCGTCGCGCGCACCATGATGTTGCGGTCGGGATCGACGTTCTCCTCGACGCCGCGCAGGATCCGGTAGGCGAGCAGCAGCAGCGTGGCGCCCAGGATGTAGATGACGAAGTGGAACTCCTCGATCAGGGCGACGCCGCCGAGGATGGCCAGCCCGCGCATGACCAGGGCCAGGGCGATCCCCCAGAACAGCAAGCGCGCCCGGTGGGCGACCGGCACGCCGAAGTACGCGAACAGCAGCAGGAAGACGAACAGGTTGTCGAGCGACAGCGAGCGCTCGATCAGGTACACCGTGGTGTAGTTGACCGCGTCTTCGGAGCCCGACAGCGCCAGCAGCGGCAGGGCCACGAGCAGCGACAGGACGAACCAGCCGATGCTCCACGTGGCCCCCTCGCGCCACGACGGCTCGCGCCCGCGGGCGAACAGCTTGAGGTCGACCAGCAGGAGGGCGACGATCAGGCCGACGAGCGCGGCGAGCGGTGCCGGGTCCTCGAGGCTCACGCGAAATAGACGGTGAGCGCGAGGACCGCGTAGACCGACAGCAGCTGGAGGCCCTCGAACCACGTCGACTCGCCCTCGTTGGTCACGTGGACGGCGATGATGATCGCGAGCATCACCGCCGCGATCTCCAGGCCGTTGAAGACGAGCGCCATGGGGCTCGGGCCGACGAAGAACGACAGCAGCACCAGCACGGGCGCGGCGAACAGGGCGATCTGCGCGCTGGACCCGATCGAGATGTTCACGGCCAGGTCCATCTTGTCCTTGGCCGCGACCAGCACGGCGACCCAATGCTCGGCGGCGTTGCCGACGATCGCCACCACGATCAGGCCGACGAAGAACTCGCTCAGCCCCACGGAGTCCGACGCCTCGGCGATCGACCCGACGAGGATCTCCGACATCAAGCCCACGGCCAGGCCGGCGCCCGCCAGGGCCAGCACGGCCTTGCGCACGCTCCAGGTACCGGCGTGCCCCTCCTCGACCTGCGCCTCGGGGTTGAAGAGGTCGCGGTGCGTGCGCAGCGAGAACAGCAGCCCGCCCGCGTAGGAGAGCAGCAGGATGACCGCCACCGCGATCGACAGGGACTCCACGTCGCTGCCGAAGTCCACGCGCTCGTCGCCGATGCCGGGCAGCCCGTCCCCGTGCACCAGCTGGAAGACGGCCGGCATGAACATCGCGACCGCCGCGAGCAGCAGCATGGCCGACTGCGCGGTGGCCGCCGTCTGGTTGAACGTCTGACGCTCGCGATTCCAGCCGCCCACCAGCATGGCGAGCCCCATCACGAGCAGGATGTTCCCGAGGATCGACCCGATCAGCGAGGCCTTCACGACCTCCTGCAGCCCCTCGCGCAGCGCGAAGAACGCGATGATCAGCTCGGGCGCGTTTCCGAAGGTGACGTTCAGGAAGCCGCCGATGCCCGGGCCCGAGCGCGCGGCCAGCTCCTCCGTGGCCCGACCCATCAGCGCGGCCGTGGGCACGACGCCCGCCGCGGCCGTGAAGAAGATCAGCCCCGCGGAGGCGTGACCGAGCTCCAGCGCGATCGCGGCGGGGATGAACGGGACCAGCAGGTACGGCCAGCCCGTCCCGCTGAGCAGGAAGCGGCGCATTGCGGGTCGCTTACCCGCTGTTCAGCAGGTCCGCGCACTGCTGCGCCTTGGCTACGTCGCCGCCGGCCTCCTGGAGGCACTGGAGGTAGCGCTGTGCCTTCTCGTCGCCGGTGGCGGGTGGCGCGGTCGCGGTGCCGCTCCCCGACGAGGCGCCGCCGCCGCCCGCGCCGAGCGCGCCGAGCGCTCCGCGCACGGCCTGCGTCAGCTCGTCGAAGGGACGGGCGTTGGCCGGCGGGTCGACTCGCTGCGTCTCGTTGAGGTCGGCGATCACCATGTCGAAGGTCAGCTCGCCGCCGGTCAGCCCCTGGGCGCTGCGCCGCTGGCCCTCGGGCACCTCGAACTTCAGGCCGATCGTCATCCGGCGCAGCGTCTCGTCGTCCTTGCCGGAGTACACGTCGAACGAGACGTCCTGGATCGCGTCGTCCACCGCCTTGCGCTGCTGGGGCGTCAGCTGCGAGGGGAGCTGGCCGCCCTGACCGCCGAGCTGGCCGCGGGCGCGGGACAGCAGCCGGTTGACGTCTTCGAGCAGCCTGGGCACGTCCACGCGCGAGGAGATGTGGATCGTCTCGACGCCGGCGACGTCCTCCTCCCCCTCGTCCTGGGGGTCCTCGAGCCAGTTCAGCGGGTTGATGCCCAGTGCGGAGAGGCTCTGGTTGCGCGGCGTGCCCTCGCGCTGGGCCTGCGAGCGCTCGTAGCCCTGCTTGAACTGCGCGAACACCCGCTCGGGCACGGAGTACGCCTGGCCCTGGAACTTCAAGAAGCCGGCGTTGCCGGTGGACACGGCGCCCGCGCGGAAGTTCTGGCCGGACGCCGCGAGCGTGAGGTCGAAGTCGAACTTCGGCAGCTGACGGTCGCCCTGCGTCTGGAACGGCCCCGTGAGCTTGACGGTGATCGGCCCGCCGAGGTTGCGCGCACCCTCCGCCTTCAGGCGCAGCGAGAGGTCGAGCTTGCCGCTGGCCACCCGCTTGTTGGCGCCGAACGTCTCCTTGAGCACCTTGTCGGCGTCGTCGCCGCCTCCGCAGGCCACCAGGGGGAGCGCAACTGTCAGCGCGGCGAGGGGCACCGCAACCAAGCGGGCGGTGCGGGTGTTGAGCACGTTCAGATGGTCTTTCAGCGTTTGCAGGACGGGTTGCAGCCGGCAGGGCCGCAGGCGGCCGAGCGTAGCATTCCCCTGGTGCGCCTGATCCGCTCCGCGCTGCTCGTGGCGTGCTTCCTCGTGCCTGCCGCGCCCGCCGCGGCGTCCCCCGTCCTGGTGCTCGGAGACGGCGGTCGCGTGGTCCGCGAGCGCGACCGCTTCGTCCCCCCCGGCCCGCCCGTCCGGGCGGCCGTTGCGCATGCGTCCCACCGGCGCCTGCGCGCCCGCATGGCGGGCATCTCCGACGTGCGCACCGCGCTGGCCGGGCTCCTCCAGTCCGGCGCGATCGGGCAGGTCGAGCACGACGAGCGCATCAAGGACCTCGACGACGCGCTGTTCATCCGCAACCAGCTGACCGGAACCCGCCGGCGCGAGCTGGACGGCGTGCTGGGCCTGCTGGGCGGGATCGCCGCGCGCGGCGAGCTGGACGCCACCCGGCTCAACGCGCTGTGGCTGCAGCTCAACCGCAACGTGGAGTGGTGGGGCTTCGCCGACCGCCTGCCGCGCGGCGGCGAGCGCGTGCGCTTCCGGGGCAGCCGGGTCCTGTTCCAGTACTTCTCGGGCCAGGGACTGCAGCTGCACCCGCTGGCCAACTGGGGACGCGCCAGCGGCCTGCTCAAGGGCGGCTACGCGACCAACGCGCAGGAGTTCCTGGCCGAGCTGCTCCCGCTGGCCGCGCGGCGCAACGGCGCCATGACGTGGGAGTACTACTTCGTCTTCATGGGCGGCTCGCCGCCGTGGACCAGCGGGCTCTCGCAGGGGACGGCCCTGGTGGCGCTGGCGCGGGCGTACCGAGACCTGGGCGACGACGCCTACCTGGACGCGCTGCGCTCGGCCGTGCGCCTGTACGCCTTCCGCACGCCGCTGGGCGTCCGCGTCCCCACGCGCTACGGCAACCACTACGCCGAGTACTCCTTCGCCCCGCGCCTGCGCATCATCAACGGGTTCGTGCAGGCGCTCAACGGCCTGTGGGACGCGCGGCCCTACACCGCGCTGGCCCGCACGCTGTACAAGCGCGGCGACCGCGAGGCCCGCAAGGCGCTGCCGTGGTTCGACACCGGGCGCTGGTCGTACTACTCCAACCTCAAGAACCTCTCGTCGCTCAACTACCACGTCCTGCTGCGCGACTTCCTGCGCGAGCTGTGCGACCGCACCGGGACGGACGTCTACTGCGCGAAGGCCGCCCGCTTCAGCAGGTACCTGCGCAGGGGCCGACCGTAGACTGGGCGGCGCATGGCGCCGCGAACCATCCTCTACACCGGCAAGGGCGGTGTGGGCAAGACGTCCGTGGCCGCGGCGACGGCCCGGCGCTGCGCCGCGGTGGGCCTGCGCACGCTCGTCCTCTCCACGGATCCCGCGCACTCGCTGGCCGAGTCGCTGGAGGCCGAGGTGGGCAGTGGACCGACGGCCTGCGGCGACCGCCTGTGGGCCCAGCAGGTCCAGGCCCAGGAGGAGATGGAGCGCCACTGGTCGGCCGTGTCGGAGTGGATGGGCGAGCTGCTGGTGGAACGGGGGGTCAACCGCATCACGGCGGAGGAGCTCACGGTCCCGCCGGGGCTGGACGAGCTGTTCTCGCTGCTGCAGATCAAGCGCCATCACGAGGCGGGCGAGTGGGACGCGATCGTGGTCGACTGCGCGCCCACCGGCGAGACGCTGCGCCTGCTGTCCTTCCCCGACGTGGCGCGCTGGTGGCTGGAGAAGGTCTTCCCGCACGAGCGCCAGCTGCTGGCGGCCGCCCGGCCGCTGGCCCGCACGGTGCTCGACGTGACGCTGCCCTCGGAGGCGGTCTTCGCGGACGTGCAGCGCCTGATGGACAACCTGATCGCGATGAACGACATCCTGCGCGACCGCCGCAGCGCCTCCATCCGGCTGGTGATGAACCCCGACAAGATGGTGATCGGGGAGGCGATGCGGACCTTCACCTACCTCAACCTCTACGGCTACCTCACCGACGCCGTGGTGGTGAACCGGGTCTTCCCCGACGCCGTGGCCGGCACGTACTTCGGGGCGTGGCGCGAGCGCCAGCAGGAGCACCTCGCGCTGGTGGAGTCGGCCTTCGCGCCCGTCCCGATCCTGCGCGCGTCCTACTTCGACAGCGAGGTCGTGGGCCCGGAGATGCTCGACCGCCTGGGCGAAGAGCTGTTCGGCGAGCGCGCGGCGGGCGCCGTCCTGCACGACGCGCTCTCGCAGGAGCTGCGCGTCGACGACGGGCGCGCCGAGCTGCGCCTGGCGCTGCCGTTCGCGCGCCGCGGCGACATCTCCTTGAAGAAGATCGGGCTCGAGCTCGTGGTCCGCGTGGACGGCCAGAAGCGGACGATCATGCTCCCGCCCGCTCTGGCAGACTGGCGCGCGACCGCGGCGCGCTTCCACGACGGCGCCCTGCAGGTGACGCTGGATGAACAGCCCCGAGTCCCCGACACCGGCTGACGACCCGCTGTCCGCCCTGAGCGAGCGCCTGCGCTCCGCCCAGGAGACGGCGGACCGCCTGGTCCGCGAGGCGACCGAGGCGGCCCAGCAGGCCGCCGCCGAGGCCTCGAACCCCGGCGCCGAGCACCGTCCTCCCCCGCGCGGCTACGCGAGTCCGGACTCGGGCGCGAGCCGGCCGGCCGGCGCGGACGTGCAGGCCCTCGCCGCGCTGCTGGAGCTGGGCCGCGCGCTGCTGCCACCGGAGCTGCGCGCCCAGATCGCCGAGCTGATCCGCGAGATCCTGCTGCTCGCCCGCGCGCTGATCGACTGGTACCTCGAGCGCGTCGAGGAGCGCCGGACCAAGCCGGTCGAGGTGCAGGACATCCCGATCTCCTAGGCGGGCGCGCTTCTACAATCCGCCGTCCATGGCGCAGCCCCGCACCTGGATCCTGACCGGGTCCCCCGACAACCACGCGGCCACGGCGGAGCATGGCCACACGGTGATCGGGCTCAAGGAGGGCCGGCGCAACTTCGCGCTGCAGATCGAGCGCGGCGACCGCATCGTCCTCTACGCCACGCAGCGCATGGCGTTCGCCGGGGCGATCCGGGTCACCGGCGAGCTGTACGAGGAGCGCACGCCGATCTGGCCGGGCAAGCCGGGGAAGGCCGATCCCTACCCGTGGCGCTTCCCCACCGAGCCGGAGGTCGTCCTGGAACCGCGGGAGTGGGTGCCGGCGCAGGATCTCGCGCCGCGCCTGGAGCACGTGCGCAAGTGGCCGGCCGAGCACTGGAAGCTCGCCTTCCAGGGACAGATCCGCGCCGTCTCGGACGCCGACGCGCAGCTGCTCGTCGAGGCGCTGACCGGCGCGGCGGCGCGGGCGCCGGCGTGACCGCCGTCCGCCGGGTGCGCGACGCCTGGCGCGCGCTGCCGGCCGAGCATCGGGTGTGCGGCGCCGCCGCCGTGGCCGTGCTGGCGACGATGCTGCTGCCCTGGTACTCGACCAGCCGGGGCGTGGCGGTGCCCCGGCGCGGGGCCCAGCTCGTGGAGGACAGCCAGACCGCGCTGCAGGCCTTCTCCTTCGTGGAGGCGGCGGTCCTGCTGGTGGCGCTGGGCGTCCTGGCGCTGCTGTTCGCCCGCGGCGAGCGGCGCGCGTTCCACCTGCCCGGGGGCGACGGGACCGTGATCGCGGCCGCCGGGATCTGGGCGTCGCTGCTGATCGTGTGGCGCCTGTTCGACAAGCCCGAGCTGGGACAGGGCGTCTCCGTCGGGCTGACCTGGGGCATCTACGTCGCGCTGGCCGCCGCGATCGGCCTGGCCGTCGCCGGCAACCGGCTGCGCGCCGCCCACCGGCCCGAGCCGCCGCTGCCCGCCGCGGCCCCGCCCCGCCCGCCGGACGCGCCGGTGGAGGTCCGCGTGCCCGAGGATCGCCCCCATCTCGCGGAGACGCGCGTGCTCGAGCGCCGCCCCGACCGCGCCCCGCTCAGCCGCGAGCTCGCGGCCCGCGACACCGCCGAGTTCGGAGTGGTGCCACCCGAAGACGCCCCGACCGAGCCAAAGCCACCCGCCCCCGACTGAGCAGGGTGGACTTTGCCGCGTATATCGCGGCTAACTCCACACGTCAGTCCTCGAAGAGGGCGTAGCCGTACTTGCCGCGCTTGTAGGCGAGGCGGGCGATCGAGTGCATGCGCTCGTCGTCGTTGCTCTCGATCTTGTCGAGCTCGAGGTTGGCGCGGCGCGCGGCGCGGCTGCAGAACGTCTCGGCGATGAAGCGCTCCTGGCCGGAGGCCTCGACGCCCTGCTCCTCGAAGATCGCGGTGACGCGGGACAGCACCGCGACCTGGGCGTAGACGTCGGCCAGCGCGTCGGCCAGGCGCTTGTGGGTCATCCCCTGGTTCACGATCCCCTTGCCGTGCTCGCGCAGGACCGACTCGCCCACGGCGCGCAGCCGCTTGACCTGGTCGGCCACCGGGCCGGCGAGCTCGGCGAGCGCCTCGTGGGCCAGCGAGATCCGGTCGGGACGGACCTCGCGCTTCAGGCGCCCGCCCAGGTAGCCGGCCCACGCGCCCAGCGCGCCGATCGGGTCGCTCAGGTCGGTGTCCGCGAGCACCTCGAGCTCCTCGCCCAGCGGCTTGAGCACCGACAGCGCCGCGTAGGAGCGCAGCACGTCGTTGGCGCCCTCGAAGATCGGGAAGATCCGGATGTCGCGCATGATCAGCTCGTAGGGCTCGGTGCGCATGTAGCCGGCGCCGCCCTTGAGCTGCATGGCGCGGTTGGCGAGGTACCAGACGAACTCCGTGCCGGTCACCTTGGCCATGGCGGACTCCACCGAGTAGTCGTCGATGCCCGCGTCGATCAGGCCCGTCGTCAGGTAGGCCATCGACTCCAGCCCGAACAGGTAGGAGACCATCCAGCCGACCTTGTCCTCGACCATGTCGAAGTCGGCGAGGGCGCGGCCGAACTGCCGGCGCTCGGTCACGTGGTCGATCGTCATGTCGATCAGCTGCTTGGCCAGGCCGACCGACCCGGTTCCCAGCCCGATGCGCCCGTTGTTGAGCACGTCCATGGCGATCCGGAAGCCCTGGCCGGGCTCGCCCAGCACGTTCTCGCGCGGCACGCGGACGTCGCGGAAGTACAGCGGGCACAGGTTGTTGCCGCGCAGCCCCATCGTGTCGTAGGGCTCGCCGGCCTCGAAGCCCTCCATGCCCTTCTCGAGGATCAGCGCGACGTGGGTGTCGCGGCCGTCCACCTCGGCGCGCGCGAACGTGGTGAACACGTCGCCGCGCCCGCCGTTGCCGATCCAGCGCTTCTCGCCGTTGAGCACCCACGAGCCGTCCGGCTGGCGCACCGCGCGGCTCTCGATGTTGTACGCGTCCGACCCCGCGTTGGGCTCGGTGAGCGCGAAGCCGGCGAGCTTGCGCCCGCGCGCCAGGTCGGGCAGGAAGCGCTCGCGCTGCTCGTCGGTCCCGTACAGCGCGATGCCCTTGAAGCCGATCGACTGGTGCACGCCCAGGCCGATCGTCAGCGACCCGCTCACCGTGCCGATCGCCTCGAACACGCGGGCGTAGCCGGTCTGCGAGAGGCCCTGCCCGCCGTACTCCTCCGGGACGTACAGGCCGGTGAGCCCGATCTCCCCGAGGTCGCGGTAGACCTGGTCGTCGATCCAGGCCTCGTCGTCGATGCGCCGCGCGTCGACGTGGTCGGCCGCGTACGCGCGGAAGGCGGAGATCAGCGCGCGGACCTTGCCGGCCTCCGCCTCGTCGGACGTGGGGTAGGGGAAGACGAGCTCCTCGTGGATCTCGCCCAGCACGAGGGCCTTGGAGAAGCTGGTGACGTCCGCCGGCTCGCTCACGACTTCGACAGGTACACCCCGAGGGGCAGCAGGAACGTACCCATGAACACGAGTCCGATTCCCACGACCACCATGGTCCGCGAGCGCACGACGTGGCCGACGATCCCGACCGCGAGGCCCACGAGCATCAGCGTGACGTAGGGCTTGGGGTCGGCTCCGAACTCGGGCGTCGGGTCCGGCACCCAGTTGGCGAGGAGCGCCAGGGGCATGCCCGGCGCAGTATCGCCTAGCCGGACACGCGCTGCGTAAGGGCCGCGGTCCGCACGCGCCCGTCGTGGCGGAACTGGAGGAACAGCCGGTAGGTCCCGGCGCTCGGGTACTCGACGCCGAAGGCGATCTCGCGCCCGTCGCTGCGCTCCGGGTGCACGTGCAGGTAGGCCAGGTCGCCCTCGCGCAGCGCCACCAGGTGGCCCCGCGCGCCGAGGTAGGGCTGCACCGTGACGGGCCGCCCGTCGCGCGTGACCTCGAAGTGCAGCTCGTCCGGCCGCGAGGCCATCGTCACGCGGTAGCCGTCGCCGGCGTCCGCGGTCGTGGACGGTGCGGGCAGCGGCCGCGGCTCGAAGCGCCCGGGGACCAGCACGTCGGTGCCCAGCGTGCGGCGCTCGCCGTCGACCTGGAAGTCGGCGAACACGCGCCAGGCACCGGGGTCGCGGAAGTCCACGGCCGTCGTCCAGGTGCCGTCCGCGCTCATGCGCGGATGCAGGTGCTGGAAGCCCGTGGCGTCGCGGCGCACGGCGATCACGTGCATGCGGCGCGCGCTCTCGATCTCGAAGTCGCGCACGGGCCGGCCGGCGTCGTCGAGCACCTGGAAGGAGAAGGCGGTACGCCCCGGCGCGGCCAGCCGCGTGGGGCGCGCGGACAGGCGCAGGCCGTCCTGCGCCGAGGCCAGGCCGCCCGGCTCGTCGGACGCCGTCGCGGTCTGCGCCGTCCCGCCGTGGCCCGCCATGGCCGCGTCCTCGTCGTCCCAGTTGACGACCACCACGGCGCCGCCGGCCAGGAACATCGTCGACACGATGGCCAGGACGCGGCGCGGATGGAACATCGGCCCCATGTCGTGACCGCCGTCGCCGTCGCCGTGGTGCTCGTGCATCACCGCGTGCCCCTTGCCACGCGAGATCAGCCACCGGTTCACCGGGAAGGCCACGACGAAGGCCACGGCCAGCGCGAAGGACAGCGCGCCCCAGAAGACGGCGTCGCCCAGCCCCGCCTCCATCGCCCCGGGGACCAGCAGCATCACGCCGTTGTCCACGATCTCCATGACGGCGATCGAGAAGGTGTCGGCGGCGAAGGCGATGGGCGCGACGGCCGCCAGCGTCATCCCCGCGCGCAGCAGCGGCAGCGAGGTCAGGCTGTAGCCGAACAGGAAGGCGAGCCCGACGGCGAGCGCGATGGTCGCGGCGTCGCTCCACCCCAGCGCGGTGCCGATCGCCAGACCGGTTATCTCGCCGATGGCGCAGCCGGTGAGACAGTGCGCCGTGGCGCTGACGGCCAGGCCGCTGAGTGCGCGGCCGGACGTCGGCATCTCGTGGTCGTGGTGGCCGTGGTGGTCGTGGTGCTCGTGGTCGGCGGGGGCGTGCGTCGTCGTCTCCATGCTCGCGACTATACCCCTAGGGGGTATTGAGAGTCAAGCGAGATGCCACAATGCGCGCTCATGCCGATCGAGCCCGACTCCGTCAGCGACGTAGCGCGCGGCCTGCGCGAGACGGGCTACCTGCCCGGGGAGTCGACGGCGCTGGTCTCCTACCTCGCCGCCAAGCTCGGCAAGCCCGTGCTCGTCGAGGGGCCGGCCGGCGTCGGCAAGACCGAGCTGGCCAAGGCGCTGTCGCGCTATCTGGAGCGCCGCCTGGTCCGCCTGCAGTGCTACGAGGGCCTCGACGAGGCCAAGGCGCTGTACGAGTGGAACTACCGCAAGCAGTTGCTGCGCATCCAGACGGAGCAGGCGGGCGCCGGCTGGGACGCGGTCCAGGACGACATCTTCTCCGCCGACTTCCTGCTGCAGCGCCCGCTCATGGAGGCGATCGCCTCCGAGGACCCGGTCGTCCTGCTGATCGACGAGATCGACAAGACCGACCAGGAGTTCGAGGCGATGCTGCTGGAGCTGCTGTCGGACTTCCAGATCTCGATCCCCGAGCTGGGGCGCATCGACGCCCGCACGCAGCCGGTGGTGATCCTCACGTCCAACAACTCGCGCGAGCTCACCGAGGCGCTCAAGCGCCGCTGCCTGTACTTGTGGCTCGACTACCCCGAGCTGGACCTCGAGCTGGAGATCGTGCGTCTGCACTCGCCCGAGCTCGACGAGACCGTCGCGCGCAAGCTGGTGGAGGTCGTCCACCAGGTGCGCGCGCTGGACCTCAAGAAGCCGCCCTCGATCGCGGAGTCGATCGACTGGGCGCGCGCGCTGCTGCTGCTCGGGGCGCGCGACATCGACGCGCAGACCTTCCGCGACACCATGAGCATCGTGGTCAAGCACCGGACCGACCTCGACACGGTCGCCGAGCGCATCGGGATGAAGCTGGGCGGCCTCGCCGATGCCCAGCGCGCCTGAGCCGGACAGCTTCCCCGGCCAGCTGCTGCGCTTCGCCGAGGAGCTGCGCGAGGAGGGGCTGGCCGTCGGCACGTCCGAGTTGCTCGACGCCTTCTCGGCGCTGGAGGAGGTGCCGTGGACCGAGCGCGCCGACATGCGCGAGACGCTGGCCGCGACGCTGGCCAAGTCCCAGGAGGACCGGCGCATCTTCGACGTGCTGTTCGAGCGCTTCTTCTTCCGCCAGGCCGAGGCCGAGGCGGTGCGCCAGGACGTGCGCGAGGAGGGTGGCATCGACCCATCGGGCGCGCAGCTGGTGGACGTCGACGCCCTGCGCGCGCAGATCGCGGCGGCCATCCGCGAGGGCAACGAGGGCGCGATGCGCGACCTCGCCCGCCTGGCCATCGCCGCCTTCGGCCGCCAGGGCGAGGGCTCGGGCGTGATCGGCGTGGACGTGCAGCGCATCCGCCGCGCGCTGGAGCTGCGCGCGGAGCCGCAGCCCGACCTCCCCCCCGACGACCCGCGCGCCGAGGGCCTGCCGCGCGAGGGAATCCGCGACTTCGAGGCGCACCTGCGCCGCGAGCTGGAGCGCGCGACGATCGAGCGCACGCGCAAGCTGCCGCCGGCGCGCCCGCTCAACGAGCTGGACCGCGCGCTGCCCTCCGGCCCGCTGGCCGACCTGGCTCAGGTCCACCGGATCGTGGCCCAGCTCAAGCGCCGGCTGGCCACCCAGGGCCACGAGCAGCGCGGCCGCAAGCGCCACGCGCACGTGGACGTGCGGCGCACGATGCGCGCGTCCCTGCAGACGGGCGGCGTGCCGATCGTGGTCAAGACCCGGCCCCGCCGCCCGCGCCGGCCCGAGATCCTCGTGCTGTGCGACGTGTCGACGTCCGTCACCAGCGCGTCGGTCTTCTTCCTGTCGGTGCTCCACGCGCTGCACGACGCCTTCCGCAAGCTGCGCTCGTTCGTGTTCATCGAGCGCATCTCCGAGGTCACCGAGATCTTCGAGCGCGAGCGCAACTTCAAGGCGGTCAACGAGGCGATCGGCCGCGACGCGGGCGTGGCGGACATCTCCGGCTACACCGACTACGGGCGGGTGTGGGAGGAGTTCCTGGCGCAGATCGAGGACGACCTGCACCCGCGCGCCACGGTGATCGTGCTGGGCGACGCGCGCACGAACGGCCGCGAGCCCCGCGCCGACCTGTTCGCCCAGGTCGCCGAGCGCGCCGGCCGCACGTTCTGGCTGAACCCCGAGCCGCGGCTGTACTGGAACTACGGCGACTCGGTCATCGCCGCCTACGAGCGCCACTGCGAGGCGTTCGAGTGCTGGACGACCTCCCAGCTGGAGGACTTCGTCAAGGCGCTGACCCGCCCGGTCGCCGGCGCCGCGCCGTAGGGCTCGCGGCGCGCACGCTACGATCCGGGCGTCCGTACACCAGGGGGGCTGGCGGAAAGCCGGCTGAGATAGCGCCTAGGGGACGAGCCCACCGGCGCTGACCCTTCGAACCTGTGGGGTAATGCCCGCGAAGGGAGCACCGATACTGGATCGCCAGGCTCCGGTCGGGGAGCCGCGAGCCGCCGCCGGCGGCGTGCTGGTCGACGGCGTGCGCCGCGCGTTCGGCGACGTGGTCGCCCTTGACGGCATGAGCCTGCGCGTGCGCCGCCACGAGGTCGTCGCGGTGGTGGGCCCCAGCGGGTGCGGCAAGAGCACGCTGCTGGAGCTGGTGTGCGGCCTGCAGCGGCCCGACTCCGGGCGCGTGGAGGGAGAGCCCGCCGTGCTCATGCCCCAGCGCGACCTGCTGCTGCCCTGGAGCAGCGCGCTGGACAACGCGGCGCTTCCGCTGCGGCTGCGCGGCGTCGGGCGCACCGAGGCGCGCGAGCGCGCGCGCCCGCTGTTCGCGCAGCTCGGGCTGGAAGGGTTCGAGGGCGCGCGCCCCCACGAGCTGTCCGGCGGCATGCGCCAGCGCGTCGCGTTCCTGCGCACGCTGCTGTCGGGCAAGCCGCTCCTGGCCCTCGACGAGCCCTTCGCCTCGCTGGACGCGCTGACGCGCGCGCAGATGCAGGAGTGGCTGGCGGGCGCGCTGGCGCGCGAGCCACGCAGCGTCCTGCTGGTCACCCACGACGTGGAGGAGGCCGTGGTCCTGGCCGACCGCGTCGTGGTCATGTCCCCCCGCCCGGGCCGCGCGGTCGGCGAGATCGAGGTCGGGCTGCCCCGCCCGCGCAAGCGCACCGATCCCGCCGCCGTCGCGCTGCGCGAGCGCGCGCTGGAGCTGCTGCGGTGACGCGCCGCCTGCTCGGGCCCGGCCTGCTGGCCCTCGTCCTGCTGGGAGCGTGGGAGGCCTACGCGCGCCTCGGCGGCGTGGACGAGTTCCTCCTCCCCGCGCCCACGCGGATCGCCGAGGCGCTGTGGGTCGACCGCGGCCTGCTGTGGGACGACTTCGTGGTGACCGCTGGCGAGGTGCTGCTGGGCATCGGCGTGGCGCTGGTGGCGGGGATCGGCGCCGCCGTCGCCCTGCACTTCTCCCCGCTCGTGCGCCGCACCGCCTACCCGCTGCTCGTGGCCTCCCAGACGATTCCCATCGTGATCGTGGCGCCGCTGCTGGTGGTCTGGCTGGGCTACGACCTCGCGCCCAAGCTGGCGATCATCGGGCTCATCTGCTTCTTCCCGGTGACCGTCACCGCCCTGGACGGCCTGCGCGGCGTGGACCCCGAGCTGCGCAAGCTCATGCGCACGCTGGACGCCTCGCGCTGGCAGGCGTTCCGGCGCGTGGAGGCGCCCGCCGCGCTGCCGTCGCTGCTGTCGGGCGCCAAGATCGCCGTCGCCGTGGCGGTGATCGGCGCCGTGCTGGCCGAGCAGGCCGGGTCCAGCCGCGGTCTCGGCCACCTCATCTTGCAGGCGATCCCGCAGTTCGAGACGGCACGCGCATACGCCGCGGTCGTCGTGCTGTCGGCGTTCGCCGTATCCCTGTTCGGGGCGCTGGCGCTCGCCGAGCGCCGGCTCGTGCCCTGGGCGAACCGAAACCAAGGAGACAACGCGTGAAGAAACCCCTCGCCTCGCTGCTCGCCCTGCTCGTCGTGGCCCTCGCGGTCACCGCCTGCGGCGAGAAGGAGGAGACGACGTCGCGACCCAAGGTCGAGAAGCTGGACCTGGTCCTCGACTACTTCCCCAACGCCGACCACGTCGGCATCTACGCCGCCATCGCCGAAGGAGAGTTCAAGAAGGTCGGCCTCGACGTCACCCCGCGCACGCCGTCCGACCCCGCCGCGCCGCTGAAGCTGCTGGCCGCGGGTCGCGCCGACCTGGCGATCTCCTACGAGCCCGAGGTGCTGCTGGCCCGCGACCGCGGGCTGACGGTGGTGTCCGTGGGAGCGATCGTCCAGCGGCCCCTGACCTCGATCATGGCGATCGGCAGCGCGGGCGTCCGCGACGTGCGCGACCTGCGCGGCAAGCGCGTGGGGACCGCCGGGATCCCCTACCAGACGGCCTACCTCAAGACGATCCTGGAGCGCGCCGACGTCAACCCCAACTCGGTCGACGAGATCAACGTCGGCTTCAACCTGGTTCCCGCGATGCTCTCCAAGCGCGTGGACGCCACGCTGGGATCGTTCTGGAACTACGAGGGCGTCGAGCTGCGCCAGCGCCGCCGCGACCCCACGATCATCCCGGTCGACACGGTCGGCGTGCCGACCTACAACGAGCTGGTGATCGTGGCCCGGCGCGAGGACGTCGGGGAGCGCGGCAACCGCCTGCGCCGGTTCATGCGCGCGCTGGCGGCCGGATACGAGTCGGCGCGCGAGAACCCGTCGCGCGCGGTCGGCCACCTGCTGAAGGCCAACCCCGACCTGACGCGCAAGCTGCAGCTCGCGAGCGTGCGCGCCACGCTGCCGGCCTTCTTCCCGCGCGACGAGGACAAGCCCTTCGGCTACCAGGACCCGCGCGCGTGGGACGCCTACGGACGCTGGATGCACGAGAACGAGCTGGTGCGCCACCCGCCGCGGGCCTTCAACGCGCTGACCAACGAGTTCCTGCCGGGCCAGGGGATCTAGCGGGCGCCGCTCAGAGGGCGGCCCCGCCCAACCCGTGTTCGCGCGCTAGGCGCTCCTCGGAGCCGGGCTCGTACTCGAGTCCGTAGCGCGCGAACAGGGCGCCGGCGTCGTCCCAGCGCTCGCCGGCCATCGCGGGGAAGAAGTCCTCGAACCCGGCGGGGCTGATGATCTCCAGGCTCGTCCCCGGCGTTCCAGAACGCGTGCGGCACGCCGCGCGGCTTAGAGAAGCCGCCGCCGGACTGCTCGCCGCGGACCATCAGGCGCGCGCCCAGACCCTCGATCCACACGGTCTGCCCGTCGGCCGGCCCGAGCCGGCGCGCCGCTGCGGAAACGCTCACTTCGACCACCTCGAAGATTGAGTGAACACTGTGTACGACCCGCCGGCGCATCACGCAGGCGCCGTCGAGCTCCACGGGTCCGTCGGCCCGGCCCGCACGACGGTCACGGAGCTGGCGGCGCGGGCGGGCGTCCAGCGCGCGACGGTCTACGACCACTTCCCCGACGACGCGGCGCTCCTGGCCGCGTGCTGGTGGCCGGCTGGGGCGCGCGCGGCGCGGCGGCGACCCGCCTGCGCGCCGCGCTCGACCTCGCCCTCGACTTCCACGCCTGGCGCACCCTCGCCCGCCGCGCGGGGCTCGACGAGGCGGGCGCCGTGGAAGTGCTGGCCGGCACCGTGCGCGCCGCCGCCGGGCGCGGGTAGCGCTCAGGCCGCGACGCGCCGGGCCGCCGCCTGGCGGCGGGCGAGCCCGTGGGGAGAGTGCAGGTAGGCGGCGGCCTGGCCCGCCCACGGGTCGTAGCGCGCGAAGAACTCGCGCACCTCGTCCTCGGTGGCGCGCTCGTACGGGTTGCCGGTGCGCAGGCGGCCCACGAGCTTGAGGAAGCCGAGGTCGCCGGCGGGGACGCAGTCCAGCCGGCCGTGCCCGTGCAGGGCCAGCATCTCCAGCGTCCAGCGCCCGATCCCGGGGATGGCGCGCAGCCGCCGCCAGCCCGGCTCGGGGTCGGGGGCGGCCAGGTCGGCGCGGCCGGCCGCCACCTCCCGCGACGCGCGAACCAGGGCGACGGCCCGCGAGGCCGACAGGTCGCAGGCCTCCAGCGCCGCGGGCGCGCAGCCCGCCAGCGCGGCGGCGCTGGGCGCGTCGCGCAGGCCGCTCTCGGGGCAGCGGCGCCCCATCCGCGCGATCAGCCGCCGCTGGATCACGGCGGCGCGGTCGAACTCGATCAGCTGCTCGGTGACCGCCCAGGCCAGCGCCTCGAAGGGGTCGGGCCGCCGGCGCACGCGGCGCAGCGGGTCGCGCCGTACCGCCGGTCCGATCAGCGGGTCCCAGCGGAAGCGCTCGTAGAACGGGCGCAGGTCGTCGTCGAGGCCCAGCGCGAAGCGCATGCGCTCCATCCCGTGCTCGGCCGCCGCGCGCGACGGCGCCCGCGCCGACAGCAGCGCACGGTCGCGCGCCGGCTGGCGCACGGTGACCACCACCCGCTCGTCGCCGGCGTGCAGCAGGCGCCGCAGCGCCCCGTCCGCCACCCGCGCCAGGCCGTCCGGCCCGCCGTGGCGCGGCAGCCGCCACGGCCAGCGCGGCACGACCTCACGCGTCACCTCGACCACGCAAGCAGACTAGCCCCGCGCCCGGCGCACAGTGTGGACTTGACCGCGCTATACGCGGGAAAGTCCACACGGTGCGTCAGTCTCGCGACCCCAAAAAGTGGATGTCGACGAGGAACGAGCGCGAGGCGACGACCTCGACGAGGTCGTTGGCCGCCTTGCGCCGCTTGCGGCGCGGCGCGGCGGCGCGGCGGTGGGCGCGGCGGCGGGCCAGCGCGACGGTGGCGGCGCCGGCCACGAAGCCCGTGGCGGCGACGGCCGCGGCCTGGACGGCGGGCGAGGCGACGGCCGGGCGCACGACCTCCCCGGCGGCGCGCTCGGCCTCCAGCGGGCGGACCTCGGCCAGCACGGGCAGGAGGTCCTCGCGGGCGGGCTCGGCCATGCCGGCCAGTGTAGTGACGCGGCGGACGCCGGACGCGATCGGCCGCGAAGACGCGTGCGACGGCGACCTACGCCGGCGCGACGTTCTTGGGCCGCGCGGGCGCCGCGTCTGCCTCAAAGCGCCGCTCGTACATGCGGTAGCGCTTGACGATGCGGCCGTTCATGGCCTCCATGCCCCGGTTCATCGAGCGGTTGTTCTCCAGGATCCAGCCCATCTCGCCCCACTTGATCGGGTTTCGCTCCGCGGTGTCGAAGTGCTCGACGTACAGCGCCGCCGCCACGCCCGTGTGCTGGTACTCGGGCTTGACGCCGAGGAAGCCGACGCGGCAGCGGTCGATCACCCGGCGCCGGCGCAGGTAGTGCCACCACCCCAGCGGCAGCAGCCGCCCGTCCATGCGCCGCAGGACCTGGTTGACGTCCGGGACGGTGATGGCGATCGCCACCGGCTCGTCGGCGTGCTGGGCCACCATGAACCACTCGCGGTCGAAGACCAGCTGCAGCTCCTGCGCGTAGTGGTCGAGGTCCTTCTTGGAGTAGGGGACGAAGCCCCAGTTGCGCTTCCAGGCGTCGTTGTAGATCTCGCCGAACAGCTCCAGCTCGCGGCGCAGGTGCCGGCGGCGCATGCGCCGGATCGCGATCCCGTGCTTGGGACGCACCTGCTCGGCCAGCTCGAAGATCGCCGGGACGATGCTCGCGCGGTCGGAGATGTGCAGCTCCCACATGTAGAGGTCTACGACCTTCTCCAGCCCCAGCGCCCCCTCGCACAGCCGCTGGTAGTACGGCGGATGCCAGGGCTGCTTGACCATCGGCTCGCGGTCGAAGCCCTCGATCAGCACGCCGCACTCGTCGTTCATGCGGAAGTCCATCGGCCCGACCATGCGGTCGCGGCCGCGCTCGCGCAGCCAGCGCTCCGCCGCGGCGAACAGGGCGCCGGCGACCTCCGCGTCGTCCTCGAGCTCCAGGAAGCCGAACAGACCCCAGGCGTTGCCGTGGAACTCGTTGAGGGGCGGGTCCAGGTGGGCGGAGATCCGCCCCACCACCCGATCGCCGCGGCGCGCCAGGAACAGCTGCGCCTCGCCACGGTCGAAGAACGCATTGAAGCGCGGGGACAGGAAGAGCCGCCGCTCCAGCCGCAGCGGGGGAATCCAGTACGGCGATGTAGAGTGAAGCCGGTAGGGGAGCTCGACGAAGGCGCGCAGATCGCGCCGCCCCGCCACCGGACGGACGTCCACGGACACGAGGTCGGACCCTATATGCCTCCCACCGCAATCGACGTCTTCGCGAAGGTCCGCGGCCACGAGCGCGCCGAGCAGCTGCGCGCCGCCCGCGAGGCCGACCTCGTCCCCTACTTCCGGCGCATCGACTCCGTGTCGGCTCCCGTGGTCGAGGTGGAGGGCGCCGAGCGGATCATGCTGGGCTCCAACAACTACCTCGGGCTGACGGGGGACCCGCGCGTCAAGCAGGCGGCCCGCGACGCGCTGGAGCGCTACGGCACCGGCCTGACCGGCTCGCGCTTCATGAACGGCACGATCGAGCTGCACCTGGAGCTCGAAAGCGAGCTGGCGGCCTGGATGGGGACCGAGGCGGCGCTGGTCTTCACCACCGGGCACCAGGCCAACCTGGGCGCCATCGGGACGCTGCTGGAGCCCGGCGACACGGTCGTCGTGGACTCCGGCGACCACGCCTCGATCCTGGACGGCGCGATCCTGTCGCGGGCCAAGCTGCGCCCCTTCCGCCACAACCGCCTGGACAAGCTGGAGCGCACGCTGGAGAAGGCCGCGACCGACGGCGGCGGCGTGCTGGTCGTCGTCGACGGCGTCTTCTCGATGGAGGGCGACGTGGCGCCCCTGCCTGAGATCGCCGAGCTGTGCCGCCGCTACGGCGCCCGGCTGATGGTGGACGAGGCCCACGCGCTCGGTGTGCTCGGGGCTCGCGGAGCCGGCACCTGCGAGCTGCTGGACGTCGAGGACCGCGTCGACCTGCGCATGGCCACCTTCTCGAAGTCGCTGGCCTCCTGCGGCGGCGTGATCGCCGGGCCCGCGGAGGTGATCGAGTACCTCCAGATCTCCGCCCGGCCCTTCATGTTCACCGCGGCCGGCGTCCCCGCCGCCGTCGGCGCCGCCCTGGCCGCCACCAGGATCTGCCGCTCGCCCGAGGGCCCCGAGCTGTTCGCCCGCGTGCTGGACAACGCCGCCTACCTGGAGACCGGCCTGTCGAACCTGGGGTACGGCGTCGTGACCTCCGCGGGCGCCACGACGCCGATCGTCCCCGTGGTGGTGGGCGACGACTGGAAAGCCGTGCTGCTGTGGCGCGCCCTCTACGACGCCGGCGTCTACGTGAACGTCGCCCTGCATCCCGCCGTGCCGCCGGGCGGCGCGCTGCTGCGCGCCAGCGTCATGGCGACGCACGACCGAGCCGTCCTGGACCGCGCGCTGGAGACGTTCGCCAGCGTCAAGCGCGCGTTCGAGGCCGAGCACGGGCCCCTGCCCGGACACTGATCCGGAATCGCGAGCCTTGTCCAAAATCGGACAAGGATCGCCCCGGCACGAAAAGCCCGCTCTGAGCGAACGATCTGAACGTACGTCCATTGACCGCCGAAGCCGCCCTGACGTAGCTTGCCCAGGTCTCTACTGCCCGCTGCCAGGCCGGGCGAGGGGGGTCTCCAAAGAGGGTCGCGAGCATCCGTTGGAACTTCCAGCGGGGCCCGGCGAGGTGCGCGCGATCGAGGGTTCCCCGGACTGGCTCACGGACGGCGAGACGGTCATGAAACCCAGCGACGTGTTCGCCGTGACCCGGCGAGCAGGGAGGACAGGATGGACGCCATCGGGACGATCGCGGCTGCCCCGCAGCACATGCAGGCCCTCGAGCTGGCCAATCGGGTTCGACTGGCCCGCGCGACGCTCAAGCGTCGCGTCGGGACGGGAGATCTCACGGCCGCCGAGGTGATCGTCACGTGTCCATGGGAGGCGGAGAGCATGCCGATCATGGACCTGCTCATGAGCCAGCGTCGGTGGGGTCGGACCCGCTGCCGCAAGTTCCTGACATCCATTCGGATGTCGGAGACCAAGACGGTGGGATCGCTCACCGACCGCCAGCGCCGGACGCTGGCGGCGCTGCTCTCGGCAAGGGGGCGCACGGACGACGCCGCGGCCCGGGCCCAGCTGGGCCTGGGGTACTTCGCCCACGCCTGACGGACGGGACTCGCGGGGGCCGCGCTCGCGGGGGGCGAGCGCGGCCTAGCCCCGTGTCGCGATCTCGACGATGTGGCCGTCGGGGTCGCGCAGGTAGATCGAGCGAAACGCGCCGCGGTCGAAGGGGCCGGTGCACTCCACGCCGCGCGAGCGCAGGTAGTCCCGCCAGGCGAGTTGCTCGTCCGCCGACTCCACCGCCAGCGCGACGTGGTGCGTGGACCCCGCGCCCACCACCCCGGCGGGCATCGCCGGGTACTCCAGGAAGGAGATCAGCGTGCCGGGCGAGCCGAACTCGTCGCCGAACCAGAAATGACGCGAGTCGGGGTCGTCCTCGTTGCGCTCCTCGCGGACCAGGCTCAGCCCGAGCAGGTCGCGCCAGAACGCCGTGGTGCGCTCGAGGTCGCGGCAGATCAGCGTGACGTGGTGCAGGCCGGTCAGCCGCATGCGGCGCTGGACGGCCATCAGCGGAACCCGTAGCCGCCGGAACGGCGCTTGAACAGCTCGCGCAGCGCCCAGAAGGCGGCGGCGAAGACCCCGACGCCGGCGCCCAGCATCGCGACCTGCGGCGCGCCGGAGAAGAACAGCACGCCCATCGCGAGCACCGCGGGCGCCGCGGCCAGCACCGTGGTGTGCGAGCGGTAGCCGGCGACGTGCTCGCGGATCGCCAGCTCCAGGCCGGCCAGCGAGCCCAGCGCCGCCGCGGTGGCGAGCATGATTCCGCCCCGCTCGCCGCCGGTCACGAATCCCGCCACCCCGATCGCCAGGGCCAGCAGGACGCACAGCTCGACCAGCGGGAAGCTGCCCCACGGCGCGCGCGGGCGCTCGTTGCGCCGGCGGCGTGGGGCGGCCGGCGCCGGACTCTCCGGCGCGGGCGAGGGGACGCGCTTGCGACTTCTTCTTCCCATGGGAGCGGGGGCTACCGCCCCTCGGCTAACGGACAGCCGGACGACAGCTTGACCTGCCACCAGCCCATGAGCATCCCGAGGATCCCCAGCCGGGGACGCACGTGCCAGTGGCCGCAACCGCGCTCGCCGATGTCCTCGCGCGAGACGCGCACGCGCTTGTAGGCGGCCGGGTCGAGCATCATGCGCTCGATCAGGCGGCGGCACTCCTCCTCGCGGTCGGTGCGCTCGGCCAGGTCGCCGCGCGCCTGGCGCAGGCGGGCGGCGAGGTCGTCGCGCACGCGCTCGAGCTCCCCGAGGTGCAGGAGCCGCGGGCCCGCCATACCCGGGACGGCCCACTCCAGGCCCGTGCGGGGGTAGGCGCCCGCGAAGGTGTGCGCCAGCTCGCGCTCCAGCCGCGCTATCTGCTCGCGCAGCGAGCGGCGCGCCGCGCGCTCGTCGATCTCGACGACGAACGGCTCGAGCGCCGGTGCGCGGCGGTGTTCCAGCAGCTCCACGCCCGGATTCTACCGCGACCGCAGCACCTCCACACACGTGTACAGCGCCTCCTCCACGTGGATCGCGGGAACGTTCGCCACCTGGACGGCGAACAGCGTGAGGCTCGTCGTGGCGCGGGTGACGCCGTGGCCGGCGGCCGGGTGGGAGAACAGCTGCGCGACCGGCCCCTGCGCGTCGGCCACGACGAGCCGGTCGGCGGACACCGGCAGGGCGCCGGCGTCGCGCCCCAACCGCTCCCCCGCGCGCGCCACGCGGATGCCCAGCTCGCCCTCGATGCGGTCCGCGTCCAGGGCCCACACCGGAACGCCGGTCTCCACCAGCGCGATCGTGAGCGCGTCGTCCACGACGTTGCGCGACTTGAACGCCCCGCGCAGCAGGCGCTCCACCGCGGCCGCCTCGACCGGCGTGCGGTCGGCGTCGGGGTCCAGGCCCACGTGGCGGTAGAAGACGCGGTAGGCCCAGGGAATCGGGTCCTGGCGCATCGTGACGGCGTGGGAGCCGCGGAAGCGGTCGGACAGTCCGCGCAGGCGCTGGCGCACGCCGTCCGGGCTGCGGCCGGGCTGGACTTCCAGCGTCGCCGCCAGCAGCCGCAGGTCGGGAAACTCGGCCCGCACGTCGTCGGCCACCCAGCCGGTGGCCGTGGCGACGCCGCTCAGGACCTCGTCGTCGCCGGGGGCGTCCATCCGCGCCGCCGCGAGCCCGCCACGAGCCGCGCCACCGCGCGTCGCAGCCGCCGCTCGCCCAGGAGGCCGAGGTAGCTGTGCATCACGATGCCGCCAGGATAGGCCAGGGTGGTGGTGGGACAGCCGGCCACGCGGTAGATGTTCGCCACCTGCCCGTCGCGGTCGAAGGCAATGGGGAAGCGCCAGCCACGCTCGCGGATCATGCGGCGCAGGTCCCCGCGGTCGCCGCGGATCGCGACGGCCGCGAACTGGACGCCCGGGAACTCGCGCCGCGTGCGCTCGATCGTGTCGAGCTGGCGCGGGCACGCCTGGCCGGCGCGCGAGGCGTAGAAGGTCAGCACGACCGGCCCGCGCTCGGCCAGCTGGCATGAGTTGAGGATCCGCGGTCCGCGCACCGCGCAGGCCGGCCGCCGGCCCGCGGCCCCCTGGTCGCGCCGCGAGGCGATGTTCGCGTCGCCGTCGAGGTTCGAGAGCGCGAGCGGCGCGGCGAACGCCGGCAGCGGCGCGTTGTCCGGCACGCCGCGCGAGCCGGGGCTGTCGGTGCGCAGCGTGTTCAGCGTGATGTAGACGATCCAGACGAGAAAGCCGATCCCGACGATCCAGCCGTAGCGCCCGCGCTTGCGCTCGGGCGGGGGCGGCGGGACGCCGTGCCCCTCCAGGCGGGCCTGCGCCGCGCGGCGCTCGTCCTCGTCGTCGAAGGAGAGCGGGCCGCGTTCGCTCATGCGGCGCGGCGCCCGAGCACCCGCGGCCGGCGCAGGCGGGGCAGGCGCGGGCGCGGCAATCCCGCCCGCCGCATGCGACGCGGCAGAGCGCGCAGCCAGCGCCACGCCTGTCCGGGCAGCGCGCCCAGCTCGCCGCGCTCGGCCAGCACCAGCACCGCGGGCAGGACGACCAGCACGCCCAGCAGCGACACCGCGAGGTCGATCACGGTCACGAAGCCGAAGTCGCGCAGCATCCGGATGTCGGAGACCACCAGGACCGCGAAGCCGGCGATGGCCGTGGCGCCCGAGGCCAGGACGGCGGCACCCGTCGACCGGTACGTGCGCTCCAGCGCCTCCGCGGCCGCGTGCCCGGCGATGCGCTCCTGGCGGTAGCGCTCGGACAGCAGCACGCTGAACTCGGTGGAGATCGCGATGACCAGTGCACCGAGGGTGACCGACATCGGGTTCAGCGGCACGCGCAGGAGGAATAGGACGAGCGCCGACCAGCCGCCCGCCATGGCGATCGGGATCAGCGGCACCAGCGCCCGCTGCGCGCGCCGGTACACCGCGAGCAGCACGAGCGAGACCGCGAGCAGCCCGGCCAGTACGTTGAGCAGCCGCCGCCAGTCCGAGGAGACCTTGGCGTTGGCCTCGGCGGCCAGGACGGGCAGACCGACCAGCTTGGCCGTCACGCCCGGGGGCGGGTCGAGCCGGCGGCGCATCTCCTCGATGACCTCCTGCTGGCGGTCGAACGGCATCAGGCGGATGCCGAAGGCCATCGTCGCCATGCGCCGGTCCGGCGTGATGACGGCCTGGGAGAAGTAGGGCGGCACGGCGTCCAGCAGCGCGCGGATGCGGTCGCGGTCGCGCGCCTGCGCCGGGTCGCGGAACAGGCTCGGCAGGGACAGGGCGGGACACAGCTGCGCCTTCGCACAGCCGCGCGCCTCGCGGTAGCCGAAGCGCCGCAGCAGCCGCGACTGGTAGCTCGTCATCCACCCGATCACGCGCGGATCGGTGAGGTCGTCCGCCTCCACCGTCACATCGATCTGCCCCGAGACGCCGGTGGCGCGCTGCAGCGTGTCGAGGTCGCGCAGCTCGGGCTGGTCCTGGGGCACGAGCTTCTGCACGTCGGAGACGACCCGCGTCTGCGTGTCCACGACGAACCCCACGAGCGCCAGCGCGACCGCGATGCCCAGCACGCGCGCCGGCCGCTGCACGGCCTCGCGCATGGCGCGCCGCCGGGCGCGCAGCGCCCGATCGCGCGCCCGCGCGCCGAGGCGCCGCGCCCGCGCGGTGGGGACGAGGTCCGCGGCGGAGCGCACGAGGTCCCCGGCGCCGTGCAGCGCGCCGGTCAGCCAGCGCGGCAGGCGCGGCGCGCGCGCCCGCTCCACCAGCGCCAGCGCCGCGAAGCCGGCGGTCAGCGCCACCGCGAAGGCCAGCACCACGCCGATCACGAGCAGCAGGCCGAAGCCGCGCACCATCGGCACCGGCGAGAGCAGCAGGACCAGGAAGCCCGCGGCCGTGGCGGCGCACGCGGTCGCGATCGTGGGGCCGCCCAGGGCGGCGGCGCGCGGGCCGGCGCGCGGCGCCGGAAGGCCTTCGTCGCGCGCCACCTCGTCGTGGCGCGAATGGAACTGGATCGAGTAGTCCACCGCCAGGCCGACGAGGATCGGCAGCACGGCGATCGACGCCATCGTCAGCGTGGCGCCGAACAGCGCCATCGCCCCGAACAGGATCCCCGTGGCCGCGAGCGCGACGGCCAGGGGCAGCAGCCGCACCGCCCTGCGCGGCGGCGAGCGGAAGACGAACAGCAGCGTCAGCGCCATCACCACCAGCGCGGCGACCAGCAGGGAGCGGATCGAGCTGGACACCTCGTCGGTCAGCGCGCTCAGGACGACCGGCGCCCCCGTGACCGTGTAGGTCCCCTTGCCGTTGGTCAGCCGAAACTCCGGCAGGCGGGTCGCCTCGCGCACGAGCGCGATGGCCCGGTCGCGCTGGGCCTCAGTGAGGCCGGGACGCAGGCGCACCTGCACGAGGGCGGCGCGCGGCGAGGGGAACAGGTAGGCGAAGCGCGACTTGGGGACGGCCACGCCGCGGCGCGGATCGAACACCAGCTGGGAGACGAAGTCCGGGTCGTTGAGCCGCGGCAGGGAGCGGATCCCGTAGTTGAGGGCCAGGCGCAGCGTGTTGCGGAAGTACTCCGCGCGCACGAGCTGGCGGGCCTGGTTGGCCAGCCGGTTCTGCTCGGCCTTCGAGCGGCCCTGCGCCGCCGCCAGCCTGCGCGCGGCGCGCATCGCGCGCTTCTCGCGCTGGGCCTGCGCCTTCTGCTGCGCGCCGAACTGCTCCTGGATCTGGCGGACCGACTCGTTGACGAACGTGCCCGGCCCGTAGACGACCTGGACCGGCTTGGGATTCCCGCGCTCCTCGCGCGCGAGGGCCACGCAGGGGCCGTTGCGCCCGCCCGGCGGGTTGCGGACCTCGCGCGGGATGTTGCCCGACAGGCAGCCCTCCAGCCCCAGCAGCCGCCCGAGGTCGGACGTGAGCACGAGCTCGGGCAGGCGCTCGCGCACCAGCACGACGATCGCGTCCTCGCCGAAGCGCTCGCGGTAGCGCTCGGTCGCCTGGAAGGTGTCCGAGTCGCGCGAGACCAGCGTGTCCACGCCGGCGTCCGGCTTCAGCCCGAGGGCCAGAGCCCCGCCACCCAGCGCCAGCAGCGCGGTGAGCGCGACGACGAGCCCGGGGCGGCGCACGGCGACACGGACGATCCGTTCCAGTCGCTGCGACATCTCCTTGAGGGTAGTGGCCGCCGCCTAGCGCTGCGGCGGGTAGGCGACCACGCGCGGGTACTGCGTGCGGCCGCCCGGCAGGTCGAACCTCGGCTGCAGCTCGCACGGCGGCGCCGGCGCCTCGCCGCCGCCCTGGGCGTTGAAGATCGTGTTGGCGATCAGCGTGTTGAGGGCCGGCGGAATCAGCGCCGGGTTGACGCCCAGCGAGGAGAGCGGCAGCGGGATGCCGCCCGCGCCGCACTGGCGGTTCTCGAACACCTGCAGGTAGCCCGGCCGCGCCAGGCGCTCGAAGGACCCCGGCAGGTGGTAGGGGTTGGGGCGGTTGGTCCCGACGCGGCGCGGATACAGGGCCAGCGTCTCGTAGTTGACCGGGTTGGCCGTGCGCAGGTAGTGGACCTTGCGCCCCGCCGTGCCCGGCGTGTCGGTGGCCTGGGTCGCCGCGGCGCTGTTGGCGAAGAACGCGGTGAGCTCGCGCCGGTAGGGCGCGAGGAAGTCCGTGATCGGGATCAGGTTGCGCAGCAGCGGATCCAGCTGCCCCAGGACCGGCCGCAGGTCGTCGAGCACGCGCTGAGTGGCGGGGAGCCCGCGCCGCGAGGCCGTGATCAGCGGGTCCAGGTCGCGGAAGAACGCCCGCAGGTCGGGCGCCAGCGCGGCCAGGTCGACCAGCGTGGGCGACAGCTCGCGCGCCGCCGGGCGCAGGTCGGACACCACGGGGGTGGCGTTGCGCGCGAAGCGGTCGAGCCGGCGCAGCGTCAGGCGGCTCTCGCGCTCGAACGTCGGCAGGGCGACGAAGGCCTCCTGCAGGCGCCGGTTCTTGTCCGCGGTCGTCTGGAAGACCGTGTTGGCGTTCGCGATCAGGCCCCGCAGCTGCCCGCGGCGCTCAGACAGCGCGCCGAACACCACGCCGGTGTTGCGCACCAGGCGCCGCACGGCGCCCTCCTGCGAGACCAGCACCTTGAGCAGGTCGTTCGTGTCTTGCGCGAAGGGGCCGAGGTTGCCGAAGACGTCCGAGAGGTCCTGCCCGCGACCGGCCACGCCACGCGCCAGCGTCTGCTGCCAGAGCTGCAGCGAGCGCCGCGTCTTTCCGTCGAAGGCGCGGAAGATCTCGTCCAGCTCCACGGTGGGAGACACCTGCGCCTGGCGCAGCGTCCCGCCCTCGCGCAGCTTCGGCGCGCCCGGGCTGCCGGGCGTCAGCTCGACGTAGGTCTCCCCCAGCAGCGTCTTCTGGCGCAGGATGGCCCGGGTGTCGGCGGGCAGCGGCGCGTAGCGGTGCTCCAGCTCCACCGTGGCCACGTTGAGCCCGTCGCGCTGCAACTTCGTCTGCTTGACCTTGCCGACGGGAACGCCGGAGATCCGCACGTCGGCCTCGTTGGCCAGCTGCGTCGCCTCCCGGAAGGGGATCTTGAACTCGTAGCCCTTGGGCTTGAGCGGCGTCGCCCCGCCGAAGGCCAGCCACAGGAACAGCAGCAGCCCGAAGCACGACAGTGCGAACGCCACCATGACGAGGATCCGGCCGAGGCTGGGGGCTTGCCTTTGCATCAGCCGAACGGGGAGGTCTGGGCCGGGCAGATGCCCGCGCTGTCGGGGATGTTGGTCAGCTGGGTGAGCAGCTGGAGGGACGGGTTGGCTTCCTGGATCTGCTTGAGCAGCGCCGCGGAGGAGCACGAGAGCAGGAACAGGCCGCGGCGGATCGGGCCGTGGGCGTCCTGGGTGGAGAACACCGAGGCGCCGGCGTGGTTGGCCCAGGCGGTCCAGAACAGGAAGCCCTCCTCGTCGGGGCCCGGCGGGTTGTAGGCCAGCTCGTTCAGGAGGTAGTTCACGACGCGGAAGGACTTGTTGAGGTTCGGCGTCAGCACCGACAAATCGCGGGCCGCCGGGCGCAGGTCGCGCACCACCGGCAGGGCGGCGCGGGCGAAGGGCCGCAGCTGCGTGCGCACGACCGGCTCGGTCTCGCGGAGGAACGGGCGCACGGCGACGTTCGCCGGTCCCAGGGCCCGGGCGGCCGGGCGCAGCGACTGCAGCGTCGGCCCCAGGACCGTGGCCAGGCGATCCGTCTTGCCCAGCGCCGACCGGGTCGCCTGCAGCGTGCCGGGCAGCTCGCGCAGCGCGGCGCGCAGGTTGGCGTCCTGGGCGGCGAAGCGGGCGAACACGGCGTTGGACGACTGCACCCACGCCGCCAGGTCGTCGTCGCGCTGCGCCAGCGCCCCGGACAGGAGCCGCAGGTTGTGGATCGTGCGCGCGATGTTGCGCCGGCGCTGGGCCAGCGCGCGGCTGATCCTCAGCCCGTCGCGCGCGGTGGGCTCGAAGCGCTTGAAGGTGGCCGACAGCGACTCGGCGTTGTTGCGCAGCCCCTGGCCGGCGCCGCCCAGCAGCAGCCGCAGGTAGTCGCGCGTGTCGCGGTCGAGCTGGGCGAGGATCTCGTCCGGATTGATGTCCGGGAGCGTGTTGGAGATCGGGACGACGCCGTCCTGCGGGATCTCCCCCGCGGTCACCGTGCCCGGGTCCAGCTCGAGCATCATGTCCTTCAGCCCCGTGCGGGGCCGCAGGAGGATCGTCGCGTCGCGGTAGATCTTCGAGTACTTGCGCTCGATCTGCATCTCCACCTGCGCGCGCCCGTCGACCAGCTCGACCTTGGAGATCTCGCCCACCCGCACGCCGGCGATGTTCACCGGCTGGCCCTGCCCGGGCGTGACCGCCTGCGCGGTGCTGAACTCGCCGCGCAGGTGGTGGAAGTCGCTGCCGACCACCGGCATCCAGCTGGGCAGGTGGAAGCGCTGGTTGGACAGGATGTAGCCGCCCACGCCCGCGGCGATCAGCATCAGCGCGACGATCGCGGCGAAGTCCTTCCAGTGCTTGCGGATCGCGGTGCTCACGGCTTGGCCCCCTTGCCCGCCGCGCCCCACGGGTTCAGCCGCTTCGCGAGCTCGTCGACCACGGACGGCCGCGCGGTCGAGCGCGCGCGGACCGGCTGCTCGACGCCGCCGGTCGCGGCGCCGTTGAGGTCGGGGATGCGCTGGGTGGCGCACTCCACGTCGGGCCGGTAGGGCGGGCGGCGGCCCGGGAAGCGCGGGCGCGTCCCGAACGGCTTGACCACGGCGTTGCCGAACAGCGGGTCGCCGCCGGAGGAGGTGCGCCCGGTGGAGAGCGTCTGCGAGCCGCCGCCGACCTCGAAACGGACGTACTGGCCGTTGCCGTCGAAGTTCTGGCTCTCGCCGGCCAGCGCGACCATCGTGTACCAGAACTCCTTGTAGTTCTCGACGCCCGAGGTCAGCTGCCCGTCGTTGATCTTGACGTCGCCCGTGGGCAGGATCACGTTGGTCAGGCAGCGGTTGACCTTGTCGATCTGCGGCAGCAGGGCGATCGAGTCGTCGGTCAGCCGGGCCAGCGCCGCGGTGGTGGGCTGCAGCTCGCGCGCCAGGCCCCGCAGCTCGCGCGGGCCCAGCAGCCGCGTGGCCTGGCGGATCCAGGGCAGCGCCGCGTCGATCGTCGCGGGCGCCGTCCGCACGCCGGGCAGGATCTCGCGGGCGAAGGCGCGCGTCGGCGGGAACGCGCGGTTGAGGCTGGCGAACGCCCCGCTGGCGTTGCGCAGCGTGGGCTCGAGCAGGCGGATCGTCGCCTGGAGGTTGCCCGCCTCCGACGCGAACGCGCCCAGCGTCACGTTGAGGTTCGTGACCAGGCCCTGGAGCGCCTCCTCGTCGCGGTTCAGCGCGCCCGCCACGATCCCGAAGGAGTCGATCAGCCGGCGCAGGTCGCGCGGCTCGGTGCCCAGCAGCGCCTGGTTGACCAGCGCGGTGTTGCGCAGCGCCGGCCCGCTGTAGCGCAGCGAGTCGTTGAGCGCCTTTGCTGCCGTCTCGCCGCGCACGGCGGGGTCCTGGTCGGCCTCCTCCTCGACCGTGGCGCGGCGCTTGAGGGCGTCGCCGTAGTTGCGCAGCAGGTCCTGCAGGTCGGTGCGGGCGTCGTACTGCAGCGCGGTCAGCACCTGGTCGAGCTGCACCGGCGTGGAGGTCTGCGTCGCCGGGATGCGGTCGTTGTCGTCGAGCCTCGGCGCGGCCGGCGTACCCGGTCGCAGGTCGACGAAGAAGTTGCCCTCCAGGAAGATCCGCGGGCGGATCTTCAGCGTGGCGTCCTTGTGGATGGGCAGCGCGCTGTCCGCCAGCTCCATGGTCACCACGGCGGCGTCGCCGGAGCCCATCCGCTCGATCTTCTTGACCTCGCCGACGTTCACGCCGGCGATCCGGACGGGCGAGCCCGGGCGCACGTTGTTGGCCGTCTCGAAGACGGCCTGCAGGCGGTGGCCGTGGGTGAACGGGATGTGCTTGCTGAAGCCGAAGTACGTCACGGCCACCAGCCCGGCGATCAGCACGGCGCCCGCGGTCACCGGCCGCATCCCCTTCGCCTTGCGCGCGCGCGTCGCGCGCGCCATCAGCCGCCGCCCCCCGGGACGCTCGGGTCGCGCTGCGTGCGATCGACGTCCGTGCCCTGGTCGCCGGGCACGTTGCCGATCACCGTGCGGCCGGCGAGGTAGTCCTCGTTGGCCGCCTCGCACTCGCGCGGCTGCCCCGGCGACGCGGTGTTCGGGTACGGGTTGGTGTGCAGGTGGTTCTCGCGGCTGGGGCCGTTGGCCGGCGCGGACGACGGCCCACCCTCGTTGTTGGGCCCGGTGGGCGTGATCACGACGATGAAGCGCTGCCAAGTGCCATTGGCGTCGCCCTCCGAGAGCAGGCTGGCCGCGTTGCGGAAGAACAGCGTCACGTAGTTGCAGACCGCCTGGGCCGGGGCGAGGTGCGCCAGCGTCGGGTCCAGCGAGCGCACGAGCGAGGTCAGTCCCCGCACGCCCATGGGGACCTGCGGGTCGTTGGCGAAGCGCTCCAGCGACTGGAAGAGCGGGATCAGCCGGCGGTTGAGGATCTGTGAGCGGATCAGCGTCGGCGTGCCGATCTCCAGGGCGTCGGCCAGATCGGGCGCCGCGCCGCGCAGCGCGCGCACGCCGGGGCGCAGCTCGCGGAACAGGGCCTCGTTGTTGGCGAGGAAGCGCCGCTGGAACGGGAAGACGCGGATCGCCTCGTCCATCGTGGGCGGCGCCTCGCCGATCGACTCCTGGATGTAGGGGCGCGCCACCTCGGCCAGCGCGCGGAACGTGACGTCGAGGTTGACGAACAGCTGGGCCTGCTGCTCGGCCACGGGGGCGGCCTCGGCGGCCGCCGCGCCCAGGGCGCGAAAGAAGCGGTCGAGCTCCGTGTCGGGCGCGGACAGCGTGCGCATCACGCGCTCGAGGTTGGGCAGCAGCTGGGGCAGGACCTCGATCGCCTCGTTGAGCGAGTCGCCGCGGCCCGCGAACGCGTTGCCGAACTCGCGCAGGTTGGCCTGGGCGGCGTCGCGCGTGGGCGCGTCGAAGGTGTTGAAGACCTCGTCGATCTCCACGGGCCGCGGCGTGGCGTTCGCGAGGGGGATCGTGTCCCCGTTGCGGAACCCCGGCGCGGCGCGCCCGCCGGGCAGCCGGCGGTCGCCCAGCGTGATCTCCACGTACTTCAGGCCCAGCGCGGACCGCGGCCGCACGATCAGCGTGGAGTCCTTGGGCAGCGGCTCGACGTCCTTCTGGAGCTTCATCGTCAGCAGCGCGGTGACCGCCCCGTTGCGATGCCGCCGGGGCGCGATCTCGCTGACCACGCCCACGCGCGCGCCGCCGATGCGCACCTCGTTGCCCTGGACCAGGTTGGCCGCGCTGGGCACGTCGGCCCTGAGCTCGTAGACCGGCACGAAGGGCAGCCCGTTGTTGGCGTTGTAGGCCAAAAAGACGGCCACGATCGTCACGAGCGTCGTGGCGGCGCCGATCAGGACGGGATTGCCCGCGATGGAGGACGCGCCGCGACGGTTCACGCCCCGCCTCCGAGCAGGTAGTCGAGCAGGCCCTGCCGCGGGTCGGGTGGCGCCGGGGCGGGGGCCGGCGCTGGCGTCGTCGCCCCGGGCTGGCCGGCCTGCGGCGTGCCCGCCGGCGCCTTCCTCGGCGCCTTGCCGGGCCCCGGCGGCACCTCGCCCAGCCGGCCTGGCAGGGCGATCTCCGGCAGCTCGATCCCCCGCGCGGGCGCGCTGGCCCGGCGCGTGCCCTCCGTCACGACGCGGTTGCCCGCCAGCGCGGCGGCCTGCGCCGCCAGCTGCCCGCGCTGGGCGGCGGTCAGCCGCGAGGAGCCCGAGGCGGCGCTCTCCTCGAAGTTGGCCGAGCACCCGCCGACGGGCGTCGTCGAGTACGTCGTGCACAGGTTGACGATCAGCCCCGCGCGCAAGTAGTGGCCGAACTGGTCGAAGCCGTTGATCGCGGCCACTTGGTAGAAGATGTAGTCCATGATTCGCTCGACTCCTCCGCTGCGCTGAAGCGAGTCGAGCAGCGTCGCGGCGTTGGCCGCGACCGGACGCGCGGCCGTCGCCAGCCGCCGCAGCTCCTGGATCGTGGGACGCGACGCGGTCAGCGCGGGGCCGCCGATGTCCGCGGCCTCCCCGAGGGTCCGCAGCGCCGGGCGCGCCGCGTTGGCGAACGGCCCCAGCTGCTCGACCAGCCGGCTGATGTTCTCCCCCTGCGCGCCGAGGTCCGCGAGCACCGGCGTCGCCTGGTCGGCCAGCGCGCCCAGGCGCACCATCGTGGGCCGCAGCTCGCGCAGGAACCTCGGCAGGCGCTCCAGGCTGGCCTCCAGATCGTCGCCGCGCTCCGCCGTGGCCTGCGCCACGGCGGCGGACTGGCCGAACTGGTCGGCCACGGCCTCGCGCTCGCGCGCCAGCGGCGCCAGGACCGTGTCCGAGTCGCGCGCCAGGTCCGACAGGACGCGGTTCTGGTCCGCCAGGATCTTCAGGACTCTGTCGGTCTCGCGCAGTGCGGGGTTGGCGCGGCGGATCGCCGCGTTGAGGTCCTTGCCGCGGCCCGCCACCGCCACGCCCAGCTCGCCGAGGATGATCGACAGCCGCTCGGCGTAGGGCTTGCGCATGATGTTGTTGATCAGGTCGATGTCGACCGGCGTCGAGGTCTGCGAGAGCGCCAGCAGGTGCTCGCCCTTGCCCTCGCCGCGTTCGATCCTGGGCAGCGGTGGCGGCAGCGGCTCGCCCACGGCGCGCGGCTGCGTAGGCACGCACTCGACGAACTTCTCGCCGATCAGCGACTGCGGGCGGATCGTGCAGGTGGCGTCGCGGCGGAAGTCCTGGAACCCGGGCTCGGTGATCTCCAGCGTCACCGCGGCCTTCTTGTCGGCCGTGACGTCGAGGGCGGAGATCGTGCCGACGTTGACGCCGGCGATCTTCACGTCCTCGCCCGGGATCGCGGCCACGGCGTTGTCGAAGATCGCCCGGACCTTGTAGCTGTCCTCCTCCTTGGCGCCCGTGCCGACCAGCGCCACGGTCCCCGCCGCGAGGACGGCCGCGATGACGGCGAGGCGCTTCACGGTCCGGGCGGGACCACCGCGGGGTCGCAGTCCAGGGTGCCGCTGGTGTCGCGCCAGGGCGAGCTGCCGTCCACCGACGGCTGGCTGGCCGAGCCCGGGCAGCGCCGCGGCGCCGGGAAGAAGTAGTTCGGCACGCCGTTCGCGTTCATCCGCTGCGAGGGGTCCTGCGGTGTGAGCGTCGGGCCGGCCGGGCTGTCGGAGTACTGGAAGGCGTTGAACTGGGGCGCGATGCGCGCGTAGTGGCCGTTGGCGTCGTAGGGCGAGGCGGTCTGGCCGAAGTCGCGGAACCACCCGACCAGCTCGGGCGTGTAGGGCCGGATGAACTCGACCACCGGCGTGGACTTCTGCAGCGCGGGGATCGCGTTGCGCGCGAACGGCGTGGTCTGCGCCGCCAGCCGCGGGGCCTTGCGCAGCAGCTCCACCGCGTCGTTGTTCGGGCCGCGCTGGCGCACCAGGCGACGGAGGTCCGCGATCGTCGGCCGGGCCGCGGCGACCAGCGGGCGCAGCTCGCGGAAGAACGGGGCCAGGCGCGGCGCCACCGGCTCCGACGCGTCCACGAGGACGTCGAGGTCGTCCAGCGTGGAGCGCAAATTCACGAACGTGGTGTTGCCGCGGCGCAGGGTCGTGGGCAGGACCTCCAGCGCGCCGGCCAGGGCGGCGTTCTCGCTGGCGATGGCGCCGGCGGTGGCGTTGGCGTTGGCCACCAGCGACGAGAGGTCGTCGCGGCGCTCGGCCAGCGCGGTCACGAGTCCCGAGGACTCGACCAAAAAGCGCGTGAGCGCCTCGTCGTCGCTCCCGGCCTCGTTGACCAGCCGCTGCGTGGTGGTCAGGAAGGGGTTGAGGTACTTCGCGGTCTCGTTGGCCTCGCGCGCGCGGCCCTGGTACTGCTCGGCCGAGCCCTGGATCACGTCCTGGAGCCCCTTGCGCGTGCGCGGGTCCAGCGTGTTGAACAGCTGGTCGAGGTCGACGGGGGTGGTCGTGCGCGCGGTGGGAATCGTGGCGCCATCCTTCAGCTCCGGCGCGCTGCTGGGCCCCAGCGTCAGCTCGATGTATCGGTTGGCGATCCCCGACAGCGAGGTCAGGCGGATCACGCCGGTCGTCCCCTCGTGCAGCGGGGCGAACTCGCGCATCTCGATCGACACCTGCGCCTGGTTGTCGTCGGTCAGGCGGATGTCGGTGATCGACCCCACCGCGCGGCCGCCCACCTGCACCTCGTCGCCCTTGACGAGCTGCCCTGCGGTCTGGAAGCGCATCTCGTACGTCGGGTCGCTGCGCGCGGAGAGCAGGACCACCGCCACCACCATCGCCGCGACGACGATCGCGCCGCCCGCGAGGAGGCGGGCCAGCGGCGAGCGGGAATCGGGGTGGACGGAGCTTTCGGGCGGCGGGGGCGGGGTCAATTCCTGGACTGCGGGGGTACGCGGGGTCTGGGGGTACGGCGAAGGGTGAGCGTGCTGGCGGCTAGGGCGTCTGCGCCTCCTTCCCCGTAGCGGCCGGGCTCACGCGGCCGCTACTCCATCCCCAGCGGGCCCTGCGCCTCGCCCGACAAGAACTGCCGGACGAAGGCGTTGTCCGAGTCGAACAGCTCGTTGGCGGGACCGGACTCCACGATCCGGCCCTTCCAGAGCACGCAGATGTGCTCCGCCACGCGGCGCGCGCTCATGATGTCGTGCGTGATGACGCAGTACGCGCCGCCGTTCTCCTCGTGGACCTCCTGGATCAGCTCGCACAGCAGAGCCGTGCGCACCGGGTCCAGGCCGGAGTCGGGCTCGTCGAAGAGCACGATGTCGGGGTCCAGGACCAGCGCCCGCGCGAACCCCGCCCGCTTGCGCATCCCTCCCGACAGCTCGTTCGGCATCTTGTCGCCCGAATCCGCCAGACCGACCTCCCGCAGCCGGCGATTGACTATCTCCGCGACCTCCTCCTCGCTCTTGTCCGTGTGCTGGCGGAGCGGGAAGGCCACGTTGTCGTAAAGGTTCATGGAGCCGAAGAGCGCGCCGTCCTGGAACAGGACGCCGAACTTCTTGCGCATCTCGAACAGCTCCTCGTCCTGCATGTTGGGCACCGACTCCCCGTGGACGAGCACGTCGCCGTCGTCGGGGTAGAGCAGCCCGACCATGTGCTTGATGCACACGGACTTCCCGGTGCCGGACGGCCCCAGGATCATCGAGATCTTGCCCTCGGGCAGGCCCATGTTCAGGCCGCGCAGGATCCGGTTGCGCCCGAAGGCCTTGTGGACGTCGATGAACTCGATGGCGTCCGGCACGCCCGTGGGGCGCTTGAGCCCGGTGTGCCAGCGGTACTCGTCCTCCTCCTCGCCGGCGGGCTCGGACACGACGGCGATGCGCGAGGTCTCCTCCTCCTGCGGCTCCTCCGCGGCCGCGGCGGGCGACTGCTCCACCGGGGCGCCGGACTCCTCCACGGGCGGCGGCTGCTCTCCCGCCGGCTCCTTCTCGGGCCACGCGGCCGCGTCCTGGGACTCCTGGCCCGGGTCCTTCTCCTCGCCGTTCTTGCCACGACCGATCCCAAACGGGGACATGCCTAACCTCCGATCGGGGCTCTTGGATTGGCCCCCCAGAAGACCTGCGTGCCGAGCATCCCGATAAGGTGCACGAGCACGATGTTGACGACCATCGACTTGGCGGTTGCGGTGCCTACTCCCACAGGCCCTCCTCCGGCGTTGTACCCGTAGTAGCAGCCGACCAGCACGATGACCGTGGCCATCGCCATGCCCTTGATCACGCTGTACAGAAGGTCGGGTGGGTTCTGGAACATCCAGAAGATGAGGAAGAACCCGCCCGAGGAGACCTCGCCTATCTGCTCGACCACCGCCAGGTAGCTGGCGAAGAAGCCGGCGCCGACGGCCGCGATGTACATGAAGGGCAGGACCATCCAGGCGGCCAGCAGCCGGGTGGCGCACAGGAACGTCATCGAGTCGATGCCCATGACCTCCAGCGCGTCGATCTCGTCCGAGATCCGCATGGAGCCCAGCTCGGCCACGATCCCGGTCCCGACCTTGGCGGCCATCATGTAGCCGAAGGCGTAGGGGACGAGCTCGCGCAGGTCGCACCAGGCGCTGAACACGCCGGCGTACGCGGGCGCGCCGACCGAGCGGTTGAAGTACGCGCCCTCGATCCCGCACTGCAGGCCGATGATGAAGACCAGGCCCCAGATCACCAGCGTGCTGGACAGGATCAGGATCCCGGCCTGGCGCAGCGCCTCGCCGAAGAAGCGGAACACGCGCGCGCCGAAGACGTCGCGCAGCACGCGCGCGCAGAACTTCGCCATGTCCCCGGTGGAGGCGAGCCAGTCCCGGGGTGCGGCGAGGCCGCGCATCTAGCGGATCACCGTGATCTCGGGATGCGTGGCCAGCAGCGTCTGCGTGAAGACGTAGTTGAAGGCGAAGACGCCCAGGAACGCGATCACGACCGCCTGGTTGACCGCGCGGCCCACCCCCTCGGCGCCTCCGGACGCAGTCATCCCCTTGTAGCAGCAGACGATCGCGATGATCGCGCCGAACATCGTGCACTTCAGCACCGACCCCCATAGGTCGGTGGTGGACGCGTTGGTGAAGAACGTGGCCCAGAAGGGACCGAGCGGCGCTCCGTTGACCAGCGTGGCCAGGATGCCGCCGAAGATCCCGAACAGCAGCGCATAGATGTCGAACAGGCCCGTCACCAGCATCAGCGCCAGGAAGCGCGGGACGACGAGGTTCTTGACCGGGTCCACGCCGAGCACCTGCAGCGCGTCGAGCTCCTCGCGGATCTTGCGCGCGCCCAGGTCGGCCGTGATCGCGGTGCCCGCCACGCCGGCCAGCACGATCGCCGTCACGAACGGCGCGAACTCGCGGATCGACGCCAGCACGAAGAAGCCGCCGAGGCGGTCCAGCGCGCCGAACAGCACCAGGAAGTTCGCGGCCTGCAGACCCGGCGCGCCGTAGCCGAAGGCGACGGTGGACACCAGCAGCGGGAACCAGCACAGCCGCAGCGCGAAGAGGAACTGACTGACGAACTCGCCGCCGTACGGATAGGGCGGGCGCAGCGCGGACACGACGGTCTTGCCCGTCAGGATCATCATGTCCCCGACCTCTTCGAGCAGGTTCTTCGTCGGAAGAAACGCTCGATCGGCGATGCTGCGAACCATCTCTGGGTCCCTCCCTCTGGCGGCCAGGCGGACGCCGCGGAAGCGGCGTACCGCGGATGAAGCGTATGCGAACGCTTCGGGCAATGCCAAACCCCAACCGTCGCCGTCCTTACCGGCGTGTGCGGCGCGATGCCCGTGGTAGGGTCGCGCCCGTGGTGAGGGGTAGCGTTGCGTGTCTCGCGGCGGTCGCCGTGCTCGGCCTTGGCGCCTGCGGCGGGGAGGAGAGCCAGGACGCCGACGAGCCCGCCGGGACCTATCCGGTCGACGTCGTCAAGGCGACTTTCCCGGCCAAGCAGCGGCTCGCCGACGCCTCCGTGCTGGAGATCTCCGTGCGCAACGCGGGCGAGAAGACGATCCCCAACATCGCCGCGACGATCGAGTCCGGCGACAAGTCCGGCGAGGCAACGACGTCCGGGAACGCCCAGGCCTTCGCGGAGGTCAGCGAGCAGGCGGGGCTGGCCGACCCGTCGCGGCCGGTGTGGGTCCTGGACGCGGGGCCGCGGGGAGGTGTGACGGCGTATACGAACACGTGGGCGCTGGGACGGCTGAAGCCTCGGGAGGTCAAGACGTTCCGCTGGCGGGTGACCGCGGTGAAGAGCGGGGTCCATTCCGTGCGCTACAAGCTGGCGGCCGGGCTGGATGGAAAGGCTCGCGCTGTCCTGGCCGGGTCCGGGAATCGGGCGCCGGATGGGACTTTCGTGATCGACATCTCGGGCGAGCCTGCTGACGCGCGGGTGGGGGCTGACGGGAAGGTCATCAAGCGCGAGCCTCGGTAGGGGGCTCGGCCAACGGCGGCTGGTCAGGGGGTTGCGTTGGCCTGGCGCCTTCTTCTCTCCAAGGTCTGCTGTAGCTCTTTTCTGACCTCGTCGGGCGTGTTCGCGATTCGGTCCCAGGTGAGGCGAATCACGACGTGGCCCTCGGCGGCCAGGGCGGCGTCTCTTGCGCGGTCGGCGTGGAACGCTCTTCGGGTCTGGTGGGCCGCGCCGTCGAGTTCGACGATCACCCTCTCGTCGGGCCAGAGGGCGTCGACTTCGTAGAGGCGGCCGTTGGCCTCGACGTGGGCGTTGAGGCGTGGCCTTGGCAGGTCGGAGTTGGCGATGAGGTCGGCGAAGCGTTCTTCCAGGACGCTTCTCGTGATCCCCGGCGATGGGGTGGCGATGGCCGCAGCCAGCTTGCGGGCGCCGCGGCGGCCGTTGGCGGTGGCCAGCTCGGCCTCGATCTTCCCTAGGTCCAGCAGCCTGAGCACCTCCGCCTCGTGGACCGCCCGGGCCAGCGCCTGGGCCGGGAAGACGTCGGCGAGGTCCAGGAGCGTCCGGGCGACCGTCGTCACGGGGATGGCCCTTACCTGCGCTGTTTCGAACGGCTTGCGCGCTCGATGGAGGACCGTCCCGGCCGGCGCTTTCCGCCCCCTTCGGTCCGTGGTCACGTCCCACCGCGCCTCGCTCCCTTTTCGGATGCCCCAGACCTCGGCGGCGCTGCGATGGCTCAGCGCCACCCCGGGCCCGCACGCCAGGACCACCGCCAGCCGCCGCCCGTCGACGGAGACGTTGGCGTGGCCGACGGCGTAGACGCCGCGGTGGAGGCGGTGCAGGCGGCCACTCGCGACCCTGTGAGACACGCCTCTCACTCCCAACCCAAAAGACCGCATCTGGGAGAGCGTCACGACTCCGTGCTGCCGCGCGGCGAGCTCGGCCAGCGCCACCTCGGGGGGTGGGCCCTCTAACGGACGGTATGTGTCCGAAACGCTGACCACCCCCGGAGCCTCGGCGCCGGGGGCGGTCGGAACAACACGCAACTGTTACGGGAGTGCGCCTACTTTATGAAGAGCATCTCCTCGTACTTCGGGAGCGGCCAGAGGTCGTCGGCCACGATCTTCTCCAAACGATCGGCGACGTCCCGAACCGCGTCCATCGCCGGCAGGACCGTGTCGCGCATGTACTGCGCGTGGGCGATCGAGCCCTCGTCGCCCTGGTGGGTCGCGTTGGCCGCCTCGAGGGCGTGGATCGCGTTGACGAACTCGTCGACCAGCGCCGAGGTCTCGTCGACCAGCGCCGGCACCTCGGCCGCGCGCAGCAGCTCGAGGTGGCGGACCGCGGCCGGGAGGAGCATGGTGCGGGCAATCGAGGCGGCCGTCTCGGCCTCGATGTTGACCTTCACCACGTACTGCTCGACCTGGACTTCGTAGCGGGCCTCCAGCTCGCGCTGGGACAGGACGCCGTACTGCGAGAAGACGTCGACCGTCTGCCCCTCCACCAGCCACGGCAGGGCGTCGGGGGTCGTGCGGAGGTTCTGCAGGCCCCGGGACTCGGCCTCCCGGTGCCATTCGTCCGAGTAATTGTCCCCCTCGAAGACGACCGCCTTGTCAGCCGACCAGGCCTCGCGCACGATCGCCGGCACCGCCTCCTCCAGGGAGGCGCCGCCCTCCAGCGCCTTCTCCAGCCGATCGGACAGGGCGTCCAGCGACTCCGCCACGATCGTGTTGAGCACCGTGTTGGGCAGCGACAGCGACTGCGCGCTACCCAGCGCCCGGAACTCGAACTTGTTGCCCGTGAAGGCGAACGGCGAGGTCCGGTTGCGGTCGCCGCCGTGCATGGGCAGCCGCGGGAGGACCTCCGTCCCGAGCCCGAGGAACCCCTTGTCGGTGCCACCCTCGCCCGAGCCGGACTCCAGCGCCTCGAACACCTTCAGCAGCTCCGCGCCGAGGAAGATCGAGATGATCGCCGGCGGGGCCTCGTTGGCGCCCAGCCGGTGGTCCTGACCGGCCGAGGCGATCGACGCCCGCAGCAGCGCCTGGTGCTTGTTCACCGCCGAGATGACCGCCTGGCAGAAGAACAGGAACTGCAGGTTGTCGTGCGGCGTGTCGCCGGGCTCCAGCAGGTTGTCGCCGGTGTCGGTCCCCATGGACCAGTTGTTGTGCTTGCCCGAGCCGTTGACGCCGGCGAAGGGCTTCTCGTGCAGCAGCGCGACCAAGCCGTAGCGCCGGGCCACCTGCTGCAGGACCTGCATGACGATCTGCTGGTGGTCGCAGCCCACGTTGGAGTTCTCGAACACCGGCGCGACCTCGTACTGCGCCGGGGCGACCTCGTTGTGACGGGTCTTGATCGGCACGCCGAGCTTGGCCAGCTCGCGCTCCACGTCGAGCATGCACGCCAGCACCCGCTCGGGGATCGAGCCGAAGTAGTGGTCGTCGAGCTCGTGCCCCTTCGGCGGCTTGGCGCCGAACAGAGTCCGCCCCGTGTTGATGAGGTCCGGACGCTCGAAGTAGTACTGCTCGTCGATCAGGAAGTACTCCTGCTCCGGCCCGACCGTGGTGAACACGCGCGCGGCCGCGGAGTCGCCGAACAGCCGCAGCGCCCGGACGGCCGACTTCGACAGCGCGTCCATCGAGCGCAGCAGCGGGATCTTGTTGTCCAGCGCCTCCCCCGTCCAGGACGCGAACGCGGTCGGGATGCACAGCACCGCCCCGTTGGGGTTCTCCAGGATGAAGGCGGGGGACGTGGGATCCCACGCCGTGTAGCCGCGCGCCTCGAACGTCGCGCGGATCCCGCCCGTGGGGAAGGACGACGCGTCGGGCTCGCCCTGGATCAGCTCCTTGCCGGAGAAGTCCGCGATGGCCGTCCCCTCGCCCGTAGGCGCGAAGAAGGAGTCGTGCTTCTCGGCCGTGGAGCCGGTCAGCGGCTGGAACCAGTGCGTGAAGTGGGTGGCGCCCTTCTCCATCGCCCAGTCCTTCATGGCGGCGGCGATCTGGTCGGCCAGCGAGGTGTCGATGGCCTCGCCGCGGGCGAGCGTCGCCTGCAGCTGCTGGTAGACCGGCTTGGGTAGCCGCTGGCGCTGCACGGCGGGCGAGAAGACGTTGAGTCCGAAGACCTGATTGGCGGGGATGGTCAAGTCGAGCGAGCCGAGAGCCTCCCCGTTGGGGCTCCACTGCGCTGCGAGCACGTTCTGAGTTCTGGGCATGCGGCGCAGCCTAGGGACTGCGCGCGCGGGGGGCCATCGACCGCGGGGCGAAAACCTCGCGGCGATCTTTCGACACGCGTACAAGGTGGGTCCTCCGCCCCCCTCCCAGACTGCGATGCGAACCCCAACCGAGGAGGACCTATGCGCAGTACCAGACTATGGAGGGCGGTACCGGCCGCGGTGATGGCCTCGCTGCTGGCGCCGGGCGCCGCGCTCGCCCAGGAGCGCTCGCTCGAGAGCATCGCGGGGGAGCTCGACGTCACCTGGATCCTCGTGGCGACCGTCCTGGTGTTCTTCATGCAGGCGGGCTTCGCGTTCCTGGAGATCGGGTTCTCGCGCGCGAAGAACGCCGGTATGGGCATCGCCAAGATCCTCATGAACTTCTCGATCGCGTCGGTCGTGTGGTGGGCCGTCGGGTTCGCCGTCGCCTTCGGCGGCGCGGGCTGGCTGGCCGGCGACACCGGCTTCCTGTTCCAGTTCGGGCGCAGCGTGGCGGGTGAAAACGCGGACGGCGCCCAGGCGGCGTTCTTCGTCTTCCAGTTCATGTTCTGCGCGGTCTCGCTCGCCATCGTGTGGGGCTCGACGCTGGAGCGGATCAAGTTCGCCGCGTACATCCCGTTCGCGGTGATCTTCGCCGGGCTGATCTACCCGCTGATCGCCCACTGGGGCTTCGGCGGCGGCCTGTTCGCGGAGATCGGCGGCGGCGTGCAGGACTTCGCCGGCTCGTCGGTGGTGCACCTCACGGGCGCGACTGCGGCCTTCGCGGCGCTGCTCCTGCTCGGCCCGCGCAAGGGCAAGTACGGTCCCGACGGCAAGCCGCGGGCCATCCCGGGGCACTCGATGCCGCTGTTCGGCCTCGGCGTCTTGATCCTGTGGCTCGGCTGGTTCGGGTTCAACGGCGGCTCCACCCTGGGGACCGCGGGCAACTCGTTCGCCGAGGTCATCGCGGTCACGAACCTGGGCGCGGCGGGCGGCGTCATCGGCGCCTCGCTGCTGATCTCGCTGCTGCACCGCAAGCTCGACGTGGGGATGTGCGGCAATGGCGCGATCGCGGGCCTGGTCGGCATCACCGCCCCCTCCGGCTACGTGGAGTTCTGGGCCGCGCCGATCATCGGCCTGGTGGCCGGATTCATCGTGGTGGCCGGCGTGCTGGCCATCGAGCGCAAGCTCGACGACCCCGTCGGGGCGCTGTCCGCACACGGCCTGGCCGGCGTGTGGGGGACGCTCTCCTGCGGGCTGTTCGCGTCCCCGCGGCTGGCGGAGTCGATCGGGATCGGCGAGGGCGGCCTGGTGTACACCGGTTCGTTCGAGCAGCTGGGCGTCCAGGCGGCCGGCGTGGCGCTGACCTTCGCGGCGGTGTTCGCGCTGTCGATGCTGACGTTCTCGCTCATCAAGGCCACGATCGGCCTGCGGGTGGACGAGGAGGTCGAGGACGCCGGGCTCGACATCACCGAGCACGGCATGTACGGCTACCCGGAGCAGTTCATCCCGGCGCCGGAGCTGGTCGGCTACGCGCCCAGCCCGGCGCCGCGGGCGCCGGGGCAGCCAGCCCCCACGACGCAGGAGGTGCCGGCATGAAGATGGTCGTCGCCTATATCCGCCACGAGGCCTTCGAGCCCATCCGCATGGAGCTCCTGGGCCTCGGGTTCCCCTCGCTGAGCATCACCGAGGTGAAGGGGTCGGGCCGCCAGAAGGGGATCACCGAGCACTACCGCGGCGCGGAGATCACCAACTACCTGCGGCCCAAGGTCAAGATCGAGTGCGTCGTGGAGACCAAGGACGTGCCGGCGATCGTCGACACGATCCTGCGCCACGCGCGCACCGGCTCGATCGGGGACGGCAAGGTGTTCGTCCTGCCGGTCGAGGAGGCCTACCGGATCCGCACGGGCGAGTCCGGCGAGGAGACCCTCCAGGCCCACCCCGACACGTCGAACGCCCCGGCGTGAGCGCGGTGCCGGAACCGACCCCCCGGCGGGTGCCCGAGCCCGCCGGGGAGGTCCCGCTCGTCGCCCGCCTGCGCGGCGTCCACCTGGAGATGGTGGACGCCGTGCTGGGCGGCGACGGGCTCGGCCGCGTGGCGAGCCTGGCCGCCGCCGCGGCCGGGGCTCCCGTGGCCGTCGTCGTCCCGCGGCTCGGCGTGCAGGTGGCGGGCGGCTCGCTCGCGGACGCCTCGTTGCGGGCGGTGGCGCGCTACGTGACCGACCGCCTGCGCGACCGGCCGGCGCGGGTGCCCGAGGCGGTCGTCGCCGAGGTCCCGATCGCCGCGGGCGACGACGTGCTCGGCGCGGTGGTCCTGCTCGACGGCCCGGGCGAGCCAGAGGCGCACGCCGCCGAATTCCTGCATCTGGCGGCCGTGGCCGCGCTGACGGAGGTCGCCGTGGAGGACGCGCGCCACGAGGTCGAGCAGAACCTGCGCGGGTCGCTGCTGGAGGAGCTGCGCACGCGTCCCGAGCTCGAGCCGGCAGAAATCGTGCGGCGCGCGCGGCGGCTGGCGTGCGACCTCGACCACGGGGCGGTCGTGCTGTGCGCGGAGCTGCACACCGAGCGCCCCCGCCACGTCGTGGCGACGGTGGCCGGCGAGTATCCGGGCGCGCTGGCCGAGCCCGTCGACGACCGGGTGTACGGGCTGCTGCCCGCGGGCCCGGAGCGCTCGGCCGAGGAGACGCTGGAGGCGGCGCGGGCGCTGGCCGCGCGCCTGCAGCGCCACGGCACGGTCGGGCTGTCCTCCTTCTACGCCGACGTGGCCGAGCTGCACCGCGGGATCCAGGAGGCCGAGCTGGTGCTGGACGTGCTGCGCCGCTCGGACGCGCCGATCGCCGAGGACATCGGGCAGGGCACGTACCGGCTGCTGTTCCGGGTGCTCGCCTCGCACCCCGAGGAGGTCCGCTCGTTCTACGAGGACACCGTCGCGCCCGTCGTCCGCTACGACGACCAGTACTCGACGGACCTGGCGGGCACGCTGGAGGCCTACCTGGAGCACAACTGCAACATGAACGCGACCGCGGCCGCGATCTACGCCCACCGGCACACGGTGGCCTACCGCCTGGACCGCGTGCGCGAGCTGACCGGCCTGGACCCGCTGCTGTCGGAGGACCGGGAACGCCTGGGCCTGGGGCTGAAGGCGTACCGGATCATCGCGCCGCGGTTGCCGCGCTAGTTGACCCGCCGCCGCTCGGTCGGCCAGGATGCCGGCCGTGGCGGAGTACCTGACGGGGGTGGCGCTCCTCGCCGTCCTCGCGGGGTCGCTCGGGGTGGGCGCCGTCTCTGTGCGGGCGCGGCTCGTGCCAGGCTGGGCGGGGGCGCCGGCGCGGCTGGTGGAGGTGCTGGTGGCGCTGGCGCTGCTGGTGGGGCTCGGCGAGGTGCTGGGTGCGTTTGGCTTGCTTTTGGCCGTTCCGTTTGTGCTCGGGGCGGTTTTCGTGGGTGCGGGCGTTTGGGGTGTGCGCGCAAAGCGTCCTGGCAGGAAGCTTTCGTTACCCACCCCCGACCGGCTCTCGCGGTTCCTGGCCGCGGGGGCGGTCGCGGCGGTGGCGGCGGACTGGGCGCTGCGGACCCGCGACGCGCTGGCCCACGGCATGGCCAACGTGGACTCGCTCTGGTACCACGGCCCGTACGCCGCGCGGTTCGCGCAGGACGGGGACTTCGCGGCGTTCGCGTACACGCAGCCCGACCCCGTCACGCCGTTCTACCCGGCCCTCGCCGAGCTCGTCCATGCGATCGGGATCGTGCTGCTGGGCCACGACACGCTCTCGCCGCTGCTCAACCTGGGGTGGCTCGGGCTGGCCCTGCTCGCCGCCTGGTGCATCGGGCGCCCATACGGCGCCCAGGCGACGAGCGTCCTCGCGCTCGCCACGGTGGCCGGCTCCTACGTCATGGTGTTCAGCCAGGCCGGCGAGGCGACCAACGACATGGCCGGCCTGGCCCTCTTCCTGGGGGCCGTCGCGCTCGTGGCGAGCGGTGACGGCGATCGGCGGGCGCTGGCGCTCGCCGCCTTGCCCGCCGGGCTCGCCGTGGGCACGAAGGTCTCGCTGCTCGCCCCCGTCCTCGCGCTGTTCGCCGGCCTGCTCGTGCTCTCCGGGCGCGGGGCGCGGCGTACGGTGGCGCTGTCCTGGGCGGTCGTGGTTCCCGTGGCGGGAGGGTTCTGGTACGCGCGCAACCTGGTGGCGACGGGGAACCCGCTGCCGTGGTTGGACCTCGGACCGCTGCCCTCCATAGAGGCCGGCGCGGCGGTACAGGCGCCGGCGACCGGCTGGGACACGACGCTCGCGCACCTGCTCGGGCAGGACGGCGGCGCGGCCCTGGTGCGCGCCGGGCTGCGCTACGACCTCGGACCGCTGTGGTGGGCGATCGCCGCCGCCGCGCTCGCGGGCCTGGTCGCGGGTCTCGCCTGGGCGGCGCGGCAGCGAGGGGACTGGCCGGACCGCGTCCTCGGCATCGTCGCCTCCGCCGGCCTGGTGAGCGCCGCGGCGTACCTCTTCACGCCCCAGAGCGGGACTTCGTTCGTATGGAACGTCCGGCACGCCACCCCGGCGCTCGCCCTCGGCCTGATCGCACTCGCGCTGCTGCCGCCCCTGCGCACCCGGACCGGCCGCCCCGTCGCCGCGCTGCTCCTGACGGCGCTGTTCGTCAGCACCCAGTTCGCGACCGCGGTCGACTTCACCCTCGCGGGCAGCGCCGGCGCGGCCGCCGCGGCAACGCTCGCCGCGGCCGGGGCGTGGGCGCTGGCCGCGCGGAAGCGAGGCGGACGGGCGATTGCGCGCGCCTCCCTAGCCGGCCTCCTCGTCGCGGGCCTGCTCACCGCCGGCTACTTCATCCACCGCGACTACCTCGACGGCCGCTACACGGATCCCACACACGCACGCATCGCCGGCGACGAGCCCCTGCGTCGCGTCTACGCCTGGGCGCGAGGCGTCGAAGACGCGAGGATCGCGGTCTTCGGGACGCAGCTGCAGTACCCGCTGTACGGCCGCGACCTGTCCAACCGGGTCCGGTACCTGCATCGCAGCGAGAACAACGGGCGGGAGGTGCGGCTGCTCGCGACATGCGAAAAGTGGCGCGAGGCGATCGTCGAGGGCGACGTCGACTACGTCGTCACGACCCCCGTCCGGCACCCGTTCGGGGCCGCGAGGACCGAGCCGCGGGAGGCGCGCTGGACGCGCTCGCTGCGCGGCGTCCGCGAGCTCGAACGTCGCGGCGAAGCGGTCTCGATCTTCCGCCTGGACGGCCCGCCCGGACCCTGTCCACGACCCTGACCGCACGACATTCAAGCGGTTCTACCTCAGCCAGAGAAATGTCGTCGTTGCGGCGCGGGCACACGTTTTTGGGGCGGCCACGCGAAGTCACGCGTGCTCAGGGCGATGGTCCTGATCGGGTCCCCCGCAAGCCAGAGGTACCGCCCGGCAACGATGCGCCCCGCGCAGGCCGGTTCGATGTCGTAGCGTCCAACCGCACGTACCGCGCAGCGCAGCGCAGACCCGTAGACACTCCTCGCCACGTCGAGCGGATCCCCCGTCGCCACGTGTTCGGCAGTGCTCGCCTTCTCTGCAAGGACAGCCCGGATCCGCCCCTCGTAGAGGATGAACGTCCCATGAGCGGTGTGCAGCGACACGTACTCGGCGCCGGAGCGAGGGGTTGCGACGACCGAGCGGTAGGGCGGGGAGAACGCACTGCGAGGATCGAACCAAGGATCTCCTTCCCAAACTTCCGCGCGGCCTTCAACAAGCCGCCGCGCGGATCCACCGAGCCGAACGCCGGCAAAGCGCCCGCGGCGCTCGTCGAGCAGGGTCGTCGGGCTTCCCACCGACAGGCGCCCGGACGACGCGGCGGTCGCCCTCCCTGCCGTGGCCACGATTCGTAGCGGATACTCACCCGCTCGCAGGTCGTCGAGCGGCAACAGGTTCACGCCGGTACGCCCGCTCGCTGTATGGCGCTGTCGCGTCCCCAGCACCTCAACCGTCACGGATGCGGGCCGCGTGAGCGCGAACGCGACTGTCGCCCTTCCGGCGCGCGCTCGAACGCGAGCCTCGAGCAGGGCGACGGCCAGACGCGTTCCGCTGCGCCGGTCGATCAGACGAACCACCCGGTTTAGGTCGTCTGCGACTAGAACATCGCCATTGGGGGTGACGTCCACGTCGCTCGGCTTACGAAGCTGTGCCCGTGCTGCAGGACCGCCGTCGCCTCCTCCGCCCGGTAGCTCGCTGCCGGCCAGCGTCCAGATGCGACCCGACGGCGTGACCTCGCGTACGCGGTGATTGCCCGTGTCGGCGATGACGAAGCCGCCGGCCGGAAGTGCGGCCACGGCGGCCGGGCCGTCGAGCCGGGCCGCCGCCGCGAGGCCGCCGTCGCCCGCGAAGCCCCGTGTCGATCCCGCCACGGTGGAGACGTGACCGTCGGGCGCGATGCGGCGGACGCGGTGGTTCCCCGAATCCGCGACCAGCAGCGAACCGTCGGGCGCCACGTCGAGCCCACCGATCGAACGGAACCGGGCGCGGGTGGCCGGCCCGCCGTCGCCCGCCAAACCTGCCGCGCCTGTACCGGCGACGGTGGCGATCGTCCCGTCCGGAGCAACGCGCCGAACGCGACGCGGCTCGGCGACGTAGAAGCCGCCGTCCGCGGACGCCGCCACGGCGGTGGGGGCGATCAGGCCCGCGCGAGTCGCCGGGCCACCGTCCCCAAAATGCACGCAGCGGATGCCGCCCGCGACCGTGACCACGGTGCCGTCGGTCAAGACGCGACGAACGGCGCAGGGCCCGTCCACCGACACGAGGAATGCCCCACTCGCCAGAGCATCGACATCCGATATGGACCCGACCCATCGGCCTGCCGCGGGCACGTGGTCGGGGAACCCACCACCGTCCTCGTGGTTACGGCGCCGTGACCGTCGGGCGAACGTCCCGGCCACCGTGGCCAGGCGTCCAGCTGCGTCGACGCGGCGGACCCTCGCGTCCTCGCGCTCGTGGATCAAGACGCCGCCGTCCGGTGCGGCAGCCGCACGCAGCCCATAGACGAGTTCGGTCTCGGCCGCCAGGGCTCCCTCCGGCTCGGCCGCCCGCACCGGCAGGCGGACGTCGCGGCTCCCCGCCACCGTGTAGATCCGGGCCGAGGAGGGCGGCTCCCGGGGCGGCTCTGTCCCGCACAAGGCGGCACACCCCAGCATCGCAGCCAGCCCGGACCCGAGGATCACTGCCGTCTCCTCAGAGCGGCGACCCAGGCGACGCGTCGCTCCACGGCTCGCTTCAGCACGCGGATGAGGCGCCATTGCCGCGCACCCGCGAGGGGGAAGTCATGCAGGGTCAGGCACCGCGCACCCATGACCGCCGTCGCGTAGCGGTCGAACGTCAATGCAGAGAACTCGCCCGTCGTCAGGGCAACCCGGTGATCCTGCCCGTCTCGCGTCCGCAAGTCAGGACGGTCGCGCAGATCGCGCGGCCGCAACGCGCGCACCGCAGCCCGTAGGTCTTGGAGCTCGCGCGAGTGAAGCCGCAGAAACCGGACATCCGCGTGATCCCGTCGCGGTAGCCAGACTGTGAACGTCGCGTTGCCGTCAGGAGCGACGTGCAGCTCGACGTATCGTTCCCCGGCGCCGAACTTGTAGTTGACGTATACGGGCGGGGGCAGCCGCAGGGGCTGGGGCGGTGGTCCACCACCCGTGGACCACCGTGGGCGGTCCCAAAAGGGGGTCCGGGACATGGTGGCGACCCTCCCGTCGGCCGTGCGCGCGGCAATTCTCAGGCGACACACCGGTTGACGTCTCGGAACCGACACCTCGATGCGATTGTCGCCAGGTGCGGCGGCTCGGCTCTGGCGCAGCGTCCGGCCTCCCCGTAGCCGTAGCTCGACCTCGACCTGGGCGGACTCGCTTACGAGGAACCCTGCCTTCAGCCGGTCCAACGGCTCGCCGAGGCGTTCAAGCCGTGTCGGCGCGATCAGCAGTCTTTGCGTCCCGCCGGTGGGAGCCCAGAAGCGGATGCGGTTGTTTCGCGTATCGGCGATCAGGACTCCGCCGTCGCTCGTCCGCGCCATGTCGAAGAACGACGCGAAGGGCGCCCGGGCCATCGGCTCGGCGAACGGTCCCCAGCTGCTCAGTCCGTGCCCGCCTGCAACCTCCACGATCGTGCCGTCCGGCGTGACGCGGCGCAGAGCGTTCCCATCCGCCACCAGCAGGCTCCCGTCCGGCTCGGCGAGCAGTGCTCCGGGATCGGGCACGAGCGCGAGCCGCGCCGGCCCGCCGTCGCCGTGCGGCGCCGTGTAGTCGTCCGTCTCCTGACCGTTGCCAGCGAGCACAGCGAGCGTCCCGTCATGGCGTACGCGCCACACGCGACGACTCGCCGGGTCGGAAACCGCGAGCTCGCCGCTTGGAAGGACCGCCATGCCGAAGGGCGTCAGCTTGGCCTCCGTCGCGGGGGCTCCTTCGGCCGGTGCGGTGGCGCCGCCTCCCGCCACGGTCCGGAGCGCGCCGTCCCGTCCGATTTCGCGCACCCGCCCGCCTTCAGTCATGAGCACGGTCCCGGAAGGACCGAGCGCCAGCCCCCCCGGAGAGTTGAGGAAAGCCTGATCGGCGGAAATGCCGTCCGGCGAGTAGCCACGCCGGCCGGTCCCCGCGAAGGTCGAGATCGTTCCGTCTGACGCGACCCGGCGGATCCGGTGGGCACCGAAGTCCGCGATGAGTATCGATCCGTCGGCGGCGAGGATTGCGTCTTGCGGATCTTGGAGCGTGGCGGCGCTGGCCGGGCCGCCGTCCCCATCCGATCCTTCGCGGCCCGTCCCGGCCAGCGGATAGATGAACCCGCTGCGATCCACGCGACGGACGCGATGATCGCCGGCATCCACGACTAGGAAGCCCCCGTCGGGCAGCCCGGAGACGCTCACCGGATACGCGAACGCGGCTTCGGTGGCGGGACCTCCGTCGCCGCCAGGCACCGGTCGGAATGTATTGCCAGCCACCACGAACACACGATCAGCGGCAGGCCCGGCGTCTGCAGCCATCGCGATCTCGCTTCCACCAATCAAAAGCGCCGCCGCCAAGACCACCGTTTCCCAAGTGCCCCTGCCTCGGGCCCTGGAGCGGGGCGGCGTCGCATTCGTCACTCTTGAACAACGGCGCGCGCGGACGCCGTGTGACGGCGACGACCGTGACACGGCCGCCCTTCGGGCGGGTGGCCGTGGTCCTACTGACGGATTTCGCGAGTTGTGCCGCGAAATCCGGGCCAGGGACCACGGACAGGACCCGCCCGCCGCGCGGCCCGGACCCGGCGAACAGACGCCACGAAGACCCTGACACAGTTGTGTCAAGGTTGCTGGTAGCATCGCTCGGATGGCGCAGCGCGACTATCTGGCCGCGGTCCGCGAGCGCGTCGTCGTCTTCGACGGTGGGATGGGGGCGACGCTCGAGCAGTTCGATCTGACTCAGGAGGACTACGGCGGCCTCCAGGGCAAGTGCCACGAGGCCCTGGTGCTCAACCGCCCCGACGTGATCGAGGGCGTCCACGCCTCCATGCTCGACGCGGGCGCGCAGGTCGTGGAGACCGACACCTTCCAGGGCTCGCGGCTCAAGCTCGAGGAGTGGGGCCTGGGCGAGCACACGCTGGAGATCAACCGCCGCGCCGCGGAGATCGCGCGCAAGGCGGCGGGCGAGCACCGGTTCGTGGCCGGCTCGATCGGACCCACCGGCCACCTGCCCGCCTCGGACGACCCCACGCTGGGCAAGATCACCTTCCGCGAGCTGGTCGAGACGTTCACCGAGCAGGCCCGCGGGCTGGTGGAGGGCGGCGCCGACCTCATCATCATCGAGACCGCGCAGGACATCCTCGAGGTCAAGGCCGCGATCTTCGGCGCGCGCGAGGCCTTCAAGGCCACCGGCCGGACGCTGCCGATCCAGACCTCCGTCTCGCTGCTGCCCAACGGCGGCAAGATGCTGCTGGGCACGGACATCCAGTCGGTCCTCACCACGCTGGACGCGCTGAAGGTCGACGTGATCGGCCTGAACTGCTCGACCGGCCCGGAGGACATGCGCGACGCGATCCGCTACCTGGGCGAGCACTCCCCCCTGCCCGTCCACTGCATCCCCAACGCCGGCCTGCCGCTGCAGGGACCCGAGGGCGAGACGATCTTCCCCGAGGAGCCCGAGCCGCTCGCCGCCGTGCTGGGCGAATTCGTGGAGCGCTACGGGGTCTCGGTCGTCGGCGGCTGCTGCGGCACGACGCCGGAGCACATCGCGGCCATCGAGGAGAGGGTGCGGGGCCGCGAGCCCGGGGCCCGGCCGCCGCGGAGCGACGTGTCGGTCTCCTCGATGATGACCGCGACGCCGCTCGTGCAGGACCCGCGCCCCACGCTGGTCGGCGAGCGCGTGAACTCCCAGGGCAGCCGCAAGGCCAAGGAGCTGCTGCTGGCCGACGACTACGACGGCCTCGTGACGGTCGCCGAGGACCAGGTGACCGGCGGTGCCCACGTGCTCGACGTCTGCGTCGCGCTGACCGAGCGCCAGGACGAGGACGAGCAGATGCGCGAGGTCGTCAAGCGCATCAGCCTGACCCAGCCCGCGCCGATCCAGGTCGACTCCACCGAGCCCGAGGTCATCGAGAAGGCGCTGGAGCAGATCCCCGGCCGGGCGATCGTCAACTCGATCAACCTCGAGGCCGGCCGCGACAAGGCCGACCGCGTGGTCCCGCTGGCCGTCGCCCACGGAGCGGCGCTGATCGCGCTGACCATCGACGAGGTCGGGATGGCCAAGACCGCCGACCGCAAGGTCGAGATCGCCAAGCGGATCAAGGAGATCGCCTGCGACGACCACGGGCTGGAGCCCGAGGCGCTGATCTTCGACGCGCTGACCTTCACGCTGACCACGGGCGACGACGAGTGGAAGCCCAGCGCGATCGAGACGATCGAGGGCATCCGCCGCATCAAGGCCGAGCTGCCCGGCGTCAAGACGTCGCTGGGCGTTTCCAACGTCTCGTTCGGCGTGTCCCCCGGCGCCCGCGCCGTCCTGAACTCCGTCTTCCTGCACCACTGCGTGGAGGCCGGGCTGGACCTGGCGATGGTCAACCCCAACCACATCACGCCGTACTCCGAGATCCCCCAGGAGGAGCGCGATCTCGCCGACGACCTCGTGTTCAACCGCCGCGAGGACGCGCTGGAGCGCTTCATCGGCCACTTCGAGTCCAAGGGGCCCGAGGAGGAGGCCGAGGGCGCCGACCCGACCGCCGGGATGGAGCCCGAGGAGGCGCTGCACTGGCACATCCTGCGGCGCAAGAAGGACGGCGTGGAGGACTGGATCGACCGCTCCGTGGAGAAGATCGGCGCCGTCCCGACCCTCAACGAGGTCCTGCTGCCGGCGATGAAGGAGGTCGGCGACAAGTTCGGCGCCGGCGAGCTGATCCTGCCCTTCGTCCTGCAGTCCGCCGAGGTCATGAAGCGCGCGGTCGCGCAGCTGGAGAACTACCTCGACCGCATCGAGGGCCACACCAAGGGCACCGTGGTGATCGCCACGGTGTTCGGCGACGTGCACGACATCGGCAAGTCGCTGGTCAACACGATCCTGACCAACAACGGCTACACGGTGGTGGACCTCGGCAAGCAGGTGCCGATCTCCAACATCCTCGAGGCGGCGCAGGAGCACGACGCCACGGCGATCGGCCTGTCCGCGCTGCTCGTCTCGACCTCCAAGCAGATGCCGCTGTGCGTGCAGGAGCTGCACGAGCGCAACCTGGGCTACCCCGTGCTGATCGGCGGCGCCGCGATCAACCGCGACTTCGGCCGGCGCGTCCTGTACCCGAAGGGCAAGGAGTCCGACGAGGTCTACGAGCCCGGCGTCTTCTACTGCAAGGACGCCTTCGCGGGGCTGGCCGTGATGGACCAGCTGGTGGAGGCGGACGCGCGCGAGGGGCTGGTCGCCAAGGTGCGCGAGGAGGCCGCGGCCCTGCGCAACCAGGTCGAGGAGCCCGACGACTCACCGCCCACCACGGACGACTCCGTGCGCGCGCCCGTGCGCGTCGACACGCCCGTGCCGGCCCCGCCCTTCTGGGGCGTGCGCGAGCTGGAGATCGACCTCGACGACGTCTATCCCTACCTCGACCGCCACGTGCTGTTCACACTGCACTGGGGCGGTCGCGGGATGAGCCGCGCGGACAAGGCGCGGCTGATCGAGGAGGACTTCCAGCCGCGCCTGGAGCGCATGTGGCGCGAGCAGGACTACCTGCACCCGCGCGCGCTGCTGGGCTACTTCCCCTGCAACTCGGAAGGCAACGAGCTGATCGTGTGGGACCCCGAGGCACCCGGCGAGCGAGAGCTGGAGCGGCTGGTCTTCCCGCGCCAGCCGCGCCACGACCGCATCTGCCTGTCGGACTTCTACCGCCCGCGCGACAGCGGCGAGGTCGACGTGTGCGCGCTGCAGGCCGTGACCGTCGGTCCCGAGGTGACCGAGGTGATCGGGCGCCTGGAGACCGAGGGCGAGTTCGCCGAGCAGCTCTTCGTCCACGGGCTCGGGGTGCAGGCCGCCGAGGGCCTGGCCGAGTGGCTGCACGCGGGCGTGCGGCGCGACCTGGGCATCGACCTCGACCAGGGCCGCCGCTACTCCTGGGGCTATCCGGCGTGCCCGGACCAGTCCGAGCACGAGAAGGTCTTCCGCCTGCTGGGCGCCGAGTCGATCGGACTGCGGCTGTCGGGCGGCTACGCCGTGGAGCCGGAGCAGTCCACGGTGGCGATCGTCGCCCACCACCCCCAGGCCGTGTACTTCGGCATGAAGTCCGGCAGCGTGCCCGAGGACAAGTCGCCCGACGAGCTGATCGCCGGGACCGAGCGGGGCGGGAACCTCCCCGAGCCCGCCTAGGCGCGCTTGGCGCGCGCGACCGCGCGCTTGAGCTCGGCCTTGCCCATCTTCGAGCGCCCGCGGACGTCCAGCCGCCGGGCCTGGTCCTCCAGCTCCCGGCGCGTGGGGGACTCGCCGCGGCGCACGGCCGTGGCCTCCTTGCCCAGCGCGGTGCGGGTCCTCTTGGGCAGGTTCTTGAGGGTCTGCTTGCGCTTGGCGCCGGCCTGCGCCTCCTTGACGTTGCGCCGGGCCGCCTGGCGCTGCTTGGTGGTAGCCATGGAGTGGGCATACCCCAGGCATGAGAAGATGCGCTATAGTTGTCTATACAACTACCTGACGCGGAGGGAGCCGGAATGCGACTCGAGGGAATCCACCACGTAACCGCCATCACCGGCGACGCCCGGGGCAACGTGGACTTCTACACGCGCGTGCTGGGCCTGCGCATGGCGGCGAAGTCGGTCAACCAGGACGACCCGACCGTCTACCACCTCTTCTACTCCGACGAGCTCGGCCGCGCGGGCTCCGACATCACCTTCTTCGAGTACCCCGGCGCCGCGCGCGGCCGCGCGGGGGCCGGCATGGTGCACACGATCGTGTGGCGGGTCGGCGCGCCGGCCGCGCTGGACTTCTGGGCGCAGCGCCTGGAGGCCGAGGGCTTGGCGGTGGAGCGCGACGGCGAGCGCCTGCGCTTCGCGGATCCGGAGGGCCTCGGCCACGAGCTGGTCGTCTACGCCGGCGGCGACGAGCTGCTGAGCGCCGAGCATCCCGACGTCCCCGCCGAGCACGCGCTGCAGGGCTTCGACTCCGTGCGCGCGTACAGCGCCGCCCCCGAGCGCAGCCGCCCGCTGCTGGAGGGCGTCCTGGGGGCCGAGCCGGCGGGCGACGCGACCTGGGAGCTGCGCGGCGAGCGCCGCGGCGGGACGATCGTCTACGAGCCGGCGCCGCAGCCGCCGGGCATCCAGGGCGCCGGGACGGTGCACCACGTCGCCTGGGGCACCACGGTCGCCGAGCACCCGCGCTGGCACGAGCGCCTGGCCGAGGCGGGCGTGTGCAGCACGCCCATCATCGACCGCCACTACTTCCACTCGATCTACTTCCGCGAGCCCAGCGGCGTGCTGTTCGAGATCGCCGACGACGGCCCCGGCTTCACCGTCGACGTCCCGCTGGAGGAGCTGGGGACGAAGGTGATCCTGCCGCCCTTCCTGGAGTCGCGGCGCGCGGAGATCGAGGCGCGCCTGACGCCCCTGCCCGACCCCAACGCGTGGCGCGCGGCCCGCTCCGCGAGCTAGGACGTGCGCAGCGGGAAGTCGTGGTAGACGAACAGGAAGACGACCACGGTCCCCAGCAGCACGGCGATCACGAGCAGCGTGATCAGCGTCTCGAGCACGGGGTTCTCCGGGCGGCGGTTGCGGCGGTCGATCATGGCTAACGGACACCCCGACGATAGCTTGACCTCCCACCAGCCGGCCAGCATGCCGAGCAGGCCGAGGCGCGGACGCACCCGGTAGTCGCCGCAGCCCGTCTCGCCGAGGTCGGCGCGGCGCACCCGCTCCCAGCGATGCGCGGCCGGATCGGCGAGCATCGCCTCGACGCGGGCACGGGCCGCCGCGTGGCCGGCCGCCTCCTGCGCCGCCGCCTCCTGCGCGGCCTGCAGCGTCGCGAGGAGACCGTCGCGAACTCGCTCGAGCTCGCCGAGGGAGAGCATGGCCGGCTGGTGGCCCGGTCGAGCCGTGACGTGCTGCGGCGGGACGGCCGCGAGGCGCTGCTCGAGCTTCGCGATCTGCCCGCGCAGGGCGCGGCGGGCGGAAAGGAAGTCGAGGGCGAGCTGAGGGGATTCGGGAATGCGGGTGAGCGTCTCCACGGTCATCCTCCGATCGGGGCTCGCGGGTTGGCGCCCCAGAAGACCTGCGTGCCGATCATGCCGATCAGGTGCACCAGGACGATGTTGACGACCATCGACTTGGCCGTGGCGGTCCCCACGCCGACGGGGCCGCCGCTGGCGTGGTAGCCGTAGTAGAGGCCGATCAGGACGATCGCGGTGGCCATCGCCATGCCCTTGATCACGCTGAACAGCAGGTCGGGCGGGTTCTGGAACATCCAGAAGATCAGGAAGAAGCCGCCCGAGGAGACCTCGCCGATCTGCACGACCACCGCCAGGTAGCTGGCGAAGAACCCCGCGCCGACGGCGGAGATGTAGACGAACGGGAGCACGATCCAGGCCGCGACCAGCCGCGTCGCGCACAGGAACGCGATCGACGGGATCCCCATGACCTCCATGGCGTCGATCTCGTCGGTGATCCGCATCGAGCCGATCTCCGCCACCAGGCCGGTGCCGACCTTGGCGGCCATCATGTAGCCGAACGCGTAGGGGACCAGCTCGCGCAGGTCGCACCAGGCGGAGAACACGCCGGCGTAGGCGGGGGTGCCCTGGGCGCGCGTGAAGTAGGCGCCCTCGATCCCGCACTGCAGGCCGATGATGAACACCAGGCCGCAGATGACCAGGGCGGACGAGAGGATGAGGATCCCGGCCTGGCGCAGCGTCTCGCCGGTGAAGCGCAGCACGCGGCCGGTGGCGACCTGGCCGACGACGCGGCCACAGAACATCCCCACGTCCCCGGCGGACTCCAGCCACGAGCGCGGTGCGGCGACGGCCCTCATCGGATCACCGTGATCTCGGGGTGGGTGGCCAGCAGCGTCTGCGTGAACACGTAGTTGAACGCGAACACGCCGAGCAGCGCGATGACCACCGCCTGGTTGACCGCGCGGCCGACGCCCTCGGCGCCGCCCGAGGCCGTCATGCCCTTGTAGCAGCAGACGATCGCGATGATCGCGCCGAACATCGTGCACTTGAGCACGCTGCCCCACAGATCCGTCGTCGAGGCGTTGGTGAAGAAGGTGGCCCAGAAGGGACCGAGCGGCGCCCCGTTCACGAGCGTGGCCAGGATCCCGCCGAAGATGCCGAACAGCAGCGCGTAGATGTCGAACAGGCCGGTCACGAGCATCAGCGCCAAGAAGCGCGGGACGACGAGGTTCTTGACCGGGTCGACGCCGAGCACCTGCAGCGCGTCGAGCTCCTCGCGGATCTTGCGCGCGCCCAGGTCCGCGGTGATGGCGGTCCCGGCCACGCCCGCCACCACGATGGCCGTGACGAACGGCGCGAACTCGCGGATCGACGCCAGCACGAAGAAGCCGCCGAGGCGGTCCAGCGCACCGAACAGCACCAGGAAGTTGGCGGCCTGCAGACCCGGCGCGCCGTAGCCGAAGGCGACCGTCGACACGATCAGGGGGAACCACACCAGCCGCAGGACGAACATGAACTGGCTGACGAACTCCCCGCCGTACGGGAAGGGCGGCCGCAACGCGGATACGACCGTCTTGCCCGTCAGGATCATCATGTCGCCGACCTCCTCGAGGAGGTTCTTGGTGGGGAAGAAGGCGCGGTCGGCGGCGGTGCGGATCATAGGTCTGCCGGTGAGCTAGTACAGCTATCTGTATCACCGCCGAAAGTGCCTGTCAAACGACACTGTACTGTGCTAACCTCTTATTACTCATGACCCGCTCGGACCTCATCGTCGATCGCGAGAGCGACGTGCCGCTGGGGACGCAGCTCGCCTGGCGCCTGCGGGCGCTGATCGCGACGGGCCGGCTGGCGCCGGGCGAGCGGCTGCCGGGCGTGCGCGAGCTGGCGGAGTCCGCGGGCGTAAACGTCAACACGGCCCGGGCCGTCTACGCGCGTCTCGAGGAGCAGGGCCTCCTGCGCTCCGAGCACGGCCGCGGGACGTTCGTGGACCCGCGCGCCGCCGAGCACGCCGACCTCGCCCGCGTCGCCGCGGACGCGGCCGCCGCCGCACGCGCCGCCGGACTCGACCCCCGCGAGCTCGCGACCGCGCTGTACTCCGGCGCCGACCTGTCGCCGCAAGCCTCCGACACGCCGCCCGAGGAGTCGAGCTCCTCTGAGGATGAAGTCGCCGACGACCCCGCCGTGCGGCGGGTCCTGCGGGCGCAGATCGCGGACCTCGAGGAGCAGCTGGTGCGGCTGGAGCGGGGCGCGGAGCTGCGCGAGACGCGGCCGTCGGCGGGGCGCCTGCTCACCGCGGCCGAGCTGCGCGACGTGCGCGACGCGCTGGCGCAGCGGCTCGCGCGGGTGCGCGACCAGCGCGCGGAGGAGCGCCGCCGCGTCTACGCCGAGCGCGCCGCCGCGCTCTCCCCCACCCCGCCGCCGCGCACGTGGCGTCACGCCGGCGTGTGGACGGGCAAGGCCCGGCCCGGCGTGGTGTGGACCGGCCGCTGAGCGCGGTCAGGCGCCGGCTTCGGCCTCGCGGCGGCTGCGGGCGCGCGGCGACAGGCGGACCGGGGCGCCGGACAGCGCGCGCAGGCGCACGTCGCGCCAGGACAGCCCCTCCTTGAGCAGCGCCGGGGCGCCCATCGCGACGGCGGTGGCGATCTCCACCGCCTGCAGGATGATCCCGTAGCCCAGCGCGCTGGCCGAGGACACGCCGTAGGCGCCGGTCAGCACCGCCACGCAGGCGGCCTGGAAGACGCCGAGGTTGGACGGCGTCGCCGGCAGGACCGCGGTCACGTTGACGGCGAACAGCACGGCCGCCGCGGCGCCGATCCCCGCCTGGTGCTCGAGCCCCAGCGCGACCAGCAGCACGTAGCAGGACAGCCACTGCACGCCCCACGCGGACAGCTGTCCCAGCGTGGCCAGCGCCGCGCGGCGCGGGTGGCGGAAGACGACGAGTCCGCGGCGGACCTGGGCGAGCGCGGCGCGCGCCTGGCGCAGCCACGCCTCCACGCGCCTGAAGCGCGACGGCTTGCCGGAGCGCAGCAGCGCGGGCGCGGCGAGCACGACCAGCAGGATGATCGCCGGAGCCATCGCGAAGGCCACGAGGGCGCCCTCGCGCCCCTGGAACAGCCCCACGGTCGCGAACATCACGCCCCCCAGCGCGATCAGCGCGACGATGTTCAGCAGCGTCTGCGACACGATCGTGCCCAGGACCACGGGCAGGTAGCCGCGGGCGCGGCCCAGGCGCCGGGCCACGATCACCGCGCGCGAAGGCTCGCCGAGGCGCGCCGGCAGCGTGGCCGACATCAGCACGCCGATGAACGTCCCCTGCATGGCGTCGCGGCGCTTGACGACAACCCCCGGCAGCGCGGCGCGCAGGATCTGGTGCCAGGCGAGCGCGCGCAGGACCATCGAGGAGCACATCAGCCCGAGGGCGACCAGCACCCACGTCGGGCTCGACGACACCAGCGTGCGACCGATGTTCTCGAGGCCGATGCGGTCGAGCGCCATCGCGCCCAGCCCGAGCGCGAGCAGGGCGGCCGCGAAGAACGCCAGCCGTCGCAGAATGGAGAAGGCGCGCGGCGGGGCGCCCGGCGTGGCAGCGGCGCCGCGACCGCGCCGCGGCCCGTCGCCGTCCCCGCGCGCCGCGAGGGCCGGCTCCAGCGAAGGCAGCCGCCGCGCCTTCACGCGCGGCTCGCCGTCGGCCGGGACCAGCCCCGCGCGCACCGCGGCCCGCCGGGTCCGGGTCTCCGGAGCCGGCATCGCCTCCGCGCGCGCGTAAACGTCCAGGACCTCGCGCGCGACGTGCGGCCAGGCGTAACGCCCGGCGTGCTCGAAGGCCGCCGCGCTCATAGCCTCGCGGCGCGCCGGCTCCAGCCACAGGTCGCGCAGCGCCTCCGCGAGCTCGGTCGCGTCGCCGCGCGGCACCAGCACGCCGTCCACGCCGTCGCGCACCACGTCGCGGTAGCCCGCGATGTCGGAGGCGACGACCGGGGTGCCGGCCGCGAAGGCCTCCGTCAGCACCATGCCGAAGCTCTCGCCGCCCAGCGACGGCGCGCACAGCACGTCGGCCTCCTCCAGCGCCGCGCGCTTGCGCTCGTCGGACACCTTGCCCAGCACCTCCACCCCGTGCCCGTCGAGCAGCAGCGGCGCGACCTCCTCCTCGGTCGCGCCCACGATCGACAGGCGCACCGGCACGTGCTCGCGCAGCGCCTCGAACGCGCGCAGCAGGATGGGCAGGCCCTTGCGCTCCACCGCCTGGCCCACGAAGACGATCCGCAGGCGGTCGGAAGCGACCACGGGCGGTCGCCGCGCCGGCACCGCCACCCCGTTGGGGATGACCTCGTAGCGCCCGCCGAAGAAGCGCCGGCCGGTCCAGGCCGCGGCCTGCGACACCGCGATCCGCCCGCGCAGCATGTTCAGCCGCCGGCGCATGCCGAGCAGGTTGGCGATGTGGTTGGAGACGACGTTCTCGGAATAGCAGTGGAACGTCCCCACCACCGGGGCGCGGGTGGAGACGACGGCGTCGAAGGCGACGACCGGCGCGACCGGCTCGTGGACGTGGACGACGTCGTAGCCCCCGGTGCGCAGCTCGCGGCGCAGCGTGGCCACCGCGTACGGCGTGTGCGCGAGGTTCGAGACGGCGCCGTTCATCGGCACGCCGATCGTCCGCCCCAGCGAGATCAGGTGGTCGGGCGCGGGCCGAGGCTGCGGCTGCGCCCCGCGGTGCATCAGGGCGGCGCGGCGGTCCGGGGGGTCGTACGGCGCGAGGATCCGCACGTCGTGCCCCGCGGCCAGGAACTGGTCGGCCAGCGCCTCGATATGGCGCATGACGCCACCCGGATAGGTCCAGGAGTACGGCGAGACGAGCGCGATCTTCTTGCTCATGCGACGTGGGCCGGGCGGGCGGGGGCGCCAGGAGGGCGGGTCCCGGACGCGTCGTGCGAGTGTAGGGCACCGGGACCCCGGACGGCGGAGGGTTCGCCCTTCAGGTACGCCGTGACGACGCCGAGCACGAACACGGCGACGACGAACAGCAGCGGCCCGGAGTCGTTGGTCAGGGCGCCCCCCACCCCCGCGGCCAGCCCGCCGGCCAGCGCGGCCCGCCAGGCGGCGCCCGGCAGGCGCGCGTACAGGCGGTCGCGGTACACCCAGGCGAGCGAGGCCGCCAGTACGGCGAAACCGGCGATGAACGGCATGCGGCCCCGGATCAGCGCGTGCCAGGCGAACTCGTAGCGCCGGCGCACGGTCTCCCAGAAGGACACGTCGCCGTGCGCCTCCAGCACGTTGCGCGAGAAGTGACTCTGCGCGCCGGTGGCCAGGTCCAGCAGGGCGAGCGCGCCCACCGCCGCGACGGGAACCAGCACGAACACCGCCACGGCCACGCGCGCGCGGACGTGTCCGGGGAGCATGAGCAGCGCCGCCACGGCGGCCCCGACGCTGCCCGTGATCACGCCGCCCACGTCGGCGCCCAGCCGCCCGGAGCCGATGGCCAGGGCCAGCGCGAGCCCCGACGCGCCGAACAGCGCCGCGGCGCCCCGCGAGCGCTCGCGACCGGTGAGCAGGGCGGCCAGGCCCGCGAAGAGCAGGATCGGCAGCGCCGGCTCCAGCTCGTTGCCCACGCCGTAGAAGCGCGCCCCGGCGCGCGGATTGGGCCCGAGCATCGACAGCGTCAGCAGGCTCGACCCCGTCGCCAGGTCGGCCAGGTACACCGCCAGCGTGACCGCGGCCGGCACCATCGGCGCGCGCGGCCACGCCACCAGCCGGTCGGTGAGGGCGCCCAGCAGGAACGCGGGCGCCGCCACCATCAGGGCCTCGGCCGCCGTGCTCGCCGGATCGACCACGCCGGGCACGAGCACCATGACGGGCACCCACAGGAACGCCAGCGCGCCCGTGCGCAGCCCCGCGCGCGCGCGCCCGGCCAGCGCACACGCCACCAGCACGATCGCCCACGCGCCGAGCAGCACCTGCAGCGTGCGGATGCGCCGCGGCGCCACGTGGCGGTAGCGGTCGCGCAGCTCGAGCAGGTCCGAGGCCGACCTCCGGGGGCCCGGCTCGATGCGCGAGCCGCTCACGTTGCCCGGCACGTCGAGCCGCAGGTGGCGCAGGACGGTGGGCATCAGGTCGATGCCCGTCACCACGCCGTCGCGGTGCGTGGTGTCGGAGGTCAGGCCGCGGCCGCCGAAGCCGTCGCCGGCCACGGCGATCGGCAGGAACTGCAGCACGTGCTCGTCGGGCGGCTGCTGCATGGCGATCACCAGCTCGTCCGGGGCTCGTGCGGCGAGCAGCGCGTCGAGGTCGCGCGGCGCCGGCAGCGTCGCGATGACCAGCCGATGGCGGCGCAGCAGCGCGCGCGTGCGCGCGACCAGCGTGTCCGCCGGGCCGAGCGACACCGCCGCGACGCGGCCTTCCCGGTCCGCGGCCGCGACCGCGTCGACGTTGCGCCGCCCCCCCACCCCGGCGTACGCGACGCCGCCCGGAATCGACGAGGCCAGCAGGCCCGGGCGAATGGTCGCCGGCGCGTCGTCGGCGCGTTCCACGGCGGCCCGCCAGCCCGCCACGATCCCGCCGCGCCCGCGCGGGACGAGGCGCAGGTCGGCCGGGAGGCTCGGCCCGTAGGCGGTCGGCGAGACGCGGATGCCCGAGGAGACGTCCAGCAGCGCCTGCTCCTCGCTGTAGTTGCCCTGCGTCGCGCTGACCAGCCCGACCCCGAGTTCGGGACGCCGCTCGAACCCGCGCAGGACCCGCTCCACGCGCGCGTCGGCGCTGCCCGCCTCCGCGGCCGGGACGAAGGCGAGCAGCGCCCGCGGCGCGGCGTGCGCGGGGCCCGCGAGCGCCAGCGCCGCCAGCGCCGCCAGGAGCGCGATCGCGCTGCGCGGGCGCGGCGCGCGGAGCATCAGCTGGTCAGGACGGGGTCCGCGGCGCGCGGCGGCGGCGCCTCCGGCTCCCGCGGCCCGTTCTCCGGCACGACCGCCCGGGTCCCGGCCACGAGGTACGCGGTCACCGTGGCCAGCGACAGCACCGCGTTGACCAGCAGCACGGGGCCCGAGTCGTTGGTCAGCATGCCCGCGACTCCGGCCGCCAGGCCCCCGATCAGCACGGCGAACCAGGCGCGGTGCGGGATCTGGCCGTAGAGCCACTCGCGGTTGCGCCAGGCGAACCAGATGGCCAGCCCGGCGCCGACGAAGTACGCCGGCGTGCGGCCGCTCTTGAGCACCCGGAAGGCGAGCTCGTAGCGCCGCTGCACGAGCTCGAACAGCTCGCCGCCGCCCTCAGAGCGCCCCAGGTTGCGGCTCAGGTGGTCGGAGCCCGACAGCAGCAGGTCGAGCGCGATCAGGCCGCCGATGGCCAGGAACGGCACGCACGCCGTGACGACGAGCGCGCGGCGCGTGATCCCGCCGGGCAGCATCACCAGCGTCGCCACCGCGACGCCCATGCCCACGGTGATGACGCCGCCCACGTCCGCGCCCAGGCGGCCCCAGCCCACGATCACCGCCAGCACGAATCCGCACAGCGCGTACAGCAGCGTCGTGCGCCGCGTGATCTCCCGGCCGGTCATGACGGCGGCCAGCCCGGACAGCAGCAGGATCGGCAGCAGGGGCTCCAGCTCGTTGGAGACCCCGAAGAAGCGCGCGCCGAAGGCGACGCTCGGGCCCAGGACCGAGTTCGTCAGCAGCTGGCCTCCGAGCGCGAGGTCGACGGTGTACGCGGCGATGCCGACCGCGGCCGGCAGGACGGGGCCGCGCGGCCACGGGGCCAGCCGGTCCGTGACCGCCGCCAGCGCGATGGAGACGGCGGCTATCACGATCGTCTCGTTCAGCCGTGTGGAGGGCTCGACGATCGCGCTGGCCAGGACCGCGGTCGGCCACCACATCAGCCCCAGCGCGCCGATGCGCAGCGAAGGGGCGATGGCGGGGCGGAACCCGCGCAGCGCGCCGATCAGCAGGAAGATGACCAGCGCGAACGCGATCACGCCGCGCCAGGAGGCGGACTGCCGGCCGCTGCGCACGTCCGACCAGCGGCGCCGCTGGTCCTCCAGCTCCTGCGCGCTGCGCCCCCCGGCGGTCTCGATCTCGGTCCCGCGCGACTTGTTCGGCACGTCGATGCCGAGGTGCTCGAGGACGGTGGGCAGGACGTCGATCGCGGAGACGAGGCCGTCGTGGCGCGTGGACGCCGACGTGATGCTTCCGCCGCCGTCCCCCAGCCCCGCCACGGCGAAGGCCGGCTGCTTGACGAAGCGCGACGGGGGCTTGGTCAGCGCGCGGTCCAGCGGCGTCGGCGGCAGGTGGGCGATCATCAGCAGCTCGCCGGGCCGGCGGGCGGAGATCAGCGCGTCCAGCTGCGCCTGCCCCGCCGGCGTGGGCGGCACGGAGACCGACACCAGGCGGCGCTGCGCGCTCAGCGCCTGCGCGCGGCGGGCCAGCGTGTCCACGGGCCCCATCGAGACCGACGCCACGCGCCCGTCCTCGCGGGCCGCCACGATCGCCGGCCGCGTGTCGCCGCCGGTCACGCCGGCGAAGCCAGCGCCGCCGGGGATCGACTGGGCCAGCAGGCCGGGCCGCAGCGTCGTGGACACCTTGTCCGCCCGCCGCACGGTGGGCGCCCAGTTCGAGATGACGCCCGTGGCCGGGTTCAGGTCCAGGCGCAGCGGGTCGCGCGGCGAGTACAGCGACAGCGTGTGGCGGGTGCCCTGCGAGACGTCCAGGAGCGCCTGCTCTTCGCGGTACTCACCCAGCACCGAGCTCCACAGCCCCAGCGAGAGCCCCGGGCGGGAGTCCAGCCAGCGCAGGAAGCGGTCGCGCGGCTCGTCGGGCTTCTCGGGCCCGGACAGGTCGGCGTTCTGGTCGGGGGTGGCGGTCCAGAACGCTATGACGGCGCGCGCGGGCTCCTGCCCCGCGGCCGGCGCGGGCAGCGCGACGGCGAGGACGGCGAGGAGCCCGAGCGCGCAGGCGAACGCGACTCGGCGGGGCCGGAACATCGACGGGACTATACTTTTCGAGCCCGCGCCTCCGCGGGCATTTCCATGTCCGGCCGGCATTTCGTCAAGTACACCTTCTTCAAGGTCGACCCTGCTTGGCGGCGCCTGCCCGCCGAGCAGCGCGCGCGGGACAAGCAGGAGTTCGCGGCCGCCTGCGCCGACTTCGCCGACGGCCACCTGCTGCGCGCGTTCTCGCTCGTGGGGACGCGCGGCGACGCCGACCTCATGCTGCTCTCGCAGGCGCGCAACCTCGAGCGCATCCACGAGTTCCACGTCGTCCTCGCGCAGAGCGGGCTGGCGAAGTGGTGCGAGACGCCGTACTCCTACCTGGCGATGACCAAGGAGTCCGAGTACTCCGACGAGTCGCGCCTGGAGGTCCGCCCCGCCCACGCGAAGTACCTGTTCGTCTACCCGTTCGTCAAGACGCGCGAGTGGTACGGCCTGCCGGGCGAGGAGCGCCAGCGGATCATGGCCGAGCACATCCGCGTGGGCCGCGAGTTCCCCCGCGTGGACCTCAACACGTCCTACTCGTTCGGCCTCGACGACCAGGAGTTCGTCGTGGCGTTCGAGACGGACGAGCCCGGCGACTTCCTCGACCTGGTGCACAAGCTGCGGGGCACCGAGTCCTCGCGCTACACCAAGCGCGACACGCCCACCTTCACGTGCGTGTCGTGCAGCGTGGAGCGGGCGCTGGGCGCGCTGGACGGGGAGCCCGTGGCGAGCCTCGAGGCGCTGTCGTGAGCGAGCGCAGCGAGCTGACTGACGACTTCGACGAGGTTCGCGACGTCACGGTCATCGGTGCCGGGCCCGTGGGCCTCAGCGCCGCCTTCTGGGCCGGCATGCGCGAGGCGAGCTCGCGGGTGATCGACTCGCTGCCCGACCTCGGCGGGCAGCTGACCGCGCTGTATCCGGAGAAGTGGATCTTCGACGTGCCCGGCCACCCGCGCGTCCTGGCCAAGGAGCTGGTGGAGCTGATGCGCCGGCAGACGCTGGAGCAGTTCGACGTGCCGGTGCATTTGGAGACGACCGCGCAGCGCATCTCCTGGGAGGACGGCCTCGTCGTCCTGCACACCGACAAGGGCGACCTGCGCTCGCGCACTGTCGTGATCGCCGGCGGCCACGGCGCCTTCGAGCCCAAGAAGCTGCCCGGCTACGACATGACCCCGTGGGAGGGCCGCGGCGCGTACTACCTGGTCGGCGAGAAGTCGGAGTTCGCGGGCAAGCGCGTGCTGATCGTGGGCGGCGGCGACTCCGCCTGCGACTGGGTGGTCAACCTGCTGGACGTGGCCGAGCGCGTCTCGCTGGTCCACCGGCGCGAGGGCTTTCGCGCCCACGAGGCGACGGTGGCGCAGGTCATGGAGGCGCACGCCGGCGGGCGCATCGACCTCCACGTGCCGTTCCAGATCAAGGCGATCGAGGGCAACGGGCACGTCGAGCGGGTGCGGCTGTTCCACTCCGAGGACGAGTCGCGCGAGGTCGAGCTGGAGGCGGACGCGATCCTGCTGCAGCTGGGGTTCAAGACCGCGCTGGGGCCGCTGAAGGAGTGGGGCCTGGAGATCTCCAAGGGCGCGATCGTCGTCGACCCGCTGATGAAGACCAACCTGGACGCCGTGTGGGCGTGCGGCGACATCACGACGTTCGACGGCAAGCTCAAGCTGATCGCCACGGGGTTCGGCGAGGCGGCGATCGCGATCTCGCAGGCCATCCATCACATCCGGCCCGAGATGAAGATCCAGCCGAAGTACTCGACGAACACCGGCGTGCCCGGCGCCGTCGAGGGCGACCCGACCTCGCCGTCGGCTTGACGCCGCGGCGCTGGCCCGCCCGGCTGGACCGGGCCGTGGCTCACCTGCGCGAGTCCGACCCCGTGCTGCGCGAGCTGATCGACTCGGTGGGCGAGCTGGGCGCGCGCGGCGGACGGCGCGGGATCTCCCCGGACGACCACTACGGCGCGCTGGTGCGCGCGATCATCGGCCAGCAGCTGTCCGCCAAGGTCGCGCGCGTGATGAACGACCGGCTGCTGGAGCGCTACGACGGGCGCTACCCGGCACCGGCCGAGGTGCTGGCCGAGGACGCCGAGGAGCTGCGCGCCGCGATCGGCCTCTCGCGCGCCAAGGTGACGTTCCTGCGCTCGCTGGCCGAGCACGCCACCGACGGCTCGCTGGAGCTGGACCGCATGGGCGCGCTGCGCGACGACGAGGTGATCGCCGAGCTGGTCGCGGTCAAGGGCATCGGCGAGTGGACCGCCCACATGTTCCTGATCTTCCACCTGGACCGCCCCGACGTCCTGCCGGTCGGCGACCTCGGCGTGCGCGCCGCGATCCGCACGGTCTACGCGCTCGACGAGCTGCCCGGCCCGGCGGAGATGGAGTCGATCGCGGCGCCCTGGCGCCCGTACCGCTCGACCGCCGCGCGCTTCCTCTGGCGCTCGCTGGACGCCGAGCCGGCTTAGGCACGGCACGCCGCCGGCAGCGGCGGCGGCGGGTCGGTCGGGCGCTCGCGGGCGGCCCAGGCGCGCCACAGCGCGAAGGTGGGGAACGTGGGCGCGCCCGCGACGGCGGCCAGCCCGACGGGGAAGTTGGGGTCCTCGCGCAGCGTGTACTGGAAGGCGACCTCGACCCACGGGTCGCGATACCAGCGGCGCATCAGCGCGTCGAGCTCGCGGCAGGCGGCGCGGCGGCGCACGGCCGAGCGGGAGATCGCGGCGCCGGGGCGGCGGGCGCCCGCGCCGGTCTCGGTCACCCAGAGGCGCCGCGGCGCGCAGGGCACCCGGCGCAGCAGCCCCTCCACCTCGGTCACGCCGTCGGCGTCGCCGGCGTACTGGTGCTGCGCCCACACGTGCCCCGCGCACAGCACGTCGCGCGGCAGGCGCTCCACGAACTCGGTCGCGGACGAGATGTTGGGCCGCGGCTCGAAGGGGCTCGACGTCTCGCCCAGCACGATCTCCTGCTCACCGGGCGCGGCTTCGAGCGCCGCCCGCAGCTCGCGCACCAGCGCCGCGTAGGGCGCGTAGCCCACCGAGGGCGATCCGGGCGCGCACGTCCCTCGCTGGGGCGCCAGGAACAGGCCGCTGTTGGGCTCGTTCCAGGCGCTGAGGTAGCGCACGCGCACGCCCTCCGCGCGCGCCATCGCGAGGAAGCCCGTGACGAGCGCCCGGTAGGCCGGCAGGCGATCGGCGCGCGGCGCGCGGGCGTTGACGTTGGGGCGCGGCGGCTCGCAGCCGACCGCCGGTTGGGCCGCCCACGCGGGCGTCGAGTAGAACGTGACTACGGGCTCGGCGCCGGCGTCCCGCGCCGCGCGCAGCTGCTCGCGCACGCCGAAGCCGGCCGTCCCGGGCGCGTCCCAGTCCAGGCGCGCGCTCGCGCTGCGCTGCACGCCCGACCACAGCACGTACACGCGCGCGTAGCGCGGCCGCAGCGCCCGTCCGAGCGGACCCGTCAGCGCGGCCGGCGAGAACTCGGTGAGTCCGACCGCGAGCGAGGCGGAAGGCTCGCGGCCCTCCTCCCCGCACCCGGAGAGGAGCACGGCGGCCGTCAGCACGGCCGCCAGGCGTCTCAGACCGCGGAGACCTCTTCCTCGTCGCGGACGCGGAAGGAGGACCCGCAGCCGCACGAGGCGATGACGTTCGGGTTGTTGACCTGGAAGCCGGCGCCCTGGAGGCTGTCCACGTAGTCGACTTCGGCGCCCGTCACGTACGCCAGGCTCTGGGTGTCGACGAGGAGCTTGATGCCGTGGCTCTCGAACACCGTGTCCCCGTCGCGCTGCACGTCGAAGGCGAGCGCGTACTGGAAGCCCGAGCAGCCCCCGCCGCGCACGCCGACGCGCAGGCCGGCGGTCTCGACCTGCGACTGCTGCGAGGCCAGGAACTCGTGGACCTTCTCGGCGCCCTTGTCGGTGAGCTTGATCATCGCTTCATCAAGTGTAGCGGCCCCTTCCGGCGTCGCTAACCTGTAGGCGTGCCCACCGCGGAGGAGCTCAAGCAGCGCATCGAGGCCACCATCCCGGACGCCAAGGCCGACGTGGTCGACCTCAACGGCGGCGGCGATCACTTCCGCGCCACCGTTATCTCCTCCGCGTTCGCGGGCAAGAGCCGCATAGAGCAGCATCGCCTCGTCTACGACGTGTTCGGCGACGAGGTGGGCGGGCCGATCCACGCTCTGTCCATCACTACGAGGGCTTCCGAATGACCGAGACCAATCCCATCCGCGACGCCATCCAGCAGGCGATCGACGAGCACCCCGTGATCCTCTTCATGAAGGGGACGCCCGACCAGCCGGCGTGCGGGTTCTCCGCCCGCACGGTGGCCGCGCTGCAGGAGCTGGGCGCGCCGTTCGCCGCGGTCGACATCCTGCCCGACCCGCGCATCCGCCAGGAGCTGTCGGAGATCTCCAACTGGCCGACGATCCCCCAGCTGTTCGTGGACCGCGAGCTGGTCGGCGGCTGCGACATCGTCACGGAGATGTACGAGTCCGGCGAGCTGGCGCAGGCGCTGGGCGTCGAGCAGCCCCCGGAGGCCCGCGCGCCGGAGTCACCCGACGCCGGGCCGGCGCCCATGGGGATCGAGAACCGGCTGAGCTAGCGCTCGTGGGCCGCGGGGCAGCCGCACTGCTGGGCGCCCTCCTGCTCCAGGCCGCGCCCGCGGCGGCCGAGCCCATCCCGGAGCGGACGACCACCAACGAGGTCCCGGAGTTCGTCGGGGCGCCGTGGACGCCGCAACCGGTGTCGCTGCTGGACGCGCCGCCGCCGCCGCGCCATCCCCACATGGCGCCCAACGACCGCTCCAACCTGCACGACGACGCCTACCAGACCGACACGACCAACTGGCAGGGGCCGCTCGGGCGCGACATGGTGCGCACGTCGTTCTACACGGGGGGCGGGGTGTGCGGGTCGATCACCTTCGACTCGCGCGACCGGCTGGTGACGATCTGCGTCGGGATCGCACGGCCGACGCTGCGGCTGTTCGCGCCCAACACGCTGGAGCCGCTGGCCAGCATGGAGCTGCCCGCGCGCCAGAGCGTCCCCGCGAACATCTTCCAGGACTTCGCCGGCGGCGGCTACTTCTACCTCGACGAGCGCGACCGGGCGATCGTCCCGACGACGAGCCGCCACATCTACGTGGTGGCGCAGACGCCGGAGCCGGGCTTCCGGCTCGAGCGCGACTACGACGTCTCGGGGTCGCTGTCCCCCGACGACAAGATCATCGCCGCGCTGCCCGACTGGTCGGGGCGCATCTGGTACGCCAGCATCAACGGCGTGGTGGGCGTAGTCGACCCGGCGAGCGGCGCGACCAAGGTGCTCGACACGCGCGAGCCGATCGGCAACTCGCACGCGGTGGACGAGACCGGCGGCGTGTACGTCGTCACCGACGCCGCGCTGTACCGCTTCGACGCCGATGCGTCCGGCGCGCCCAAGGTCACGTGGCGCCAGAACTATCCCAACACCGGCGAGATGAAGCCGGGACAGACCCAGCGCGGGTCGGGGACGACGCCGACGCTCATGGGCACCGACTACGTCGCGATCACCGACAACTCCGACCCGATGAACGTGATCGTCTACCGCCGCGCGAAGGCGGTGAGCGGTTCGCGGGAGGTGTGCTCGCAGCGCGTGTTCGCCGGCGGGCAGAGCGCCACCGACAACTCGCTGATCGGCACGGCGACCTCGCTGGTGGTGGAGAACAACTACGGCTACACGGGGCCGAACGCCACCAGCGGCTCCGCCGCCACCGCGCCCGGGGTCGAGCGCGTGGACCTGGACCCCGACGGGCGCGGCTGCCACAAGGTGTGGACCTCGGCCGAGCGCTCGCCCACGGTCGTGCCCAAGCTGTCGCTGGAGAACGGCCTCGTCTACGTCTACACGAAGGAGCCGGACCCCCGTGGCGACGACCCCTGGTACCTCACCGCGCTGGACTTCCGCACGGGCCGCACCGTGTGGAAGCGGCTGTCGGGGCGCGGGCTGGGCTTCAACAACAACTACGCGCCGGTCACGCTGGGCCCCGACGGCACCGCCTACGTCGGGGTGCTGGGCGGCCTGAGCGCGCTGCGCGACCGCACGCCGCCGGCCCGCGTGACGCGCCCGTCCGGCCTCGCGGGCCCGGGGGCGCCCAAGCTGCTGCTCGGCATCTACGGGCTGCACCTGCGCGACAGGCCGCGCCGCACCTGCGCGCCGCGGCGCGTGCGGGCGCTGGTGGCCGGCCGCGACAAGCGCAACGTCCGCCGGGTCACGTTCCTCTACGGGCCGCGCGCGGGGCTGCGCCGCGTGCGCCGCGACACGCGGCGGCCCTTCGACCTGCGCCTGGGGACCCGCTTCCTGGAGTCCGAGCGCTTCTACCGCGTCACCGCGCAGGCCACGCTGCGCGACGGGCGGCGGCTGGCGCTCACGCGGACGTTCCGCGCCTGCTGAGGTGCTCCACGATGCGGCGCGAGTCGCAGATTGCCTCGTCGCCGTCGACCAGCATCGGCACGTGGCGCTGGCCGGTCAGCTCCTGCACCTCGTCGCGATCGCGCTTGCGCAGCGCGACGCGGACCGTGTCGTGCTCGACCCCGTGCTTGCGCAGCTCGCGCGCCACGCGCCCGCACGGGCACAGCCAGTTCGTCGGGGTCTGGCAGCGATAGAGCGTCGCCCGTTCCACGCGCGCAGTGTAGGGCCGCATAGGATGGCTGCGGCATGCCGCCCGTCGCCGTCGTCACGGACACCACGTGCTACCTGCCCTCCGAGCGCGTGACGGCCGAGGAGTTGCGCCAGGTCAGCCTCTACGTGCACTGGCAGGGTCGGGACGACCGCGAGGCGGACCTGCCCGACTTCGACGGCTACTACGAGCACCTGCGCACCGCGGCCGACCTGCCCACGACGTCCCAGCCCTCGGTCGGGGACTTCCTGTCCTGCTACGAGCCGCTGCTGGACGCCGGCCACGACGTCGTCTCGATCCACCTGTCGGCCGGCATCTCCGGCACCTACGAGTCCGCCCTCGCCGCCAAGGCCCGGCTGGACGAGCAGGGCCGCGAGGGGCGGATCGAGGTCATGGACTCCGCGACGGCCTGCGGCGGGCTGGGGCTCATGGTCCTGGCCGCGGCGGCGCGGGCGCGGGCGGTCGACGACGTCGAGGCGGTCGTGCGCCACGCGCGCGCGGCGCGCGAGGAGCTCAACCTCTGGTTCTGCGTCGACACGCTGGAGTTCCTGCGCCGCGGCGGGCGCATCGGCTCGGCCAGCGCCTGGCTGGGCACGACGCTGCGGATCAAGCCGATCCTGGCGCTGGAGGCCGAGATCACGCCGGTGGAGCGCGTGCGGACCGCGGGGCGCGCCTTCGAGCGGATGGTCGACTACCTGCGCAGCTGCCACGAGGACGGCGCGGACGCCTGGGTCGTCCAGCACATCCAGGCACCGGACGTGGCGGCGCGGCTGGTCGACCGCGGGCGCGAGATCTTCGGCACCGAGCCGACGATCGTGTCCGAGATCGGACCGGTCATCGGGACGCACGTCGGCCCCGGCCTCATCGGCGTGGGCGGCGTGCCGAGCTCGTTTTTGCGCTAGCGGCCGCGGCGGAAGGCCAGGCCGCCCAGCGCGGCGAGCCCGCCGCCCACGACGAACCCGGCGACGGCCGCGCCCACCAGCGCGGTCTTGCGGTTGCGGCGCAGGTATCCGCGCCAGTCCGTCAGCTCGGCGACCTCGCCGCGCAGGCGCTCGATCGAGACGGCCAGCTCGGCCCGGTTGGCCTCGATCGACGCGCGGATCTCCGCGGGCGAGCGGTCCGGCATCAGTCGCGGTCCGCCTCCGCGCGGGCGGCCACGGCATCCAGCTGGCCGCCGGGCTCGCCGGTGAGCGTGTCGCGGATGCGCTGCGCCTCGTCGATCGCCATGTCGGGCGTGGGCGGCGCGCCGCCCTTGAACCAGCGCACCGCCAAAAACGCGGCCAGGCCGGCCAGCAGGAACAGCAGGCCGGCGACGACGAAGAACCCCCAGTAGATGTCGTCGAAGACCAGCGCGTACAGCAGCCACGCGAAGCCCTGCAGCAGGATCGCCACGCCGAAGATCGCGAACACGCCGGCCGCCGTGCCGACGACCGCGCCGCGGATGAGCTTGTTGACCTTCTCCGAGACCTCCGCCTTGGCCAGCTCGATCTCCTCGCGGACGAGCAGCGACGCGCGCTCGGAGATCTCCTGGACCGCCGCGGCGATCTGCGGCGAGCTCTCGCGCGAGCCGTTGGTCGGTGTGGGTTCAGCGGCCAAGGCGCTTGATCAGGAAGGCGAGCGCGAGGCCGCCGACGAAGGCGGCGCCGATCAGCATCTCGGGGCGCGGCCCCTCGGACGGCTCGGCGTAGGGGTCGAAGGGCGGGGGCGTCGCGGCCTGCGCGCCGTTGGGCGAGGCGACGGGCTCCTCGACCGCGGGCGACTCGTCCGCCGATGCGGGCTGCTCGACCGCGGCGGACTTGTCCGCCGGGGCGACCTCCTCCGCCGGCGCCGCCTCCTCGGCGGGCGGCACGTCGGCCGGGGGAGCCGGCTCGGCGGCGGGGGGCGGCTCGGCCTGTGCCGCCTCGCCCTCGGGCAGCGGCAGCGGCAGCGCGGAGCGCTCCGTCGTGTCCTGGAGCCGCGGCTCGCGTTCCTCTTCGGGCTGCTCGGTCACTCGGGCGGGTCTTCCCCGTAGACGCGATACCAAATCGCCGCGGCCACGCGCTGGGTGGCGATGCTCGCGATGGCTCCCAGGCCGGCGAGGAGCCCGGACCACGCCAGGCGCTTGACCAGGTCGTTCTCCATTCGCGGCGGAGTCTATTCCGACGCGGGGGCGCTCGCGTCCAGCCCCCCGCACACCGTCTCGACCACGAACTGCTTGGCCTGGTCGTAGTCCTGCGCCTTGCGCGGGATGAGGTCGAAGATCCACGCGGTGAGCACCTGCTCCATCGCGCCGTAGAAGGCCAGGGCGGCGAACTCCGGCGTCACGTCGGACTTGAAGATCCCTTGCTCCTGCGCGTCCCGGACGATCCCGGCGATGCCGTCGTAGGCCTCGCGGATCTTGTCCAGGTGCGTGCGACCGAACGAGTTCGCCGCCCGCGTGACCTCGACGATGATCACCTTCATCAGCTCGGGGTCGTGACGGTAGGAGTCGACGATGAACGAGGCGATCTGCTCCAGGCGCTCGCGCGGATGCAGGCCGTCGCGCGCGGCCACCTCGCCGATCATCGCCACCAGCACGTCCCAGCGCTCGAGGAACAGCGTGTCGAGCACCTCCTCCTTGGAGGAGAAGTAGTGGTAGACGAGGCCGTAGGCGACGCCCGCCTCGTCCGCGATGTCCGAGACGCGGCACTGGTGGAAGCCCTGGCGCGCGAACACGCGCACGGCGGCGTCGAGGATGAGGCGGCGCTTGTCCGCGGCCGCCTGGGCCCGGGCCGTGCTGGCCATCAGGCCGGCGCCCCCTCGTAGAGCTCGGGCCGGCGGTGGCGCAGCGCCGGCAGCTTGTCGCGGATCGCGTCCTGGGCGGCGAAGTCGAGGTCGGCGACCACGACGGCCTCGCCGTCGGGCGCCTGGGCGAGGACCAACCCCCACGGGTCCACGATCATCGAGCGCCCGCCGGAGCGCAGGCCGGGCGGGTGCTCGCCGACCTGGTTGGCGGCGATCACGAACGCCTGGTTCTCGATCGCCCGCGCGCGCAGGAGGACCTCCCAGTGGTCGCGCGTGGTGGTCAGCGTGAAGGCCGACGGCACGGCCAGCACGCGCGCGCCGCGCCGGCTCAGCTCGCGGTAGAGCTCCGGGAAGCGCAGGTCGTAGCAGACGGTGAGCCCGAGCCCGGCGCCGTCCTCCAGCGCCGACTCGACGACCTCCTCGCCCGGCGCCTCGTGCGCGGACTCGCGGTAGACCTGGCCGGCCACCTCGACGTCGAACATGTGCAGCTTGCGGTAGACAGCGCGAATCTCGCCGTCGGGGCCGGCGTGCACGGAGGTGTTGTGGTTGCCGTGCGGGCCGCGCTCGACGATGGAGCCGGCGACCAGGTCGATGCCCAGCTCGCGCGCCAGGCCCCGCGCCCATTCCGTGGACGGCCCGTCGAGCGGCTCGGCGGCCGCCGCCATGCGCTCGGGCTCGCACAGGCGGTTCCACTTCTCGGGCAGCACGGCGAGGCGCGCGCCGCGCTGCGCCGCCTCGCGGACCAGGCGCTCCGCGGTGTCGCGGTTGCGCTCCGCGTCGTCGGTAGAGTTGATCTGGATCGCGGCGACTCGCAGCGTCAGCAGCTCCCGTAAAGTCGATTGACCAGTCGGTCAATGCCCTGCGCGGGAGAATACCGCCGCATTCCCATGGAAACGGCCACGGTTCCCCAGCTTCCCTGGCGCGGCGCGGGCGCGGCCCGGCCCGACGGCGTCGTCGTGCCGCCCGCGCGCATGCCGCTGTTCCGGGCCGGTCGGATGCGCAAGCGCTGGCGCTACGTCGGCCTCTACGGGCCCGAGGCGATGCTGTGCGCCGGTTCGGCACGGGTCGGGCCGACGTGGCAGGTCTGGTGGGCGGTGTGGGACCGTGCCGAGCGCCGCCTGCACGAGCGCACGCGCATGCTGGCCGGTCGGGGCCGCGTGGAGGTCGAGTCGCCCGGGCGGGTGCGCGTGCGCGACGGCGACGTGGAGATCGACCTGGCGCTGGAGGAGGGCGAGGGCGTGGAGACCGTGACGCCCGCGGGGCGCGCGTGGATCTGGACGCGCAAGCAGGGCGACGTGCCGGCGCGCGGGACCGTGCGGCTGCCGGGGCGCACGCTGCCGCTGGAGGGGCGCGCCTTCGTGGACGAGAGCGCCGGCTACCACGACCGCGTCACCTCGTGGCGCTGGTGCGCAGGGACGGGCGTCGCGGTGGGCGGGGCGCCGGTGGCGTGGAACCTCGCCGAGGGCATCCACGACTCCCTCGGCGCGAGCGAGCGCACGGTGTGGGTGGACGGCGAGCCGCGGGAGGTAGGACCGGTGCGCTTCGCGGACGACCTGGGGTCGGTGGCGTTCGCCGAGGGCGGCGATCTGCGCTGCGCGACCGAGGCGACGCGGGCGCGCGACGACAACCTGCTGGTGATCCGCTCGCGCTACGCCCAGCCGTTCGGCGTCTTCTTGGGGACGCTGCCCGGCGGCGTCGAGCTGGCCGAGGGCTACGGCGTCATGGAGAGCCACGACGTGCGCTGGTAGTCAGGCGCCCGCGCCGTCCAGCCGCCGCAGGAACTCCCCCGCCCCCATCGTGTCCGCGCCGCGCTCGCGCGCCCGGGCCACCAGGTCGCGATCCGACGTCACCACGGTGATGCCGGGCTCCGCGCGGGCCGCAATGTCGTCGTCGGCGGCGTTGCGGCCGCGGCGGGTCGCGAAGTTCACCTCGACGCCGGGCGCGTCCAGCTCGAAGGGCCGCCCGTCGAAGATCACGGCGACGTCGTCGCCCGTCTCCGTCGCGAAACGCCCCAGCCGCTGCGCCAGCGCGCGCATCGCTGCGGGCCGGTCGCGCCACCAGCCCGTCGGCCGCGAGCCGATCACGTTCATCCCATCCACCAGCCAGCGCACGTTGTGGAGTTTCCCGCGTATATCGCGGTCAACTCCACACCGCTAGTCGACGACGGGCGGCGGGAGCGTCTCGCCGGCGGTCCGGGCGGCGCCGGCGCTGGCGGCGACGACGAGGCCGATCGCCGCCACCTCGGCCGTTCCGAGGCGCTGGCCGAGCACGGCGAAGCCCGCCATGGCGGCCGCGGCGGGCTCGAGGCTCATCAGCACGCCGAACGCGTGGGCCGGCATCGCGCGCAGCGCCTCCATCTCCAGCGAGTACGGGATCACGGAGGACAGCAGCGCGACCGCGGCGCCGGTGGCCAGCACGCCGGCGTGCAGCAGGTCGGCTCCCCCGCCGGCCACGCCCGGCGGCGCGACGACCAGCGCGCCGGCCACCATGGCCAGCGCCAGGCCCGAGCCGCCCCGCAGCGAGCGCCCGACCCGCGCGCTGAGCAGGATGTAGGCGCCCCAGAACCCGCCCGCCGTCACCGCGAAGGCGGCGCCCAGCGGGTCGAGGTCGCCGCCGCCGCCCATCAGCAGCAGGACGCCGGCCGCCGCGAGCGCGACCCACAGCAGGTCCACGGGGCGCCGCGAGCCCGCCACGGCGACGGTCAGCGGGCCGGCCATCTCGAGGGTCACCGCGACGCCCTGGTCGATGCGGTCCAGCGCCGCGTAGTAGAAGCCGTTCATCCCGGCAAGCGCGAGCCCGAACAGCAGCACGGCGCGCCGGTCGGCGGGCGAGAGCGGGCGGCGCCACGGCCGCCACACCGCGACCAGCAGGACCGCGGCGAGGGCGAGGCGCAGCAGCACCGTCCCGGCGGGGCCGGCCTCGTCGAACAGCGTCACAGCCAGCGCGGCCCCGAGCTGCACGGACGCGACGGCCCCCAGGACCAGGAGGACCGGGCGCGTCAAGGCGCTCTCAGCCGGCGCGCCGGCGGCTCAGCTCGGCCAGCAGCAGCTTCGAGTGCATCGCGCCGATCAGCTCGCGCAGGGGCTCGGCCCCGGCGGCGATGATCTCCGCCGCGCGCTCGACCTCGACCTCGCCCGTTAAGCGGTCCAGCAGCGTGCGGACCTCCTCCTCCACCAGCGGGGCCAGCGCCTTGCGGTAGCGCAGCGTGTCGTAGACCGTGAAGCCGAGCTGCTCGTCGTAGCCCCCGGCGCGAAAGCGCGCGATGGCCTCGATGATCGCCACGTCGTCGGCGTCGTAGCCGCGCCCGCCCGGGGTCAGCACCTCCAGCTTCTCCAGGCGCGCGAGCACCTCCTCGGGGACGCCGTGGCGCCGGCGCGCCTCGGCGCGCGAGATGCGCGCGCCGTCGTCGGCATCGAGCACGCGCTTGATCAGCTTCAGCGGCATGAAGCGCTCCTCCTGGAGGCGCTTGATCGTGCGGATGCGCTCGACGAACTCCGGCGGGTAGTACGCCATGTTGCGCGAGGTCTTGACCGGCTCGGGCAACAGTCCCTCGCGCAGGTAGTGCTTGATCGTGCCGGCGCTCACGCCGGAGCGCTCGGCGAGCTCGGACATCTTGAGCAGGCCGTCGGGCGTGGCCATCACGCCATGAACGAGCCGGTGGCCTCCGCGGCCGGGCCCGCCACCGCGCCGGTCTGCTCCAGCGCGGCGATCTCGGAGTCCGAGTAGCCGGCGCCGGCGAGCACCTCGCGGGTGTGCTCGCCCAGGACCGGCCCGGGCGAGCGCGGGCCGCCCGGGGTGCGCGAGAGCTTGACCGGGACGCCGAGCTGCTCCACGCCGCCCGTCCCGGGCTGGTCGAGCGTGACCACCATCTCGCGGGCGCGCACCAGCTCGGAGCCCAGCGCCTCGTCGAGGTCGAGCACCGGCTCCAGGCAGCAGTCGTGCTCGGACGCGAAGGCGCGCCACTCCTCGCGCGTGCGTCCGACGAAGATGCGCTCGACTTCGGCGTGCGCCTCGGAGCCCGGGGCCTCGAACTGCTTCTCGACCAGGTCCTCGCGGCCCACCCCGCGGCACCAGGCCTGCCAGAACTTCGGCTCCAGCGCGCCCAGCGTCACCCAGCCGTCCTTGCAGGCATAGGGGCGGTAGCAGACGAGCCGCCCGGCCAGCTCGAGGTCGCCGCGGTGCGGCACGACCTTCTCCGCGAAGTAGCGCGCCGCCACCATGGCCAGCCAGGACAGCGCGCCGTCGGCCATCGACACGTCGACGAGCTGGCCCTCGCCGGAGCGGTCGCGCTCGCGCAGCGCCGCCAGGATGCCGAACGCGGCCATCAGGGCGCCGCCGCCGACGTCCGCGATCTGGCCGGCCGGCTGGATCGGCGGGCCGTCGCGCTCGCCGGTCAGCCCGAGCAGGCCGACCAGGCCCAGGTAGTTCATGTCGTGCCCGGAGCGTTCGGTGTAGGGGCCGTCCTGGCCGTAGCCGGTGATCGCGCAACACACGATCCCCGGGTTCTCCTCGCGCAGGGCGTCGTAGCCCACGCCGAGGCGGTCGAGCACGCCGGGGCGGAAGGACTCGAGCACCACGTCGTACTCGCGCGCGAGTCGCAGCAGGACATCGCGGCCGTCGGGCTCCTTGAGGTTGATGCGGATCGAGCGCTTGTTGCGGTTCAGCGCGAGGAAGAGCGCCGACTGCGCGCTGGGCTCGGCGCCCTCGTACAGCGGCGGCGCCCAGCGGACGTAGTCCCCCGCGCCGGTGTCCTCGACCTTGAGCACCTCGGCGCCGAAGTCGGCCAGCAGCAGCGAGCAGAACCCGCCGGGCAGCAGGCGCGAGAGGTCGAGGACGCGCACGCCCTCCAGCGGCAGGCCGCTCACGCCGCCGCCCCCGCGCCGAAGACCTCCGCGCGCGCGGCGCGCGGATCAGGCAGGCTCAGCATCGCGCGCGCCTCCGCCACCGTCGCGGGGCGCCGGCCCACGTCCTGCGTCATCTGGCGCGCCTTGGCGATCAGGTCGCCGTTGGAGCGCGCGGTCTCGCCGTCGGGCAGGTAGAAGTTGTCCTCCAGGCCCACCCGGACGTTGCCGCCCAGCGTCAGCGCCGCGGCCACCAGCTCCCACTGGCGGCGCGAGATCCCGATCACGCCCCACTCGTGCGGCACGTCGGGGATCTGCTCGGCCATGTGGGCGAGGTTCTTGGCGCTGGGACGGATGCCCCCGGTCACCCCCATCACGCAGGAGACCTGCAGCGGCGGCTCCAGCAGACTCATGTCCAGCAGCGGATCGAGGTTGGCGACGTGGCCGGAGTCGAAGCACTCGTGCTCGGGCTTGATCCCCAGCTCGCCCATCGCCTTGGTCAGCGTGGTGATCGTCTCGAACGAGTTCTCGAACACCGTCGCGAACACGAAGTCCTTGCGCCGCGCCGAGTACTTCGCGTAGTTCATCGAGCCCATGTTCAGCGCGCCGATCTCGGGCCGCAGCTCGCGCAGGTAGGCGATGCGCTTCTCCAGCGGGACCCCGATCGCACCTGTGGAGTAGTTGACGATCACGTCGTCCACCGCGTCGAGGATTGCCGCCGTGATCGCCCGGAAGTCCTCGACCTCGTACGACGGCGTCCCATCCGGCGTGCGCGCGTGGATGTGGAGCATCGCCGCCCCCTCGTCCACCGCCCGCCGCGCCTCCGCGGCGTACTCCTCCGGCGTATACGGGATCGCCGGGCACTGCTCGCGATTCGCGATCGCACCGGAGATCGAGCAGGTGATGACGACCGGATCGTCGAGGCTCATGGCGGCTCCGTGGGAAGTGGGAAGTGCTACCGCCCACTCTACTCGCCGCACGGACCACCCTGCTCAACCGCACAGGGCTCTGCTCAGCTTCGGGGTGACCCTGCGCGGAGGCGGGAGCCGGTCCGCAACCCCGAGGTCCGTGTTGGCCGCACGCAGCCGGCGGACGATGCGCAGCGCCTCCCTCGGGTCTTCGGCGTGGATCACCACCGCGGTCTTGCCGGTACGGATCTCCACGGAATCGAAGACCCCGTAGTCGTAGTACACGTCGACGCGAACCCCGCGGATGATGTTCGTCGAGCGAGGAGACGGCTTCGGCACGGGGAAACGGCAGACCGGGTAGTTTGCGATGACAACCGGCGGATTGCAGTTTTGGTGCTCCCCCGAGGGTGTGCACTGTCCGTAACTGAATGTGACGGGGTCGCCGCGGTGGTAGTCACGAACGTCGTAGCTCCCGTCGCTCGACATCGGCAGGCCGGCGAAAGTCATGCCAGCGTGGAATACCGTGAACGGCCGGAAGCGCTTGGCGGGCCCGAGGTCGTCTTGGAGCGGCGGGATCTTCTCCGGACCGCAGCCGCCCCAGAGCACCGCGACGGCGACGGCGACACCCAAGATCCGGAACGAGCTCACGTCACAACGGCATGACGCCGTGCTTGCCGCCATCGGTGGAAATCACGTGGCGATTAGCATCTCAGCCGCCCTTCACCGCGCCGGCTTACGCCGGGCCTCCATGCTGGACTGGCGTACCAGCGCTGGCGGCGCAATCCCGAGAGGATCTCGAGCTCGCATGTCCCGTCCGCGTTGACCTGGTACACACCCGTCGCCTGCGCATTGTCGAAAGCAACTCCACGTTGAAAAGCGATGCGCGCACCGCCCGGCAGCCACGATGGCGCGGCCTCGTTCTTCCCATCGGTCCGCGTGAGGCGCCGCGGATCAGTCCCGTCGAGATCGGCGACATACAGCTCGTTGGCGGGAACCACCCGGTCGGCGTAGGTCAACGCACCGTTACCGTCACGGTCGCTCACGAAGGCGAGCCGAGTGCCGTTCGGCGAGACCACCGGGTCAGCGGCCCGCTCCACGAGCTTGCGCTCGTCAGATCCGTCCGCACGGCTGATCATGACTACCGATGACCGCCGTCCACAACTGTCGCCGTCGACGGGCTCGCACGTCGCACGTGCAAACAGCAGGCGCGTGCCGTCGGGCGTGAACGAGCCGGCAGTGTCAGTGCTCCCGCGCACGGTCGGCGTAATGCGACGCAGATCGCCGCCGCGTGGGCTTATCGCCCACAGCGACCCCGCCACCTCCAGCAAGTCGCCTTCGGGGCGCGCCTGAAGCCGCGTGAAGACGATGCTTCGCCCATCAGGCGACCAAGCGGGATCGACCGCGTCGCCCAGCCGCGTAACCCGGTGGGACTCTCCGCCCTCGTGGCTTATCGTGTAGATGTCCGCGCGGTTGCCTGAGCGATCTGTCCGCCTACGCACGCCGGCGAAAGCCACCCTGCGGCCGTTCGGCGACCAAGTGAGCCGGGTGAACAGCTGCGGAATGATGCTCTCCGGCTTAGATTCGCCGGTCAGAATCCTCATCCGGCGCCCACTCGCGTCAACCGTCGCGATGTCATACCCTGGGGTTACGGCGAACACCGCGAGCCGCGGCTGCGGACCCTGTGCGACATCGCGCGGCCTATCTGTATCCGGCTGCGGGCCGTCGCTCGAGCACGCGACCGTAAATACCGTGACCATTAGGGAGCAGACGAAAGCGAGTTCCCGCAGACTCAAAGCGTAGTTTTCGCACGACATCAGCGTGGGCGGTCCATCCCGATGATCGCGACGTCGCCGTTGCTCTTGGCTGGCACCCCGTTGCACTGATACATCGGCCGCCGGTTACCCCAGTTGTGGTGAGTGATTGGATGTCGAAAGCGCTCGCGGTGCATCTCCGGGAACTCGCCGCCTACGCCGCTTGAAAACAGTCTCACCATGCGACGCCGAGCTGCATCGAAGCCGCTGCCCCCGTACTCCATCCGCCCAGGCACGGCGTGTCCGCAGTCCGTCAGGCGCTCGTAATGTGCGTCGCCAACAGTGGCTATTCGGCCCGCGTTGTCTCCATGGGCCATCGTCCAGAGTCGCACATGGTACCGCGTCCCTCGCCCACTCGCGAGCTGCCCTTGCTGCGTAAAGCACAAGCCATGGTCGAGGATGGCTTGCTTCGACCCACCCTCGTTGCCGCCCCAACTGTGATACTTGATGTGCGACTTTACGCGCTTGAACGTAGCCGTGTATCCGCGGAACAGGACAGTAATCGGGTCAATGCCCCTGGTGCAGCCGCTGTTACCGTTCGAGGGTGCGTTGTAGGTGTACCTAGCCCTTTCCCAATGAGCATTCGCATTCAAGGTAAAGAGCATCACGATGAAAATACTTGCCAAACCGCCTCTACAGACGGCCCCGCGAAGTGAAGGCCAGTTGCGAACGGTCATCCAGTTCCTTCCGGAAGTAGTAGCTGTTCAGTACAGCTGAGCATGCCGTGCATGGCTCCTGACGCGGGTGGGGGCAGCTGCTGAGAGGCAAGAAGGCCGCCACTGCGAGGGGCGTCCGGCGGCTCGCCGCTGGGCTCGGCTTGCAGCTCGTCGGCCGCTCTTCGGACCTGCGCGGGATCGTCACCGTATACCACTATGGTCGCTCCGCCGGCATACAGTTCGAGGCGAAGCCCATCCTCGAACGCGGCCGCCGGGACACCTCGAATGAGCAGCTCCTCGTACTCCGGGGGCACACCCGGGCCATCCGAGTACGACGCAAGGTTCGTCTCGCACGCGGGCATAGTCTGGACGGCAATGGGTGGGAAGCAGCCGCCTGGGTCGCTCGGGTCGTCCAACGCTGGGACCCAGTCGCATGTGCCGTAGATATAAGTAACGTCATTGCTGCGCGTTGCTTCGCCAGGGAAGGGAAGGTCGCACTGACGGGTCACCGCAGTTACGGGCAGGGCCTCGAACAGCGGCCCAAGGGAGTAGGTCTGGAAATTGGTCGGCGCGTCGGCCGGCGTGCACGCCAGATATTCCTCTGTCGTCGCCGCATTCGGATCTACTCCCAGCCGTAAGGACGTGTCAAGGGCTCCAGCGTTTGCCGCGGACGCGCTCGACATTTCCTCATCGCCATCCTCGGCGGACTCCGGGTCAGGTGGAGGTGGCATTTCGACATCGAAATCGAAGCCCCGAACAGCCTGATTACCGGCACCATCGCGCCCGTGGACCTCTATCCGGTGCACACCATCGGGATAGTGCTCTGGGAAGAGCGTAAATGACCGTTGCAAGGAGCAGCCACCGGACGGGCACGGCGTCTCCACACCGTCTCGGGGAACTCCGTCGACGAGGATTGTCAGCTCGGTAGCGCCAGAGGCGGGATCGCTCACGGAGACTTCGAGCGACTCCGGCTGGCCGTGCTCCAGTGGGAACGTGCCAGCGTCCATCAGGGTTCCAGTGAGGTGCAAGTCGGGCGGCGTATTGTCGACAATAGTTGTCTGTTCGGCCGACCACGCTACGTTTTCATGCTGATCGGTCATAACATCGAGCAGACGAGCTCGCAGAGCGTAACTCCCGTCGGCAAGGTTTCTGGTGTCCCACTCGCATGAAAAGGGACCCGGCTGATCAACACGGCACAACTCGCTCCACGCCGGTGCCCCGTTCATAGACGCTTCGGGAGACCACCGAAGCGGTCCGCTGTGCTGGTCTTGGATCTCACCCATGAGCGTCACAGAACCGCGCACCGCGTAAGGCAGCTTGCTCATGCTGCCGACCGGACCGGAGTGATCGATGCGGAGGTCAGTATTCGCGGCAAATAACTCACGTCCATCCTCGAGAGTCGCTATTACCTTGAGGCTGTGCGCAGGGCCACTCCTGATGTCGTGTGTATTTAGCGTGAGCGTGCCCGCTGGGTCCGTTGAGCGGCGATTGACGTCTGACGGCACCCCGTCAACTGAGAATGGGACCTTTGTGTCATTCACGAAAACTTCGAGGTACGCGAAAGTGCGTGCCTGCTCATACCAGTGCTCGCCCTGGGAGCCGAGGACGTAGATGTCGGCGTCGCTGACGATATAGACCAGCTGTTGGTCGTGGTTGATCCAGTCGCTGCGCATGAGGTTGCCTGAGGCTTCCAGACGCTCTTCGCGCTTGTGGTAGACGATGTCGTTGACGGTGCCGTTGGTCTGCTTGGGGGTCCATGTGCGCTTGCGGACGGAGGGGCCGAATTCCTCGATGCGGGTGCCGTTGTTGGTGGCTGCGAGCAGCCAGTTCATGCCCCAGACCCAGTCGGTGCCGCGAATGGTGGGACAGTCGCACCAGTCTGCGTCCGCGGCGCTGGTGGGCGGCGCCGTGTCGGGCTCGTAACCGTCCAGCAGCGGTCCGGTGTTCAGCCAGGGGATGCCAGCGCCGACCAGCCAGGTGCTGGCGCGCTTGCCGTCGAAGTACAGGTTCTGGTCGGGGGCGACGGAGACGTCGCGGAAGCTGGGCGCTGGGTCGCCGTTGGCGGACAGGCCCAGCGGGATGCCGGTGTCGGTGGCGTAGACGCGTGTGATGTCGGCGTTGGCGTCGGTGGCGTCGTCGGCGACGAACAGCTTGCCCCAGGCGGCGTCCAGGCCTTGTGGGCGCTTGAGGCCAAGGCCGGTGGAGTCGCAGGTGGTGCCTGTGCCGCAGGGCGCCGCGCCGATCTGGCGCGGCGGAGCCTGCAGGTTGGCTGGGTTGTAGACGTCGATATGGCGCTCACGAGCGACGTAGAGCTCGTCGCGGTAGTAGGCGATCCCTCCGGGCGCGGGGGTGGTGGTGATGGTGGTGGGCGCCGTCATGGACGGCTCGCGCAGGTCGAAGCTCTTGACGCCTGCGTTGCCGGCGGCCACGTAGATGCGCCCGCCGCCCACCGCGACGCGCGGCTGGGTGAACCCCGATCCGAAGTAGCCCTTGTCTGGAAACACCGTCCCGCGCCACTCGGGCGAAAGCTCGGGGCGCGGGGACTTGATCGCCTCGATGTCCTCGTCGCCGAGTCCGGCGGCGGCCGCGAGCCCGTCGATTGTTTCTCCGGCGTCGGCTGACGTGGAGGGCGCGACGTATAGCGGGCGCAGGTGGCGCACACGGCGGTTGCCTGTGTGGTCTGTGACCAGGACCGTGACCGCATGCTCGCCGGGCGAGTAGTCGGCCGGCCGGTAGGTCCAGTCGATTTCGTAGAGGCAACGGCCGACGGTTGCTTGCGAATAGGTGCCCTTGGGCACTCCGTCGACGCGGATCTCGATGCTGGCGACGCCCGAGCGCTGGCCATCGGTCGTACAAGAAGCTTCCTGAGCGCGCACACGCAAGCCGTAGGACTCGGCTTCGTCGAGCGGGCGGTCACGATGGTCATACAGCGTTCCCGACAGGGCGATCGTCGGCGCGTTGCGATCCACGCGCGCCGGCGCCAGCGTGCGGGTGGTGCGCTTGCCGAGCACGTCCTCGGCGTAGGCGCTGATGGCGCTCACGCCCTCCGGCAACGAGGTGACCGGCACGCTCCAGGAGTCCGCGAGCGTGCCCGGACACGGCAACGCCTTCGAGCCCCAGCACACAAGCGTGCGCTGCGTGGCGTCCGACGGCAGCGAGCTCGAACTCGCCAGACCGCTGCGCCGAAGTCCCAAACCGGCGTCCGAGCTCGTCGTGGCGATTGAGATGGCGCCCTCGCGCATCCAACCTCCCGTGCCCGCACCGGGCCGGTTGTCACCCGCAAGCCCCACGGACGGCGCCTCGGGATCATCGAGATACATCAACACGCTGCCCAGATAGGCGACCGTGACCGGCGTGCGCCGCCCGCTGCCCAAAAAGACCTCCCCAAAGGACGCGGAGCGCGTTCCCGGCGCGCCCGTGAAGGTGTCGGCGCGATACCAGTACTGGTAGTTGACGTCCCGGTAGCCGACCCAGCCGCGCGACGGGTCCCACAGCCCGTCCCAGGAGGCCGCGTTCGCGCAGCACTGACCGGCCCACTGAAACGCCATGTTGCTGAACTCGGCGCGGCTGATGTATCCGGTCTGGCCCGGCGCCGTGTACTGGAAGAACCCGTTCTCGCCGTATGAGTAGTTGTTGTCAGAAGCCAGAACGTGCAGCCCGAAACCGCTCTGCGAGAAGCACGGATTGCCCCACCAGCAGCTGTAGTAGCCCGCCATCTTGATGCCGGAGTTCCCGCCGAAGCCCCAGTCCCACATCCCGCTCGCCCCGCCCCAGTACCACGCCCGATGGTCCTCCATCACCGGATCCAGCGCCAACGGATAGGCGACGTCAGCCCCCCGGTGCGCGATCGAGAAGACCACGCGATCTCCCTGCACGGCAGAGCTGGCCGCAACCGGCTCGCCCTGCGCGTCGACCACCTGCGGCGGACGCAGCGAACCCAACGTGTCAGAACCCCGCACGACGTCAACCGCGCCGGTTGACGACCGGCGCAGCTCGGCGCCCTCAGGCAAATCGAAGCGCAGCGAGAAGGTCTCCGGACTCTCCTCGCTACGCAGCTGCCACAGCACCTCGATCCCCGTCGTCACAGGCACCAGCACCACGTCCGTGTCCGTGTCTGCGTTCGCATAGAAGAGCGTCGAAGGACCGCTACGCCCCGCCGCCACAGACGAAGCCGCCGCCTCGACGCGCACCGCCAAGCCCTCCGAGCCGAAACGGATCGGCTCACCCAACCGCGCCGGCAACGTCGCCGGCACCAGCGGCATCACCGCCCCGAATCCTCCCGCGTGCTCGCGCAACGTCAGATCGACCGGCTGCTTGTAGCCGTTGGCGTCCGTAACACGCAGCGGCAGCCAGCTGCGAAGCAGCTTCGGCCCCCCCTCCGTACGCACCCGCGCCGTGTAGTCATCGAAGAACTCGATGAAGCGCCCGTCGCGGGCCAGCCCCGCGCTCTCCCCCGACAAACCGTCCAGCAGCCACCCGAACGTCCCCAACAACAGCGCGCGCGACTCCCCCGCGCCGATCCCGCGATGACGCCGCCGCGAGCGCACACGCTCCTCGCGCGCCTCATCGCTCCCCAACCACTCACGGCGCGCCCGGCGGCGCTCCTCCCCCTCACGCGCCGCCTCCCCGATCGCCCCCGCGTCCGGGCCATCGCCCGGACTCGCGCCAGCCGGCGCCGGCGCCCCCATGGGCCCCGCCGACTCCTGCGCACCGGCTACCGCAGGGACGATCAGCGCGCCAAGCGCCAACACGGTCGCGACGGCGCACGTGACGGCATGGCCGCTGTCGCGCAAGGTCAACTCGGCGTTCCCATTCCATCAGGGATAACGCGTACGACAACGAAAACGTAACGCCGGCTTATTACTCGGTCAGATCACACCGGCATGACGCCGTGCTTGCGCCACGGGCGCTGGACGCGCTTGGTGGAGGCCATCTCCAGCGCGCGGATCACGGTGGGGCGGGTCTCGCGGGGGTCGATGACGTCGTCGATGAGGGCGTTGCCCGCGGCGATGTAGGGGTCGATGATCTTCTGGATGCCGGCGATCATCTCGGCCCGGGTGGCGTCGGGGTCCTCGGAGGCCTCGATCTGCTTGCGGAAGATGATGTTGACCGCGCCCTCGGGGCCCATGACGGAGATCTCCGCGCTGGGCCAGGCGACGATCAGGTCGGGCTCGTAGGCCTTGCCGCACATCACGTAGTAGCCGGCGCCGTAGGCCTTGCGGATCACCACGGTCACCTTGGGCACGGTGGCGCGCGAGACCGCGTAGAGCATCTTGGCGCCGTGGCGGATGATGCCCTCCTTCTCCACCTTGGTGCCGACCATGAAGCCCGGCACGTCCTGCAGGAACAGCAGCGGGATCCCGTAGGCGTCACACAGATTCACGAAGCGCGCGGCCTTGTCGGCGGAGTCGTTCTCCAGGATCCCGCCGAGGTGGCGCGGCTGGTTGGCCACGATCCCCACGGGGCGACCGCCCATGCGCGCCAGGCACGTGATCAGCGTGCGCGCGAAGCGCGGCTTGAGGTCGAACCACACGCCGTCGTCGACGATGCGGCGGATCACGTCGTACATGTCGTAGGGCTTGCGCGGGGACTCGGGCAGCACGTCGAGCAGCTCCTCGTCCATGCGGTCCACCGGGTCGGAGGGCTCGCGCTGGGGCGGCGGCTCCTCGCAGTGCGACGGGAAGTAGGACAGGTAGTCCTTGATCGCCTGGATGCACTCCTCGTCGGAGTCCACCTCCAGGTCGCCCACGCCGGACACGCGCGTGTGCACGCGCGAGCCGCCGAGCTCCTCCTGCGTGACGTCCTCGCCGGTGACCGCCTTGGTCAGATGAGGGCCGGCGAGCGCCATCGAACCGCGCCCCTTGACCATCGGCACGAAGTCGGCCAGTCCGGGGATGTACGCCGTCCCCGCCGCGCACGGGCCCATCAGCGCCGCCACCTGCGGGACGACGCCGCTCATCACGACCTCCTCGCGGAACAGATGGCCCGAACCGGCGAACAGCGAGCCCGCCGCCTCCTGGATGCGCGCGCCGGCGGAGTCCAGCAGCCAGATCAGCGGGATGCGCTTGGACAGCGCCAGCTCGCGCAGACGCGCCATCTTCATCTCGCCGGTCATGCCCATCGACCCGGCCATCACGGTGAAGTCGTAGGCGGCCACCGCCACCAGCCGGCCGTCGACCTTCCCGTAGCCGGTGACCACGCCGTCCGCGGGCGCCTCCTTGCCCTCCATCGCCTTCTGGGAGAAGTGCGGGCGCCCGTGGATGCCGAGCTCGGTGAAGGTGCCGTCGTCGATCAGCAGCGCCAGGCGCTCGCGCGCCGTCAGCTTGCCCTGCTCGTGCTGGCGCTCGATCTTCTCCGGCCCGCCCCCGAGCCGCGCCTTCTCGCGGCGGGCCGCCAGGTCATCGGCCAGCGAGCGCAGCGACGGCCGCGCCACCAGCGTGTCGGCGGAGACGGCGGAGCGATCGTCGGTCGTCGCCACGTCGCAAGTGTTACAGGAGGGGGTCCAGCACCTCGCCGATGTCCTCGGCGCGGTCGGGCTCCTCCAGGCACGTCACCTCGAAGCCGACCAGCTCGCACGCCTCCACCACCGCGTCCAGCAAATCGAAGAGCTTCTCGTAGGTCAGCCCGCCGTCGACCGGGTAGCGCGCGCGCAGCTCGGAGGGATCGAGCACGTCGAGGTCGAGGTGCAGGTAGACCGGCGCGTCGTCGAGCGCGTTGACCAGGTGCACGAGCGTCTCCAGCTGCGTCCCGATGATCGGCACGCCGGCCCGCTCCAGCGCGGAGCGCTCCTCCGGGTCCAGGTCGCGCACCCCGCACATCACGAGCCGGTCGACCGGTACGGCCTCCTGGCCCAGGCCGGCGTCCCAGCGCCCGCACGCGCCCGCCAGGCACATTCCGCCCAGGTAGCCGCTGGGCGTCGTCTCGGGCGTGTTGAAGTCGCCGTGCGCGTCCAGCCACAGGATCCGCGCGTCGGGACGGTGGCGGAACACCGCCGGCAGCGTGGTCAGCGCGACGGAGCACTCCGCCGCCACCAGCACCGGCGAGCGCCCTGCGGCGAGCGCGTCGTCGACCTGCCCGCCGGCTTCCAGCAGGCAGCCGCGCGACTCGCGGACGTCCTCCTCCCAGCGCGCCTGGCGCGGCTCGCCCGGCCGGCCGATCATCCGCGCCTCGACGCCGATCCGCTGCGCCAGCACGGGCGCCAGCTCCTGGACTCCGCGGACCGCGTCCGGCGCCTGGTCCGACGTCCGGCAGAGCAGTCCGATGACGGAGCGCTCGCCTACCTCCCCGTCCACTGCGGCTCGCGCTTCTCGAAGAAGGCCTTGACGCCTTCCACGATGTCGTCGGTCGAGAGGGCCAGGGAAAGGTTGGTGCGCAGGTAGTCCAGCGCGTCGAGGAACGCCATGTCCTGCTGGCGGAACATCGCGTCCTTGCCCAGGCGCATGATCGCGGGCGACCGCGAGGCCAGCCGCTCCGCCCAGCCGCGGACCGCCCCGTCGAACTCGTCGGCCGCCACGACCTTGTTGACGATGCCGATCCGCTCGGCATCGGCGGCCGTCACCCGCTCGCCGAGCAGCAGCAGCTCGTTGGTCTTCTTGCGCGGGACGTTGCGGTAGATCAAGGCCATGATCATGAACGGAAAGGCGCCGACGCTGATCTCAGGCGTGCCGAACTCCGCGCCCTCGCGCGCCACGATCAGGTCGCAGGCCAGCGCGATGCCGAGCGCCCCCGCCAGGACGTGGCCGTTGGCCGCGCACAGCGTGGGCTTGCCCAGCTCGCCGATCAGCCGGAACAGCCGCGGGAAGGCCTCGGTCCCGAAGTGCTTGTGCACCAGCGGCACCTCGGCGGCGAATCCGGCCAGGTTGGCCCCCGAGGAGAACACCTTGTCGTGCGACGAGGTGAGCACCACGCAGCGGACCGCGTCGTCGGCGCGCGCGGCTTCGAAGGCCGCGATCAGCTCGCCCAGGAGCTGGTCGGAGAGAGCGTTGCGGGTCTCCGGCTGATCCAGCGTGATCGTGGCCACGCCGGTCTGCGCCACCTCCCACCGGAGGGTCTCGTACGACACGGGCGGACTGTATAGTGCGGCGCGCCGAGCCGCCTTGGACCCACGAGGCGGGCGGGGGACCCATCTGGCCGGACGTTCCGGCCCGGGGCGAATCGTGCGGTCGTATCGCGCGTAGCGCCGCTCTTCCGGCGCGAGCCCGTCAGCTCACCCCGTAGGCAGCAGGAAGAGCTCGAACCTTCGAGGTGAGTATGCGTCACATCCAGATCACCGCCGTCGGCATCCTCGCTGCGCTCGCGCTGGCGGTCCTCCCTGCCTCCGCCACCGCGGGCAGCGCGCGCCAGTCGATGCTTCAGCAGATCAACTCGGTCCGCGCCTACGTCGGATTGCACCCGCTGCGCCTGTCGGGCGCGCTGAACCGCTCGTCGTACCGCTACGCGCGCTACCTGATGCGCCGCGACCGCTTCGGCCACGCATCGCGCATCCGCGCGGCGGGGAACTTCCGGCTGGTGGGCGAGGTCCTGGCCATGCACCGCGGCCACCGCGCCGCGGTGGGAGGGACGCTGCGCGCGTGGATGCGCTCGCCGTCGCACCGCGCGATCGTGTTCAGCCGCCGCTTCCACTGGATCGGGCTCGGCCGCGCGGCCGGCCGGTTCCACGGCCGCCGCGCGACCATCTGGGTCGGGCACTTCGGCCGGCGCTAGCGGACGATTCGGAAAACGCCGCGGACGATGGGCGAGACGTTGCCGGCGCCGTCGCGGGCAACGGCCAGCATGCGGTAGCGGCCCGGCGCCAGGCGCTTGCCGCCCAGGCGCCCGCCGAAGCGGAACCGGTTGGCGCCCGGCGCTCCGTCGCGCGCGAACGCGCCGGGCAGCGCCCGCCAGATCGTGCACGTCCGCGCGCGCCGGTTGGCGCGGGTGCGCGAGACGCAGGCGGCGCCGCGCCGCCGGCCGCCGCGCGCGCGCTCGACGAGGTAGGCCACGGTCGCGCGCTCGGACAGGGTGTGCCGCACGGTCGCCCCGGCGCGTACGCGCCGGGCGCGCGCGCTGGCGGACGCGGGGGCCACCCGGAAGGCCCGCGGCGCCAGGGACAGGCGCGCCAGCACGGGCGGGCGCACGTCGGCCGAACCGGTGGGCGCCGGCCCTCCGCCGGACGCGGGCGCCGGGCGCGGCGCCGCGAGCTCGAAGGCGCCGACGTCGCAGGCTCGACCGTGCAGGCGCGAGACGTTTCGCTGGTCGATCGCCGGACAGCCCGCGTCCGAGCCGGCGTCGAACGCCGGGCTGGTCGCCGCAATGGCCATCGTGTCGGTGGGGCCGCCGTTGTCGGCCAGCGGGCCGAGGGCCGGGTCCGCGTTGCGGTCGCCCGCCGCTCCCAGGCCGCAGCTCGTCCCCGGCTCGAGGTTGTAGCCCTGGGAGGAGACGACGCCCGAGCAGTTGCCGCCGGCGGGCGCGCTGCCGCCGGAGAAGATCGTGTTGAGCGCGCTCACCGTGCCGGCCGGCGCGAGGTTCCCGCCCAGCGTCCCGGCTCCCGTCGCGCTGTTGCCGGCCACCGTGGCGTTGACCAGCGCGACCGTCGAACCGGCCGCGGCGGCGATGCCTCCGCCCTGCGTGCCTGCGGCGCCGGACACGGTGTTCGACGCGACGGTCGCACTCACGACGCTCACCGCGCCGCCGCCCGGGCCCTCGGCGAACACGCCGCCGCCGCTCGCCAGCTGCCCGGCGGCCGTCCCGGCCTTGGCGGCGTTGCCGTCGATCAGCACGGCGGCCAGCAGGAGCGGGCCGGCCTCCTTGGCGTGGAAGATCCCGCCGCCGAGCGCCCCGGCGGCGTTGTCCACGGTGTTGCCGGCGATTCGGACGTTGGCCAGCAGGAGGCTGCCGCCGAGATGGCGGATGCCGCCGCCGCGGGCGTTGTCCGCGCTGAGCAGGCCCGGGTCGTCGCGCCCGGCACCGTCACGGACGGCGAAGCCCGCCATGACGGTGTCGTCCGAGACGCTGAAGACGCGGCTGCCCCCGCCGCGGACCGAGGAGTTGCGCGGCGTGCCGGTGCTCACGAGCGTCAGGGGCTCGGCGATCGACAGCTGCCCGAGCGCGAGCGTGTGGTCGCCGGGCTGGATCGCGACGATGTCGTGGTCGGCGTCGGAGTTCGCCAGCGCGATCGCCCCGCGCAGCGAGCAGTCGACCAGCGGCACGCACGTGGGAGTGTCGTCCGTCCTGGTGACGACGTACACGTCGTCCGCCGCCGCGGCCGTGGGCAACAGACCGGCCGTTGCGACGGCCAGGCAAACCACGCCGATGATGCGTCCTTGCTTCATGCGACGACTCCAAGGTAGCTCGCGGAAAGGCCCAGCGAGGCGCTTCTGGACGAATGTCGTGTCGCGGGAAGTAGGAAGTGTTACCGTCTACTTTCCCGCGCAGAGGAGAGATCGCATGGCCACCGCCGCCAACGTCCTGAAGCCCAACTTCGGCGCCAAGCGCAAGCACTTCATCTTCACCGACGAGCACGAGCAGCTCCGCGAGTCGATCGAGAACTTCGCCCGCAAGGAGCTGCGACCGCACGCCGAGGAGTGGGAGGAGACCACCTTCCCGAACTGGGTCTTCGAGCGCATGGGCGAGCTGGGTTTCCTCGGACTCGACAAGCCGGAGGAGTACGGCGGGCAGGGCGGCGACTACTACTCGGCGCTCGTGCTGGCCGAGGCGATCGGCGAGGCCGCCTCGGGCGGGCTGGCCATGGGCATCGCCGTCCACACCGACATGGCGATGCCGCCCATCCTGGCCTTCGGAACCGAGGAGCAGAAGCAGGAGTGGGTCGTCCCGGCGATCGCCGGCAAGAAGATCCTCTGCCTGGGGATCACCGAGCCCGACGCGGGCTCGGACGTCGCCGGGATCAAGACGCGCGCGGTGCGCGACGGCGACGACTACGTCATCAACGGGTCCAAGACCTACATCACGAACGGCCACCGCGCCGACGTGATCGTGCTGGTCACCAAGACGGATCCCGACGCCGGCTACGACGGCTTCACGCTGTTCCTCGTCCCCATGGACGCGCCGGGCGTGATCCGCGAGAAGAAGCTCGAGAAGCTCGGCATGCACGCCTCGGACACGGCGCTGCTGGCCTTCCAGGACGTGCGCGTCCCGGCGAGCGCCGTGCTCGGCGAGGTCGGCAAGGGCTTCTACCACATCATGTGGGAGCTCCAGGGCGAGCGGATGATCGGCGCCGCCGGCTGCGTGTCCGGCGCCCAGCGCTGCTTCGATCGCACGCTGGAGTACGCCAAGGAGCGCACCGCCTTCGGGCGTCCGATCGGCAACTTCCAGGTCATCCGCCACAAGTTCGCCGAGATGGCGACCAAGATCGAGTCCGCCCGCCAGCTGGTCTACATGACGGCCTGGCGCTTCGCCAACGGGGAGTACCCCGTGCGGGAGATCTCGATGGCCAAACTGCACGCGGCGCGCGTCGCGGTCGAGGTGGCCGACGAATGCATCCAGATCCACGGCGGCGCCGGCTACATGCGCGAGTACGGCGTCGAGCGCGTGTGGCGCGACATGCGCCTGAACCGCATCGGGGCCGGGACCGACGAGATCATGCTCGACGTGATCGGCCGGTCCTACGGGATCTAGGCCTCGCCGGGCGCGGGCGGAAGCCGGTCGAGCATGCGGAAGAGCGCCTCGCGTTGAGCGCATCCCTCCGCGACGATCTCCTCAGTGCGCGCCGCGATCTCGGCGGTCCGCGCCTGCATCTCATCGAAGTAGCGGTCCAGCGCCTTCTCCTGGCGGTTCGCCGCGCGCTGCATCATCGCCACGCAGTCCCGCGTGAACTGCCGGTTGTCCTCGGTCAGGCGGTCGTAACGGTCCGCGAGACCCTCGTAGGCGCGAGCTCGCTCGGCGTAGCGCTCGTCGAGCCGCCGCAGCTCAGCCTCGACGTCGTATCCCGACCACGCGCACTTCATGACCAGCATTCTGCCAGGCGATGTTGCCCATGAGTAGCACGAATCGTGACAACATCGCGGCGATGGGCGCGCGGCTGGAGCACGTCCGCTCGTACTACGAGTCGCTGAACACGGGCGACGCCGGCGCGGTGGCGCGGCACTTCACACAGGACGCGGTCCACTACTACACGCGCCGCGACCCGCACGTGGGCGCGCGGGCGATCGCCGAGAACGCGGCGCTGGCCGTGCGGCACCTCAACGCCCGCTGGACGCTCGAGCACGCGGTGGAGGGCCCCGACGAGGTGGCGATCGAGTGGTCGATGGCGTTCGACCACCCGCGCGACGGCCGGCGCCTGCTGGACCGCGGCGCCGAGTTCCTGGCCTTCCGCGGCGGGCTGATCTGCGAGGTGCGCGCCTACTACAACGAGCGCGGCGGAGACCTGCAGGGCTTCGATCACGCCGCCCGCGGCCACACGACGCTGCCATGAGCACGACGGCGGTCCGGCGCCCCCCTCCGCCCTTCGCACAGGAGCACGAGGACTTCCGCAAGGTCGTGCGGCGCTTCGTGGAGAACGAGCTGCGCCCGCGCGCGCAGGAGTACGAGGACGCGAAGTGGTTCCCCAACGAGGTCTTCGCGCGCTGCGGGAAGCTCGGCTACCTCGGGTTGAAGTTCGAGGAGCGCTACGGCGGCCAGGGCGGCGGCTACGTGGCCGATGCGGTGTGGACCGAGGAGCTGGCGCGCTGCGGGTCCGGCGGGCTGGCCGCCGGCCTCGGCGCGCACACGTCGATCGCGCTGCCGCCGATCTGGAAGTTCGGGACCGAGGAGCAAAAGCAGCGCTGGCTGGTGCCCGGCATTCGGGGCGAGAAGATCGGCGCGCTGGGGATCACCGAGCCCGACGCCGGCTCCGACGTGGCCGGGATCAAGACGCACGCGCGCCGCGTGGAGGGCGGCTGGCTGGTCAACGGCTCCAAGACGTTCATCACCAACGGCGTGCGCGCGGACTTCATCGTCACCGCGGTCAAGACCCGCCAGGAGGGCGGCCATCACGGGCTCTCCTTCCTGGTGGTCGAGCGCGGCGACGGCGTGCACTCCAGCGCGCTGGAGAAGCTCGGCTGGCACGCGTCGGACACCGCGCTGATCTCCTTCGACGACGTCTTCGTCCCGGAAGAGAACCTGCTGGGCGAGGAGAACCAGGGCTTCTACCTGATCATGGCCAACTTCCAGTGGGAGCGGCTGCTGATGGCGCTGGGGTCGCTCGGCGGCATGCAGGCCAGCTTCGAGCGCACGCTGGAGTTCGCGCGCGAGCGCCGCGCGTTCGGCAAGCCCATCGGCTCCCACCAGGCGATCCGCCACAAGCTGGCGGAGATCGCCACGACGATCGAGGTCGGCCGCGCGATCACCTACGACGCGCTGCGCCGCTTCGTGGACGGCGACGACGCGGTGCGCGAGGTCACGATGGCCAAGCTGGCCACCCAGCGCGCCGCCTTCGACGTGGCCGACTCCTGCCTGCAGATCCACGGCGGCGCCGGCTACATGAAGGAGTACGGCATCGAGCGCGCCGCGCGCGACACCCGCCTCGGCCCCATCGGCGGCGGAACCGACGAGATCATGAAGGAGATCCTGGGGAAGACGCTGGGGTTGTAGGTTCGATCGCCGTCGCGGGCGGTCGCAGGTACAGCAGGATGCTGGCGACGACCACCCACGGCAGGAAGCCCAGGAAGGCGACGAACCCGGCCGGCGTGATCGCGGCGATCCCGAGCACGAGCGCGATCCAGCCCATCCACTTGGGCAGCGGGCCGTGCCGGATCGTGGCGACCGCCGTGGCCAGCAGCAGCACGCCCAGTCCCACCGGGAACGGAATGAAGTACTCGGCGTTGAGCACGGAAAGCGTCTGCGTCACCTGCGACGGCACGTCGCCCGCGGACTCCGCGGCGGCGTACTGGATCGCGAGCCCCACGGCGGCGCCCGCGGCCAGCACGATCCCGCCCGCGAAGGCGGTCGCCGACAGGCGGCCCGTGCTGCCCTCGGCCGCGCGCAGGGCACTGCGCAGCGCGCCGAGGAACCACAGGAAGGCGATCAGCGCGTAGACGCCGAGGATCGCACTCGCGATCACCTTGCTGTCGTCGTCGCGCCAGTACTCGAGGACCTCGGAGATGCCCTCGTCGGAATCCGGCGGCTCGCCGCTGATCACGAACGATGCGACCAGCAGGGCCACGAAAAGCACTCCGCTCAGCGGCGCCAGGCGCTCCCATCTGCTGCGCTCCACTGCTCCTCCTCGGGCTGGGACGTGCGGGCGCTGCGATGCTGCCACTTCCCGTACGCGAAAGGTGAGAAATGTCGTCGCAGCTGATCGTGCAGCGCGAGGGGCGCGTCATGACCGTCCGCCTCTCCAACCCGCCCCGCAACTTCATGACGAACCGGATGGTGGTCGAGCTGCTGGAGCTCGTTCGCGACCTGCGGCGCGAGCGCTCCGTCGGCGCGGTCGTGCTCACGGGTGCGGTCGACCGGGTCTTCATCACGCACTTCGACGTGGCGGAGATCCTGCGCGGCTCGGAGGCGGTGGGCGTGGCGGCACCGGCGCCCGCGGCCCGCGGGCTGCTGCGCGTGGCCGGCGCGCTGCGCCGCCTCCCCGCCGCGCGCCGCGCGCTGGAGCGCTCGCCCGCCGCGGGCGTGGAGGACCTGCAGCGCATCCACGAGCTCTTCACGGCCATGAACCGCTCCGACAAGGTGTTCGTCGCCGCCATCAACGGCCTGGCGATGGGCGGCGGCTGCGAGCTGGCGCTGGCCTGCGACGTGCGCATCATGGCGGCCGAGCCGAGCGCCCGGATCGGGCTTCCGGAGACCACCCTGGGCCTGATGCCCGGCGGGGGCGGGACCCAGCGGCTGCCGCGCATGGTGGGATCGGCCCGCGCGCTGGAGATGATGCTGGAGGGCCGCGTGCTCGACGCCGAGGAGGCCGAGCGCTACGGGATGGTGCACCGCGTGGTGGCGCCGGAGCGGCTGCTGGAGGAGGCCGGCGCCACGGCGGCGCGCCTGGCCCGGCGCTCCCCGGCGACCGTCGCCGCGGTCAAGCGCGCGGTGTACGACGGGTCGACGCGGCCGCTCCCGGCGGGGCTGCACCTGGAGCGCGCGGCCTTTCTGGCGATCGCCGCGCGCCCCGCCGCGGTCCGCGCCATGCGCGCCTACGTGGAGGAGGTCGAGCGGGCCGGTGAGGTGTCCCCGGAGGAGGCCGGCGCGACGCTCGCGCGCTACCGCGCGGGCGAGGCCGTGGACCTGGTCTCCGAATAGAGTTCCGCGCTCGACTGGCCGGTCAACCAAGAACGAGGAGACAGACGGCATGGGAGTTCTCGACGACAGGGTGGCGATCGTCACCGGCAGCGCGCGCGGGATCGGGCGGGCGACCGCCGAGCTGCTGGCGGAGCAGGGCGCCAAGGTCCTGATCAACGACCTGGACGGGGACGTGGCCGAACAGGCCTCGAACGACATCCAGGGCGAGACCGTCGCGTTCTCCGGCGACCTGACCGCCGAGGGCACGCCCGACGCGATGGTCCAGCGCGCCGTCGACGAGTGGGGCCGCCTCGACATCCTCGTCAACAACGCCGGCTACACCTTCGACGGGCCGATCCACAAGATGAGCGACGAGCAGTTCCAGGCCATGCTGGACATCCACAACGTCGTGCCCTTCCGCGTGCTGCGGGCCGCCGCGCCGCACCTGCGCGAGCCCGCCAAGAAGGAGCGCGAGGAGGGTCGCGAGGTGTTCCGCAAGGTCGTCAACGTCTCCTCGATCTCCGGGACGATGGGCAACGCCGGCCAGGTCAACTACTCCTCGGGCAAGGCCGGCGTCGTCGGGCTCACCAAGACGCTGGCCAAGGAGTGGGGCCAGTTCAAGATCAACGTCAACGCCGTGGCCTTCGGCTACATCGAGACGCGCCTGACCGCCGCCAAGGAGGACGCCAACAAGATGGAGATCGGCGGGCGCGAGATCCAGCTGGGCATCCCCGAGCAGCTGCGCCAGCTGGCGGCCGCGATCATCCCCCTCGGACGCCCGGGCACCCCGGAGGAGGCGGCCGGCGGGATCTTCTTCTTGTGCTCGCCGTGGTCGAACTACGTGCACGGCCAGGTCCTCAACGTGACGGGCGGCCAGTTCGGCGGCATGACCACCTGATTGCGCTCGCGCCCGCGCAGCGCCCACAATGTGCGCGTGATGGACGCACGGAGGCTCTTGGGGGTGGCGGCGCTCGCCGTGGCCGCGCTGCTGGCAGGCGCGCCCGCGGCCGGCGCGGCGCCCGCGCGCACCCTGACGGTCATGACGTACAACATCGCCAGCGCCGTCCAGACCGGCAACTACCTGGAGCCGATCGCCGGGTACATCGAGCGCCACCGCCCCACGATCGTCGGCCTGCAGGAGGTCGACCGCTCCTGGTCGCGCAGCGACAGCCTCGACCAGGCGCGCGAGCTGGCGTCGCGCCTGGCGATGAGCTTCCAATTCGACCCCGTGCTGGACTGCTCGTCGCTCGACTTCGACGAGGACGGCGAGTGCCGCTACGGGACGGCCCTCCTCAGCCGTTACCCGCTGCGCGCGGGCGCCGTGCGCGACTACCGGCTGCCGCAGATCGGCACGGAGGAGCCGCGCGGGATGGCGCAGGTCGGCGTCAGCGTCCGCGGTCGCAACCTCACCGTCCTGAACACCCATCTCAGCGACGTCGCCGCCGCCCGCCGCGCGCAGGTGCGCGCGATCATGCGGATCGTCGCCGGCATCCGCGGCCCGTTCGTGCTCATGGGAGACCTCAACGCCCGCCCGAACGCGCCCGAGATGCGCCAGCTGCGCCGGCGCATGCGCGACGCGGCGCTGCTGGAGCGCGTGCGCCGCCCGACGGTGGGCAACGCGCGCGTGGACTACGTCTACGTCTCGCGCGGGATCACCGTCCTGGACGCCCACGTCCCCTCCTCCGCCGCCTACCGCTTCTCCGACCACCGGCCGCTCGTCGTCCGGCTGCGCCTCGACCGTACGTGAGCGCGCACGCGCACGGCCACCACCACGTGGTGCGCGCCGACGCGGACCGCCGGCGCCTGTGGACGGCGCTGGCCCTCATCGTCGGGTTCATGGCGGTGGAGGTCGTGGTGGGCATCCTCGCCTCCTCGCTGGCCCTGCTGGCGGACGCCGCCCACATGCTCAGCGACGCCGGCGCCATCGCCCTGTCGCTCGCCGCCGCGCGGATCGCGACGCGCCCGCCCCGCGGCGCGATGACCTTCGGGATGGGGCGGGTGGAGATCTTCTCGGCCCAGGTCAACGGCGCGACGCTGGGCGTCCTGGGCGTGCTCGTCGTCTACGAGTCGATCCGCCGCCTGTTCGACCCGCCCGGCGTCGAGGGCGGCCTGGTGCTGGCGGTCGCGGTCGTCGGGATCGCGGTGAACCTGGTCGCCGTGCGCGTGCTGGCCGGCGCCGGGCGCGAGAGCCTCAACGTCGAGGGCTCCTACCGGCACGTCCTCACCGACCTCTACGCGTTCGTCGCGACCGCCGTCGCGGCGGCGGTCATCCTCGCCACCGGGTTCGACCGCGCCGACGCGCTCGCGTCGCTCGTGGTCGCGGCGCTGATGCTGCACTCCGCCTGGTCGCTGCTGCGCGCCTCGGGACGCGTGTTCCTGGAGGCGGCGCCGGAGGGCGTGGATCCCGAGGCGATCGGCACCGAGCTGGCGCGCCAGCCCGGTGTCGTCGAGGTCCACGACCTGCACGTGTGGGAGGTGACGTCGGGGTTCCCGGCGCTCTCGGCGCACGTGGTGGTGGGCGAGCGGGCCGACGCCCACGCCACGCGCGTGGAGCTCGAGCGGCTGCTGGAGGAGCGCTTCGGGCTGCGGCACACGACGCTGCAGATCGAGCACGAGCACTCGCGGCTGCTGTCGATCGAGCCGGCTCAGCCGCCGAGCGAGAAGCGGCAGCCGGAGTAGTAGTCGCCGGCGGGCGAGGCGAGGAAGGCGGCCAGTGCGGCGACGTCCGTCGCCGCCGTGCCGTCGGCTGGATGGATCGCCACCACGCGCACGCCGTAGCGCGCCCACTCGATCGACAGCGTGCGCGCGAGGTTCTCCAGGCCGTCGCGCGCCGGGCCGGCGTGCTCCCCGGCGCCCGGACGCGGCGCCAGCAGCAGCACGCGGCCGTCGTTCGCCGGGATCATCCGCTCGGTGCCAGCGGGGCGCACGGCCTCCCACGTCCCGTCCAGGGCGGCGCGCAGACCGCCGGCCGCGAACAGGCCGGCCGCATCCACCACCAGGACGTGCAGCGGGTCGGGCAGCTCGTCGCGCGCCACGCGCGCCCCGAGCGATCCGCAGGTCTGCGTCACCGCGCCGCCGAGCTCGCCGGCGCCGAAGACGGCCAGCCGGCGGCCCGCGAGCAGCCCGGGTCGGAGCAGGACTTCGGTCATGAGCGGGGCGGGCGGACTGTAGCCTGGCGCCCGTGAGCGTGTCGGTGGAGCCGCGGCCGGCCCAGCTTCCGCTTCCGGGCGGGCGCGAGGGGGCGACGGTGCGCCTGCATCCGCTGCGCTGCGGCGAGATCCTCGCGCCGCCGGGCCTGCTCGAGCGTCCCTCGGGGCCGGCCCGCAAGCTGCGCGGCCTCGGGTTCGCCAGCCGCTCGCGGCGCGACTGGCCGTGGCTGCCGGTTCCCGCGTTCCTGGTCGAGCACCCCAACGCCGGCGCGATCCTCGTCGACACCGGGCTGCACCCCAGCGTGGCGATCGATCCCAGCCAGAGCTTCGGGCGCCTCGGCGGCCGCCTGTACACGTTCCGCTTCGAGGCGGAGCAGTCCGTGCCCGCCCAGCTGCGCGCGCGCGGCCTGGAGCCCGCGGACGTGGGCGTCGTGGTGATGACGCACCTGCACACCGACCACGCCAGCGGGGTGTCGGAGCTCCCCGACGCCACGTTCGTCGTGGACGCGCGCGAGTGGGACGCCGCCACCGCTCCGCGGGGCACGCTGCGCGGCTACCGCACGGCGCAGTTCGACCACGGGTTCGACTGGCGCACGGTCGACTACGGCGCCGCGGAGGTCGAGTCGTTCGAGAGCTTCGGCGCGTCGCTGGATCTCTTCGGCGACGGCTCGGTGCGCCTGGTCGCGACGCCGGGACACTCAGCGGGGCACCAGTCCGTGGTGCTGCGCCTGCGCGGCCGCGAGGCGCTGCTGTGCGGCGACGCCGCGTACACGCGGCGCGCCATCGACGAGGACGTCACGCCGCTGCTGATGGACGACGAGCACCGCTGGCGGCGCTCGCTGCGCGAGGTGCGCCGGTTCGTGCAGCGCACGCCGGGGCTGGTCGTCGTCCCCGGGCACGACGGCGACACCTGGTCGCGCCTGGACGACGTCTACGAGTGACTCAGGCGGTGGCGGCGCGCCCGCCGCGCTCGGCGCGGCGCTGCGCGCGCACGCGCTGGAGGATTCCCCGGCGGCCGTGGCGCTCCAGGCCGCCGTAGACCTCCTTGATCGCCGCCAGCACCTCGTCGGCCACCGCCTGCTGCTGCTCGCGCGTCGCGTTCTCGACCGCCTCGAAGCGCAGCGGCTCGCTGTACTGGACGGTCACCTTGGGGAACTGGAAGCGCTTCCAGTTGCGCGCGCGCTGGGTGCCGAAGATCGCCACGGGGACGATCGGCGCGCCGGTCTCCAGTGCCAGGCGCCCGATGCCGGGCTTGGCCTCGTCCGACACGCGCCCGGTCCGGGAGCGCCCGCCCTCGCAGTACATGGCCACGACGCCGCCGCGGTCGAGCACCGCGCGCGCCGTGATGAAGGCCTCCTCGTCGCGGTGGCCGCGCCGCACCGGGAAGACGCCGCCGTGCGAGTAGACGAACTGCAGCGGGCGCTTGAAGAGCTGCGACTTGGCCATGAACTGCACCTTGCGCCGCAGGAACGCCGCGAGGAAGAAGTGGTCCAGGAACGAGAAGTGGTTTGGCGCGAGGATCACCGGCCCCGTGGCCGGTACGTTCTCGGCGGCGATCGAGCGCCCGCGCCACAGCAGCCAGACCAGCGGCGAGATGATCAGCCGCACGATCTCGTACATCGGGTCGGGCGGACGGGTGCGCGTGCGCTCGTGGAAGCGCGTGAAGTAGTCCGCGGGGCGCTCGTCCTTGTAGACCTGCGCCTTCATGCTCGCCAGCTCCTCCGGCATCGAATCGGTTCTACCCACCTTCGCGCGGCTCGTTACTCCGCCGCCCAGCCACGGGCGTGCTCCAGCGCGCGGGCCCAGCCGGCCAGCAGCGCCTCGCGCTCGTCGTCCGACATCCGCGGCTCGTAGCGGTCGCGCTCGCGCCGGGCGCCGCGGACGCGATCCAGGGTCAGCGTGCCGGCGCCCACGCCGGCCAGATAGGCGGCGCCGAGCGCGGTCGTCTCGGACACCTCGGGCACGACGACCGGGACGCCCAGCACGTCGGCCTGGAACTGCATGAGCCAGGGGTTCGTGGTGGCGCCGCCGTCGGCGCGCAGCTCGGCCAGCGGCTCGCCGCCGGCCTCCTCCATGGCCCGGACGGCGTCCACCGTCTGGTAGGCGATGGCCTCCAGCGCGGCCCGCGCCAGGTGCGCGTGGGAGCTGCCTCGCGTCAGGCCCACGATCGTCCCGCGCGCGTAGGGGTCCCAGTGCGGCGCGCCCAGTCCCGTGAGGGCGGGAACGAAGTAGACGCCGTCGTTGCCCTCCAGCGAGCCGGCGAGCGCGGCGGTCTCCTCGGCGCGCTCGATCACCCCCAGCCCGTCGCGCAGCCACTGCACCGCGGCGCCCGTCACGAAGATCGAGGCCTCCAGCGCGTAGGTCAGGCGCTCGCCGATCCCCCACGCGATCGTGGCCAGCAGCCCAGGGGTGACGGGCGGCGGCTTGGCGCCGGTGTTGACCAGCACGAAGGAGCCGGTCCCGTAGGTGTTCTTGCCCGTGCCGGGATCCAGGCAGGACTGGCCGAACAGCGCCGCCTGCTGGTCGCCGGCCACGCCGGACACCGGCACGCCGTCGAAGCCGGGCAGCGCGTCCGCGCGCAGGCGCCCCAGCTCGCCGGCGCTCGGGCGCACCCGCGGCAGCGCGCCCTCCGGCACGCCGAGCAGGCCGCACAGCTCGGCGTCCCACTCCCCGCGCACGATGTCGAACAGCAGCGTGCGCGAGGCGTTGCTGGAGTCGGTCACGTGCTCGCCGGTGAGCTTGAAGATCAGCCACGAGTCGATCGTCCCGAACACCGCGCGCCCGCTCTGCGCGCGCTCGCGCAGGCCGTCGACGTGGTCGAGCATCCACTCGATCTTGGTCCCGGCGAAGTAGGGGTCGAGCACGAGGCCGGTGCGCTCGCGCACCAGCTCCTCGTGACCCGCCCGGCGCAGCTCGTCGCAGCGCGCCGCCGTGCGCCGGTCCTGCCACACCAGCGCGCGGTGCAGCGGCTCGCCCGACTCCGGGTCCCAGGCGCACACGGTCTCGCGCTGGTTGGCGATGCCGATCGCGGCGAGCGCGCCCGGCGCGACGCCCGCGTCGTCCAGGGCCTCGGCGGCCACAGCGCGCGTGACCGCCCAGATCTCCGCCGCGTCGTGCTCGACCCAGCCCGGGCGGGGGAAGTGCTGCTCGAACTCGCGCGACGCGCGACCGGCCAGCTCGGCGTCCTCGTCGAAGACGAGGCACGTCGTGCCCGACGTCCCCTGGTCGATCGCCAGCAGCATGCCGGCGCGCAGGCTATCCGGAGGGGCGCGCGCAGGCGGTGGCGATCGTCGCCTTGGGGCAGCCCTGCAGCGCGCGGGCGGTGGCGCGGTAGGCGTAGAAGGCGGGCTTGCGGCGGATCCGGCCTCCCGGCAGCAGCGCGTTGAGCCCCGCGTAGTCGAAGGCGTCGGTGCGGCTGCGGTCGCGCGTGGTCCACGTGGCCCAGTAGACCGAGCGCAGGCGCAGGCGCAGCCGCTCGCGAGCCAGCGCCCGGAAGACGGCGGAGAGGATCGTCGCCTGGTTGCGCTCCGTGCGGTCGAACGCGGACGGCCGGCGGATGCGCCCCTTGGAGGAGGGCCACGTCACCTCGGTGGCGATCATCTGCTTCGCGCCGTCGCCGTAACGGCGCATGATCGTGCGGTTGTAGCGCAGGATCCGCAGCACGTCGGGCAGCAGCCGCGTGAATGGGTGCACCGCCGCGTAGTCGAAGTGCGGCCGCGCGCCGAGCCGGTACAGGACCGCCAGCTGGTCCCAGCTGCGCCCCACCAGGCCGGCCAGGACCACCTTGGCGCCGGCATCCCGCGCCAGGATTGCGCGGCGCGCCGCGGCCAGCGTGGCCACGTACGCGCGGTAGTAGGGCTGCTCGTGCCAGAAGTTGCGGTGGTCGGGCTCGTTCCAGACCTGCCAGGCGCGGATCGGGCGCTTGGGCAGCGACGGGTTCGCCGCCCAGAACGAGCCCTCGGGCCCGTAGCGGTCGACCAGCAGTCCCATGAAGCGCGCGAAGTCGGCGGGGTCGCGCGGCCGTGAGTCCAGCTCGGAGGGGTCCAGGCGCGCCCAGCGCGGCGTGCCCAGCACGGTCGGCAGGACCCAGACCCGCGCGCGCGCGGCGGCGGCCACGATGCGGTCGCTGTGCGAAAAGTCGACGGCGAACGGGCCGTCGGGCTGCGCGTCGCGCCAGTAGAAGGCGAAGCGCAGCGACTCCACGCCGGCGCTGGCCATGGCGCGCAGCTCGGAGTCGGTGCGCCGGTACCCCGCGTCGCCCAGGGGCGCGTCGGCCAGCACGCCCATGAACCCGAAGGGGACCACGCGCGCGCGGGGCGCGCCGGCCTCGGCGGGGACCGCGGAGGACAGCGACGTCGCCGCCGCGGCGAGCAGCGCGACGAGGACGGTCGGCGGGAGCTTCACGGGCGCGTGGACCATACCCGCCGCAAACACGCGCCACGCCGCGCGGTTGCTGTGCGCGGCGATCAGCGGCGCGCGCGGTAGACCAGGACGAAGTCGGCCAGCTGGCGGAAGCGGTGCACGAACCCGCGCACGGTCTTGCCCGTCGCCCGGTGCGCGAGGTCCAGCTCGACCTCGCCGATCCGAAACCCGGCGCGGGCGGCATCCACGTTCATCGCCGTCTCCATGCCGAAGCGCGCCGCGAACGGCACCACGACCGGCAGGACGGGGCCGCGCATCGCGCGCTGACCGGAGATGGGCGCCGCCAGCTCCAGGCCGGTCAGCCTCCGGGTCGCCCAGCGCGAGAAGTTGACCGCGAAGCCGAAGCCCCCGCCCACCTTGACGCGGAAGCGCGCGATCGCCAGGTCCAGCTCGCCCTCGCGCACGGCGTCGACCAGGGCCGGCAGCTCGCGCGCGCTCTCCCCCAGGTCGCCGTCGCACAGCACGATCGTGGGTGGGTCGGGCTCCAGCGCGCGGGCCAGGACGCGCTCGGCCGCCAGCGTCGTCGCGCCGCCCTTGCCGACGGTGCGCGGCGAGCGCACGACCTCGGCGCCCGCCTGCAGCGCGGCGTGCGCCGTGCCGTCGGTCGAGCCGTCGTCGGCCACGAGCACGCGCGCGCCCGGAAAGGCCCCGGCCAGCGCGGCCAGGGTGTCCGGCAGGCGGTCGGCCTCGTTGTAGGCGGAGACGATGACGATGGCTTCCCGTGTCATGGGCGGCGGCTATTCTGCCGCCCGCACCCGATTCGAGGAGGTCCGCTTGCCCGACGTCGAGGCTCACATCACCGGCACGGTCTGGAAGATCGAGGTCAGCGTGGGCGACACCGTGGACGAGGGCGACACCGTCGTGATCCTCGAGTCGATGAAGATGGAGATGCCGGTGGAGGCCGAGGACGGCGGCACCGTCAAGGAGATCCTCTGCGAGGAGGGCCAGGCCGTGAACGAGGGCGACTCGCTGGTCGTCCTCGACTGACCTCTCGTGTCCGACCTCGCCGGCGGCAAGCTGCGCCTCGACGAGCCGGCGGAGTCGGTGGCCCGGCTGACCATCGCCAACCCGGGCAAGCGCAACGCCCTGGACCAGGAGATCCTCGACGCGATCGCCGCTACGCTGCCCCGGCTGGACGCGCGCTGCGTGCTGCTCACGGGGTCGGAGGGGATGTTCTCCGCCGGCTACGACATCGGGGACATGCCCGGCGACACGTTCGCCGAGGAGGCGGAGAAGCTGGTCGCCCACCCCTTCGCGGGCGCGATCGAGGCGCTGGAGGCGCACCCCTTCCCGGTCGTCGCGGCGCTCAACGGGCACGCCATCGGAGGTGGGCTGGAGGTGGCGATCTCCTGCGACCTGCGCATCGCCGCGGCGGGCATCCGCGTGGGGATGCCGCCGGCCAAGCTCGGCCTCGTCTACTCGCACACCGGCATCCAGAAGTTCCTCGACGTGGTGGGTGCCGCGCGGACGCGCGAGCTGTTCCTGGTAGGACGCAACGTGACCGTCGAGGAGGCGCGGACGTGGGGACTGGTCAACGCCGTGGTCGCGGAGGACGAGCTGGAGGAGCGCGCGCTCGCCCTGGCCGCCGAGATCGCCGCCAACGCGCCGCTCTCGCTGCGCGGCAACAAGCGCGTGATCCGCGAGCTGCTCTCGGCGCGCGGGGCGCTGGACCCGGCGGTGGAGGCCGAGCTGGTGGAGCTGCGGCGCGCGTGCTTTGCCTCCGAGGACTTCCAGGAGGGCGTGCGCGCGTTCACCGAGAAGCGCCCGCCGCGCTGGCAGGGGCGCTAGCCACCGCCTCCTTCGTTTGCACTAGGCACAATTGGAGGAGGCCGGCTCAGCGCGGGTCCGGGTGACGCGGGGATGCCGGTTGTCGGGTGGTTGGTCGAATGTGTAGCTATGGCCGCGTTGCGCCCCGATGGGCAAGGAAGCTCGGGTCAGACGGTTCGCGTCTGCCTGTGCGACGACGTGCGCGAATTTCGCCAGCTGATGCGCTACGGGCTCGAGGACGATCCCGTCATCGAGGTCGTCTGCGAGGCCGCCGACGGCTTGGAGTGCATCGACAAGGTGCAGTCGTCGCGTCCCGACGTCGTGCTGCTCGACCTCTCGATGCCCGGACGCGACGGCCTCGAAGTGCTGGAGGAGCTGCGCCGCCGCGCGCCGGGCGTGCGGGTGGTCGTGCTCTCCGGCTTCGCGGCGAACCGGATGCGCCAGACGGTCCTGGACCGCGGCGCGACGCGCTACGTCGAGAAGGGCTCGGCCCTCTCGGAGATCCGCGCGGCGGTTCTGGACGCCGCGAGCGCCACGCCGGCGTAGCGGCGGCGGTCACCCGGCCGACGTTCGGCCTTGCGCGGACGGTAATCGCATGATTACCTTGCGCAATCGCTGGATTGCCCCCGACACGCGAGCGCATCGTCGCCGCGGCGCGGCAGCTGATCGCGCAGCGCGGCTATCGCGGCACCTCGGTCGGCGACATCGAAGCCGCCGCCGGGCTCTCCCCGCGCTCGGGGGCGCTGTACAAGCACTTCCCCTCCAAGCGCGCGGTGCTGGAGGCCGTGATGGCGCAGCACGCCGACGTGGTCGACGAGATGCGCGCGCAGATCGCCGTGCTCCCCCTCGGAGACCTGCGCGCCGAGCTGACGCTGATCGCCCGCTGGGGCATCGCCGAGCTGCGCCGCGAGCACGAGCTGACGCGCATCGTGATGAAGGAGGGCGACCACTTCCCCGAGCTGGCCGCGACGTTCCGCGAGGCGATCGTGGACCGCGGCCACCGGCTGGCCGCCGAGTGGGTGGAGAGCTTCGCGGCGCGCCACGGTGCGCGGGTGCACGACCCGGCCGCCGCGGGCGCCCTGCTCACCGACTCGCTCGTCGGCTTCACCCTCCAGGAGCTGCTGTTCGGGCCCGCGCCCGGCGGCGTCGACGAGGACCGCTTCGTCGCCGCCTGGGTCGAGGGAGCCCTCGCCCTGGTCGAACGCCTCGTCGAGCAAAGGAGCCCCGCCCATGCCTGAGCGTCCCGTACCCCATCCCCTGGCCTTCCGCGCCGTGCTGGCGTCGCTTGGCCTCATCCAGACCATGAACGGCGTCTGGGCGCTGTTCTTCCCGCAGTCCTTCTACGACGACTTCCCCGCCGGGCGCGGCGGCTGGGTGTCGGCGCTGCCCGCGTACAACGAGCACCTGCTGACCGACGTGGGCGCGCTGTTCCTGGCCACCGGCCTGCTGATGCTGGCCGCGGCCGTCCTGCTGGGGCGCACGCTGGTGTGGATCGCGCTCGTCTCGTGGCTGCTGTGGGCGGTCCCGCACGCGGTCTGGCACCTGGGCGAGCTGGAGCCCTACAGCACGACGGACGCGGTGGGCAACGTGGTGACGCTCGCGCTCACGGTGCTGGCGCCCTTGGTCCTGGTTGCGCTGCTGGCGCGGGCCGGGCGGCCCGCGGCCGCCGGTGCGCGGCCAGGCGACGGCGACGCCCGGATCCGCCGGGTGGAGCGCTCGCGCAACCCGATCGTGCGCTACGCCTTCCGCCAGAGCCGGCGCATGACCGGGCGCGTGGCCGCACCGGTGGCCGTGTTCGCCCACCACCCGCCGCTGCTCGCGGGCTGGGGACTGCTCGAGCTGGCGACCGAGCGCTCGCGCCGCGTCCCGGTGCGGATAAAGGACCTGGGCGCGATGAAGGCCGCCGCGCTGGCAGGCTGCGAGTGGTGCCTGGACTTCGGCTCGCAGGAGCTGCGCGACCACGGCATCTCCGACGACGACATGCGCGCGCTGCCCCACTACCGCGAGTCCGACCGCTTCAGCGAGGTCGAGAAGCTGGTGCTCGACTACGCCGCGGGGATCTCGCGCACGCCGGTGGAGGTCAGCGACGAGCTGTTCGCGCAGCTGCGCGAGCACTTCGACGAGGCGCAGCTGGTCGAGCTGACCTCGGCGATCGCGCTGGAGAACTACCGGGCTCGCTGCTACTGGGCGCTGGGAATTCGCGGCGAGGGATACTCCGAGGGCGCCTACTGCATGCGGCCCGAGGCGCCGCTCGCGCAGGTCGGTGCGGGCGTGAGCTAGTCGTCCGGCGCGGAGCCTAGGCTCCGCGCCCATGCCCCCCCTCATCTCCCGGGAGGAGGCGCTGGAGCTCGGCCTGCTCCGCGACCCCCAAGCGATCGAGGCGCTGGTCGAGCGTGCCTGGCAGGCGCGCGTCGAGCGCTTCGGCGACTCCACCGACATGTGCTCGCTGGTCAACGCCAAGTCCGGCGGCTGCGCCGAGGACTGCGGCTTCTGTGCGCAGTCGCGCTTCGCCGAGGCCGAAACGCCCATGCACGCGATGATGGACCCCGAGCAGATCCTCGAGCACGCGCGCGCCGCCGAGGCCGCGGGCGCGCACCGCTTCTGCATGGTCACGCAGGGCCAGGGCCTGTCCAAGCGCGACTTCGAGAAGATCCTCGCGGGCGCGCGACTGGTGGCGGAGAACACCAACCTCAAGCGCTGCGCGTCGATCGGGCACATGTCGGTCGCGCGCGCGCAGGCGCTCAAGGAGGCGGGGATCCAGCGCGTGCACCACAACGTCGAGACCGCGCGCTCCTACTACCCCGAGGTCTCCAGCACCGTGCGCTACGAGGGCCGTCTGCGCACGATCGAGGCGGTCAAGGAGGCCGGCCTGGAGACGTGCGTGGGCGGGATCCTCAACCTCGGCGAGACGCCCGAGCAGCGGGTGGAGATGGCCTTCGAGCTGTCCGAGATCGACCCCGACTCCGTCCCGATCAACCTGCTCAACCCGCGGCCCGGCACGAAGTTCGGCGACCGCGACTTCATGGACCCGTGGGAGGCGGTCAAGTGGATCGCGATCTTCCGCCTGATCCTCCCCCGCGCGCTGTTCCGCCTGTGCGGCGGGCGCGTGGAGAACATCGGCGACCTGCAGCCGCTGGCCGTCAAGGCCGGCGTCAACGGCGTGATGATGGGCAACTTCCTCACCACGCTGGGCAACACGCCCGAGGAGGACCGCGCGATGTTCGAGCACCTCGGCCTAAACGTCGCGCGCCAGCCCGACAACGGCTCCAACCCCCGCCCGGACAACCGGGCCGGGTGGCTGGAGGGGCCGACGCCCGACGTGGTCGAGGACTACCTGGACGCGGCCACGCCCGCGGGCGAGGTCGAGGTCCGGCTCTGGGACCCCTCGAGCCAGCTGCGCTTCGCCAAGAAGGCCAAGGTCCCCCCGCGCCCGGACGGCGCGCTGAACGCCGGGTAGCCAGCGGTGGACATCGAGCAGCGGCTGGAGGAGCTCAAGGATCGCGGCCTCTACCGCCGTCTGCGCATGATCAGCGGGCCGCAGGGCCCGCGCGTCGTCCTGGACGGCGAGCCGGTCCTGCTGCTGTGCTCCAACAACTACCTCGGCCTGGCCGACCACCCGCGCGTGCGCCAGGCGGCCGCGGATGCGGCGATGCGCTGGGGCGTCGGCGCGGGCGCGTCGCGCCTGGTCTCGGGCTCCATGACGATCCACCGGCGCCTGGAGGAGTCGCTGGCCGAGTTCAAGGGCGCCGAGGCGTGCGTGCTGTTCGGCTCGGGCTACCTCGCCAACACCGGGATCGTGGCCGCGCTGGCGCAGGACGGCGTCGTGCTCTCCGACGCGCTCAACCACGCGTCGATCGTGGACGGGTGCCGCCTGGCGCGCGCCGAGACCGTGGTCTACGACCACGCCGACGTCGAGCATCTGGAATGGGCGCTCCAGGAGGCCGCCGGCCGCCCCGCGACGATCGTCACCGACACGGTCTTCTCGATGGACGGCGACGTGGCGCCGCTGGAGGAGATCTGCGAGGTCGCGCGCGCGTACGGCGCGCGCGTGGTGGTGGACGAGGCGCACGGCATGGGCGCCGTCGGCCCGGGGGGCCGCGGCCTGGTGGCCGAGCTGGGCCTGGAGGACGAGGTCGACGTCGTGGTGGGGACGCTGGGCAAGGCGCTGGGCTCCTACGGCGCCTACGCGTGCTGCTCGCGCGCCATGGCCAAGTGGCTGGTGAACTCCGCGCGCACGCTGATCTTCTCCACCGCCCTGCCGCCCCCGGCCGTGGCGGGCGCCCTGGCCGCGCTGGAGCTGCTGGCGCAGGAGCCGCGGCGGGTGGACAAGCTGCAGGCCGGCGCGGCGGCGCTGCGCGCGGAGCTCGAGGCGCACGGCCTCGACGTCGGCGACTCGTGCACGCAGATCGTGCCGCTGGTGATCGGCGGCGCGCAGGAGGCGATGCGCGCCTGCGAGCTCGCGCTGGAGCGCGGCGTCTTCGCCCAGGCGATCCGCCCGCCCACCGTCCCCGAGGGAACGTCGCGGCTGCGCCTCGCGGTCATGGCATCGCACACGAAGACCGAGCTGCGCGACGCCGCGCGCGTGCTGGCCGAGGCGATCGACACCGTCGCGGCCGAAGCGCCCTCTGCGCCTTTCACCGCGCCGGCGCTCTTCGACGGCGAGGCCGACGCCCTCGCCGCCTGAGCGTTGTGGAGTTAGCCGCGATATACGCGGTCAAGTCCACGGCGGTGGGCGGATAGATGCGCGGACTGTTCGTCACGGGGACCGGGACGGGCGTCGGCAAGACCGTCGTCGCCGCCGCGGTGTGCGCGGCGCTGCGCTCGCGGGGCGAGCCGGTCGTGGCGTGGAAGCCCGTGGTCACCGGCACCGACGCGCCGCCGGCGGACGGCTGGCCCGCGGACCACGAGCTGCTCGCCGCGGCGGCCGGCGGAGAGCCCCAGGCGGTCGGGCCGCTGCGCTTCGGGCCGCCGGTCGCGCCGCATCTGGCGGCCCGGCTCGCCGGCGAGAAGATCGAGCCGGCCGAGCTGCTGCGCGCAGCCCGCGCGGCGGCGGCCGAACGCGTGCTGGTGGCCGAGGGCGTCGGAGGGATCCTGGTCCCGCTGACCGCGGGCTACCTCGTCCGCGACCTGGCCCGCGACCTAGGCCTGCCGGTCGTCGTCGCCGCGGCGCCGGGCCTCGGCACGATCAACCACACGCTGCTCACGCTGGAGGCGCTGCGCGCGGTCGGGCTCCCCGTCGCGGGGGTCGTGCTGACCCCGTGGCCAGGCGACCCCTCGGAACTCGAGCGCTCCAACCGCGAGACGATCGCCCGCATCGGCTACGTCACCGTGACCGGCCTGCGCCGGACGTCCTCCGACCCGGCCGACCTGGCCGAGGCGGGCGCGGACCTCCCGCTCGACGACTGGCTCTAGGCCCCCACGTCGAGCAGCTCCAGCACGCAGGCGTACCGGCGTCCGCTCGCCGGGACCTTCGCGACGACCCACCACGTCGTCGTGGACAGACCGCCGCGACCCGATTGCGGCCCTTCGGCGGGCAGGTCGATGGAGAAGCGCTGCTCGGCGGCCGCCGGATCCACACGCGCCGGACACGCCGCGAGCGTGGACTGCGACGCCCAGGAACCCAGCGGCCCGGACTCCCCGAACCGGCCGAACCGCGCCGTCGTGCGCCGGCACACGGCCGCGAGCTCGACCGGCGTCCCCGGTTCGCGGTTCCACAGCGTTCCCGACACCGTGCCGCCCGCGGGAAGCTCGGCGAAGTCCAGCGCCAGATCGAGGTGCTTGGCCCGCCGCGGCACCGTGATCGCCAAACCGAGGGAGCCGGCCGCCAGCGCGAGCGCGCCCGCGACCACCAGCAGCCAGCGTTCCCCGCCCGAGGCGTCGCCCAGCGTCGCGACGAGGATCCCGGCGGCCAGGAGGTAGAACGCGAGGCCGAACAGGACGGCGGCCGCCAGCGCCCAGGTGCCGCCGAAGCCGAGGCGCTCGCGCAGCAGGCGGCGGCCCGCGGTACCGGTCGCCTGCGCGGGCGCCGCGCCCGGCCCTGCCGCGACGTCGATGTCGCGCGCACCGTGCACCGGGCCGGACGCCGCGGCGATCTTGGCGCCCACCGACCACGCGCGGCGCGTCTCGCCCGTCCCCACATTCGGGAGGGCGTCCGGCGGAAGCGCGAGGCGAAACGGCAGGCGCTCGCCATCGGCCAGCGCGCCCCGGCGCAGCGTCTCCACCACCGCCTCGCGCAGCACCCGGTCGCGCACGCCGGGCTGGTGCGCCACGTAGCGCAGATAGACGGTGGTGGCGCCGGCGTCGCCGCCGCGGGCGACGACGATCTCCCCGGTCACCTCCTCCCCCGGACTCCATTCCGCGCGATGCGGCTCGACGTCGAACTCGATTCCCACGTCCGTCCCGTGCCTCGGGCTCGACGACCGGCTCAGCCGAGCCCGACGGTCGCGGGGTCGCCCATCCGCAGGTCGAAGCGCTCGAGCAGCTCGGGGATGGACTCCGGCTGCAGCTCGAGCCCGTAGCGCTGGGCCAGCGCGCCCAGCTCGTCGGGCGGCGCGGTCGCGGCGCCCCCCAGGTCGACCAGCTCGGCGAAGAACCGCTCGAACCCGGCCGGGGCGACGATCTCGAGAATCCGGCAGGGCTCGTCGCCGGCGTTCCAGGACGTGTGCCACTGGTCGCGCGGCTTGAAGACGAGGTCGCCCGGGCCCGCCTCCAGCACCTCCTCGCCCAGCAGCGCGCCCATCCGGCCCTCGAGCACGAAGCTGTACTCGTCCTCGCGGGTGTGCCGGTGCAGCGGCGCGGCCAGCGCGCGCGGCGGCATCGGGTGCTCGACGAGCGCGAAGTCGCCCTTCGGGCCGACCACCCTCGCCGTGCCTGCGTGCATCTCCCCCTCCTTCGCTCGGGACATCCGTGTCGGGCGAAACTACACGGCCGTCGCGAGGCGCGTGGCCGCGTCGCGTCCGCGCAGGACGACCGGCTCGCCCACCTCCCACTGGCCCGCCTCGGGGACCCCCGCGTCGCGGACCGCGGCTTCCGAGGCCAGTAGGCGCTCGGAACGCTGCTTGGCCAGGTCGCACAGGCGCGCCGCCTCGTTGACGGGATCGCCGATCACCGTGTATTCGAAGCGCCGCTCGGCGCCGACGTTCCCCGCCACCGCGGTGCCGGCCGACACGCCGATGCCGAAGTCGAGGTCCGGCACCTCGGCGTGCAGGCGGGCGCGCAGCCGCCGCGCCGCGGCCAGGGCGTCGGCCGCCGGACGCTCCCGCTCCACCGGCGCGCCGAACACGCACAGCGCCGCGTCGCCCTGGAACTTGTTGACCAGGCCGCCGTGCGCCTCCACGGTCTCCACCACGGCGCGGAAGAAACGGTTGAGCAGCTCGACGACCTCCGCGGGCGGCCGGCGCGCGGCCAGCGCCGTGGAGCCCACCAGGTCGACGAACAGAGCCGCGACCTCGCGCTCCTCGCCGCCGAGGCGCACCTCGCGCTCCATCGCCGCCCGGGCGACGTCCGCGCCGACGTGGCGGCCGAACAGGTCGCGCAGGCGCTCGCGCTCCTCCAGGCCCGCGGCCATCCGGTTGAACCCCGCCTCCAGCAGCCCCACCTCGCTGGCGTCGTCCACCTCCACGCGCGCGCTGTAGTCGCCCGCCGCGACCCGCTCCGCCGCAACGCGCACGGCGGCGAGCGGCTCGGCCACCGAGCGCGCGGCCAGCACGATCGCCAGCAGGCCGACGCCCAGGGCCAGCACGACCAGGAACAGCGTCGCCCCGGCCACCGTGCCGCCCTCGGCCTCCCCGCGCGCGATGTCGGCGAGCGCGACCGCGCCGATCCCCAGGACCGGCACGCCGGTCGCCAGCGTCCACGCGACCAGCAGCCGCGCCGAGACGCCGAGCGAGGCCGGCCGCGGCGGCGGCCCCGAGGCCAGCGCCCGCGCCGTCACCGGCCGCAGGTTGCGCTCGGCCAGCAGGTACGTGATCGCGGCGGTGGTCATTCCCGCCAGCAGGAGCGTCACGCAGCTGACCGCCACCGCCCGCGCCGGCAGCAGGAATGCGTTGAGCGACGTGAACGTCAGGGCGGCGAGTACCCACATCGCGACCGAGATCCCCGCAGCCGTCACGGGATAGCGCAGGACCTCGTCGCGCTCCTCCTCGGTGGCCGGGCGCTCCGCGCGCAGCCATGTGGTGCGCGCGAGGTACTCGCGCTGCCCCCAGCGCGCGGCGAACCACAGCGTCCACGACAAAAACAGCGCGCCCACCGCCGCGTTGACCGCGATCACGGTCGAGGGCCGTCCCGTGGTCGGGCCCGAGATCGGGACGAGGAAGAGTAGGAAGAGGAAGGCGTCGATCGCCCCGGTCGCGTTGGCGATCAGGCCCGCGCGGCGCAGGCGCCGCGCGACGCCGGCGGCCAGCTCGGCGCCCGACGGCTCCCCCGCCGGATTCCGCTCAGCTGGGAAGCTCACCGCCGAAGAATTGCCCATGGAAGGAGAAGGGAACGCGATGCGGGACACGCGCGCGCGCCCGTTCCTCCAGCGTCTTCGCGTCCAGCACGAGCAGGAACGACTCGCCGCGCCCCGCGTCGAGCACGACCGACAGCAGCACGCCCGCGTCCTCCTCGTCGCGACCGGGCTCGGGCACGAACACCGGCTCGCCGGCCCAGCACCCGTCCTGCGACCACCCGACGTGCTCGCCGCGCTCCACGTCGACCTTGACCACGCGTCCCACGAACTCCTCATGGGCGGCCAGGCCGTAGACGTAGCGGTAGGACCGCCCGTTGCGCCGGCGGTAGTCGATGCGCGGCAGCTCCAGGTCGGTGTCGGCCAGCTCCTCGCCGTTCACGCGCCCGCCGTCCAGGTCCAGGCGGAAGCGGCGCAGCCGCGCCTTGGGGATGTCGTTCCCCGTCCGCAGCCGGTCGAGGTAGAGGGCGTCGATGATCGACGGGTCGTCGTACGCGCACAGGTCGACCACCAGCTCGCCGTCGCGCTCGCACGCGTTGACGTGGTGGAACGTGAAGAACGCGTCGGTGCGGTACTCGCCGCGCAGCGCCCCGCCGTCGCGCTCGAAGACCAAAAAGCGCGCGCCGCGCTCGGGCTCCCAGCGGTAGTTCTCGATGTACGGGCGCCCGGACAGCGCCAGCTTGAGCGGGTTCACGACGAACGGGCCCTCGGCCAGGATCAGGTAGCGCTCGGTCATCCCGAACGAGTGGACGTAGGCGGGCTCGCGCACGGTCGCCTTGGCCAGGCGCCGCTGCTCGGTGCGCGAGCGCTGGGCGTAGAAGCGGTACTGGGACCGCGGGCCCAGCTGGGCGGCGAAGTTGACGAGCTCCCTGCGCACCGGGTCGTGGTGCGGGTGCGCCGTCGTCAGCACGCCGGGCGGCTCGTAGGCCACGCCCGCCGCCTCCAGCGTGCGCGGGTCGAAGACCACCGGCAGCGGCGTCTCGGTCATCGCGATGAACTCGTCGCCCACGCGCGAGACGTTCACCACGCCGTTGTCCGTGAGCGCCGGGCGAAACAGCGTGGACGCGCGGGCGAACAGCGAGCGGCACGGGTCGGTCGCGAACTCCTGGTAGCGCAGCTCGCCCTTCTCCTGGGCGGCGCGGAAGGCGCGGCTGCGCAGGAAGCGGCTGCCGTAGGACACCTCGCCGTCGCCGAAGGTGTAGCGGTGCAGCATGGCCAGGCCGTCGAACCAGTGGCGCACGGGACGGTCGCCCACCTCGAACTTGGCCGGGCCGGTGCGCACGAGCGAGCCGGTCAGCCAGCGCGGCAGCTCCCCCTCCACGGGCAGCGAATCGAAGGCGGTCTCGTGGTCCTGCGAGGTGAAGCCGAGGGTGGGGTCCGTCTTCGTGTCTACAATCATGGATCAGACCATACCGTCCAAACTAGACCATTGCAAGAGGAAATCCGCCTCACCCCGGTTTCGTACATCGTCCTGGGCCTGCTCAGCCGGGCCGGGGAGGCGACCCCGTACGACCTCAAGCGCCTCGTCGCGAGCTCAGTGGGGAACTTCTGGTCGCTGCAGCACGCCCAGCTCTACACCGAGCCCGAGCGCCTGGCCCGCGCGGGCCTGCTGACCGAGACGCGCGAGGCGGGCGGGCGCCGGCGCAAGCGCTACCGCGTCACCGCCGCGGGCCGCGCCGCGCTGCGCGCGTGGATCGCGGAGCCCACGGGCGAGCTGACCGAGCTGCGCGATCCCGGCCTGCTCAAGCTGTTCTTCGGCGCCGATCCGGCCGCGCTGGCACAGGTGCAGCTGGAATCCCACCGCGCCAAGCTGGCCGACTACGAGGAGCTGCACCGCTCGCCGCGGCTGCAGGAGCTGGCGGGGCCGCGCCTGGCGCTGGAGGCCGGGATCGGGCACCAGCGCGAGTGGATCCGCTTCTGGGAGCGCCTCGCGGGATGAGCTTCCGCGTGACCGTCCGCGCCGGCTCGGAGGTCCGCCGCGAGCGCTTCGAGAGCCTGGATGAGGCGCTGGACGACCTCGAGCGCGAGGCCCGCGTGCTGTCGCAGGGCGAGCGCCGCGGCACGGTCGACCTGCGCTACCGCGAGTTCGCGCCGGTCGCCCAGGTCGCCGCACGGGTCGAGGTGTCCGGGCCCGGACGCCTGCACGCGGGCGTGGACGTGCGCGGCGACGGGTCCGCCGAGGCCTTCACCGGCCGCATCCGCCGGCGCCTGGTCGAGCAGCGCGACGGCGAGTCGCCCTACGACGCGCTGCGCCGCGCGCTCGGCGGCTAGAGGACCAGCGCCGGCCCGTAGCGGCGCAGCCAGCGCTGGTGGGCGCGGTACTCCGGGCAGCGGCGCTCCAGCAGGGCCCAGAAGCGCGGCGAGTGGTCGGGCACGTCGAGGTGGCAGACCTCGTGCCAGACCACGGCGTCGAGCACCTCGGCGGGCGCGAGCAGCAGCCGCCAGTTGAAGCTCATGGCGCCCGACGAGGCGCAGCTCGCCCAGCGCGTCCGCTGACCGCGGATCGACAGGCCGCTCCACCGCACGCCGGCGGCCTCGCAGGCCCGGTCCAGCCGCGGCGCGATCTCCGCGCGCGCGGCGCGCCGGTACCAGCGCTCGGCGGCGGCGCGCCACTCGCCCGCCGGCGCGAGGAGGACGTCGCCGCGCCGATGCGCCCGCTGGCGGCCGGGCTCGTGCACGAGCTCCAGCTCGCCCCCCAGGTACGGCACGAACCCGTCGCGGCGGCCCAGCTCCGCGCGCGCGCGGTCGATCGCGGCCAGGCGTCGCGTCACCCACGGCCCCAGCTCGCGCATCGCCTCGCGGGCGTCGCGCTCCGTCGCGCGGCGCGGCAGGACGACCTCGACGCCCTCCGCCGCGTCCACGCTGACGCGCACCCGGCGGGCGCGGTCGGAGCGGCGGATGCGGTACGGGATCTCGCTCACCGGCCCGGCAAGGCTAGGCTGCGGCGCCGATGGACCGATGGCGCGTCAAGCTGCCGCCCGGCGTGCGCCCGCCCTTCGAGGTGTACGTCAACGGCGTCCCGCAACGCGAGGGCACCGACTACGAGGTGGCCAAGGGGGCCCTGCTGTTCGACCGCCCGCTGGCCAAGGAGGGCCGTCTGAGCCTGTGGCGCTGGTTCCTCGGCGCCTGGGGGATCGGGACCTACCGCCGCAACGACTCCGTCGACGTGCGCTACGAGTCCGGCGGGCGGCCGCGGGTGGCCCACGCCCTGGACATCGAGCCGCCGCCCGGCTAGAGCGCCGCGGGGGCCTCGCGGCGGTCCCACGGGCGGTGCAGCCGCAGCGACGCGAGGATCGCCCGCGTGGCGGGCGAGCGGTTGAGCGTGTAGAAGTGGATCCCGGGGGCGCCGCGGCGCAGGAGGTCCGCGCACTGCTCGGTCGCGTACGCGACGCCGAACTGCAGGACCGCGTCGGGATCGTCGGCGCGGCGGTCCAGTTCCGCGCGCAAGCCCTCGGGAATCGACGCTCCGCACATGCCGGTGATCGTGGTGATCTGCTTGAAGTTGGTTACCGGCATGATCCCGGCGAGGATCGGCACGTCGATGCCGGCGGCCCGCGCCTCGCGGACGAAGTCGAAGTACAGCTCGTTGTCGAAGAACAGCTGCGTGATGAGAAAGCGCGCGCCGGCCTGGACCTTCTCCTTGAGGAAGCGCAGGTCCGACGCCAGGTCCGTCGCCTCGGGATGCACCTCGGGGAAGCAGGCGGCCCCGATGCTGTAGCCGTAGTCGGAGGCGATCAGCGCGGCCAGCTGCGTGGAGTACTCCAGCCCGCCGGGATGCGGCCTCCATTCCGTCTCGCCGCGCGGCGGGTCGCCCCGCAGGGCGAGCACGTTCTCGATGCCTGCCTCGCCCACCTCGCCGAGGATCTCGCGCAGGCGCTCCACCGACTCGCCGACGCAGCTGAGGTGCGCCATGGCCTCGATGCCCAGGTCCTGCTTGATCCACTTGGTGATCTCCACCGTGCGCGCACGCGTGGTGCCGCCGGCCCCGTAGGTCACCGAGACGAAGTCGGGCCCCAGGTCGCCCAGCGTGGTCAGCGTCTCGCGCAGCATCACCTCGCCCTCCGGCGTCTTGGGCGGGAAGAACTCGAAAGAGAAGACGGGCTCGGTCGCCGCCTCGAGGATCTCGTCGATGCGCATCGGAGCAGTTTAGGCGGCGCTCAGTCCAGGCGCCGGCGCTCCCACATGTCGATCGGGTCCAGCTCGCGGTAGCCGATGCGCCGGTAGACCGGCCGGCCCAGCTGCGTGGCCTGCAGCGAGGTGGTCTCGCACCCGCGCTCGCGCGCGTCGCGCAGCGCCTGGCGCATCAGCCCGCTCGCCAGGCCCCGCCCGCGGGCGGCCTCGCGCGTGCCCACGTTCCAGATCCCGCAGTCCCCGGCATGGTCCAGCGCGGCCACGCAGGCCACGGGCTCGCCGTCCAGCCGCGCGACGTAGACGTGCTCCAGCGAGCGCATCAGCGCCGCCGCCGGCGCCGGCGGCCAGTGGAACGCCTCCTCGAGGATCGAGCACATCTCGTCCACGTCGCCGGGGGCCGTCCAGTCCAGCCCCTCCGCGCCGCGTCCCAGGTCCAGCTCCTCCAGTGGCGCCGCCATCGCCTCGGGCGTGGCATCCAGCACGTGCCCCGCGTCCTCCAGCGCCGTGGCCACGGGCGCGTCCGCGCGCGGGACCCACACCGTCCACGCCCGCACGCCGGCCTCGTCGTACGCGCGGGCCAGCTCGGGGATGCGCGCGATCAGCGCCTCGCGGTCGCGGTAGACCACGCTGTTGAACACCGAGCGGTCCGGGATCGACGGGCAGACCGAGGCCAGCACGCCGTCGTGGCGCACGATGTCCTCGGCGACCTCGGCGAACCAAACCTCCATCGAGTCCAGCAGGCGCTCGTAGAGCGCGGCGTCGTCCATCACGCGGCCTCCCAGCGTTCGGGTTCGCCCTCGACGCGCCGGGCGGCGCCGGCGCGCTCGAGGTGGGTCAGGTAGGAAAGCGTCTCGGCCAGCCACCACGACGCGGTCATCGCGTTGAGCGGCTCGCCGTAGACGTGCGGCACGACCTCCACGGCGGTGCGCGCGCCATCCGCGATCGCGCCAGCGGCCTTCTCCAGCCGCTCGTGCACCAGGTCGCGGTTGGCCTGCACGTGGCCGCCGACGTCGGTGAACGGCTTGCCGTGCCCCGACAGGCACAGGCGCGCGCCGAGGCGGTCCACCTTGTCCAGCGAGTCCAGGAACTCGCCGGCCGGATCGGGCGTCCAGCCGTAGTCGTAGTAGGTGGACACGCGCCCAAGCAGGTGGTCGCCCGAGATCAGCAGGCGGCGGTCGGGCTGGAACAGGCACACGTGGGACGGCGCGTGCCCGGGCGTCTCGTGGACCTCCCACACCCCGAGGTCGGTCTCGATCGTCACGCCCTCCACCAGCTCGCGGTCGGGCTCCACGATCGCCGCCACGCCGAAGCCCTGCCCCTTGCGCGACTCCGCGTAGCGGCGCAGCGGCTCCTCCGGGACGCCGGACTGGCGTGCGACCTCGACCCGGCGCGCCCAGGCCGCCTCGGGGTCCTTGGCGGAGCGGGTCATGTGGTCGTGATCGGGATGCATCCACAGCCGCGCGCCCGAGCGCTCCATCACCGTGGCCGCCTGCCCGTAGTGGTCGGAGTGGGCGTGCGTGCAGGCCACCAGGCGTACGAGCTCGAGCCGCAGGCGGACCTGGCTCAGCGCCAGCTCCAGGTGCGCCAGCGAGCCCGGCTCGTGCATGCCCGTGTCGACCAGGACGATGCCGTCGCCGGCCGCCAGCGCCCACGCGTTGCAGTGCGGCACGCCCGGCCACGGCAGCGGCAGGCGCAGCCGCCACACCCCGGGGAGCACGCGCTCGCCGCGCCCAAGCTCGCGCTTCGCCATGGCGCGGCACGATAGCCTCCGCCGCGGGATGGCCCTCGGGGCGCGGGACGAGACGACGGACGCCGAGCGCGTCGGGCGCGCGTACTTCGCGGCGCACGAGCGCCGCGATGTCGACGCGGTCGCCGACCTGTGGGAGCCCGGCGGCGTCGGGCGCATCGTCGGCCTGGCCGACCTCGTCGCGCCGGACGGCATCCGCGACTTCTTCGGCGAGCTGTACGCCACGTTCCCGGACTTCTCGCTGCGCGCGCTCGACGTCACCGCGCAGGACGAGCGCTGTGCCGTGCGCTGGGAGATCACCGGCACGTTCGCCGGACCGGGCAGCTTCCGCGGCCTGGATCCCACCGGCGCGCGCGTCGCGGTCGAGGGCTGCGACCTGATGGTGGTCCGCGAGGGCCGCGTGGCCAGCCTGCACGCCTATCTGGACGGGGCCGACCTGGCCCGCCAGCTCGGCGCGCTGCCGCCCGCGGACTCCGCCGCCGAGCGCCGGATGACCGGCCTGATCAACCTGCGCACGCGGGCGGCGCAGCGCATGTGCGAGGCGCCGCGCGAGGTGGCCGACGGCGTGTGGCTGGTGCGGGGCGGCCTGCCGGCCCGCGGGTTCAACACGTACTTCGTACGCGACGGCGACGGCGTGCTGGTCTATGACACCGGCAGCCGCCCGATGGCGCCCGGCCTGGCCTCCACAGGCGCCTCGCTGGGCGGATTGACGCGCATCGTGCTGGGCCATTCCCACGTCGACCATCGCGGCGGCGCCGCCGGCCTGCCGGGCATCCCGATCCTCTGCCATCCCGAGGAGCGCGCCGACGCCGAGGGCGACGGCGGCATCTCCTACATCGACTACCCCGCGCTGCCCATCCCGGCCCGCTGGGTCTACCGCGCCATGCACCCGCGGTGGGACGGGGGACCGGTCCCGATCGCCGGCACGCTGGAGGAGGGCGACGAGATCGCCGGGTTCGAGGTCGTGCACCTGCCCGGCCACGCGCCCGGGTTGATCGGCCTGTGGCGCGCGTCCGACCGCGTCGCGATCGCCGGCGACTGCTTCTACATGTTCGACGCGATCCGGCTGCGGCCCAGCGCCGTCGCGCTCGCCCCGCCGGCCGCGTTCAGCCAGGACCTCGAGGTCGCGCGCGCGAGCATGCGCAAGCTCGCGGCGCTGGAGCCCGCGCTCGCGCTGCCCAGCCACGGCGGCGCGCTGACGGGCGACGTCCGCGCCGCGCTCGAACGCGCCGCCGCCTAGCGGCGGTTGGCGGCGGCGGCGTGTACGGTTCCGCGGCCCATGCGCCGAACCAAGATCGTGGCCACCATCGGCCCCGCGTGCGACGACCACGAGACGCTCGTGCGGATGATCGACGCGGGGATGGACGTGGCGCGTCTGAACTTCTCGCACGGCACGCCGCAGGAGAAGGCCGAGACCGCCGCGCGGCTACGCACCGCGGCCGACCGGGCCGGCCGTCAGGTCGCTGTGCTGCAGGACCTGCCCGGCCCCAAGCTGCGCATCGGCCCGCTGCGCGACGGCGTGGCGGAGCTCAAGCCCAGCGACCGCGTCGTGTTCGCCTGTGGCACGGAGGAGACCGGCGACGCGCGGCACATGACCGTCGCCTGGCCCGGCCTCGCCGAGGCCGTCGAGCCCGACGACGTCTTCTACCTCGCCGACGGGACGGTCCGCCTGCGCGTCGAGGACGTGCGCGACCGCGAGATCGAGGCGGTGGTCGAGCTCGGCGGTGCCGTCGCGTCGCGCCAGGGCTTGAACATCCCCGGTGAGCTCGCCTCCCTGCCGTCCGTGCAGGAGGAGGACCTGGAGATGCTGCGCTTTGGCGAGTCGATCGGCGTGGACATGGTCGCGCTGTCGTTCGTGCGCCGCGCGGCGGACATCGAGGCGGTGCGCCAGCACACCCGCGTGCCGCTGATCGCCAAGATCGAGAAGCCCCAGGCGGTCGACAACGCCGAGGCGATCACCCACTCGGCCGACTGCCTGATGGTGGCGCGCGGCGACCTGGGCATCGAGCTGCGCATCGAGGAGGTGCCGCTGGTCCAGAAGAGCGTGATCGCGCTGGCGGGCGCGCTGGCGCGGCCCGTCATCACCGCGACGCAGATGCTCGACTCCATGGTCACGTCCAGCCGGCCGACCCGGGCGGAGGTGACCGACGTGGCCAACGCGATCCTGGACGGCACCGACGCGCTGATGCTCTCCCAGGAGACCGCGGTGGGCGCCCACCCCGTGGAGACGGTGGCGATGATGGCCTCGATCGCCGAGACCACCGAGCGCGCGCTCCCCTACGAGGAGTGGAACGAGCGCCGGGTGCGCCGGCTGGAGCGCAGCGACCAGGACCCCGCGTACACCGTCGCCTACAACGCGTGCGCGGCCGCGCGCCAGCTCGAGCTGGCGGCGCTGGTCATCCCCACGCTGTCGGGGCGCTCCGCGCGCATCATCAGCGCCCACCGTCCCCAGGTGCCGATCCTCGCGCTGTCTCCGGGCAAGGAGACGGTGCGCCGCTGCTCGCTGATGTGGGGCGTGCAGGCCGCCCGGATGCGCCGCCACGAGGTGACCGAGGAGCTGATCGCGGACGCCACGCGCCGCGTCGTCGAGCTGGGCTGGGTGCAGCCGGGCGATCGCGTCGGCGTCACCGCGGGGCTGCCGAGCGGGCGGCCGGGGACGACGAGCCTCTTCCAGGTGCAGCACGTCTGAGCACGACGAGGCCACCCAGCGCCATCGCGACCAGGACGCAGAGCGCGACGATCGCCTCGGGCGAGCCAAGATCGTCGAGGCTGCCGCCCAGCGCGGCGTAGGCGAAGGCGCGCGGCGCGATCCCGACGGCCGTCGCCGCCAGGAAGACGGCGAGCGGCAGACGGGTCAGCCCGGCGGCGTAGTTGACGACCGTGAACGGCATCCCGGGCGCGATGCGCGCGTACAGGACGGCGACGAAGCCGCGCCGCTCCACCCAGGCCCGCCAGCGGCGGATCCGCTCGCTGGTCAGCTCCTCCACCAGCGGGCGCGCGCCGTGGCGCGAGAGCGTGTAAGCCAGCGCGGCCGAGGCGGTACCGGATGCGACCGCCACCGGCGTGCCCAGCGCGGTCCCGAACAGCAGGCCGCTGGCGCCCGCCAGCAGCGGGCCCGGGAAGAACGCGCACGACAGCGGCGCCGCCACGGCCACGAAGACCAGGGGGCCGGCGACCCCGAACCCGTCGACCGTGTCGCGGACCGTGTCGGGCGAGCGTGCGACGGTGAAGAAGACGAGCGTCGCGGCGGCGCCCACCCCGGCCAGGAGCAGGACGGCGCGCAGGCGCGGGCTCACGCGGGGGCGCGCGCTCCGCCGTAGAACTCGGCCTCGAGGCGCCCCAGCTCGGTGACCGGCTCGTCCCCGTACATCCACTCGCGCGCGATCCGGTGCCAGTTCGCGGTGGCGTGCAGCTGGCCGAGGACCGCGAGCGTCAGCATCTCCATGCGCCGGCCGAACAGGTGCTCCGGGCGCATGTCCTGGTGGCGCATCTGGCGGAAGTGCGAGGAGCGCGGATCGGAGGCCTCGATCATCACCTCTGTGGCGATCTCGGGCGTCAACTCGATCTCCTCGTCGACGGTGTACCACCAGATCGAGTCGCGCACGTACTCCATCAGCACCTCGGAGTCCACGCGCTCGGGATGCGGCAGGAAGCCCGCCTCGCCGAGCAGCCGGTGCAGCAGCTCGCGGTCGTCCTCCACGACGGCGCGCTGGCAGTGCAGCTCGAGCTCCACGTCCTCGGCGTCCATGCGCTTGAACAGGCCGAAGTCCAGGAAGGCCAGGCGCCCGTCCTCCAGCAGCATGTAATTGCCGGGGTGCGGGTCGCCGGAGAACTGGTGGTGGCGGTACAGGCAGCCCATGTAGAAGCGGAAGATGACCTCGCCGATGCGGTCGCGCTCGGCCTGCGTCAGCCCCTTGTGCTCCTCGAAGCCGGTCCCCTCGACGAACTCGGTCACCAGCACGCGCTCGCGGGACAGGCGGGTGATCACGTCGGGGACGACGATGAACGGGTGGCGGCGGTAGATGCGCGACAGCGCGCGCTGGTTCTGCGCCTCCAGCTCGTAGTCGAGCTCCTCGTTGATGCGCTTGCGCACCTCGTCGGCGATCGCGCGCACGTCGATCCCGGGCGCCACGCGCTTGAGCAGCCGCAGGATCAACCCGAGGTTCTGCATGTCCGCGCGCACCGCGCCGGCCACGCCGGGGTACTGGACCTTCACCGCCACGTCGCGGCCGTCGTGCAGCGTGGCGCGGTAGACCTGGCCGATCGACGCGGCCGCGATCGGGTCGGTGTCGAAGTCGGAGAACTCCTCGTCGAGCGGGCCGTCCAGCTCCTGCTCGATCACCTTGCGCATGTCGTCGAAGCGGACCTTGGGCGCCGCGTCGCGCAGCTCGCCGAGCTTGCGCTGGAACTCCTCGCGGTACTCCTCGGGCACCAGGCCGACGTCCAGGAACGACATCACCTGGCCGAGCTTCATCGCGGCGCCCTTCATCGTCCCCAGGACGGTCACGATCTGCTCGGCGGTCTCGATGTGGCGCTTCTCCAGCGCCCGCGCGGACGCCTCGTCCGAGCGGGTGAAGTTGGCGGCTTTGGTCCCCGCCTGCTTGACCGCCTGGGAGGCCGCGACCCGCCCCACCCGGGCCGTGCGCCGCACGCGCGAGGTCGGGATCTTGTCCTGGCCCATGGCGACAGGCTAGATGGTCGAGTCCATGGCCCGCGCGGCCGTGGGGGCCGTGGAATCGGCCATCTAACCGCGCTGGACCTGCGACCCCGGCACTATGTCGTCGCGCCCGTCGGGCCAGCGCACCCACGCCTTGTGTCCGCCGTCGTAGTCGTCGCCCAGCAGCACGAGGCGCGCCGGCTCGCCCAGCGCGGTGCAGGGCTCGTCGCCCTCGGGGTCCAGCCCGCGCCACACGCGCACGAAGGCGTTGGTCTCCCATTCGTCGGCCACGGTCGTGGGATCGGTGTGGCCGGGGTGTATGCGCGTCTCGGGCGGGAGCTCGAGCAGGCGGTCCATGATCGAGGCGCGGATGTCCTCGAACGTCGTGTGGCCGGGGGCGCGCACGCCGCCGACCGAGTTGCGGAACAGCGTGTCCCCCGTGAAGACGTTTCCGTCCACGAGGAAGCTCAGCATCCCGGCGGTGTGCCCGGGCGTGTGGATCGCCTCGATCCGCAGTCCGCCCACCTCGACGGCGTCGCCGGGCGCCAGCGTGCCGGTGCGCCCCTCGACCTCCTCGAGCTCGTGGGCCAGCACCTGGGCGTCCGGATGGCGCGCGAGGACCTGGCCCAGCTCGCACACGTGGTCGTAGTGGTGGTGCGTGAGCAGGACGTGCGACAGGGTGAGACCGCGCGCGTCGATCGCCTGCAGCAGCGGCCCGACCGGCCCGCCCGCGTCGATCATCGCCGCCGTCCCGCCGTCCTCGTCGGCCACCAGATAGGTGTTGGACAGGAACTGCTCGTTCATCGAGCGCTCGAGGATCACGCGCCGAGCCTAGCGGGGTAGGGTGCGCGCCATGGCCCTGATCCACACTTGCTACCGCATCACCGACGTCGACCGGTCGGTCGCCTTCTACGAGGCGCTCGGGTTCGAGGAGGTAGGTCGCGTCCCGATCCGCGACGAGGCCATCAACGTCTTCATGAACATCCCGGGCGACGGCGACTCGCCGCGGCTGGAGCTGACCTACAACTTCGGCGTGGACTCCTACGACATCGGCACGGGCTACGGGCACATCGCGATCGCCACGCCCGACCTCGACGCCCGCCTCGCCGACCTGGCCGAGCAGGGCATCCAGCCCGAGAAGCCGCCCTACACGGTCCGCGAGGGCGGCTCGCGGCTGTGCTTCGTCCGCGACCCCGACGGCTACCGGATCGAGCTGATCGAGCGCTCGTGATGGCGACGCTCGCACGTCTTCTCCCCTCGCCGTCGCTGACGGTCGCGCTGGCCGCGCTCGTGCTGGCCGCGGCCGGAGTCGGCGTCGCCTCCATCCCGGACCGGGGCGGGGTCGTGCGCGCCTGCTACGGGAAGACGACCGGCATCCTGCGGGTGATCGATCCGGCGCGCCCGGGTCTGGCGGGGCGGTGCGGATCGAGGGAGCGGCGCCTGTCGTGGAACCGGCGCGGCCTGCGCGGGCTGCGCGGCCTCCCCGGGGCCAAGGGGACGAACGGGACGAACGGGACGAACGGGCTCGACGGCGCGGCCGGTGCGGCGGGCGCCACCAACGTCGTCATCCGCTTCGCCACCTTCACGTCGGACTCGAGCGGCAACTCGTCCCACGAGAGCGTCGCGTGCCAGGCGGGCGAGCGCGCGGTCGGCGGCGGCATCGGCTGGACGCAGTCGCCGGGGTCGGGCGATGCGGTGCGCTACTCCGGCCCCGAGGACTCCTCCGGCAACACTTTCCCCGCCCAGGGCGCCACGCCCACCGGGTGGGCGGGCGAGATCCATACCAGCGACGGGGCCGGGAAGACCGGGCGCGTGTACGTCATCTGCGCCGCTCCCTGAGCGCGACACAGGTTTCGGCGCCCCCGCGCGGCGGGGTAAACGAGGGTCATGCGTCGATGCAGGGGGAGACCCGGCGCGGTGCGCCGGCGGCCGGTTGCCGCGGCCGCGCTGCTCGCGCTGCTGTGTGCGCCGGCCTTGGCCTGGGGGCAGGCGCCGCCGGATCCTCCCGACGTCGCCGCCAACCGCGAGACCGAGCCGGTCGTCCTCACGGGCGCGGCGTTCGGCGAGTGGTCGGTACCCCGGAACGTCACGGCCAAGCTGCCGCTGACCGACCTGCGCGACTGCAACGAGCTCCAGCACGACCGCGACGAGTGCGCGCACAACCACTACGCCGAGCCGGAGGCCGAGACCGCGGACGGTCCGGCGCCGGAGGGCGAGCCGGTGGACCGGCTGCTCGGCTACCGCTGGGAACGCGGCCGCTGGGTCCAGGTCCCCTTCCAGGTGGACGAGGTGTTCGAGCGCTACCTCGACAACTCGGCGTCGGGGTTCGCCGCGTATTCGGGCCAGGACCGCCACACGTCCTACGCCTTCGACCGCGAGGGGTGGCGCTTCACGACCCACGACCCGGACAACCCGTGCGTGGCCAGGCCGCAGGACGGGGTGAGCACCATGGCCGACCCCGTGGCGGGCCTGGACCACGACGACGAGCTGGCGTTCATGGCCTCCGATGCGGGCGAGGCCGCCCCGTCCGGCACGCCGCTGCCCGAGGGCATCGAGAGCGCGCGGGCGGTCCCCGTCGCCGACCCGCTGACCGGCGCGACGCGCTTCGTCTACGTGATGCTCGCCGGGGACGGCGGCCCGCGGCCCGCGTTCGACGCCGGCAACGGCTACGTCCGCTACGAGCGCGACCCGATCGCCGACCTGTACGAGCGCTCGGAGTCCAACTACGCGAGCTACGGCAACGCCGCCAAGGGGCCGTACTGCGACGCCGAGGGCAAGGTGATCGGCAACTGGAAGCGCCGTCCGCGCGACTACGCCACGGTGACCACGCCGCGCTACCGCTTCCGCTACGACGGCCGCTGGCTGATGACCGGCATCCGCATCTCGCCCGACGGCGGTGAGACGTACGGCCCGGACCTCGTGGACCGCTGGAAGGCCCGCGCCTTCGCGCAGGACCCGGGGTCTGAGACGCCGTGCTGCGGCTTCGAGGACGAGGACGTCAACTGGGGCGGCTCCAGCACGCTGCTCGGCGAGCTCAGCGGCCCTGTGCGCACGATCCGCGAGACCTGGGGCGCCGACTCCGGGACCAACGTCGTCCGCCGCGAGACCTTCTACCGCGACGAGGTGCGCCAGAAGTCGTGGCTGCGCGTCCACCCGATCCCACCGCTGGACGGCATCTATGCGCAGTGGGACTTCAACGCAGGCGTGATGACGCGCTTCTACAACATGCGCAGGCCCGGGGGCGTGGCGGTGGATGGGCGCAACGACGAGGTGTTCGGCAACCTCGACGACCCCTGCAACGTCAACTACGACGGCAACGACACGGGCGACACGGACCAGGGCTACCGCCAGCTCTACCGCCAGCTGCAGCTGTGCCGTTCGCCCTATCACCAGAGCGTCGACGTGTTCGACCCGACCTTCTCCGAGGCCAACGCGTCACTGAGCTGGAGCCAGACCAGCGGGCCGGCGGGGACCATCGTCGACCGCTTCCAGATCGAGCGGGCCACCGACCTCACGCCGGGCGGCGCGGCGCAGGCGGTGGTGGCCGTGCCGTACTACCGCGACGACTCGTGCTTCGACGACGGGACCGGGTCGGACCCGGGGCCGCGACTGCGGCCCGGCGAGGCCGACGAGCCGCGCGAGGGCCGGCGCTGCTGGACGATGTCGGACGGGACGCCGCAGGGCAGCGATCCGACGCTGTTCCAGGGCTCGATCGCCACGCACGGGGTGCACCTGCTGTTCGTCGCGGAGTCCGACAACGCGCGCCTGACGGTCCCGCTGACCGAGATCGTGTCCGAGCAGCGCATGGTCATGCTCCCGGGCGATCCGGGGAACGTCGGCGAGCGCTACGGCCGGGGGTTCGAGAAGCCGCTGGTCGCGACGGTCGGACCGCCGGAGCGCGAGCGCATCGTCTTCGGCCCGCCGCCCGGGGATGACGGCGACGGCGATCCGCCTCCCAACGACCCACCGCCGTCGGGCCGCCCGCCCGGCCCGTCCGGCGACCCGCCCGGCCCGTCCAGCCGCCCGCCGGGGGCCACTCACCCGCCGCGCGGCCAGGCCCGGCGGACCCGTCCGCGCACCCGCCGCTCCGCCGCGCGACTCCTCGTCCGCCGCCACACCCGCGTCCGCCGCGGCGCCTTCACGGTCGGCTGCCGCCTCGCGCAGGCCCGCCGCTGCGCGGTCACCGCGCTGGCCGGCCGTCGCCGGGTCGGCCGCGGGAGCGCCCTAGCCCGTGGCCGCCGGACCGCCGTCGTGAAGGTCCGCCTCACCGCGGCCGGCCGGCGCCTGCTGCGCGCCAACCCGCGCGGCCTGCGTGTGCGGCTCCTCGCCCGGCCCGTGGCGCCGCGCGCGGCCCGCCACGTCTCGGCCACCACGGTCCTGCACCGCTAGGGCCGCGCGTCGAGGTACTCGCGCGCGAGCCGCATCGGGGCACGCACGAGCCACGCCTCGACGATCACCTCCTCCAGGACGTCGGGCGCGATCGCGTCCAGGCGCACCAGGACCGCCGGATAGCCGTCGAAGTGCGGCGTCGTGAAGAACACGCTCGCGTCGTCGGCGATCAGCGCCTCCTTCGCACCCTCGTGCTCCACCCGCGCGCCCAGGATCGGCCCCTCCGGCGCCGCGTCTCCCAGCGCGTCCAGATCCGCCCGGCGCAGCGGCCGCTCCCACACGAACAACCGGTCGCGCACCACCCACTGCCGCAGCCCGCGCGACTCCCGCTCCCCCGTCTCGGGCAGCGCCAGCGCGAGGCGCTGCACATCGTCCCAGGTTGCCACGCGTCCATGCTAAGCGTAGTGGAGTCGACTACACTTCACTACATGACTCGCCGATCGTCCCAGAAGCCGTTCTCGATTCGCATGAGCGAGCGGACGCTCGACCGCCTCGACCTCGGCGCCCGCCGCCGGGGCGAGGCGAAGGCTCGTACCGCCGAACGACTCATCGACGAGGGCCTGCGGATGGAGGACCACCCCGGCATCGTCTTCCGCGACGGACCAACGGGACGCCGCGCCGCGGTCGCCGCGGGACCTGACGTCTGGGAAGTCATCGAGACGCTGCAAGGCACGGGGCTCGGCGGCGAGGAGGCGGTGGCGGCAACGGCCGAATGGGGCAACCTGACTCCCCTCCAGGTGCGCGCCGCCGTGCGCTACTACGCCGACTTCCGCGAAGAGGTCGACGGGCGAATCCTGCTCAACCGCCAGGAGGCCGAGCGCCAGCGCGCCACGTGGGAGCGAGCGCAGGCAGCGCTCGCTTGAGGCTTTTGCTCGACGAGATGTACCCCGCGGCCATCGCAGAGCAGCTACGCGCCCGCGACCACGACGTCGTCGCCGTGACCGCGCGACCCGAGCTGCGCGCGCTCCCGGACGAAGCTGTCTTCGCCACCGCGCAGGAAGAGGGCCGCGCGGTCGTCACCGAGAACATCGGCGACTTCAGCTCGATCGCCGACGCCGTCGACCAGCGAGGACGCGCTCACCACGGTCTGATCCTCGTCGACCCCGCCAAGTATCCCCGCGGCAACCCGCGCACGATCGGCCGTTTGGTCACGGAGCTTGATGGACTTCTCAACGACCATCCCCGCGGCGAGCCGAGGAGCCTGCGCCACTGGCTCTGATCCCCTGCACTGAGCGGCGGCGTTACCGCGCCTCTTCCTCCGCCAGCGCGGCCAGGTCGCGCTCGGAGAGGGCGTCGCGGTATGCCGGCTTGCGCTTCCAGTCGGGAATCGGCGGCTCGTGCTCGGGCCGCGGCGCGTAGCGCGAGTACTCCTGCAGCTCCATCCGGTGCAGGTAGCGCGGGCAGTTGTCGAAGACCCGTTCGGCGCGCACCTCCACGATCAGCTGCGCCCCCGGCATCTCGTCGAGCAGGTCGTGCTCGAAGTGCAACGACGCGCGACCCTGCACCCGCAGCTTCTTCGGGCGCTCGCTCCAGCGGACGAACAGGACGCCGACACGGGGGTCGGCGCGCACGTTGCCCAGGCTCTTGTACATCCCGTTGCCGTCGTAGTTGGGAAACGCGAGCGTCGAGTCGCCGACGACTCGGACGAACCCGGGCACCCCTCCCTTGTAGGAGACGTCCGGCAGCCCGTCGGGATCGACGGTGGCCAGGAAGAACATCGGCGCCGACTCGATCATCTCCCTCTCGGCGTCGGTGAACGCCTGGTGCAGGTCCACGCGCTCGAGCCTGTCCGCGATCCGGCGCGTGTCGAACCGGTCCTGAAGCTCACGCGAACCCGCGTGATAGAGCCGACTGTCGTCCATGTCCCCTCCCCGCCTCGTTTACCGAAGTCTCCCACGACGAGCTCGAGAGCGGCCGGAATGGGCACCCAGAAACACGACAAGCGAAAGGATCGCTTGCATCGGATCGCTCCGGCGGGTGAGGCTGCGCTAATCGGTTCCGGATTGAGGCATCGTCCCGCACGTTCCAGGGCAGGCAACGCCCAGGCCCGCACTGGCGTCACCACTCATCTCGGTCGTCGACGTAGTAGTCCGAAGCGTCGGTGTACGCGGAATCATCATCATCATCAGCATCGGCGTCGGCGAACAAATCGTCGTACCGCTCTCGCGCCGCGTGATCCAGGTTGCCGCCGTGGACGGCGAGTAGCCGGCGGTAGAACGCCTGCACATCGTCATCCCTGGCGATCCAGCCGATCTGTGAGTTGCTCGCCGCCGCGGCCAGCAGGTCGGCAACTTGCTGCTCGGTGAAGTCGGAGTACTGTCGCAAGGCGGCAATCGCCCTGTGCGTCTGCTCGAAGCTGCCGCTATTGATGAGGTTCCCTATGCGCGTCTCCTTCTCGCGCTCCGTCGCGAGCATGATCTCCGGCAGCACGTCTGCTGTGAAGCTGGAGATACGCTGGTACGCCTTGATCTCCGATTCCTTCTCTCTGCGCCACTCATGGACGAGGAACTCAGACACGCGCTCCTTGTCCATGTGCGCTCCGTAGTCGCCGTCGCGCGTGACCAGATAGAGGTTCTCCTTCGGCTTGCATGCCGAGAGCAGGGCTTCCCAGTTGATGGCGTCGCCGAGCGAGCCCTTCTTCCCTGGCGGGTTGCCGCGGTCTACGCGACGCCGCGCGGCCTCCAGGATCTCATCGCTGACGGGGATCGTGTGAGTCAGACTCAGCAGCTCCTCAAGCACCAAGTCCGCCGCGAGCTTGCCGTCGTCGAACTGCTCGACGAGCTCCTGGCGGGCATCGCTCAACTGGTGGTCGAACGCACTTCGCGCCTGCTCCAACGCCTGATAGCCAGGCAGGTTCCGCGCGATGCTTGGCATCCGGCTCGTCGGACGAAGCTCGTCCAACGCCTTCAATGACTCGTCGACCCTCCCCTCACGGCTCCGGCGCAGCTCGTCGCGAACCTGCTCCGTCGTCCATAGCTTCACGTGGTCGTCGCGGATCGCGGTCGCGAGCTTCCTCAGCGCGTCGAGCGTGTCCTGCCCGAACCGGAAGAAGTCGAGGTAGACGTTCGTATCGATGAAGACGTGCAAGACCACAGCGCGGAATGCTCGCATACCTCCGCACCGCGAGAGACTCGTTGCTCAATGAATCTACTGTCCTGCAAATGTTGCGCAGAAGAGCCCCGCCGGACGCTCCACACGGCGTTCGGCTACGGCCAGGCGTAGTCCTCGCAACTGCCGTCCCGCGCGACGTCGATGACGCGGTTGAGCATGAAAGCGGCTTCGATTTGGCCCTCTACTCGCGCCCGTATATGGATGTGCTCCAAGGCCACAGCGAGCCAGGCCTGCTCCTCCGCGATCGAACCTTCCTCCATGAAGATCAGGCCCGGATGCACGCCCTCCTTCTTGGCGATCTTGAGAAAGTCACCGGCATTGTTGGTAACCAAGACCCACTCGCCCTCGAGGAGCATGGTCGCGAGGTCCCAGTCCTTGATTCCCGACAGGTTGCGATGGGTGATGCAGCTCGATTCGTAGCCCGCTCCTTGGGCGGTCTCGGTGAGTCTGGGCGTAAGGTCCTCGTCGATGAAGACCCTCATCGCCCCACGGGGCGAGAGGGTCGCGGCGGGCGACCCCGCCGCGGGTGGGTCCGCGCATAGGTCGCCGCAACCTCGAGCGCTTCTCCCGGCACATCCGGATAGTCCTCCATGAGGCTCTCGATGCTGTCCCCGGCATCAAGACGAGCGGCTACGGCGCTGGCAGTCAGGCGGGTTCCGCGGATCACTGGAACGCCACCCTTGGTCTCGGGGTCGGAGTCGATGTATTTCTCACGCAACTCCGCGTATCGAACGGCCTCTCGCACCCGCTCGGCGACCCGCTGGTCGATGAACACCATGAGCGCAGGCGCGAGCTCGAACTGCTCAGTCTTCTCGAGTTGGGTAATCGGCAGGTGGGCCAGCCAATTCCGGATCTGCCGCTTGTGATCGAGAGCCAAGCGGAGCGACTTGGAGACCTCGTCGAGCAGCGCCAAGGGCGCCAATTCAGTGTCCGGGATCGCCGTCTGCCGCCCGACCTTGGTCGCCTGGATGACCCCCTGCTCGATCGCCTTGTTAACGCCGCGGATAGTCACGCCCCCGAGCACGGCAGCCTCGCGCGTCGAGAACAGAAAGCTGTCACCGGTCGGATTCCCGCGCCTGCGGCGCCTCGATCCGCGCGTTGCTCTGCGCTGAGCTGTGGTTGACGGTCCTCGAGCCATAATCTTTCCCTGCTGAGGGATACATTAGCCGCAGTCGAGGATCTCGGCAAGCAACTACGCCGTCGTGGCGGTGCGATGAGGCTGCCCGCCTGGCTTTCGGCCTGACTCACCAGCTGTCGCACGCTCGCTCCAGAAACGACAGAACCCCCGCGCCTGCGGGGGCCTTTCAGTACCGCTACCGGGATTCGAACCCGGGTTTCCGCCGTGAGAGGGCGGCGTCCTAGTCCCCTAGACGATAGCGGCGGGTGCCGGCGGCAGGGTAGCAATCCGGGCCGGCTCGACCCCGGTCTCGTTGCTATCGTCGGCGGCCGCGCGGATGTGGCGGAATTTGGTAGACGCGCAGGCTTCAGGTGCCTGTGTCCTTCGGGACGTGGAGGTTCGAGTCCTCTCATCCGCATCGCGCCGAGCTTGCAGGGAATCGTGCGGCACGTCTAGACGCTGACCGCCCGCGTCAAGGGCGGGGCCGGGGCCGTCGATACGGACCGCCGTGCTCCTGCTCCTCCGATCGCTCGGCCTCTGCGCCGTCCTGCTTGCGCTTGCCGTTCCCGCAGCCTCCGCGGCGGGGGCGAGCGGCGGGACGCTGGCGGGATCTTCGAGCGCACCCTCCGGGGGCGCGACGGGCGGGTCGGACCCGACGCGACAGGTTCCGCCTCCCGCGACCGCCGGGCCGCGACGCGGCGACGTCCCCGCCGCCTACCTGCGGCTGTATCGCGCCGCAGGCAGGACCTACGGCGTCGACTGGCGCGTCCTGGCCGCGATCGGCAAGAACGAGTCCGACCACGGGCGCTCGCGGGCGCCCGGTGTCCACGCGGGGCTGAACTTCGCGCGCTGCTGCGCCGGGCCGATGCAGTTCTGCACGGTGCGCTCGTGCGGGAACACGTGGCGGGCGTACGCGATAGACGGCAACGGGGACGGAAGGACGTCGGTCTACGACCCCGCCGACGCCGTGCCGGCCGCGGGGCGGCTCATAGCCGCGCTCACGCGGGTCGTCGGCGCGCGCACCGACCTGGTGCTCGCCTCCTACAACGCCGGCCCCGCCTACGCGGCCAAGCACCGCCGCGTCCCGCCGTACGCGGAGACGCGCCGCTACGTCGCCGACGGCCTGCGCTACATCCGCACGCTCTAGTGGCCTGAGTCGGAAGTCCGGCTGCAGCTTCCCGAGTGGCTGGGCGTGGCTGACGACGCACGCGGGATGAGTCGATGCCGAAGCATCGGCGATTCCCGCGGGTGGCGGCAGGCGCGGCCAGACGCCGGGAAGCGGCGGCGAACTGACGACTCAGGACACTAGGCCGCGAACAGCGCGACGACCACGATCGCCGCGATCGACAGCGCCAGCGCCGTGATCGCCAGCGCCCACGGGAACGGCCGGCGAGGATCGTCGTCGCCGGGGACCGTCGCGCCGCGCTCCTCCTCCACGACGGGCTCGTGCGTGAGGCGATCGTCGTCCGCGAAGGCGGGGTCGCCGCGCGGGGTCTGGTCGGGCGAGACCATAGCCGCGGACTACCCGTACGGCGACGTCCCAAGCGCCCGGTGCAGCGCCTGCGCGTTGCGCGGGGCGAACTCCTCCCAGTCGTTGTTGAAGTACGCGTACACCTCGATGCGCCGGCGCCAGGCGCGGATCCGCTCGGCCCACTGCGCGATCTCCGCGGCGCTGTAGTTGCCGCGCCGGCCGCGGTGGCCGTAGTGGAAGCGCACGAGCGTCCAGTCCGCCGTGTGCTCGTGCGACTGGAACTCCAGGCCGCGGCGATCCCCGATCACCAGCGCCACGCCGTGCTCGCGCAGCAGCGCGTACACGTCGGGGACGAACCACGACGCGTGGCGGAACTCGAAGCAGTGGCGCCCCGGCGGCAGGGCGCGCAGCGCGCCGGCCAGCCGCTCGTCGTCGCGGTGGAAGTTGGGCGGCAGCTGCCACACGACCGGCCCCAGCTTGGGCGACTCCGCCAGCGGCTCGATGCGCTCGTAGTAGCGCTCCACGCCCTCCCCCATGTCGGTCAGCCGCTTCATGTGCGTCAGGTAGCGGCTGGCCTTCAGCGCGAAGACGAACCCCTCGGGAGACTCCTCCACCCAGCGAGCGACCGCGTCGCGCGAGGGCAGGCGGTAGAAGGTGTTGTTGATCTCCACGGTGTCGAACGCGCCCGCGTAGTGGGCCAGCCAGCGCCGCGGCGGCACCCCGCGCGGATAGAAGCTCTCGCGCCAGGACCCGTAGTTCCAGCCCGAGCACCCGATGCGGACCGGCTTCACGCGGAGCGCAGCGCGGCGGCGGCGGACGGCGGCGCCACGACGGCGCGGCCCGGCGTGAACAGCTCGATCGGCTCGTCGCGTCCCCGCAGCTCCGCGGTCCCGCGCGCCACCAGCGGCACGTCGCGCGTCAGGCGGTCGCGCGTGGCGCCCGTGAGCAGGACGCCGTCGCCGGTCTCACGCGTCACCGCCTCCACGCGCGCGGCCACGTTCACCGGATCGCCGATCACGCTGAAGTTCAGGCGCCCCGCGCCGCCGATCGCGCCCGCGACGACCGCGCCCGAGTTGATCCCCACGCCGACGCGCAGCTCGCCGGCCGCGCCGGCCTCCGTCACCTCGAGGATCTCCACCGCCGCGGCCAGCGCGCGGTCGGCGTGGTCGCGCCACGGCTCGGGCGCCCCGAACACGGCCAGCAGCCCGTCGCCGATGAACTTGTCCACGTGCCCGCCATGGCCGGCGATCACCGGCACGACCGCCTCGAACAGCGCGTTCAGGCACGCGACGACCTCGGTCGCGTCCGCGCGCTCGGCGAACCCGGTGAAGTCGCGCACGTCGCAGAACAGCAGCGACACCTCGACCTCCACGCCGCGCGGCGAGATCCCCTCGCTGAGGATGTACTCGGCCACGTCGCGGTCCAGGTACGTGCCGAAGGCCTCGCGCAGGCGCTCGCGCTCGGCCAGCCCCGCGGCCATCCGGTTGAACCCGTCGGCCAGCTCGCCCAGCTCGTCGCTGGTGGTCACCGGCACCTGCGTCTCGTAGCGGCCCTCGCGCACCGCGGCCATCCCCTTCTCGATCGCGGCCAGCGGACGCGTGATCGAGTTGGCCAGCAGCATCGCCAGCTCCAGCGCCACCGTGAACGCCACCACCAGCGTGACGCCCACGCTCAGGCCCAGGCTGGAGTCGCCCGAGCGCGACGTGAAGGCGGCGACGATCAGCCCCGTGATCACGCTGAACAGGGGCAGGCCCGCGATCAGCTTGAGCCGCAGCGAGAGCCCCTTCGCCTCGAAGCGGAAGTCCGGCGGCAGGCGGTCGGCGATCTCGTCCACCACCGGCTGCAGGCCGAGCTCGATCGCGAAGTACTGCAGCACCGCCGCGTAGGCGGACGCCACGGCCGCGGCGGCCAGCAGCGGGACGAGGCTGACCCACTCCAAATCGAGCACCAGGACGGTCATCACGGCCGCGGGCGGGAACACCAGGGCGGCGGGCAGGCACGCGTCGCGGCGCAGCACGCGGATCGGCAGGTTGACGGCCGCGTCCCACGCGGCCAGCGTGGCGTCGTGCCCGCGCTCGCCGTTGATCCACGCCTTGATCGGCCGCAGTCGCGGAACGGCGCGGGCGAACCCGATGCTCAATCCGGCCACCGTCAGCGCCTCGACCATGGCCAGCAGCCGCAGCAGCTCGCCCGCCGACGCGTCGTAGTAGAGCATCACCAGCCCCAGCGATCCGGCCGTCACCAGCAGCCCCACCGAAAGTTGGAGGAGGAAGAACGCGACGGGGTAGTGCCTCCCGAAGCGCCGGTACAGCCAGTCCACGGGAAGGAGCGGCACGGCACCGACATTGTTCCCCACCCGCCAACCTCGCGTGCCGCGAAGCGTTGCAATCAGCGAGGTATCGATGGAAAAGATTGCAGCGAGCGGCATAATCGACACATGGAGGCACATGCCCTTCGTGCGCGCGCACACGGAGGGCGCGGCACGCCCGGTCCGCTCCGGCGCATGGCCAGCGACGAGCGTCTCGTCGCGCGCGTGCGCGCGGGCGACGACCGGGCCTTCGAGGCGCTCTTCGAGCGCTACCAGCGCCCCATCCTGTCCTTCTGCCGCCACATGCTCGGGTCGCGCGAGGAAGCCGAGGACGCCGTCCAGCAGGCGTTCCTCTCCGCCTACAACGGGATCCGCGCCGGCGACCGCGACCTGCAGCTGCGCCCGTGGCTCTACACGATCGCCCGCAACCACTGCCTCTCGCAGCTGCGCACGCGCCGCGAGCAGTCCTCGCTGGAGGACGCCGAGCCCTCGGTCGAGGGCCTGGCCGCCGAGGTACAGCGCCGCGCCGACCTGCGCGACGTGCTGCGCGACCTCGCGCGCCTACCCGAGGACCAGCGCGCGGCGCTGGTCCTGGCCGAGCTGGGAGACCTCTCCCACGACGAGATCGCGGGCGTGCTCGACTGCCCGAAGGGGAAGGTGAAGGCGCTCGTGTTCCAGGCCCGCTCCTCGCTCGCCGCCAGCCGCCAGGCCCGCGACACCTCCTGCGCGGAGATCCGCGAGCAGCTCGCGACGCTGTCCGGCGGCTCGCTGCGGCGCACGACGCTGCGCCGCCACCTGCGCGAGTGCGCCGGCTGCCGCGAGTTCCGAGACCAGGTCAAGCACCAGCGCGCGGCGATGGCGATCCTGCTGCCGGTCCTGCCGACCGCCGGCCTGAAGGCGGGCGTGCTGTCGGGCATCGGGGCCGGCGCCGCGGCGACGGGCGTCGCGGGCGGCGGCGGCATCGCCTCCGTGCTGGCCGGCGGCGGCGCGGCGAAGCTCCTCGTGGCCGCCACGGTGGCGGCCGGCGGCGGCGTCGGCGGCGTGGCCGCCGTCCAGGCGATCGACGACCGCGGCACCGAGCCCGCGCGCCTCGTCGCGCCCGCCCCAACCTCGTCCCCGGCGGCTACGCGCGAGGCCCTCACCGGCCAGCGCGTCACATCCGCCGAGCCCACTCGCGCTCGCGGCGCCCACGCGCCCGGCAAGCGCACGGGCGGCGTCGCCAACGGCCGCAGTCCCAAGGGCGACCGCGGTCGCTCCGCGACCGCGCCCGGGCGGGCCGGCACGAGTCCCGGCCGCGCGGGCACCAGCCCCGGCCGCGCGCGCACGGCGCCGGGGCGCGCCCGCAGCGCCCCGAGCCGAGCGCGTTCGCGGCGCAGCACCGAGCGTGGGCGCTCGGGCTCGGCGCGCGGCGGACTGCGCGCGCCCGCACCCCGTAGCCGCTCGCGCAGCCGCCGCCCGACGGCCCCCCCCCCCCCCCGTACCCCGCGCACCACGCGCGGGCGCTCCGGCGCCGACGCCCCCGTGCGCGGAGTGGTCACGGACTCCGTGACCGCCGCCCCCTAGCGGAACTTCCCAACCTCTCTCGGTTTCTTGCGTTCGTACGGACACATGGACGACGCAACCCTGGGAGTGAATATGAGAAAGATCCTGATCGCGGGCGTGCTCGCGGCCCTGGCCGTGCCGGCCGCCGCCAGCGCCGGCACCACGCCGGATCCCAACAGCCCGGCCCAGCAGTGTCGCGCGGAGCGCACCGCGATGGGCGAGACCAACTTCAAGAACGCCTACGGCACCAACCGCAACAAGTCCAACGCCTTCGGCAAGTGCGTGTCCAAGCAAGCGCGCAGCCAGGACGCCAACACGGACAACGCGGCGAAGCAGTGCCGTGCCGAGCGTGCGGACGCGAACTTCCCCGCCACGCATGACGGCAAGACGTTCGCGGAGTTCTACGGGACCAACCGCAACAACCGCAACGCGTTCGGCAAGTGCGTGTCGTCCAAGGCCCGCGCGGCCACGGAGGAGCAGCAGCAGGACCGCCTGAACGCCGCCCGGACGTGCCGCGCCGAGCAGCGTCAGGACGCGGCCGCGTTCCGTGCGAAGTACGGCACAAACCGCAACAAGTCCAACGCCTTCGGCAAGTGCGTCTCCCAGCAGGCGCGCGCCCAGTCGTAAGGCGCTGACCCTTCTCGCCGCCCGCAGGCACCGGGCGGCGGGACGCCGGAACGTCGCTCCGGCGGAAAGCACGCGAAGGCCCTCGGTAACCCGGGGGCCTTCGCGTCGTTCGGGGCTATGCTCGCGCCATGAGCGACGCCCCGACGAAGTTCCTGCTCTCTGAGCGCGACGTCCCCACCCACTGGGTGAACCTGCTCCCCGACCTGCCCGGCGAGCCGCTGCCGCCGCTCAATCCCCAGACCAAGCAGCCCGCCGGCCCCGAGGATTTGACGCCGATCTTCCCCATGGGGCTCATCGGGCAGGAGGTCTCTCCCGAGCCGCTGGTGGAGATCCCGCCCGAGGTGCGCGAGGCCTACAAGCTGTGGCGCCCCACCCCGCTGTTCCGCGCGCGCCGGCTGGAGCGCGCGCTCGACACCCCGGCGCACCTCTACTACAAGTACGAGGGCGGCTCGCCGGCCGGCTCGCACAAGCCCAACACGGCGGTCCCGCAGGCGTTCGAGAACGCCCGCGAGGGCATCCGCAAGCTCGTCACCGAGACGGGCGCCGGGCAGTGGGGCTCCGCGCTGGCCTTCGCCTGCGGGCTGTTCGGCCTGGAGTGCGAGGTGTTCATGGTGGGCTCCTCCTACGACCAGAAGCCCTACCGGCGCTCGATGATGCAGACGTGGGGCGCGACCGTGCACCGCTCGCCGAGCTCCGAGACGCAGGCGGGGCGCTCGCAGGCCGAGCACGCGACGGGCTCGCTGGGGATCGCGATCTCCGAGGCGGTCGAGGTCGCGGCTGGCGACGAGCGCGCCAACTACGCGCTGGGCTCGGTGCTCAACCACGTGCTGCTGCACCAGACGGTGATCGGCCAGGAGGCGATGGCCCAGATGGAGATGGCCGGGGAGGAGCCCGACGTGGTCGTGGGCTGTGTGGGCGGCGGGTCGAACTTCGCCGGGATCGCGTTTCCCTTCGTGCGGCGCGTCCTGCGCGGCGAGGCCTCCACGCGCTTCGTGGCCGCCGAGCCGGCCGCGTGCCCGACGCTCACCCGCGGCGCCTATCGCTACGACTTCGGCGACACCGTCGGGATGACGCCGCTGATGCCGATGTACACGCTGGGCCACGACTTCGTCCCGCCGCCCGTGCACGCCGGCGGGCTGCGCTACCACGGCGACGCGCCGATGCTGTGCGGGCTGGTGAAGGAGGGCCTCGTGGAGGCGCGGGCCTACCGCCAGAACGAGACGTTCGAGGCGGCGCTGCGCTTCGCGCGCACCGAGGGCGTCATCCCGGCGCCCGAGCCCGCCCACGCGATCCGCGCGGTGCTGGAGGAGGCCGAGGCGGCCAAGCAGGCCGGCGAGGAGCGCGTGATCCTGCTCAACCTGTGCGGCCACGGCCACTTCGACCTGGCCGCCTACGACGCCTACCTGGCCGGCCAGCTCGAGGACCCGGAGTTCTCGGAGGCCGACATGCAGGCGGCGCTGGAACGCCTGCCGGACGACGTGCCGGCGATCGCCTAGCCGGCGGGTTTGCGCGCCGTGGCCCAGATGGCGAACTCGCCGGGTCGCGCGATCCTCACGTTCACGAAGCCCGCGTCAAGCAGTTTCTGCTTGAGCGTCTTCGCCGTGAACCCCGTCCGGTGCCCCATGAATTCGTTTCCGCGCGCGACCGAGTTGCGGTGGCCGTAGACGATGTCGAGCGGCGCGATCGGCCCGGCCGGGGACATGTACGCGGTGTCCTCCAGCTTGCCGGCCGCGATGAGCCGTGCGGCCTCCTGCAGATCGGGCAGGGTGATCAGCGCCTCCCCCCCGGGCCGCAGGACGCGAAGGAACGCGCTGAGCACCAGCGGGACCTCGTGCGCCGCGACGTGCTCCAGGTTGTGCGACGACCAGACGGCGTCCACGCTGTCCGACGGGACCGGCGCCAGGTCCACGATGCTGGCGACGATGTCCGGCCTTACCCGCGGATTGATGTCGAGCCGGACCTCGTGCCACTCCGAGCCGCGGAAGCTGGGATGAAGGTGCTCCGGGCGCGGAGATCCGCACCCCACGTGCAGCACGATCTTCTTGCCGGGCGGTGCGCTGAGCATGCGGACCTTGTCCCTGTGCAGCGTCAATCCCATTCCGCTTGGAATAACCGCCCAGCAGGCCGCGGCGTAACGCTCGATCTCCTGCGGTGCTCATCGTGCCCTGCGCCCGAGTCGGGGCACGAACCGTCCCACCCGGGCGGCGTACTGCGCGTACTCGCGCCCGTGCACGCGCAGCAGGTGCGGCTCCTCGATGCCGCGCACCTGCACCTCGGTCGCCGCGGCGAACAGCGCCACCGATCCCAGCGCCAGTGCGCTGGGCACCAGCAGCGCCAGCCCCAGCAGCGTGGGGATCAGCGCCGTGTAGATCGGATTGCGCACCAGCGCGAAGGGGCCGCTCGTCACGAGGTCTGTGCGCTCGCCGGGATCGGTTCCGATGCGCCACGAGGCGCCCATGGCCGACTGCGACGCGACGACCCCGGCCAGCCCGGCGGCGAAGACCACGAGCCCGGCGACGTGCACCGGCGTGCGGTCCAGCCAGCCAACCGGCTCGACGGCGTCCCACAGGTCGAGCAGCGGCGCGGCCAGGCCGAGCACGATCCCCAGCCCCTGGCCCACGTCGGCCCACCAGGCCAGCGACGGCGGCCTTGCCCTGACCGCGACGAGCCCCGTCGTGCCGCTGCGGCGCAGCTGCACCGCGACGCGCCAGCCGAGTGCTGCGGCCCCGTACAGCGCCCACAGCGCCAGCGCCACCTCGGGCATCACAGCGTCCAGGCGTAGCCGATCGAGCGCCAGCTGGGCGTCTCGCGCTCGTAGAAGCGCTGGGCGTCGAGGCGCGCCTGGCCGGTGTCGAGCTCCAGGTGCGTCGCGCCTCGCGCGCGCGCCCAGTCGCGCGCGGCGCTCAGCAGCGCCGACCCGATGCCCCGCGAGCGTCGCGCCGGCGCCACGGCGAGGTCCTCGACCCAGCAGCGCGGGCCGAAGCGCACGGAGTCGAGGTCCAGGTACGCGGTGCACAGCCCGACCAGCTCCCCGTCGTCGGCCACGAGCACCGCCGCGCGCGGCGACTCCATCGCCCCGCGCAGCGCCCGGCGGGCGCGCCCGGGGTCCCAGCCGGGCGGGCGCACCCCCGGCGGGGCGAACAGCCACTCGTACAGCGCCAGCACGGCGTCCTGCTCGCCCGCGCGCGCCTCGCGTATGTCGAAGGTCCGCTCCGCCATCCCCGGCGCCGGCTCAGCCGAGCGCCGCGCGCTTGCGCGCCTGCAGCACCGGCGAATGGCGCGGAAGGCGGGTGACCGCCTTGCGCTGCGAGCGCCGGAACCCCTGCTCGCCGTCGTCGCGACTCATGCGCTGGCGAAGGTAGCGCATGGCCCGGTGGTGGAGCTGGCGCACCGCCTCGGGCGAGCGGTCGAGCAGCTCCGCGATCTCGATGGTGTTGAAGTCCATCATGTAGCGCAGGACGATCACCTGGCGCTGGCCGAGCGGCAGCCGCTCCACGAGCGCGAGCAGCTTGGCGTCGCCGATCCAGTCGATCTCCTCCGGCCCGGTTGGCGGCGTGGCCCGGTCCCCGCGCTCGGCCAGGTCGGCCGGGCTCTCGACGGTCAGCCGCTGGCGCTGACGCAGCCGGTTGATCGCGTCGTTGCGCACGATCCGGAACAGCCACGCGCGGAACGGGACGTCGCGGCGCTCGTAGCCCGGCAGTGCCTCGAGGACGCGCATGAAGACGGCCTGCGCCGCGTCCTCGGCCTCGTGCTGGTCCTGCAGCGTGATCTTGAGGTAGGCGTAGACGCGATCGAAGTAGCGCAGGTACAGCGGCCCGATCAGGTCCTTGTCGCCGCCCTGGATGCGCACGACCAGCCGCGCCGTGTCGGCGTCCTCGCGCGCGAGCGTCGTGGGCTCCTCGCGCACCACGAACCGCAGCCGGTCGCGAAAGGGCTCGAGCGGCTCGGGCAGGGAGGGCGGGGCGGCCGGCGTCAGCTCCGCGCGGCGCTGCTCCACGCGCCGGCCGCTGCGCGCGCGCACCTGCCGGCGCTCGCGCTCGACGGCGCCGAGCGGGCGTCGCCGCCGGTCGCGGCCGCGGCGGCGGTCGGACTGGCGCTGCTCGACGACGACCTGGACCTGCGGGTCGTCGCGGTAGTGCTCGCGAAGCCCCTCGTGCAGCTCGTCGGCTAGGTCCGCCGGGATGACGCAGTAGATGATGGGGCTCGTCCGAGACACCCGCTCCCTCCTCTGAATGGAGTATAGGAGCGCGTCCTAGGGCGTGCGTTACCGGCCGCTGCGGGCGTGCTCGTCGAGCATGCGGTGCAGCTCTTCCAGCGTGCGCTCGCGCACGCCGGGGGGCGGCTGCGGCCAGTTCAGGCGGCGCAGCCGGTCTTCGAGCGGGCGGAAGCGCTCGAGCTCCCGCTCGTCGTCGAAGGCGTCGTTGTCGTGCGCGAGGCTACTCATGGTCAACAATCCGATTCCCAAAGGCATCATCCCCTGAGGATGCACCCCTTCGGGGGTACCCGCCGCCGACCTCCCCTACTCGTCCGAAACACCTTAGTGGACGGCTTTCGCGAACGCGCCGGAAATTTCCGCGTCACAAAACGTCGCGCAAGCTTGTTGTAGGGGTGAGACCGTAAACGAGAGGAGGCGTGCGATGGGTGTGGTACACGGACTCGACGCCGATTGGGTAGACCTCGACAGCGACCCACTGGTTCGCCGCCTCCGGGGGCTGCAATGGGCCGAAGTCCCCAACGACGTGCGCACGCGCTGCTGGCAGCGCATCAACGCGCGCATGGCGACGCTCGAGGACAACTCGCCCGCGCCGCCGGCCGCCGCCGTGCGCGACACGGGCGAACGCTATGACTTCTCACGCCGGCTGATCCCTTCGCGGCTCGCCGTCGCGCACGGCTGGTCGCGGCGTCCGTCGCACGTCCCCGCGCTGGCCCACGCTCGTCCCCTGCTGTCGGCGTAACCGTGTCCTCCGACACGGCCACGCGGGGCGGCGACCACGTCGGCACGGCGGAGCCGGTCCAATGCCTGCTGCCGCCGGATCTCGCGCGCCTGGAGCCGACGCTGCGCCGCCACGGCCTCGAGCACGGCGTCGAGGTGGTCCTCGAACGGCGCCGCAATGACCGCCGCGCAGCCGCGGAGCGCCGCAACGTCGCCTGGCCCGGCGACCAGGCGGAGGCCCCCGACGCCGAGCGCCGGCGGGTCCACAATTTGGGCGGCCGGCGAGTCGGCGAGCGCCGCGCCACGCTGATCCCCGTCGCCGCGCCCGGCGTGCTGCCGCGGCGCGCCGCGGCCTACGCCGAGCGGCTCGTCTTCGTCGAGCGCATCGACATCGGCGAGGAGCTGCGCGAGGACCTCGACACCGCCCGGATCGTCACGCGCTGGCAGGCGGGCGACCGCGCCGTCTTCGCCGAGATCTACGAGCGCTACTTCAACCGCGTCTACAGCTACCTGCGCGTGGCCCTGAACGACAGCCACGAGGCCGAGGACGCGACGCAGCAGGTCTTCATCCAGATGATGGAGGCGCTCGGACGCTACGAGCTGCGCGCCACGCCCGTCCGCGGCTGGCTGTTCCGGATCGTGCGCAACCACGCGATCAGCCACGCCCGCCGCTCCGGGCGCATGCGGGTCGAGGAGCCCAGCACGGTCGACCAGCGCCGCGAGGCCCGCGACGAGGGCGTCCGCCCGGACGTCCTGGAGTGGATGACCGACACCGATGTCGTCGTCCTGGTCGAGCGCCTGCCGCTGGCCCAGCGCCAGGTGCTGCTGCTGCGCTACATGCTCGACCTGAGCTTCCAGGAGATCGCGGAGATCCTGTACCGCTCGCCGGAGGCGGTGCGCCAGCTGCACCAGCGCGCGCTCAGCTCGCTGCGCTCGCGGTTGGAGGCGCTGGGTCGCGGGGCCGACACGCCGAGCCTGCGCGTCCCGATGCGCGGCGCCTGGCGGCCGACCCTGGCCGCGCGGCGCGACCGCTTCATCGTGCGCCAGCCGACGTACGCCCGCTAGCGGCGGCTACAGCACCACGCCGCCGGGCGTGTGCAGCGCCAGCCGGCGCGCGGCGAGGACGGGCAGCACCGGGAACCGGCGCGTCGCCGGCGTGCGGAACTGGCCGCCGGACCCGCCGCGCAGCGCGTCGAGGCGGGCCTCCAGGGCACGCATGGCGCGGTGTTCGAGCATGCGGATCGCCACCGGCGTGCGCTCGAGCGCATCGGCGATCTCGCGCGTGTCGAGCTCGAAGACGAAGCGCAGCAGGATCACCTGGCGCTGGGTGAGCGGCAGCCGTTCGACTTGCGTCGCGAGGTCCCCGTCCGACAGCCACTCCAGCCCCAGCGGCGCCGCCGGCGCGGGCACGTCCATGCGCTGCTCGAGCTCCGCCGGCTCCTGCGGACTCACCCGGCCGGTGCGCTGCAGGCTGCGCAGCACGACGTTGCGCGTGATCCGAAACAGCCAGGCCCGGAACGGCGTGCCGGGGCGCGCCTGGTAGCGCGGGAGCGCCTCGATCACGTTCCCGAACACCTGCTGGGCGACGTCCTCGGCCTCGTGCGTGTCGCGTAGCGCCACCCGCGCGTAGGCGTAGACACGGTCGTAGTAGCGCAGGTAGACCGCGTCGAAGGCATGGACGTCGCCACTCTGGAAGCGCGCGACGAGGCGGTCGGTGTCGGCGTCCTCGGCCGCACGGCTCAGGGGCGTGAGGCGCTCCAGGAAGACCAGCCGGTCGGCGAACGGCCGCACCTGCTCGGGCAGCTCGAGCGGGGTGGGCGCCGGCTCGGCGCTGCGGCGATCCTCGACGCGGCGCCCCAGCCGGCTCCCCGCGCGGCGCCGGTCGCGACGGTCGGGCAGCGCGGTCACCGAGGCGCGGCGCTCGCCGCGCCGGCGCTCGGCCTGGCGGCGCTCCACCACGACGACCACGGAACGGTCGGAGCGCCAGTGGCGGCGGAGGTACTCGTGCAGCTCCGGCGCGAGATCGCGCGGGACGATGCAGTACACGGTCCTCCCCACCGGCAACAGGCTCGTCTCACCTCCGCTTGGCCGCGGCAACGCTACCAGTGTTGGCAACGCCGCTGGGAGAAATGCGGCCCGGCCCCGCCGACGCGGGACCGGGCCGCCAGGCGCCTACCGCGTCATGCAGGTCGCGGAGAAGTCCTCGTAGCGGACCTCTCCGGTCACGACCTTCTTGTAGAACGTCCAGTAGCTGTCCTCCACCACCTCGAAGTGGGGCAGGATCTGGGCGCTCAGGACCGGCACGTTCTCCATCGGCACGCCGGGATGGGCGTGATGCGTGGTGTGCAGGTTGTTGCCGTTCGTGAACCACTCCAGGAACGGGCCCGCCTTCACGGTGCGCGTGTTGGTGAGCACGCTGGGGTCGTGTTGCGTGTTCAGGCCGAAGTGCTCGGGCAGCTCGATCAGGAAGTGCATCGGCTCGGCCACCAGCAGCAGCGGCAGCAGCCACGCCCACACCAGCAGCGTGTCCCCGGTCAGGGCCGTGAACGCCACCGCGCCGGCGAACAGCACGACGAACAGCCGGTACTCGGCCTTGATCCGCCGGTTGGTCGTGGGCCGCTTGACGCCCTCGATCGGGCGGCCCGTCAGCGAGCGCGCCACGTGGCGCAGCACGTCGGCGTAGCGACCCAGGTGCCACGCCCCGCGCACGAACCCCAGCGGGGAGTCGAGGCGGTTGAACCGGTAGTTGAAGAACTCCTTGTTCTCGTCGCGGCCCAGCAGCGCGTGGTGGCGCAGGTGCTCGTACTTGTAGTGCGAGAACGAGCTGAACATGAACATCCCGCACAGAAAGCCGAAGATGCGGTTCATCTGCCGGCTGCGGAAGGCGTGCTCGTGCAGGCACTCGTGCTGCAGCTCCACCAGGTGCGCGTACATCAGCCCGACCACGACCACCGCGGCGGCGCTGAGCGCCAGGTGGAGGTTCATGGCGATCGCCACCCATCCGGCCGCGATCACCCCGTACGCGAAGCCGAACTTCGCCAGGAACAGGCGGGACTTGCGCTGGAACAGCTCCTGCGGTAGTTCGCGGGGCTTGGCGATCTTCGTGAGCGGCGGGCCGACGTTCTCCTCGATGAGCTCGGCCACGGCTTGGTTTGGCATGGAAATGACTCCTCCTCGCAGAATCGACTCGGACATGGGGACGCATCCCCAGGCCAGTCCCCTGGCGCGACGACCCTGGCCGCGGTCGCCGTGCAACCGGGTGCGGCGCCGCCCCGAGGGCGGGCGCCGCTAGCGTTTGATCCCGCGCGAAGCCGGCGGCTCGACACCGAGGTCGAGCCGGTCCTTCGGATGCTGCTTCGCGTTCCAGACGCTAGGGGCCACTTCTCTCCGTCCCTCTGCGGCGGCCCGTACGGCCGTCCACACCCCTAAGAATCCGGTAGACCACCGATGCGTAACGGTGGATTGCCCTTGAGCGAAGAAGAAGTGCGCGTCCGGGGACTCGAACCCCGTCCGCCGGATTAAAAGTCCGGAGCTCTACCAGTTGAGCTAGACGCGCATGGAACGGCGCATGCTCGCAAATGCGAGGCCGGACCGCGAGTTCGATGCGGGGGGGCGTTACGAATCGGGGGCCTCGCGGGTTCTTTGTTCCAGTGGAAGCCGCAGGAGCGCCATGAGCAGCACGGAAGCACGGGTCAAGGAGCAGGTCGCGGCCGCGCAGCTCGCGGACTCCGGCCAGCACGAGGCACAGCTGCTGGGCGAGCGCCGCGAGAAGGTCGAGCGACTACGCCGCGCCGGGATCGAGCCGTTCCAGGGCAAGTTTCCCGGCCGCACGGCGATCGCGGCGGTGCACGACGCGCACGGCGAGCGCAGCGACGCCGGCGAGTACCCGGACTTCCGCTACCGCGTGGCCGGGCGCATGACCGCCCGGCGCGAGCACGGCAAGACGACCTTCCTGGACCTGGTCGACGGGTCGGGGACGATCCAGCTCTACGCCCGCGAGGACGACGTCGGCGAGGAGGCCTACGGGCGCATCGTCGCGCTGGACGTCGGCGACATCGTGGGCGCGGACGGCTGCGTGTACGTGACCAAGCGCGGGGAGCTGGCGATCAAGGTCGACGAGACGACCCTGCTGTGCAAGGCGCTGCGGCCGCCGCCGGAGAAGTACCACGGACTCTCGGACGTCGAGACCCGCTCGCGCCGCCGCGAGCTGGACCTGATGGCCAACCGGGAGTCGCGCGACGTGTTCGTGACGCGGGCCAAGATCATCTCGGCCGTCCGGCGCTTCTTCGACGGCGAGGGTTTCGTCGAGGTCGAGACGCCGGTCCTGCAGCCGCTCTACGGCGGGGCCCTGGCCCGCCCCTTCGTCACCCACCACAACGCGCTCGACCGGCCGCTCTACCTGCGGATCGCCATGGAGCTCTACCTCAAGCGCTGCCTGGTCGGCGGCCTGGAGAACGTCTACGACCTCTCCAAGTGCTTCCGCAACGAGGGACTCTCGCACCGCCACAACCCCGAGTTCACGATCGTCGAGTGGTTTCAGGCCTACGCGGACTACCTGGACGTGATCGCGTTCATCGAGCGCATGGTGGCCGGCGTGGCTTCCGAGGTCCTGGGCACGACCGTGATCGAGCGCGGCGGCCACCGGATCGACCTCGCCCCGCCGTGGCGGCGGGTCACGCTGTGCGACTCGATCCGCGACGCAACCGGCGTCGACGTGCTGAGCGCGAACACCGCGGAGATCGCCCAGGCCATCGGCGAGGAGGCCCAGCCCGGCGCGACGTGGGACCGCTTGGTGGCCAAGCTGTTCTCCAAGCACGTGGAGCCGCAGATGATCGAGCCCACCTTCGTCCTGGACTACCCGGCGGAGCTGTGGGCGGTCGGGCGCCCGGTGGACGGCGATCCCCGCCTGGTGGAGGGGTTCGACGCGCTCGTCGGCGGCCTGGAGCTGGCCAGCGGCTCGTCGGATCTCAACGACCCCGACGAGCAGCGCGCCCGCTTCCTCGAGCAGCGCCACGACCGCGCGGGCGATCGCGACGACGGCCACCCCTACGACGAGGACTTCGTGCGCGCCCTGGAGTACGGGATGCTCCCGGCGGCCGGGGCCGGTTTGGGCATCGACCGGCTGGTCATGCTGCTCACCGGGCGCGAGTCGCTGCGCGACGTCGTGCTGTTCCCGGCGATGCGCTCGCTCGGCGTGAGCGGCCGCTAGCTAGTCGCGCCAGCGGTTGCGGACCGCGTCGGAGCTCAGCCAGGCGTCGTAGGTGCGACGATCGCGCTCGCGCAGCGTGGGCGGCGGCTCCGGTAAGCGCAGCTGGCGCAGTCGCTGTGCGAGCTGCTCGTCCACCGCAGCGAAGACGTGGTCCTTCGGCGGAGCGTCCAGGCGGCGCGTCCGGCGCCGGCGCCACCCGTTGTCTCGACTTCGGGTCACCCCGTTACACTACTACGGCGAGCAACGAGGAGGAGGCGGGGACGGTGCCCGAGGCGGGACGCGAAGCACCACGGACAGGCGGGCACTCGATCGTCTACTCCCTGGTTCCCCGCACCGCTCCTCCCTCGGTGCTGTCGCTGGTGCGCCGCCGTCTCGCGGAGCGCGGCGACGTGCGCGTGATAGTCGAGCGCCGGGTCCGCGACCGCCGCACGGTGTCGGACCGGCGGCTGGGCGGTGTGCTCGCCGACGGTCGGCCCGACCGCCGCCAGATCCGCAACTCGACCGGCCGCCGCGTGGCCGAGCACCGCGCGGCCGTGGTGCCCGTCCCGGCTCCGGTGGCGCTCGACGCCCCCGGCATGTGGGCGCGCCGCATCCGCTTCGTGGAGCGCCAGCCGGCTTCCTTTCAGACCGTCGAGGACCTGGACACGGCGCGCCTGGTGGTCCGGCTGCAGGCCGGCGACCCCGACGCGTTCGACGAGATCTACGAGCGCTACGTGACGCGCGTGTACGGGTACGTCCGCGTCGCGCTGCGCGACGACCACGAGGCCGAGGACGTCACTCACGAGGTCTTCGTCGGGGTGCTGGAGGCCCTTCCGCGCTACCGGATCTGCGGCGCGCCGTTTCGCACCTGGCTGTTTCGCATCGCGCGCAACCAGGTCATCAACCACGCGCGCAAGCACGGGCGCATCGAGGTCATGGACGCCGAGAAGATCGCGCGCCGGCTGGACGTGGAGCACTCTCCGATGGAGTTCGCGGGCCTGGAGATGACCGGCGACGAGGAGCTGCTGCGGCTGATCCAGGGCCTGCCGCTCGGCCAGCGCCAGGTGATCGTGCTGCGCTACGCGATGGACTTCGACGTCCACGAGATCGCGGAGATCCTCGGTCGCAGCCCCAACGCGGTCAGCCAGATCCTCCAGCGGGCGTTCGCCAACCTGCGCGACCGCGTGGTCGCCACGGGACGCCATCCCGATGCGGCGGTCACCCGCCTGTCCATGGGGCGCCGGTCGCGCCCGTCGCGCGTCGCGCTCGCGCGCCGCCTGGCGCTCACCTACTGAGCCGCAGCCCGTAGAGGACGGCCGCGACCGCGGCCGCCAGGTTGAGGCTCGACACTCCCGGCCGCATCGGCAGCGCGACGGTCACGGCCGCGCGGGCCCGCAGCTCGTCGCTCAGGCCGCGCCGCTCGGATCCGAAGGCCAGAACCGCGCCTGCCGGGACGAGGCCGGCGCGCAGCGGCTCGCCGCCGGGGTCCACCGCGACGAGCGGGCGACGCACCTGGCGCGCGGACTCCAGGCGTCCGACGGGCAGCGCGAACTGCAGGCCCGCCGCGCCGCGGATCGCATCCGGGTGCCAGGGATCGGCGATGCCGGTCGTCGCGAGCGCCGCGGCGCCGGCGGCCGCCGCGACGCGCACGCAAGCGCCCACGTTGCCCAGGTGGCGCGGCTCCTCCAGGAGCACCACGGGATCGGGGCCGCCGGGTCCGGCGGCCAGCTCGCCGACCCGGTCCGGCGGCCGCCGCGCGAGCGCGACGACGCGTCCGGTCACCGGCAGGCGGGTCAGCTCGCGCAGCGCCGCGTCGTCCACGCGCTGCAGGCGGGAGCGCAGGGCGTCCGCCACGTCGGGTGCCAGCTGCGCGGCGAGCGCGTCGACCTCCCCGGGGTCGACCGCCACGACGTCGCGCAGCTCGGCGCCGAAGCGCACGGCGTGCTTGATCGCGTGGAAGCCCGTGAGGATCGCCAGCGACGGGTCGCCGCGCGCGGCGCCGATGCGCTCGATCGCGCTGCCGCGCGTCTGCGTCATGGGCGGCTTTCTACAGCGGCGCGCCGCCGTATGCCTGCAGCGCCAGGCTTCGGCGGAAGAGGACCGGCGCCGGACGGGCGAGCGCGACCATCGGGGTGCGGTCGCAGCGACGGGTGATCCCGCGCATCGAGTGCAGCCGGGCCTCCAGCGCGCGCATCGCGCGGTGCTCGAGCATGCGGATGGCCACGGGCGTGCGCTCGAGCACCTCGCCGATCTCGTTCGTCTTGAACTCGAAGACGTAGCGCAGCAGGATCACCTGCTGCTGGGTCACGGGCAGGCGCTCGACCAGCATCGCGAGGTCTTTGTCCGACAGCCATTCGAGCTCGAACGGCGCCTGCGGCACCGGGCTCTCCAGGCGCCGGTCCAGCTCCGCGGGCTCCTGCGGCTGCATCCGCCCGTTGCGGGCCAGGGTGCGCAGCACCACGTTGCGCGTGATCCGGAACAGCCATGCGCGGAAGGAGGAGTCCTCGCGCACCTGGTAGCGCGGTAGCGCCTGGATCACGTTGCCGAAGACCTGCTGGGCGACGTCCTCGGCCTCGTGGTCGTCGCGCAGCGCGACGCGCGCGTACGCGTACACGCGGTCGAAGTAACGCACGTAGAGCGTGTCGAAGGCGGACTTGTCGCCGCGCTGGATGCGCAGGATCAACTGGTCGGAGTCGACGTCCTCGGGCGCGCGGGGCTCGCCGTCGCGCCGGACGCCGAAGCGCACGCGCTGGACGTACGCGCACAGCTTGCGGGGCACCTTGACCGGCGGCTCGACGACCTGGCTGCCACGCCGCTCGGTCACGCGGCGCCCGCCGGTCTCGTTCGTGCGCCGCCGCTCGCCTTGGCGGCGATCTTGCACGACCGTGATCCCCGGATCGTCCTGCCAGTGGGCGCTGAGCAGCTCGTAAGCCTCGGCACCCAGGTCACGGGGAACGACGCAGTAGAAGGTGCCCCTTCCCACTATGGGCTAGTTCCCCCGTTGCGCCCCGCTGCGCGGACGTAGCTCGTCAACCGCTCCCACCCTGTTCCTCCGCCGGCAGTCCCGTCCACCCCGGCCGGAGCGGCAACCGTACCAGGTCTGGTCAAGCGCGTGCAGATGGTTCACCGATCAGACCAAACCGACCGGTTCCGCTTTCCTTCCGAAGCCCTTGCCGCTCGACGCGCTCGAAGCGTTCTGTTAGCGTTGCCGCGCGGTACCAAGTGAGATCGGGACCAGCGGGGATGAGGGAGGTCTGATGGTCTACTGCGTCATGGCGCCCAGCGTGGCGGGTCGAGTGCGGCGCGCCCTGGAGCGCGGTGTGGAGCGCTCGGAGGGATTGGCGCTCGTCGTGGAGCGCCGCCGCGGTGACCGGCGTGTCGGCGCCGACCGCAGGACGCGCCGCCTGTCCGTTCCGCCCGCGGCGGATCGCCGACGGATCGCCTACGCGTCCGGGCGGCGAATCGCCGAGCGCCGTGCGGTGCTCGTGCCCGTCCAGCCCCCCGGCGACCTCCCGCGGTCGCTGCGCCAGCACGTCGCCGAGCTGTCGTTCTTCGAGGCGCTGGACCTCCCCGACCATTTCCGCGACGACGTCGAGGCGGTCCGCGCGGTCGTGCGCTTCCAGTCCGGCGAGCGGGGCTTCGAGGAGCTCTACGGCCGGTGGTTCGACCCGCTCTACACGTACCTGCGCGTCACGGCCGACCGCGGCGCGGACGTGGAGTCGCGGGTGGCGGCCGTGCTCACCGAAGCGCTGCGATTGCTGCGCGAGGTTGCTCCCGCGCCCAGCGAGCTGCGTCCGTGGCTGTTTGCGCTTGCGTACGACGCCTCGTGCGCGGACCTGCCGTCCGCGGCGCGCGCCGTCCATGCGAACGGGCACACCGGGCCGCAGGCGGTGTCCGAGACGCCGCCCGAGGAGGACCTGCTGCAGTGGCTCAGCGACGACGATCTGCTCCTGCTGGTCGAGCGCCGCCCGACTCCCGAACGCCACGCGCTGGTGCTCCGCTACTTCGCGGGGCTGAGCTTCGCGGAGATCGCGGAGATCATGCGGATCGCGCCCGCGGAGGCCACGGGCCTGCATCGGGCCGCCGTCGACTCCCTGGACGCGACGCTGGCGGCCGTGACGCGCAGCCCGCGCATGCACGATCGCCACCCGATGGGCCGGCTGACGCACCAGACGCCGGTCCTGCAGCGGCGCCGGCGTGCGCTCCTGGCGGTTTGAGCGACCAGCCGGCGCGCCGGCGGCGGTCCTCGCCGTCCTCGCGCTGCTGGGTTTCGTCGGAGGATGTGGAAATGAGAAGCGTGACTTTCGCGTCGACAAGCTCAATCCCCTCGTCAAGCGCCTCGGCGAGGAGCGCGCGACGCTGGCGGTCGTCCTGCGCGCGGCCCGGCCCGGACGGGCGAGCGACATCCGGGCGCTGCGCGAGCAGGTGGCGGGGGTGGAGGGAGTGACGCGGCGCATCGCGGCGCTGAATCCACCCGACGGGGCCGAGTCGAAGTTCCGCCGCTACGTGCGGGCCAACGCGGCGTTCGTGCGGAGGCTGCGGCGCTTCGTGGACGTCTACGCGGCGAACCGCCCGCAGCGCCGCCAGCGGGAGGCCGCCGCGCGAGTCCAGCTCGCCCTGTCGGCGGCGAACGACGCACAGACCGAACTCCAGCGCTCGCTCAAGTGAACCCACCGTCACATTGGAGAGGGCTGGGGAGTGTTTAAGTCAGAGGAACAAGGACCGTGACGATCTACGACTCCGACGATCCCGTGGACGACAGCCGGTACGCCGAGCTGGTCCAGCGCCTGAACGCGATGCGCTGGCCCGAAGCCTCCCCCGAGGCGCGCCGCCGCTGCTGGGAGGCGGTGCAGCGCGATCTCGCCGCGGCCAACGGCGTCGACGTCACCGCGACCGAGGAGGAGGCGCCGGTCCAGGGCCCGGCGCTCGTGTGGGACGGTCCGGCGCAGACGTCGTACGAGGCCCGGCCGCGCCGCCACGAGTTCGTCACGCGCGGAGGCGGCTACACCGGCGCGCTGGGCGGCCGCGTGGCCGTCGCCCGCGGCCCGATGCGCATCCCCGCGGGCGTCCGCTAGCCGCGCCGCGCGACGGTCCGGCAGTAGCGCCGGCGCGGCGCGGCGGACGGCGACGTGGGCGACGTCCTCGCCGTGCGCCTGACGCAGCGCCTGCGGACGTAGCGGGTCCCGAAGTCCGTGGTGTAGACGGTCGACGGGAAGCCGGCGAAGAAGGCACGGTCCGGCGGCGCCGGGTAGGCCGCGATCCCCACGTCCCGGAAGGGCGGGTGCAGGATGTTCTGGCGGTGGGTGTCGGAGCCCATCCACGCGGTCATCATCGCGCGCGCCGTGCCGTTGGTCGTCGGGCCGGCCCCGACGTTCTCGGCGTAGATCCCGTCCCGCGACCCGGCGAAGTAGCCGAACCCGCGCACGCGCGCGAGCAGGGAAGGGTGCCCCTCCACCTCATGCGCGAGGAAGCGCTTGCGCACCATCGTCGAGGTGTGGAAGCGCGCGCTGAGGTCGAGCTTCGGCGCGCGGTTGAACGGCACCAGGCCCGCCGCCGCCCGCTCGCGGTTCATCACGCACAGCACCGCGCTCTCCACCAGCGCCAGGTTGCCCGCCGTCGGAACGAGGTTCTCGTCGGGGCACTCGGCGAGCGCGGTCGCCGGAGCGGCGAACGAGACGAGGACAGCGGCTACGAGAGCCCCGCCCACGGGTGCCAGGTGGCGCCTCACCGTGTGAAGGAGCATAGCCGACGCCCGATCAACCTTTTCTTGGTCTCATGGTAGCCTTGGCGCGATGGACGGGACGGGCGTGGTTGAGCCATGGCGTGGGACGGTGCGCGCGTGATGCCGGCTTCCGAGCAGGCTCCGGGGCCGTACGTGTTTCGCAACGTCGCGGCGCCGCTTTCCAGCACGCCGCGCTACCGGGACATTCCGGAAATCAGCCGCTTCACCCCCCCGGGGTGCCCGTTTCACGTCGCGGTTCACATGATCTCCGAGGAGGCCGAAGACGTCCGGCGGGACTACTGCGCGCCGCATTCCCACCCGTTCGGCGAGATATGCCTGCTGATCGGTGAGCCCGGGCAGCTCGCCTACACCTTTCACCTCGGCGGCGACGACGTCGACGTCGAGTCGCCCGCCACGATCTGGCAACCGCCGGGGCTCGTGCACGCGGCGAACCTGCGGCGGGGGTCGGGGACGTTCGTGGCGATCTACCTCGGCCGGGAGACCGCGGAGGAGGCGCCTTGACGCGCGTGGCGGTCCGCGAAGAGGGACGCGCCGTCTCGTTCGGCGACCTCGACGGTCTCGTCGCGCAACACGCGCGCGACCTGTCGCGGCAGGGGCTCTCGGATGGAGCCGTCCTGTGCCTGGTCGCCGACCGCGCGGTGGACGTCGCCGTCGCGGTGCTCGCCGCCGCCGAGGTGGACGCCGCCCTGCTCCTGCTCGACGGCTCGGCGCCGGAGGGCGAGCGGGCGCGCGTGCGGCGCCAGCAGCGCATCGACGCCATGCTGGCGGCGGACGGCGACGGTCTCGAGATTCACAGGCTCGCGGGCGCCCCGGGCAACGGCGCCATGCCCGGCGGGCTGCTGCTGCGGACCTCGGGCGCGACGGGCGAGCCGCAGATCGCGGCGCGCTCCTGGCCGGCCGTGATGCGCAGCGCGAGTGCGGTGGGCACGGCGCTGGCGCTGGAGCCGGACGACGTCGTCGTGTCCACCAGTCCCCTGCACCACAGCTACGCGGTCAACGCCGCGCTGCTGCCGGCCCTGCTCGCCGGCGCCACGTTCAACCGGCCGCCCGTGCCGGCGACGCCAGAGCGGGTCGCGAGCGCGATCGAAGCCGGCGGCGGCTCGGTCGTCATGTCCGTCCCGGCCCTGTGGCGCTGGTACGCGAGCGCGGACGTGGCGCAGCTGCGGCCGCGGCTGGCCATCTCGGCCGGCGAGTCCCTACCCCGTGACGTCTACGAGGCGTGGCTGCGCAGTCACGAGCACCCGCTGTGCGAGAACTACGGCACGACCGAGACCGGTCCGCTCACCGTCGACCCGGAGGGCGTGCCGGGTTCGGTCGGCCACGCGTTGCCGGGAATCGCCATCGAGGTGGCCGGCGCGGATGGCGACCAGCCGGGCCGCGTGCTCGTACGGGAACTGGACGGCGACCCTTACGACACCGGGGACCTGGGCCGGCTGGCGCGCGACGGGCGGCTGTGCCTGGAAGGTCGGGCCTCCGAGCGCGTCAAGGTCGGCGGGACCACGATCGCGCTGCGCGAGATCGAGACGGTCATCGAGGAACAGCCGGAGGTGCGCGCCTGCGCGTGCGCCGTCCCCGACGCGCGGCTGTGGGCGTTTCTGGAGCTCGAGGCGCCGGTCGACCAGGTGGCGTTCCGGCGCCGGCTCCTGCAGGAGCTGGCGCCTCACAAGGTTCCGAGCGTGCTGCGGCCGGTGGACGGACTCCCCCGGACGAGCTCGGGCAAGATCGCGCGCGGAGCGCTCGCGCAGCTGGCCTCGGCCGCCACACCGGCCGGCACCGCCTGAACGGGCCGCGGGCTCCACTCCCGCACGCGCACGGACGGACGACCGTGGCGGACGGCGAGGCTCGCGGCGTAGCCGTCAGCGATGTCCAACACGTGCAGCGTGAGGCCGTCGTGCGGCGTCCGGCGCTCGCGCAGCGCATGTGCGAGCGTCCCGCCTCGCGCCTTGACGAGCGCCTCGCGCCGCGTCCAGGCGCGGTAAAAGGCCTCCGGGCCGTGCCGGCCGATCGCCTCGCGCTCGCCCGCTGAGAGGTAGCACCGCGCGACCGCCTGCCAGCCGTCACGGCGGACCTGCTCGACGTCCACCCCGACCGCCTCGCGCGACACGGCGCAGAGCGCCAGGTCCCCCGAGCTGCTGGCGCTGAACTCGAGCGCCCGGCCGACGAGGTGCGGCTTGCCGTTGCGACCCGCGGCGAAGCGCAGGGCGGCGGGATCCTCGTCCAGGTGAAGGCCCAGCACGCAACGCAGGAAACCGCGGCGGGCGGGCGGCCGCACCGGGGCGGCACGCAGGTGCACGACCCAGACGTCGACCTGGCCCGCCGCGGTCACCGCTTGGACCACCGCCTGACGAGCTGGCTCAGCGGCCTTCCCGAGCTCGGGGCGGGCGCCGCCACTGCGCTCTCGTCCAGCGAGCCCTCGACCTCCTCGACCAGCTCCGAGATCGTAGGGCTGGCGAACACCTGGGGAGCCGCGATCGGCACGCCCGCCTCGCGCGCTCGCGCAACCATCTCGACGCCCAGGACCAGGTCGCCGCCCAGCGTCCAGAAGTTGTCGTTCGCCTCGACGCGCCGGCGCCCCAGCAGGTCGCGCCAGATGGCGGCCAGAGCCTGCTGCGCCCGCTCGACCGCCGGCCCCGGCGGCTCGACGTCCCCGACGACCTCGCCGAACAGCCCCCCGAGCGCCGACCGGTCAGTCGTCCCGTCCGGCCGCGCCGGAATGGCCTCGACCCGGACGTAGCGCGCCGGCAGCACCCATTTCGCCATGTTGCGCTTGACCCAGTGATCGAGGTCCTTGCGCGCGGGCGGCCGGGCCCGCCGTGGCACCACGTAGGCCACGATCGCCTCGTCCGCGGCGTCCCACGCGGTCGCGGCGGCCGCGATCCCCGGATGGGAGCGCAGGCAGGACTCGAGCGCCTCCAGGCGCCAGTTGAGTCGAAAGCCGCGAAAGCGCAGCTCGTCGCGGCGCCGGCCGACGAGCTCGAGCGTCCCGTCCTCGCGCATGCGGGCGAGGTCCCCGGTCCTGATCCAGCGCTCTCCCGCGTGGTCGACGAAGACGTCCGGGCTGGCGATGCAGTCCTCGGCGAGGCACAGCTCGCCGGGAATCCCGATGGGCGCCGGACGCGACCACGGATCCAGGACGGCCACCGCGGCGCGCGATGACTTCGCCGTCCCGATCGCCGGCGCCTCGGACGTGGGCCGCTGCGTCACCGGCGCGGACATGACCACCCCGCCCGCTTCGGCGATCCCGTACTGCCGGGCGACGGCGACCCGCGCCCGCGATCGAGCGGGCGGCAGGTCCAGGGCGCCCGGGCCCGCGACGAGCACCAGCCGCAGCCCCGCCCCACCCAGGTCCTCCAGGGCCAGCAGCTCCGATGCGAGCCGAGCGCCGACGACGGCGACGGTGGCCTCGCGGTCGGCGAGCCAGCGCAGGAGGCTCGAGGCGGCCTGGTGCGGCGCGCCGTCGGGGACGACCACGGTGACGCCCGAGGCGAGGTGCGGCCACACTGCCAGCGGCCAGCCCGACACGCCCGGGCCGTCGAGCGCGAACACGCGGTCCGCCGCCGTCACGCCCTGCGCGCGCGCACAACCGGCCGCTGCCTGGACCAGGCACAGGTGCGAGAGCACGATCCGCCGGGGCGGTCCGGTGACACCGCTCGTCGAGAGCACGAAGGCCGGGGCGTCCGGCTCGATCGCCGCGTCCAGGCTCCCGATCGGCTCGCGCTCCAGCGCGCCGCGGACCCTCTCGGCGTCCACGCTCACGTCGACGTCCGCAACACCCGGAGCGGCGCACGCGGCGCCGGTCTTGAGCACGCCCACCATGGCCACCAGCTGGTCGGCGGACGGCGGCAGGCGGAGTCCCACCGTCGTCCCCGGACCGACGCCCTCCGCGGCCAGCCGGTGCGCGACCTGGTTCGCTCGCGCGTCCAGTTCGGCGAAGCTCACGTCGCCCGCGGGCCCGCGCACCGCGAGGGCCTCGGACGACAGGCGCTCGACCAGCTCGTGCGCGGAGCCGACCGCCGGCTGCGGCATGTCCGCGGGCGACCACCGGGACACCCTGTCTTCGGCGGCGGCCCCCAGCTCGGACACCGGCGAGTCCGGGTCTCGCGCACAGCGCGCCGCGATGTTCCCGTAGGCGGCCAGGATCCGCTTGCTCATGGCGGCGTCGAGCTGGGCGTCGTCGAACGCCAGCGTGGCGGTTGCGGTCCGGCCCGGGGGCGCCACGATCTCGAGCGCCAGGCGCGCCGGCGGGTCCGGTGGAGGCGAGACCAGCTCCGCGCGCACGCCCGGGAGCTCGAGGCGGCTGCCCAGCGCGGGACTGCCCTCGGAATGGCTGAGCCGGAAGCCGACGAAGTCGGTGCGCAGTCCGCGGGGGGCGTCTTCTCGCAGCAGCAGGGCACCCTGATCGCTGGCCAGCAGGCCGTTGCGAACTCCGTCGAGCACCGTCCTGCGCACCTGCCCCAGCAGGTCGAGGAAGCTGGGATCGCCATCCAGCCGCGCCCGCAGCGGCAGGTTGCGCATGAAGGCGCCGATCAGGCCCTCGACGTCCAGGTGGGTGCGGTTCGCGGTCGGAGAGGCGACCACGAGGTCGGTGTCGCCCGTGTAGCGGGCGAGCAGCACGAAGAACGCGGCCAGGTAGACCGTGAAGAGGCTGGCGTTCTCGCGCTCGGCCAGGTCGCGCAGGGCGTCGGAGACGGTGTCCGGGAGCGGCGACGCGATGCGCTGGGGGATCCGCTGCGCCGACTCGTCGTCGGTCACGCGGAAGGGCAGCTCGAAGGTGAGCGGCGCGCCCGCCAGCGCCGTGTCCCAGTACGCGCGCTGAGCCGCCGCTTCCTCCGTCGAGAGCCAGCTGCGCTCCCAGTCGGCGACGTCGGCGGGCTGGATCGGCAGCTGCGCCGGCGGCGGCGAGCCGTCGAGGTGGCCGGCGTAGAGGTCGGAGAGCTCCGCGATGAGGACGTCGAACGACCAGCCGTCGCAGACGATCTCGTGCAGGACGAGGACGAAGAGGTGAAGGTCGGGCTTGATGGAGACCAGGACGGCGCGCCAGGGCGGTGCGTCCCAGATCTCGAAGGGGTCGTCGGCGGCGCGGCGGGCCTCGCGTCGCGCGTGCTCCTCGCCGCGACCGCCGCCCGGCACGCGGACGACCGACAGCTCGACCCGCGGCTCGGGCAGCACCACCGCGCGTGGTCGCCCCGCGTCGACGCGGAACACCGTGCGCAGGCTCTCGTGGCGCCGCGCGATCTCCGTGACCGCGTGCCTCAGCGCGCTCGCGTCCACCGGGCCGGCGAGCCGGAACGTCCGGTACGTCTGGGGCCTCATGTCGGGCGCGTAGGCGACGCTGACGCTCCAAAGCCCCTCCTGGGCCAGCAGCAGCGGATGCTCGTCGCGCCGGCGGCGCGCTCGCGAAGGCGCAGGGCCCGTCTTGCCGCGCGCGCTGCGGATGGCCTCGGCCATGCCGGCCACCGTGAACGTGTCCAGGAAGACGTCGGCCGGTAGCTCGACGCCGAACTCCTCCTGCACGCGCGCGGCTATCTGAACCGCCTGCAAGGATTGGCCTCCGAGCGCGAAGAAGTCGTCGCCGGCCCCGATCTCCGCCGTTCCGAGCACTTCGCTCCAGATGTTCAGCACCGCCTCCTCGACGGAGGCGGTGGTTCGCGCGCGACTCACCTGGGTTCTCCCGTCCCTACGGGGCTCCGGCCCCCATCCGGTCAACCCCGAACTTCGGCAAACCGTACCACTAGTTTCTTGAGCGGCGGCGCGAATTCATCAGATTCGCCGTGATTTTTTCGGGGGCTTGCGTGTGTTTGTTACTGAGGATGAAGACCGACGCCCTGCGATCCCGGCATCTCGAGATCCTGAAGCTGGCTCTTCTCGATCTGGCCGGCACGTCGACGGGCAGGAGGTCGTGACGCACATCGTGCGCAAGAACGTCAAGGGAGATCTGATCGAGGCGGGGGTGTGGCGAGGCGGCGCGTCGATGCTCATGAAGGCCGTCCTGGACGCCTATGGCGATACCAAGCGTCACGTGGTGCTCGCGGATTCCTTCCGAGGCGTGCCGAAGCCCAAGCAGCCCCGTGGGGACCACGGAGACGAGCTGCACCGCATCAGCGGATACCTGGGCGTCCCGCGCGAGAAGGTGCAGGAGCACTTCTCCCGGTACGGGCTGCTCGACGACCGCATCGAGTTCGTGGAGGGACTGTTCGAGAAGACGATGCCCCAGCTGGCGGGGCGGCGCTGGAGCCTCATCCGGCTCGACGGCGACCTCTACGAATCGTTGATGCCACCGCTCGAGCACCTGTACGACGGCCTGTCGCGCGGCGGCTTCGTGATCATCGACGACTACAACACCTTCCCGCAGGCCGAGCAGGCGATCGCCGACTTCCGCGAGCAGCGTCGCGTCACGGCGCCGCTGCGCCGGATCGACGAGCACGCGGCCTTCTGGTGCAAGAGCTAGCGCGGCGGACGAATGCGCATCGGAGCGGTGTACGAGCCCGGGCCGAACGCCCACTATCGCGCCATCTATCCCCTCCAGGCGATGGAGCGCCGCGGACACCGGGTGGTCTGGCTGCAGGACCCGACGGCGGAGGACGCGATTCGCAAGCTGGCCGGGTGCGACGTGGTGCACGTCTACCGCCATCCCTACGCCATCCGCGCCTACGAGGAGCTCAGGAGCGCCGGTACGCCGATCGTCTACGACAACGACGACGACTTCACCGCGGTGCCGCGCAAGAGCCGGTCGTTTCGCGAAGCCGGCGGGCTGACGCTGCAGCGCTACTTCGGGATGACCATCAAGGTGGCGCAGCTGGCCCAGGTCTGCACGACCACCACCGCACACCTGGCGGCCAAGTTCCAGCGCGCGGGCGTCGAGCGCGTGGAGGTGATCGGCAACTACCTCGCGCACGACCTCGTGCGGCCCTCGATCGCCCATCCCGGCGTCGTGATCGGGTGGATCGCCGGGCGCGAGCACGAGCCCGACGTCGCCGCGCTGAAACTACGCGAGGCGCTGCAACGGCTGATGGAGAAGCACGCCGAGGTGCGCGTGGAGTCGATCGGGGTCCACCTCGGCCTGGGCGACCGCTACCGCCACGACCGCATCCTGACGTTCGGGCACCTTCCGCGCCGCATCGGCGGGTTCGACATCGGCATCGCGCCGCTCGCCGACACGCCGTTCAACCGCGCGCGATCGGACATCAAGGTGAAGGAGTACGCCGCGTCCGGGGTGCCGTGGCTGGCTTCCCCCGTCGGCTCGTACGCGGGGCTCGGGGAGCGCGAGGGTGGGCGGCTGGTGCCCGACGACGGCTGGTTCGAGGCACTGGACCGGCTCGTGTCCTCGCAGCGGGAGCGCCGGCGCCTCGCCCGGCGCGCCAAGAAGTGGGCGCGCAAGCAGACGATCGAGCAGTCCGCGGCGGAGTGGGAGCGGCTGTTCCGCGAGATCGCCGCCGCGTAGTTCGCGACGCCTAGCTGGGCGAGCCGCCCCGCATGCCGCTGGACGCCGCGTCGACGAACACGGCTTCCCAGCGATCGGCCACGGCGTCGATCGTCTGTCCCTTGGCCCACTTGCGCGCCTTGCGCGCCAGCCGCTTGCGCTCCCTGCGGTTCGACACCAGCCGGTCCAGTGCCTCGAACCAGCCGTCGTCGGGCACGAGCCGCCCGCCTTCGCCCTCGCCGAGCCGTGCGTACGGGCCGACGGGCGAGGCCAGCCATGGGACGCCTGAGGCGGCGTACTCCTTGAGCTTTATGTCGGACCGGCTGCGGTTCCAGGGGATGTTTGCCAGGGGCGCGATGCCGATGTCGAAGCCGGCGATGCGGCGCGGCAGCTCTTCGAAGTCGACGTCTGGGTCGTGGCGGTAGCGCTCCCTGAGCTTGAGGTCTACGCCGATGCACTCGACGCGGACGTCCGCGTGGCGGGCGACCAGGCGCTCGAGCGCGTCGACGATGCCGATCCGCGCCAGGTCGGCCTGGTGCTCGGCGGCCGCGATCCAGCCGACCACCACCCCCCGGTGCCGGTTCGTCGGGCGCGACACGTCAGACGCCAGCGCGTTTGCGATCACCTCGATCTCCTCCACGCCCGCGCTTCTGTACTTCTCCGCCAGCACGTCGCTGGTCGTCGTGAAGGTCTGCGCCACGCGGGCCATCTTCGTGGTGGCCGAGAAGTAGGCCTGGCCTCGCAGCCCGCCGGTGTCCTTGTAGGCGGGACTCTGCTTGGGGGTCGCGGTGAAGTCGTCGTCGTTGTCATACGTGATCGGGATGCCGCTGCGCGTCAGGCCCGCGACGAGCGCGCGCGCCTCGTCGTCCGCGCGCCGGTAGACGTGCACCACGTCGCAGCCGGCGAAGTGCGTGGGAGCAGGCGTCCCGCTCCAGTCCAGCGGCCACACGACCTCGTGACCGCGGCGCTCCATCTCGCGCAGCGGATAGATCGCGCGGTAGTACGCGTTCGCGTTCGCCAGGCCGACTACCCCCAGGTGCATCGCGACCTACTTCGAGACCGCGACCGCGGGAGCACGCGCCGCGCCGCTCGCCGCCTCCGCGAAGACGCGTTCCCAGCGCTCGGCCACCGCGTCGATGGTCTGTCCCTTGGCCCACTTACGTGCCTTGCGCGCCAGCCGCTTGCGCTCCTTGCGGCTCGACACCAGGCGATCGAGCGCCTCGAACCAGCCGTCGTCCGGCGCGAGGATCCCGCCCTGGTCTTCGCCCAGCCCGGCGTACGGGCCCACCGGCGAAGCCACCCACGGGACCCCGGACGCGGCGTACTCCTTGACCTTGATGTCGGACCGGCTGCGATTGAAGGGGATGTCGGTCAGCGGCGCGATGCCGACGTCGAAGCCCGCGATGCGCCGGGGAAGGAGCTTGAAGTCGACGAACTCGTCGTGCCGGTAGCGCTGCGAGAGCCCGAGGTTCACCCCGATGCACTCGACGCGAACCTCGGGATGCTTGGCGAGCACCGCCTCCAGCGCCTCGGCGAGGCGGATGTGCGCCGCGTCCGCGCGGTGCTCGAGCGCCGCGATCCAGCCGATGACGATGCCCGCATGGCGGTTGGCGGGCCGCTCGGTGTCCGGGTTTAGGTAGTTGCCGATCACCTCGACGCGCTCCACGCCCGCGGCCCGGTACTTGTCGGCCAGCACCTCGCTCGTCGTGGTGCAGACGCTGGCCGTGCGCGCCACCTTGATCTGCGCCGCGAAACGCGACGCCCCCTGCAGGCCGCGACGATTCCTGTACTCGGGGCTCTGCTTGGGCGTGGCCGAGGAGTCGTCGTCGTTGTCGTAGGTGATGGGTATGCCCCGTTGCTTCAGGTGCTCGAGCACGTCGGGCTGGCTGATGCGCCGGTACACGTGCACCACGTCGCAGCCGTCGAGCTCGCGTACGTCCGCATAGCCGCGACGGTCGCTGGGCCAGCTCACCTCGTGTCCACGCCGTTCCATCGCGCGCATGGGGTCGACCGCGCGGTAGTACGCGTTCTGGCAGTCCATCCAGGCGACACCGAGGCGCATGGGACCGGCTAACGGAACCTGACCTTCATCGTGCGGACGACCGAGTTGCCCACCCTGTCGGTGGTGCGCACGTAGAGCACGTACTGGCGCCGCTTGCGCAGCACCCTGCGGACCTTGCGCGACACCGGCAGGCGCCAGGAGGCCGTTCCCCTGGCCTTGGCGAACAGCGGCTTCGCGCAGTCGCGCCGCACGTAGCGCGCGCGCCGGAAGTCGACGAACCGGCACGCCTGCTTGCGCCGCGGCCTGGCCTTGCCGATGGGCAGGGCCAGCGCCACGTCCACTCGCTTGACGCCCGAGCGGTCGGTGGCCTGGCCGGCGACGCTCCTCGGGAGCGGAACCGTCAGCGGACGGCTCTGGGCTCGCGGCGAGGACGCCGGCTGGCCGAAGACGGCGACCAGCGTGGGAGCCTCGCGGTCGCGCGACGGGGGCGGCGGCGGGGGCGGCGGCGGGGGCGGCGGCGGCGGGGGCGGTGGCGGCGGCGCGGGTGTCGAGACCTGGATCTCGGCCACCGTGCGGTTCGGGCCCAGCTCGGACGTACCGAGCCCCCGAGGACCGTTCGCCGTCGCGGTCACCTTGCGGCCCACGCTCAACGCGCCCGCCGGCATGTCCACGCCCCACGTGCCGTCGGAGCGGGCTGTCGCGGATGCCAGGAATCGCTCCACGTCACCGCGTCCGGACGAGTGCTCGGCGCCGGCGGGGACCAGGTACAGGTGAATCGCCGATCCCTGAGGTGCGGTGCCGCTTATCCGGGCGGGCGTCGCCGACGCGATCTCAGGAGCCTGCACTCCGCCGCTCGGCCCGTCGGGCGGGTTGCCGGCGCCGGGAGTGCCCACGTCGATGAGCATTCCGCGGTTTCCGCGGCCGGTGTTGCGCTCGATCACAGTCCGCTTGCCGGCGCTTTCGTCGACCAGGACTCCCGCGTCACCGCTGTGGGAGATGACGTTTGACTCCTGATCCTTGCCGCCGATCTTGGTCTCGACTCCGTCGTTGCGCACCCAGATCCCGGGCTCGGCATCCAGGGCACCGGTGCCCGCCACGCGGCCATCGTTGTCGAGGCCGATCCGGTTTCCCTGGATGGAGGTCTTCGACGGAGCGGGCACGTCGCCGACTCCGCCCGCGACTTGGAACGCGCGCGGCCCGGGGCCGCCTATGTCGATCCCCGCTCCAGCCGTCGACGCAATCACGTTGCAGGGGTTCACGCAGCTGTCGGGCGAGACGCCCGCCGCGCGCGCGCCACCGATGAGATTGCCGGTTCCGACCACGCTGGCCGCTCCGGTGTCGCCCGCGCCGAGGACCGGAGCCGCGGCGTCGTCGGGCACGGGGTTGTCCACCGCGTTGACCTCGCTGACCCCGAAGACGAGCTCGTCGAGGCGGTCGGGATCGAGGCGCGCGCCGGTGACGCGGATCGCCGTGCCGAGAGGCTCGACGTCGGCATTCGCAGACAGCGCGCGCCCGTCGCCGCCCGTGGCGAACCAGTTGCCCTGGACCTTGTTGTTCGCCCCGCCCGCGATCAGGACGCCCAAGCCGCCCGTCGCGAAGACGTTGCGGCCATTCGCCCCGCCCACGAGCGCGTCGCTGCTCGAAAGCAGGATGCCGACCTGGGGCGCGTAGGAATCCTGCATCGCCCCGTTGCGGTCCATTCCGAAGTAGGAGCTCTTGACCTGGAGGTTGTTGCTCGTCTCCACGAGCGTGGGCCCCGTCGGGGAGCGGTTCATCGGGCTCGGCACGGACGCGATCGCGGGGGCCCCTCCCAGGAAGGCCAGCCGCTTGATCGTCACGTTGGGCGCGGCGACGACCAGGCCGGGGCGAAGGTCGCGCGGGCCGGCGGAGGTGATTCCCGGAACGTTCAGCGAGACGAACGGCAGCTTGATGTCGACGCACGGCTTGTCGGAGCCGGCATCGATCCGGGCGCACCCGTCGATCTCGATCGATCCGGTGCGATTCAACGGGAGCCCGAGGGGATCGACGAGCGCCGGAAGAGGCGCGGCGTTCGCCGCGAGCTCGATGGTGCGGTCGGTCGGGTCCGGCAGATCGAAGGCGATGAGAACGTTGTTGCCGGTGAGGCTGCTGCCGATGCCGGCGACGGTGCTGTTCCTCAGCGCGGGGGCAAGCGCGAGCGCCATCCGCAGCGAGCAGCGATGCGTGAGCTTCGTCTCCGAGGACACTGGTCCCACATCTGGGATGGCGGGGAAAGTGCCCGGGGGGTTGTCGGTGTTGAGGTCGTCCTCCGTCCTGCGAAGGACGCCTCGCGCCCCACCGTCTGTCGAGCCGCTCGCGCTCTCGTATCCCAGGCACGCCGCCGCGTAGGGGTGGAGCCCCACAGTCGGGGTCACCGTGTGCTCGACGATGTCGGTGTCGGGGACGATGTCTCGCGTCGTGTTGACGACGATCGTCGGCTTCTGCTGAGCCTGAGCGTGCGCGGCCGCCGGCATGCCGACAGCGCATGCCGTGATGAGCGTGAGGACTCCAACCGTCCAGCGATTTGTCATGCGTGACATTCCGTCGCCTCTCTCGAGCTCGGCGGCCCGTTTGCACCTTCCCGCTGCCGAAAGAACGTGGGAGGGCCCTCAAACATGACGGTCAGTTTTGTTGGGTCCTCTCGGGGGGCTCGCCGCGCACGGCGAACCCCCCGGAAGACCGTCGTCCTACTACTCGATGCCGGCGAACTGTCCGCCGATCAGGCGGAAGAACGTGCTGCCGGAATTCGCGATCTGGCTTTCGCGGGCCGGATCGCTCTTCTCCGCGCTTTCGTACAGCCGGTTCTCAGGGTCGGCGATGGCGCGGACTACGTACTCCCCGTCCGGCAGGGGACTCGTGCCCAGGTCGATCACCGGCTCGTCGTTGAACCAGGACGTGACATCCGCCCAACCGACCGAGATGCCGCTCAGCACCTTGGTGCACGTCATGTAGACGGGCATCGACGGCCCCTCTTCCGTGATCTGTATCCCGTCTGAGATGCAGTGGCTGACGTTGTCGCGGATCGCGATCGGCTGGCCACGCGTGAAGCCGCGGGCCTGCGCGCGCTCGAACGCACGCGCCGTCCACAGCTCGTACTTCGAGATGTGCGGAATCGGGAAGACGAAGTCGAGCGGGTCGAACACCGCCGGCCCGATCGCCTTCTCCTGGAATCCGGCCGGCTCCTCGTAGATGCGCTGCGTCAGGTCAGCGAGGCCACTGGCATTCGGCGTGCGCTGAACCTCCATCGCCCCTTCGCCATCGTTGTAGATCTGCGCCGTGAAGCGAAGGAAATGACGCTGCTCACCGCTGACCGTCGCCTTCGTGAGACGAAGGCTGACCGGCCCCAGCGCACGCAGGTCGGGATATAGCGGAGCGGCCCCGGCGGTCGCCGGCGCCACGCATACCGCGAGCGCCACAAGCACCCCGGCAATCCAGGCACGTCCTGGTGTAAGTCTGAAAGTCATGTCAAAAGCTCCTTGCTTGGTCTCACTCATCCGTCGGGCCGGCGCACCGCGGTGAGGATCACCACGGTGCGCCGCCCGTCCACGTCCCTACGTACCGGAAACGACCAGCTTGCCGTTGGTGATCGTGATCTCCTTGACCGCCGAGTTGGCGGCGTGACTCTCCTTGGCCGGATCCGCCTTCCCCGCGCTCTCGAAGAGCACGTTGTCGGCATCCGCGATCGACCTGATGACGTACGTCCCGTCGGGAAGCGGGGTGCGACCGACGTCCACGAACTGGTCAGGCAGCGTGTAGTCGTAGATGTCGCCCCATCCCTGCGAGAGGCCTTCCATCGCGGGCGTGCACGTCCGGTACACCTGCGTGGGAGGCCCGCTCGACCGATCCACGTGCGTGAGATCCAGAATGCAGAAGCTCACCTTGGGGCTCGTGTACAGCGGGCTGCCAGAGGCGAAGTCCCGCGCGAGGGCGCGATCGTAGTCGCGCTTCTTCCACAGCTGGTAGCGGGCGAACCCGTCGAAGTGGAAGTGCTGATGGCTCGGATGGAACGCAAACGCGCCCACCGGCTCGATCGATACCCCGACCGTATCGTCGTAGATCCACTGCGACGCATCGAACAGGCCGTCGATGGGGAAGTGAGGCGTCCCATGCAGTTCCAGCGGCCCCGTTCCCGCGTTCCAGATTACGTTCGTGAAGCGGACGACGTAGTGGCTCTCCCCGTTGACCGTCGTCATGCCGAGGTGCACGGACCGGGGCTCCAGCGTCCGTAGGTCCGGATATCTCGGCGCGGCGCCGGCCATGGACGGCGCCATCATCGCGACCACGGAAAGAGCAAAGCTCAGAATCCCTAGCGCGCGTTTCCATTTCTCCTTGCAGATCATCGTGCCTCCCTTAGCCGCATTGATTTGCTCAGGTCGGCAAGCCGCGCGCAACGGCGATGGAGAACGCTTCCCGTGGTCGGCAGCGAACGCGATTCCCGCTTCCCGCTCCGCCCAGCACCCGGCTCCCGCCCTGCGCGAACGGTACCAGATTAGTCAGAGCATTTGCATGGCTTCGGCGGGCTGCTCTAGACTCGCTGAGCAAGCAGGTGTTCGCAACTCTGGATGGGCGGGACAGTGCTCGGAGAACGGGGATGAGCGGTAGGCGAAAAGTCGCGCGCGCGGCGACCGTAGCGGCGGGGGCCCTCGCCGTCGGACTGCCCGTAGCCGGCTGCGGCGACGACTCGGCGGGGCCGACCGCGTCGATCGAGTCGGTCCCCACGGCACCGAAGACCACCGCCGGACGACCAGCTCCGCAGGGGAAGCGCAGCACGCCGCGCGACCCGCGCGCAGCGGCGCCGGGCCGGCGACGAAGCGGCGCGCGGGGGTCGACGAACCAGCTCTTCGCCCGAGCCCTCACCCGCCTGCCACGGAGCAAGCGAGCCGGTGTGACCCGCGGAATGGCACGCGCGACGCTCTTGCGCTTCGGCTTCGCGGACCCCCGCGTCACGGTGACGTCCTCCGGGTCGACCGTGGCCGCGACGATCGGGAAGCGCGATGCGTGCACGGCTACGCGCGAGACGAGCAGCCGGCTCGCCGAGACCCTTCGCCAGCAGATCCCCTGGTTGCGCTCGGTGGAGATCGTCGTGTCGCCCAGCGGCAGTCCCCTGTCGGAGTACGTGCGCCGCCACTGCAAGCCCGCCGCCCTGCCCCGCGGAAACGGCCGAGTCGTCCTGACCGCAACCGGAGCATCCTTGAAGACCACGAGGTCCTTCACCGTGCGCTCGCGCCGCTGGTCCGTGGAGTACTTCAACGGCGGCAGGCATCTCATCGGCTTCGTGCTCAAGGGCGCCGGCCAGTCCGGAGACTCCTTCCGCACGACCAAGCGCGGCCCAGGACGCCACGTCTTCACCGGCGCGGGCACCTTCAAGCTGCAGATCGCTGGCGTCGGGGAATGGACCGTGCGGGTGCGCGACGGGGTTTGAGTCCCCGGTACACCTACCGTAGCCGCAGAAAGCTAGGCGTCGATGAGGATGTGCCCGCTGACCTCGATCGCTTTTGCGCAGTTGTCCGGCGGATCTGACGGAACTTGCGGAAAGGGTTTCGATGTCGGGGCCGGAGGTGTCAGGTGCACCTCTCCGGCGTAATCCCACTCGGCTTTATCAGGAGCTTTGGAGCTCGTCATGCCTTTCTCGATCACCGAAGGTTTCGCGAACTCGTCAGCCTTCCAATAGAAACTGCCGTGCCACCATGCAAAGAACTCTAAAGCGAACTTCTTACCCTCGATCGCCGGTTCTAGATTCGATTTATAGCCTACGTGCGGAAAAGGAAGCTTGGTTACGTCGACTATACTACCGACCGCCTTGGCGGTTCCACATATTATGTTGTCGTAGATTCCGCTAGCTGCGACATCGATCACATCGATGAAAGGTGCGCCTTTGTTCACGCCCGAGCACGAGACAACAAAGGATTCGACGAAAAAGCTCCCTGAGCCGCCAACGAGCCGGATCCCATATCCGGCGTCGTCCTTGTCCGTGATCTTTGCGTTGCCGCCGAAGCTGCAGGTGGCCTTGATGGTGCCGGCGTGGGATGGGGTGGCGAGGGCGAGGGTTGCGAGGATGGCGGTGAGGGCGCTGAGGCCGAGGGGTTTGGCGTATCGGCGCGGGATGGTGGGCATGTGGCTCTCCAAATGGGAAGGCGTTATGCGATAGGAACGTGTGGGCCTCTTGGTTTCTGCCGGTTTATTTGTTGTGGGCGGCGGTTTGGAAGTGGGTTTCCCATTGGTCGGCGGCGTTGTGGAGGGTTTGGGTTTGCGCCCATCTGGTGGCTTTGCGGGCGAGGCGGCGTCTGTCGCCGC
>JAPSGI010000020.1 GCA_031177685.1 Solirubrobacteraceae bacterium | reverse complement strand
CGCTACGAGATCGCCGAGGCAGCAGCTCCCGCGGGCGCCGGGGCGCCGGACGGCGCGCGCGGGGTGCGCGCACGCGGGACCCGCGCGGGCGCGCGGGCGCGCGGCTTGCCGGTCCGCCGGGAGCGCGCGGGCGCCGGCGGCTGGTCGGTGAAGCGCGCGCTGCAGATCGCGTGCGGCGTCGGCGTGTGCTCCTGGCACTCCGTGCTGAGGACGTGCGCGGGGAGCAGGTGGGAGACCTCATCGAAGCGCGACGTGGCGGCCGTGGCGTAGTAGGTGAAGGTCTGCAGGCCCTCCACCACGCCACGCTCGCGCAGCGAGCCGAACAGCTGGGCGACCAGCGCGCCCGTGGGGCGGGCGGCCCGCGCGAACTCGCGCAGGCGAGCGGCGACCGGCCGGCCGGCGCGCACCGCGCGCGTCCCCGTTCGGGCCGCCTCCCCGAGGCGATCGAGCGCGGGACGGGCGGCCTGCGCCAGCGGCGCGAAGTCGCGCACCAGGCGGTCGACGTGCGGCGCGGCGCGCTCCAAGTCGGCCGCCACCGGGGTGCCCGCGTCGGCCAGCTCGCGCAGGCGCCGCAGGGACGGCCGCGACTCGGCCAGCGCGAGCGGGAGCCGGCGCACCGTCTCGGCCAGGCGCGCGCGCCGCGCGGCCGTCTCGGAGGTCACGGCGGCGGCGCGGCGCAGGAACTCGGGCACGCGGTCGCGCCGCGCGGCGAGCTGCGCGATCACCGTGTCGGAGTCCTCGACGAGCTGTCCCAGCCGCGCGCGGTCGCGGTCCAGGATGGCCAGCACGCGGTTGGCCTCCTGCAGCGCCGGGTTGGCGCGGCGAATCGCCTCGTTGAGATCGTCGGAGCGCCCGGCCACGCCGGTGCCCAGCTCGTTGAGCACCAGCGCGAGGCGCTGGCGCACCGGCAGGCGCAGCGTCCCGAACACGAGGTCCAGGTCCACCGGCGAGTGCGTGCGCGCCAGCGGCACGGTGGGCGCGTGGCCATCGCGGCCCTGCAGCTCGCGGCCTCGCGGCGTGCCGGGGTCGCACTGGACGAACTTCTCGCCGATCAGCGACTGCGGCTGGATCGTGCAGTCGGCGTCCGAGCGGAAGGGCGCAAACCCTTCGTCGACCTCCATCTGCACGCGCGCCTTGCGGTTGGGCGTCACCCGTACGTTCACGACCTTGCCCACGCGCGCGCCCGCCACCTTCACGTCCTGCCCGGGGATCAGGTTCGCGGCGTTGTCGAAGATGGCGTCGACGCGGTAGGCGCCGCCGTCCTCGCCGCCCGCGCCGGCGCCGACCAGCGCGACCGCGAGGCCCGCCAGCGCGGCGGCGAGCGCGCCCAGGCGTCTCACGGCGAGTCCTCGCGCCGGCATGGCGCCTCGGGCGGGGCGAACGGGTTGGAGCCGTCGGGCGCGGGCTGCGTCGCGGCGCCGGGGCAGCGGGCCAGGATCCCCTTGCGGTAGCCCGCCAGCCCGCCGTCGGAGGGGGGCACCGGCACCAGCGACCCCGACTGGTCGAGCGAGTAGGGCCCACCCTGGAAGGAGATGCGCGCGTAGTGCCCGTTGGCGTCGTAGTAGCCGCCGGTGACGCCGCCGAAGCCGTTGAGCAGGCCGCCCACCAGATCGGGCACGTAGGGACGCGCCGCCGCGACGATGGGGGCCGCGTCCTCCAGCGCGCGCGCGGCGGCGCTGACGGCCGGCACGGCGGAGCGCTCGAGCGCCGGCAGCCCGCGCAGCGCCGGCAGCAGGTCGGCCACGAGCGCGCGCAGGTCGCCCACCACCGGCCGCGCATCGCGCGCCACCGGCTCGGCTTCCTCCAGGAAGCGGGCGAGCCGCGGCGCGACGGGTCGCGCCTCGCGCAGCGCCGGGCGCAGCTCGCGCAGGGCGGCGCGCACGTCCACCAGCGTGGTGTTGGAGCGCCGCAGGGCCAGCGGCGCCGCGCGCAAGGCGACGTCCAGCGACGCGGCCTCGCCCGCCACGGCGTCGGCCGTGGCGGCCGCGTTGGCGATGCCCTGCTCCAGGTCGGCCGAGCGGCCCGCCACGGCGGAGGCGACCGCCGCCGACTCGACCACGAAACGCGTCAGCGCCTCCGTGTCGCGCGTGAGCTCGCGGCTGGTCTGCGCCGTCTGGGACAGCGCCGGGTTCAATCGCGCCAGGCCGGCGTTCGCCGCGCGCTCGGCGCCGGAGTACTGGACCGCCGATTGGCGCACGGCCCGGCTCAGCGCCGCCCGCGTCTCGATGTCCAGCGTGTTGAGCACGGCGTCCAGCTCGACGGCGCCCCGCACGTCGACCGCCTCGATCGTCCCGCCGTCGGGGATCTCGGGATTGCTGTTCGGGCCGGGCGACAGGGCGAGGTAGCGGTTGGCCACGCCCGACAGCGACGTCGCGCGCACGGTCGCGGTGGTGCCCTCGTGCAGCGGCGCCAGGTCGCGGTCGTCGATGCGGACCCGCAGCTGCGCCTCGTTGCGGTCGGTGAGCTCGATGTCCTCGATCTCGCCGACCTCGTGCCCGCCGACCTTCACGAGGTTGCCGTTGACGAGTTGCCCGGCGTTGTCCAGGCGCACCCGCAGCTCGTAGTCTTCGCCGGCGGTCAGCAGCAGCGCCGCCACGGCCACCGCCGTGACGGCGAGCGCGGCCGCGCTCAGTATCCGTACGACGATGCCCGAAGGGGTGAGATCCCGCATCCCCTTCCTCCCATGGTCCCCGGTCAACGTACTGGTGGATCGTCGCGACTGCCAAGCGTGAACCGGCGCCCGCAAAGGGTGGTGCGCGAGCTCCGCGTGGCGTACCGTGAACGCCATGGGGGATCCCGCGCTTCCCTCCGCCGGCGCGGCGCCGGACCTCGTGCCGCGTCCCGGGTCGACGCTGTGGCGCTACGCGGGCGACGCGCGGCTACTGGCCGGCGCGGGCTACGCGCTCGTCCTGCAGGTGTCCCACCCCACGGTGGGCGCCGGGGTGGGCGAGCACTCCAACTACGCCGAGGACCCCTGGGGCCGCCTGCTGCGCACGCTGGACTACTCCTACGTGATGGTCTACGGCGGGCCGCGACTGGCCGCCGAGACCGGGCGGCGGGTGCGCGAGCTGCACCGCGACATCAAGGGCGCGCGATCCGACGGCACGCGCTACCACGCGCTGGAGCCCGAGGCCTACGCGTGGGTACACGCGACGCTCGCCCAGGCGATCGTGGCCGGGCACCGCGCGTTCGGCCGGCCGATGCGCCGCGACACCGTCGCGCGCTTCTACGCGCAGTGGCGCGACGTGGGCCGGCTGGTGGGCGTGCGCGAGGGCGACCTGCCCGAGTCATGGGACGGGTTTCGCGCCTACTTCGACGCGATGGTCGCCGAGCGCCTGGAGGACAACGAGGTCGTGCAGGGCGTCCTGAAGACCCTTACACGGCCCGCCCCGCCACCGATCCCGGGGCTGGGCGAAGGCGTCTGGCGTGTGGCGAGCCTGCCCCTGGCGCGGCTCGGCGCGCTCGCCACGGTGGGAGTGCTGCCGGCGCAGCTGCGCGATCGCTTCGACCTGGACTGGACGCGTGCGAAGGACGCGGAGTTCCGCGCCCTGTGCGCCGCGTCGCGCTCGGCCACGCTGGTAATGCCGGCGGCGCTGCGCAACACCGGCCCCGGCTACGTCCGCTGGCGCCGCCGCGCGCTGGAGCGCGGCGACGTGGCGGGGCCGGACACCCGCGCGCGGCTGGCCGGCGCGGCCTGACCGTGGCGCGTGACAGCTCGCCGGACGCTGGGTAGGCTAGCCCGCGTGGAGTGGACGTTTCTCTACTTGATGGTGTTCCTCAAGCTGCCGATCGCCGCGCTGCTGTGGATCGTGTGGTGGGCCATCCGCCAGGAGCCCGAGCCCGCCGACCAGCCCGGCGACGGCGGCATCCACGACCGGCCGCATCCCCGCCATCCGCGCCGGCCGCGCCCGCGCGGCCGCGACCCCCACGGCGCCCCGCTGCCCGCCGCGCCCCCGCGCGTGCGCACGACCCACGCGCGCGCCCGGCTGCTCGAGCACTGAGCGTCGCGGCGTCCTGAAAGACTTCGCGCGAATGAGCGAGCGCGCGCCCACCTCGGTGCTGTCGGACGGGACGATCCGCCGGCTGGTGGAGTCCGGCCGCATCAAGATCGATCCCTGGGACCCGGCCCTGGTGCAGCCTGCCAGCGTGGACCTGCGCCTCGGCGACTCCTTCCGCGTCTTCCACAACCACCGCGCCTCGGCGATCGACCTGCGCGACCCGCCCTCCCACCTGACGGAGGAGGTCCGGGTCAGCGGCGACGAGCCCTTCGTCATCCACCCCGGCGAGTTCGCCCTCGGCCGCACCGAGGAATGGGTGGAGCTGCCGGAGGACATCGTCGCCCGAATCGAAGGGAAGGCGCTCGCCCTGGACACGCATGTCCCTACACCCGAAGGCTGGAAGCTCATGGGTGAGATCGAGGTCGGCGACGAGGTGTTCGACCACGCCGGCCGTCCGACCACGGTCCTCGCCACCACCGAGCCGATGCTCGAACGTCCGTGCCGGCAACTCACGTTCTCGGACGGAGAGACGATCGTGGCGGACCTCTCCCATCAGTGGGAGGTCCGCACGAAGACCGACCGGAGTCGTCATCTCCCGCCACGCGTGGTCACCACAGCCGACATCGAGCGCACCCTGAGGTCGGGACGCGAATACAACCACCACGTCGCGCTGGCGGAGCCCGTCCACTATCCCGAGCGCGACCTCCCCATCCCGCCGTACGTCCTCGGTGTCTGGCTGGGAGACGGCACGAGCACCAAGGCGGAGATCACCTCGGCCGACGACCAGATCCTGCGCGAGCTCGAGCGCGAGGGCTGCCGCGTCGCGGTAAGTGCCGGCCGCTATGCGCGCAATGGCTCGCTCTCGAGCCGGCTGCGCAATGCCCGGCTGCTTGGCAACAAGCACATCCCGCGCGAGTACATGCAGGCGAGCGTGACGCAGCGGCAGGCTCTGCTGGCCGGACTCATGGACACCGACGGCTACGTCGACAAGCTCGGACGCTGCGAGCTGACCACCACGAGCCTGCGGCTGGCTGACCAGTACCGCGAGCTGATCGCAAGCCTCGGCTTCAAGCCCAGGGTGGCGAGGAAGACCGCGTGGTGGAACGGCAAGGACTGCGGCCCCAAGTGGGAGGTGTGCTTCACGCCCGACCGGCCGGTCTTCCGGCTGTCACGCAAGCTGGAGCGCCAGAAGACGGGCGGCCGTTTCAATCTCAGCCGTGGGGTCGTTGGCGTCGAACCGGTCGAGAGCGTCCCCGTCCGCTGCATCCAGGTCGCCTCGCCGCGCGGCGTGTTCCTGGTGACCCGCTCCTTCATCCCCACCCACAACAGCTCGCTGGGCCGGCTCGGGCTCATCGTCCACGCCACCGCCGGGTTCTGCGATCCCGGGTGGAAGGGGACGCTGACGCTGGAGCTGGCGAACTTGACGCGCGTGCCGATCCGCCTCTACCACAAGCTCCCGATCGCGCAGCTGTCGTTCATGACGCTGGACGCGCCGGCCGAGCGGCCGTACGGCCACGCGGAGCTGGGCAGCCACTACCAGGGCCAGGTCGACGCGACCGCGAGCCGGTACGGGCAGTGACGGACGGCGGCCCGGCGATCTCCTACAAGCTGCTGCGGCGCGGCACGCCGGTCGAGTCCGCGGACGGCGCGGAGCTGGGCACGACGGAACGCGTGCTGGAGAACGAGCGCGAGCACATCTTCGACGGCATCGTGATGCGCACGGACCGCGGCGAGTTGTTCGTGGACGCGCCCGAGGTCAGGCGCATCACGGACGGGCTCGTGACGCTGTCGATCGACGCCGCGCAGGCCGCGGAGCTGCCCCGCTACGAGCCCGCCGCGCCCGAGTTCCAGGCCAATCCGCGCGCCGGCCGGCTGGGCCGCTTCTTCGGCGGCGGCTGGAAGCGGCGCTAGAAGTCGGCGTTACGAAACCGAGCTCTCGCGAGTTGTTAGCGGCAGCGCTCCGAATGAACGAGGACGTTTATTCGAAAGCGCGCATCTGTCACTCAGGGGAGGAGCTTCATGGACATCTCGCTGCCGCGCGTGCGCCGGATCGCGCTGATCGCGCTCGGCGTGGCGATCACCGCTCTGGTCGTCGCGCTGTACTTCGCCAACCGTGACGCGGCCCAGGCCACGCACACGCCGGCCAACAAGGTCTGGGTCTCGGCGTCCAAGGTCGAGTTCATGCATACGTCGCCGGGTCCGGCGACGGCGACCGAGAGGATCACCGAGCGGTCCGACGAGGTGATCCTCGCCCAGGGCCGGGGCAAGTTCTCGCACCCGAGCGACCTGCGGATCTCCGTCACCAGCGAGTGCGCGCTGTGGACCAACACCGCGACGTTCGGCGACGACGACGCCGAGTCCAAGGCGCGCGTCGAGGTCTGGGTGACGATCGACGGCAAGGTCGTGCCGGTCAGCCTCGACGAGGAGGGGCCGCCCGCGGCCAACCCGACCCTGCTGCCCGGTGGCACGGTCGATCCCGCCGATCAAGCCGAGCAGCAGGGCCGTGTGGTCTTCTGCAACCGCGCGACGCGGATGAAGACCGAGAACATCGAGACGACGACGGTCCCCGCGCCTCAGGGTGCGCCGACCGCCGACGAGGACGAGGAGGACGACATCGTCATCCGCTCCTACAACCGCACGCGCGAGGCCAACGGGTTCAACTGGGCCGCGCTCAACGTGGGATCGGTGTACGACAGCAACTACCAGGGCAACGGCAAGGGCATCGTCCTGATCGAGGTGCACGCGCGCCTGGCCTCGAGCCTGCGCGACGCCGACAACCAGGACAACAGCGGCGACTCGCCCATGGCGGCGGCCGCCGTCGGCAAGCGCACGCTGTTCGTCGAGCCGGTGAAGATGGCCAACGACGCCAGCTTCTAGGACGCACCGAAAGCCGGACAGGGGGGCGGCCTGCGGGCCGCCCCCCTTCGTTTCGGCAGAATGGGGGTACACGTGGCCCATCAGGCGAGGAGAACGAACCCCATGACCCCCGAGACCGAGACGCAGGCCGGCGCGGCCGACGGGCAGGTATCAGGCCGGCAGTCCCTGTCCGTGGTCGACAACCGCACCGGCCGCAGCTACGAGATCCCCATCGAGGACGGGACGATCCGCGCGATCGCCCTGCGCGACATCAAGGTCGACGAGGACGACTTCGGCCTCATGTCGTACGACCCGGCGTACCTGAACACCGCCTCGTGCCGCAGCGCGATCACGTTCATCGACGGCGACAAGGGCATCCTCGAGTACCGCGGCTACCCGATCGAGCAGCTGGCCGAGCACTCCACGTACCTCGAGGTGGCCTACCTGCTCGTCCACGGCGAGCTGCCGACGCGCGACCAGCTGGCCGAGTGGTGTCACGAGATCACGATCCACACGTTCGTGCACGAGAACGTCAAGGAGTTCATGGGCGGGTTCCGGCACGACGCGCACCCGATGGGGATGCTGCTCGGCTCCGTCGGCGCGCTCTCGACCTTCTACCCGGACGCCAACGACATCCAGGACGCCGAGAACCGGGCCATGCAGACCATCCGGCTGATCGCGAAGATGCCCACGCTCGCCGCCTTCGCGTTCCGCCACTCCAACGGGCAGCCGTATGTCTATCCGGACAACGACCTGCGCTACCCGGGCAACTTCCTCAACATGCTCTACAAGATGACCGAGCTCAAGTACGAGCCGGACCCCCGGCTCGAGCGCGCGCTCGACATCCTGTTCATCCTGCACGCCGACCACGAGCAGAACTGCTCGACCAGCGCGGTGCGCAGCGTCGGCTCCTCGCAGGTGGATCCGTACTCGGCCGTCGCCGCCGGCATCGCCGCGCTGTACGGGCCGCTGCACGGCGGCGCCAACGAGGCCGTGCTGCGCATGCTCAAGCGCATCGAGCGCACCGAGAACATCCCCGACTTCGTGGCCGGCGTGAAGGACGGCAAGGAGCGCCTGATGGGCTTCGGCCACCGCGTCTACAAGAACTACGACCCGCGCGCCAAGATCATCAAGAAGGCGACCGACGACGTCTTCGAGGCCACCGGGGCCAAGAACCCGCTGCTGGACATCGCGCTGGAGCTCGAGAAGATCGCGCTGGAGGACGAGTACTTCGTGGAGCGCAAGCTCTACCCGAACGTCGACTTCTATTCCGGGTTGATCTACGAGGCGCTGGGGATGCCGGTCGCGATGTTCCCGGTGATGTTCGCCATCCCGCGCACCAGCGGCTGGATCGCGCAGTGGCTGGAGATGGTGCAGGACTCCGAGCAGAAGATCGCCCGCCCGCGACAGGTCTACACGGGCGCGCGGGAGCTCGACTACGTGCCGGTCGACCAGCGCTGAGCCGGCTGTGACACGGCCCACAGTGCGGGCCGCCCGGCGGGCGTAGGTTGCAAATGTGAACGTTGCCTTGGAGAGCGGCCTGAAGATGGTCGTCCGGCCCATCGAGCCGGGCGACAAGCCGCTCCTCGTCAACGGGCTGCGCCTGCTGTCCCCGGAGAGCCAGTACCGGCGCTTCCTGTCCCCCAAGCCCCGCTTCACCGCCGGCGAGCTGCGCTACCTCACCGAGGTCGACGGCGCCGACCACGTCGCCCTGATCGCGGTCGAGGCGGAGAACCCCTCGCACATCGTGGGCGTCGCGCGCTTCATCCGCGACCGCGAGCGCCCGGACACGGCGGAGTTCGCGATCGTCGTCGGCGACCGCTACCAGGGACACGGCGCCGGCCGCGCGCTGGCCCGCCTGCTGGTCGACGAGGCCCGCGCCCGCGGGATCCGCCGCTTCACCGCCACCACCCTGGCCGACAACGCGCCGGTCCAGCGGCTGATCGCCTCGATCGCCCGCGACCTCGAGCACGTGATCGCCGGCAGCGGCACCCGCTTCATCGAGGCCGAGCTCGCGGCCTGACAGACCCGCGACTGGGCTATTCGCCGCCTCCGGCGGCGTACTCGACGATGGAGGTGTCGATGAGCCACTCCACCGGCGCGCGGTCGTCGGTGTAGACGCGACCGCCGCGCAGGGAGGGCGCGAGCCGGGCCGCCGACTCCTCGGCGAGCGGGCGCAGCTCGGGCGGCAGCCGCGGAACGGCGGCGCGCAGGCGCGCCGGGCCCGCCCCGCTCGCCGCGGTGGCGAGCAGCAGCGTGTTGGTGTCCTCGATCGGGTCGCGCAGCACGGTCGGGAACGCCTCGCGCATCGTCGCGCTCAGCACCTCCTCTAGGTCGTCGGAGCCCTCCGGGTGCCCGGCGTTGACGACCACCACGCCGCCCGGTGCGAGCTTCTCGCGGGCCAGTTCGAAGAACTCCCGCGTGGCCAGGTAGAAGGGGATGTAGGGCTGGCGGTAGGCGTCGACGAAGATCGCGTCGAAACGCCCGTCGTCCTGCTCGGCGAGCCACGGCCGCGCGTCGGCGGTGTGCGTGCGCAGCCGCGGGTTGTCCATCCCGAACAGCTCGCGCCCGACCTCCGTCAAGTCGCCGTCGATCTCCACGCCGTCGATGCGCGCGCGCGGGAAGAACCGCTCGTAGGCGCGCGCGGTGGTGCCGGCCGCGTTGCCGAGGATGGCGACGCGGCGCGGCGGGTCGCGCCGCGCGGCGAAGGGCAGCACGAGGTAGCCGTCCCACACTCCGTCGGTCAGCACCGTGTCCGGGCGGTACACCGAGTGCACGGCCTGGCCCTCGTTGAGCTCGAGGTTGCGCTCGCCTTCCGCGTCCTCGGTCACGCGCGCGTACTGGTAGGTCGTCTCGCGCTCCCAGATCACGCGCCCGTCCTGGCCCTTGACGGTTCCCACCGGGACCGCGATCAGCAGCGCGACCGCCAGCGGCGCCAGGACGTAGCGCCGGCGCAGGCCCAGCGCACCCACCACCGCGAGCGCCAGCGCGAAGGCGAGGAAGGTGCGTCGCGTCCCCAGGAAGGGGATCATCGCCAGCGCGGAGAGGAAGACGCCGACCAGCGAGCCGACCGTCGAGATCGCGTACAGGCGCCCCGCCACCGCGCCGGACTCCTCCACCGTGCGCACGCGCAGCCGGATCGCGTAGGGCGCGACGGCGCCGAGCAGGATCACCGGGACGGCGACGAGGACCAGCACGCCGAACAGCGAGCCGAAGAAGGCACCGGCGGACAGCGCGTCGAAGGCCTTCACCGACGTGCGCAGGAAGGGGCCGGCCGCGAACGGCACGACCGCGAGCAGGACCGCGGCGCCCAGGACGAGCCCCGACATGCCGCGGGGGGTCGGGTTGCGCGCCGCCAGCCGGCCGCCGATCCAGTAGCCGATGGACAGCGCGACCAGGACGGTGGCGATCGTGTTCGCCCACACGATCGTGGAGGCGCCGAAGTACGGCGCCAGCAGCCTCGCGGCCGCGATCTCGGCGCCGAGACTGGACGCGCCGACCACGAACACGATGACCTCGATGGGCGGGCGGCGGCGCATGGGCGGACGAGGATACGGTCACGTCCGCCGCCGGCACTACCTTGCCGGCCGTGACGACCGCCCAGTTGGCCGCTCTGGACCGGGAGGTGCTGTGGCACCCGTTCACGCAGCAGCAGGGCTGGGAGGACGAGGAGCCGGTGGTCGTGGAGCGCGCGCAGGGCACCACGCTGTACGACGTCGAGGGTCGCGCGTACATCGACGGCGTCTCGTCGCTGTGGTGCAACGTCCACGGCCACGGCCATCACGCGATCGACGCCGCGGTCCGCCACCAGCTCGACCGCGTCGCGCACACGACCATGCTCGGGCTCACCCACCGCCCGGCGATCGAGCTGGCGCGCCGCCTGCTGGACGTCGCACCCGATGGCCTGGCGCGCGTCTTCTACTCCGACAACGGGTCCACCGCCGCGGAGGTCGCGCTGAAGATGGCCTTCCAGTGGTGGGCCCACGCCGGCCAGCCGCAGCGCACCGGCTTCGTCTCGCTGCGCGGCGCCTACCACGGGGACACGGTCGGCTCGGTCTCGGTGGGCGGGATCGAGCTGTTCCACTCGATCTACCGCCCGCTGCTCTTCGACTCCTGGCAGGCCGAGCCGGGCGACATCGCGCACATGGACGCGCTGCTGCGCGAGCACGGCGACCGCGTGGCCGCCGTGATCGTGGAGCCACTCGTGCAGGGCGCGGCCGGCATGCTCGTCCATCCCGAGGGCTACCTGCGCCAGGTGCGCGAGCTGTGCGACCGCCACGGCGTGTTCCTGATCTGCGACGAGGTGGCCACCGGCTTCGGACGCACCGGGCGCATGTTCGCCTGCGAGCACGAGGACGTCTCCCCCGACTTCCTGTGCCTGGCGAAGGGCGTGACCGGCGGCTACCTCCCACTCGCCGCCACGCTCACCACCGAGCGCGTGTACGAGGGCTTCCTCGGGCGCTTCGAGGAGTTCCGCACCTTCTTCCACGGCCACACGTACACGGGCAACCCGCTGGCCTGCGCGGCGGCGCTGGCCTCGCTGGACGTGTTCGAGCGCGAGCAGACGATCCTGCGCCTGCAGGCCAAGATCGAGGTCCTCGGCACGTGGCTGGCGCGCTGGGTGGAGCCGCTGGAGACCGTCGCCGAGGTGCGCCGCCGCGGGTTCATGACCGGCATCGCGCTCGCCGACTTCCCGCTCGACGCGCGCATGGGACACCAGGTCGCGCTGGCGGCGCGCCGGCGCGGCGCGATCGTGCGCCCGCTGGGCGACGTCGTGGTGCTGATGCCGCCGCTGTCGATCTCGGAGGCCGAGCTGCGCCGGCTGGTGGAGATCGTCGCCGAGGCGATCGCCGAGGCCACCGGCGCCGCGCCCGTGTGCTCGACGAGCGCGCCGCCCGCATGGCGCACCGCCGCCTAAGGTCGCCGCGCACCGTACGTCGTCCCGAGGGGGGCTGACCAGGACGCGAGGGTTGGGACAGTGCTTCGCACGGCCCGATCCCGAGGACGCCGTCAGCCGCCCTCAGGCGTCGTACGGTTCGAAGTCCGCCTTGCGGGCGCCGCAGACCGGACAGAACCAGTCGTCCGGGATGTCGTCGAACGAGGTGCCCGGCGGGATGCCGCCGTCCGGGTCGCCCTCCGCGGGGTCGTAGATGAATCCGCAGGACGTGCACATCCACTGCTGCATGGCGTCGCTCATCGGCGCGGAACTGTAGCTTGGGCCCCGTGACCGAGGTCGGCCGGGAGGACCTGGAGGCCAGCGGGGAGCAGTACAACCCCGGCGAGCCGACCGCACCCCGTCAGGCGGCGTGCGTGATCCTGCTGCGCGGCGGCGCGGACGCGCTGGAGGTGCTGCTGGTCAAGCGCAACCCCGCCGCGCGCTTCATGGGAGGCGCGTGGGTGTTCCCGGGCGGGGCGGTGGACGCCAGCGAGGGACGCGACGACGCGGCCCACCGCGTCGCGGCGCTGCGCGAACTGCGCGAGGAGGCGAGCGTCGCGCTGGACGACCCCGCCGGGCTCGTCGCGTTCTCGCGCTGGATCACGCCCAAGGAGGTCCGCGTCCGCTTCGACACCTGGTTCTACCTCGCGCCTGCGCCCGACGGCGTCGAGCCGGCGCCGGACGGGGAGGAGACGGTGGACGCCCGCTGGTACGCGCCCGCCGAAGCGCTCACGGCGCACGAGCGCGGGGAGATCCTGCTCGTCTTCCCCACGATCAAGCACCTCGAGCAGCTCGGGCGCTTTCCCAGCGCCGACGCGCTGCTCGCGCACGCGCGCGGACGCGACGTGCGGCCCGTGGAGCCGCGCGTGCTCGTTTCCGGAGAGACGGCCCGGATCGTCCTGCCCGGCGAGCCCGGCTACGACTAGGCTTTCGCCGTGACCGCGTCGCTGCCCGACGACGTCCAGGACGTCTTCGCCCGGTTCATCACGACCGAGTACACGACGATCGACGCCGAGGGGCATCCGATCACCTGGCCGGTCACGCCGTACTACCGCCGCGGCGCGGGAGCGATCGACGTGACCACGGGCGCCGGTTACCCGAAGAAGGCGCTCGACGCCCGGCGCAATCCCCGCGTCGCACTGCTGTTCTCCGACCCCACCGGCAGTGGTCTGGCGGACCCGCCGATGGTCCTCGTGCAGGGGACCGCCAAGGTCGACGACGCCGACTTCGACGCCAACCACCGGCGCTACGAGCGGGAGTCCGGCGAGAAGCTCCCGGCGTCCAAGGAGCTCGCGCCGCCCGAATTCCTGAAGCGCTTCTTCCTCTGGTACTACGCGCGCCTGTACGTGTACGTCCGGCCGGAGCGGGTCTTCGTCTGGCCGAGGGGGGACATCGGCGCCGAGCCGGCGTTGCACGGCACGCACCTCGAGGAGGTGCGGTCGGGGCACGTCGAGGAGCCCGAGGCGCCGCCGCCGGGGCCGGAGGGCGGCGCCGAGGCGTGGGACGCGCGGATGGACGAGCTGGGCGCGCGCTACCCCACGGCGGTCCTGAGCTTCGTGGCGCCCGACGGCTTCCCGTTCTCGGCCCGCGTGCCGATCTCCGTGGACCGAGAGGCGCACCGGGTGCGCATCGGCGCGGTGCCGGTCGGCGCGCCGATGCTCTCCGGCCTGGCCTGCGTGACCGCCCACGACCACGACGAGGGCTTCACCTGGCAGCGCAACTTCCAGGTTCGCGGCGACCTGATCGAGGAGGGCGGCGGATGGACGCTGGTCCCGCACCGCCTGATCGGGGGCTTCGAGCTGCCGCCCTCCTCGACGCTGGCCCGCTACCGGCTCAACCTGGCCAAGATCCGGCGCTTCCGGCGGACGGCCAAGCGCGTGATGGCCCGACGATGACGCCGCCGGCCAAGCGCACGGCGGAGCGGCTCACGGTCGCGGTCACGGGTCCCACGGGCGACATCGGCAAGGCGTTCGTGGGGGCGCTGGAGCGTTCGCGCTCGGTGGGGAAGGTCCTGGGCATGGCGCGGCGCCCGTTCGACCCCGCGGCACACGGCTGGCGCAAGACGGAGTACCGCCAGGGCGACGTGCTCGACCGCGCGGCCGTGGAGGACCTCGTGAGGGGCGCCGACGTCGTCGTCCACCTGGCCTTCGTGATCTTCGGCGGCCAGCGCGAGACGCGCGAGGTCAACCTGAAGGGCTCGCGCAACGTGTTCGAGGCGGCGGCCGCGGCGCGCAAGGTCAAGCGGCTGGTCTACGCCTCGTCGGTGGCCGCCTACGGCTTCCACGCCGACGGGCGCCCGGAGCGCTTCACCGAGGACGTGCCGCCGCGCGGGACCGACGGCTTCTACTACTCGGCCCAGAAGGCCGAGCTGGAGGGCCTGCTCGACGACGTGCTCGCGTCGGCCGGCGGGCGCACCGAGGCCTACGTCTTCCGGCCCTGCATCGTCGCCGGGCCCGACGCGCTGATCCTGATCGAGAGCCTGCCGTACGTCTCGCTGTCCGAGAAGCTCCCAGGCGCGGTCCGGCGACTGCTCGACGTGATGCCGATCCTGCGCCCCGTCCTGCCCGACCCCGGCATGCCCTTCCAGCTGGTGCACGCCGACGACGTCGCGACGGCGCTGCGCGCGGCGGTCCTGGGCCGCGGCAAGCCTGGCGTCTACAACCTCGCCGCCGACGGCGTCCTGACCGTGTCCGACCTGGCGGCCGCGCTGGGCTGGTACTCGATCCCGGTGCCCGAGCTCGCGGTGGACGCCACCGCCAAGCTCGCCGCCCGCCTTCCCTTCCTCCCCCCCGAGGCCGACTGGATCCAGGCGGCCCGCGTCCCGACGCTGATGGACGCGTCCAAGGCGCGCCGCGAGCTGGGCTGGCGCCCCAAGCACGACGCGCACGAGACGCTGCACGAGACCGTGCGGGCGGCGCGCGAGGAAGGTCTTTTGGACTGATGGGAGCGCTGCGCGCGGACGACCGGGCGCCGGGGCTCTTCGTGGGCGCGCGCGTGGACGTCGCGGCGGACGCGTCGCTCGGCGCTCACGTCGTGCTCCACGACCGGGTCACGATCGGCCCGGGCTGTGCGGTGCAGGACGCCGCCGTCCTCGGGCTGCAGCCGGCGCGCCTACCCGGGGCGGACGGCACGCACGACTGGGGCGCGGTGGTCCTGGAGGCGGGCTCGGCGGTGTGCGCGCATGCCGTCGTATACGCCGGCGTGCACGTCGGGGCGGGCGCGATCGTCGGCGACCAGTCGCTTCTGCGCGAGGGCGCCGAGGTCGGCCGGGACACCGTCGTGGGGCGCGGGAGCACGCTGTCGCGCGGCGTGCGCGTGGGCGACCGCGTGCGGATCCAGACCAACGTGTGGCTCGCCGCCGGGACGTCGGTCGAGGACGACGCCTTCCTGGGTCCCGGCGTGACGGCGACGGGCGACGAGCCGCGGGGCGCGACGCTGGGCCGCGCCTGCCGCGTGGGGGGCGGCGCGGTGATCGTGGGCGCCGTCGACGTGGGCGAGGAGGCGTTCGTCGCGGCCGGCGCCGTCGTGGAGGCGGACGTGCCGGCGCGCACGGTCGTCATGGGCTCGCCGGCGCGCGTGGTGCGCGAGGTCGGCGCGGAGGAGCTCCTCGAGCGCTGGCGCTGAGCCGTGGCCGAGTCCGACGAACGCCAGGAACCCGAGGAGCCCGACGAACCGGTCGCTCCCGAGCCCTTCGAACTGGAGCGCATCGTCGCCGAGGACGACAGCGGCCGCGCGACGTGGATCCTGCTGGAGACCTACCGCTGGACGGTCCTGTACGGGGAGGCGCCCTACGACGAGGTGTGGGACGGCCGCGACGGCTATCCCTCCACGCGCGACGTCGTCGAGGTCTTCGGCAGCTGGGAGAACCTGTGGGAGCTCACCGGCCTCTACGACTCCTACTACCTGCGCGCGCTGGACGCGGCGGACGAGGACTACGAGAAGTTCCTGGCCGAGCGCCACGAGCTGCGCGCGGAGCGCCAGGCCACGCGCCGCGAGGCGAACAAGCTGCGGGCGGAGCGCGAGCGGCTGGAGGACCGGCTGCGCGAGCTGCGCCGCCAGACCGAGAAGGCCAAGGAGAAGCAGCGCAGCGCCCAGGACGCGCTGACCGCGGAGCAGGCGCGCGCCGAGCGGGCCGAGCGGCGCGCCGAGGCGGCCGAGCGGGGGGCCGCCGCGGCGCCCGCCCAGCCGGTGGCGGCTCCCGCCAGCGAGGACGCCGAAGCGCGGATCGCGGAGCTGCGCGAGGAGCTGGCGGCGGCCGAGCGCTTCGCCGACGCGCTGACCGACCAGCTGCACGCGGCCGACGATCGCCTGGCCGAGCGCGACCGCGAGATCGCGGAGCTGCGGCGCGCCCTGGGCCGGGTGGGCGACGAGGCGGAGGTCGCGCACGAAGAGGAAGCCGCGCCGGAGCCCGCCACGGTGCTGGAGGCGGTCGAGCGCGCGGCCCGCCGGCTGGGGCATCTGCGCTTCGCCCCGCGCGCCTTCGAGAGCGCCGAGGACTCGCCGTTCGCGCGGCCCGGCCTGGTCCTCGAGAACCTCGAGCGCCTCGACGAGCTGGCCGCGCGCTACGTGTCGGGAGACATGGGCGAGAAGGTCTCCGACCTGGCGTTCCGGCTGGGCATGAACTGGCGCGGCGGTATCTCCGAGCGCACCCGTACGCGCTACGGCAAGGAGTACTCGTTCACGTACGAGGGGCGTACCTGGGAGCTGGGGCCGCACCTGCGGATCGGCTCCGGCCAGGGGGCCGGCGCCATCGCCCGCGTCTACCTCGTCCTGCACCCGGGCGACGACCACATCCCCCGCTCGGTCATCGTCGGCCACGTCGGCCGCCACCTGCCGGACTCCACGACCTAGCAGCGCGCCGGCGGCCCCAGGCGGTGCCCGCGCAGCGCGCGGCCCAGCGCGAGGCGCTGCAGGACCCGCTCGCGCGTGAGCCCGAGCGCGCGCTGCACCCGGCGCACGGTGCCCAGCCGCCGGTGCGCGGCCTGTGCCTCGCGCACCTGCCGCAGCACGCGGACCGGGAACCCGGGCGGCGGGAGCGGTGCGCCGGCCTGTCCCCCCACGGGCCGCAGGGCGTCGACGATCGAGTGCACCGGTCCGCTGCGCGGCGGGAAGACGGCCACGGTGGACGATCCGGTGTGGACGTCGGTGTGCGAGCCGCCGAGGTGCTGCGCGAGCAGCGCTCCGCGCCGCCAGGAGTACCGCGGTACGAGGGCCGGCCCGCCCGGGATGTTGGGCCCGCCGCCGTACATGAGCGGCTGCCGCCGGCAGATCGACCAGTTCTGCAGCTGAACCTGGCCGAGGCACCCGCGCGGGCGCGCGAGCGCGCAGTCGTCGTAGACCGAGAACCCTCCGTCCACGTGGCTGAGCAGCATGCCGCGGAACGACTTGCCCAGGAACAGCGAGCCGGGCGACAATCGTCGCGGGTCGACGTCCACGACGGGGACCGTCGCGCCGGGCGCGTCACCGCCGCAGGGGCCGGCCGGCGCCGGCCCGGACCCCGGCCGCCACGCCGCGCCGCCCGTCCCGGGCGAGGAGTTCGTGACGCGGGTGACGCACCCGCCGTCCGGGTTCGCCAGGTAGACGTCGAAGCGGTTGGCGTCGGGGTAGTTGCGGTCGCTGTCGAAGGCGATCCGCGTGCCGTCGGGCGACCAGCTCGGGCCGACGTCGTCGCCACGGTCGCGCGTGATCCGCGTCTCGGCGGAGCCGTCGGAGCGCATGACGTAGAGCTCGTGGTTGGGCGTGCAGTCGTGGTAGCACGTCTGCCCGAAGCCGTCGCGGTCGCTGGCGAAGGCGATCCGCGTCCCGTCGGGCGACCAGGAGGGCGACGTGCCGCGTGCGAGCGGGCGCGGCGCTGACCCGTCCGCGTTCATGGCCCACACCCGCAGCCCGCGGCGATCGCCGCGCGTGAAGGCGAGTCGCGTGCCGTCGGGCGACCAGGCGGGATCGCGGTCCCAGGAGCCGGCGGTCAGGCGCGTACGCCCGCTCCCGTCGGCGTTCACGACCATGATCGACGCACCCAGGCTCCGGCGCGACGCCACGAAGGCCACGCGCCGGCCGTCCGGCGACCAGGCGGGTTGCGCGTCGTGGCGGCCGGCGGTCAGCCGGCGCTCGCCGGTCCCGTCGGCGTTCACGACGTGCACCTTGGAAGTCTCGGACGACCCCCCCGGGGCTCCGCGGGTACGGACGAAGGCGAGCGCCTGGCCATCCGGGGACCAGGCCGGCTGGCCGACGTGGCGCACGCCGGCCCCGACCAGGGTGCTCCGCCCCGTCCCGTCGGCGCGCAGCAGGGCGATCAGCGCGCGCGGCTGCCCGTCCACGACGACGGCGAGCGACGCGACGTCGGCGGCCGGGCCCTGGGCGGAGGCGGCGCCGCCGAGCAGCGCCGCGGCCAGCGCCGCGGCCGCGAGCCCGGCGAGCCTCACTCCTCGCGGCGCTCGTCGGCGATCACGTGCAGGACGGCGTTGATGAGGGCTAGATGGGTGAACGCCTGGGGGAAGTTGCCGAGGTGGCGGCCACTGGCCGCGTCGAGCTCCTCAGCGTAGAGCAGCAGCGGTGAGGCGAGGTTCAGCAATCGCTCGCACAGGGCGGCGGCCCGCGCGCGCTCGCCGATCTCCGACAGCGCCGACACGAGCCAGAACGAGCAGATCAAAAACGTCCCCTCCTCGCCGTGCAGCCCGTCGTCGGTCTCGTCCGTGCGGTAGCGCAGCACCAGCCCCTGGTCGGTCAGCTCGTCGGCGATCGCCAGCACGGTCGCGCGCACCCGCTCGTCGTCGGCCGGCAAGAACCGGGTGAGCGGGACCAGCAGCGTGGAGGCGTCCAGCGCGTCGGTCTCGTAGTGCTGGCGAAACACGCCGCGGTCGCTGACGGCGTTGTCCAGGACGTCCGCGCGGACGTCGGACGCCACCTCGGCCCAGCGCGCGGCCAGGTCCGTCTCCCCGCGGACCTGCGCCAGCCGGGCGGCGCGGTCCATCGCCACCCAGCACATCAGCTTGGAGGACGTGTAGTGGCGCGGCTCGCCGCGCGCCTCCCAGATGCCCTGGTCGGGCTCGCGCCAGGCCAGCGCCGCCGCCTCGGCCTGGTCGCACAGCACCGGCCACAGGTTCTGCGGGATGTAGCCGCTGGCCTTCGTGTGCAGGTACACCGAGTCCAGCACCGCGCCGTAGACGTCGTTCTGGCGCTGGTCGAAGGCGCCGTTGCCGATCCGCACCGGCCGCGCGCCCTCGTAGCCGGAGAGGTGGTCGAGCGTCGTCTCCGTCAGGTCGCGCTCGCCGTCGATGCCGTACATGATCTGCAGCGAGCCGTCCTGGTTGCGGTCGAGGTCGGCCACGTACTGCATGAAGTCGTCGGCCTCCCAGTCCAGGCCGAGCGCGTGCAGCGCCCACAGCGTGAAGGTGGCGTCGCGCATCCAGGAGTAGCGGTAGTCCCAGTTGCGCTCGCCGCCGGGCGTCTCGGGCAGCGACGTGGTCAGCGCGGCGACCAGCGCGCCGGTGGGTGCGTAGGTCAGCCCCTTCAGCGTCAGCGCGGAGCGCTGGAGGTGGGCCGCCCAGCGGTGGTCCTTGAAGTCGCCGGACTCCAGCCAGGAGCGCCAGAAGTGCCCGGTGCGCTCGAGGTGCTCGACCGCCTGCGCGGCGGTGGCCGGGCCGCCCAGCTCCTCGGTCCATGACAGCGCGACGTAGCAGGTCTCCCCCTCGCGCAGCTTGTGGCGGGCGCGCACGCGGCTGCCCTCGATCCCCATCCGCAGGTCGCTGAGCAGACGTATGGTGGTGGTCCCGTCGGTGGCGTCCAGCGCGGCCGGCGCCTCGTGGTGGGCTTCGGTCCACGTCGCCTCGCGGCGGGCGTAGTCGAACATCGGCTCGCACACCATCTCGACCATCACCTCGCCCTGGATGCACGTCATCGTGCGAACCAGGAGGTGGTCGGCCTCGTGGTCGGTGGGCGGGCGGGTGTGGTGGGCCTCGCCGAGGTCCCCCTCGTGCCACGGCCCGATCGTCAGCGCGTCGTGCACCTCGGCCCAGCCGTGCGGCGTCATCCAGGTCGTCTCCAGGATCATGGTGCCGGGCTCGTAGCGGCGGCCCACGGGATGGCTCTCGCCGTAGGGGCCGAGGCGAAATCCGCCGCCGCCGCGGTCCAGCGCCATCGCGAACAGCGACGGCGCGTCGAAGCGCGGCACGCACAGCCACTCGATCGTCCCGTCGGGGGCGACGAGCGCGCCGGTGTGGCAATCGGAGAGGAACGCGTAGTCCGCGATGGCCGGGAACGCCATGCGGCGCGATGATGCCCGAATTTCGCGACTTCCGGCCGAGCCAGCGGTTAGAGTTCGTGGAGCCAAGGTTCGCGGTGGAAGCTTCAGCCCTCCAAGCCCCCGTCGGGCTGGCGCGCATCTCGCTGAGTGCGCCGCTCCTGCGGCTGCGCTCCGACGATCAGCTGGTCGCCCTCTTCCGGGCGGGCAACGACGAGGCGTTCCGCGTCATCCACGACCGCTACAGCCAGCGGCTGTTCTCCTACGCGCGCCAGATGCTGTCGGGTTCGCGGCAGGACGCCGAGGATGCGCTGCAGGACGTGTTCGTCCGCGCGTACGGGGCGCTGCGCGCCTCCGACCGCCCGATCGCGCTGAAGGCCTGGCTGTACCGCGTCGCGCACAACCGCTGCATCGATCAGCTGCGCCGGCCGCTGCCGCCCGTCGCCGACGTGTTCGACGTCTCGCGCGCGCCGCTGTCGGACCCGCTCGTCGAGGCCGAGCGCCGCGAGGACCTCAAGCGATTGATCGCCGACGTGCGCCGGCTGCCCGAACAGCAGCGCTCCGTGCTGTTGATGCGCGAGATGGAGGGCCTGTCCTACGTCGACCTGGCCGAGGCGCTCGAAGTGACCGTGCCCGCCGTCAAGTCGCTGCTCGTGCGGGCCCGGATGGGCCTGGTCGAGGCGGCGGACGCGCGCGAGGTCGACTGCCGCGAGATACGCCACGACCTCTCGCTGGCCCACGGGCGCGGAGTGCGGGCGACGGGGCGTGCGCGCCGGCACCTGCGCGACTGCGCCGGCTGCCGCCAGTACCGCAGCGATCTGCGCCACATGCAGCGCTCCTTCGCGGCGCTGACCCCGGCACCGGTGGGGCTGCTCGGGCTGCTCGCCAAGCTGGGGCTCGGCGGCGGTGGCGCGGGCGGCGCGGCGGCCGGCGGCGGCATGGCCGCGGGCGGCGGCGCGGCAGCGGGCGGCACGATCGCCGGCACGGGCGCGGCGGCGCTCAGCGCCACCAAGGTCGCGGCCGTCGTCTCCGCCGTGGTGGTGGCCGGCGGCGGCGCCGTGAAGGTGGAGCAGTCGATCGTCGAGCACGGCTCGCCGCCCGCGGCCACCGCGAGGTCCGCGCCGGCGGCGGTCCCGGCCGTCAAGGCGGTCGGGGTGCGCGACTCCGCGTCGCACGCGGTGGACGCTCCGGTCAAGCTCACTCCGCCCGCGCCGGCCGTCACGCCGGTGGACGCGAAGGACGGCGCCGCGACCACCGCCCCCGCGGCCGGCGACCATGCCGCCGTCGGCGACGACGAGTTCACCGCCGGCAGCGGCGGCCTCGCGGCGCCCGACGAGGCTCCCGCGCCGGCGCCGGCGCCGGCGGCCACGCCGGCGCGCGACACCCTGGTCCCGCCGGTGAGCACGCCGCTGGACTCCACGCGAACCGGCACCACGACCGGCGGGGAACGCCCCAGCGGCACCTCTTCGGGCTCCACCGCTCCCAGCGGATCGAGCACCGGCTCCGGGTCGAGCGGCAGCACCAGCTCCACCACCCAGCCCCGCTAGAGCCGTCCCTCCTCGCGCAGCTTCTGCAGGTGGGCGCGCAGCGTGATCGCCGCGGCGCCGCGCAGGGCTGGCGGGGCGTCGTCCCAGACCGCGTCGAGCAGGTCGTCCTCGTCCTCGAGCCCCCGCGCCAGCGCCTCGAGCAGCCAACGCTCGCGCTCCAGGCGGTGCGCGACGTACTCGTCGAGCTTGGCCGCGGGGTCGGCGACGACGGGGCCGTGTCCGGGGCACAGGATCGCGAGCGGCAGGCCGCGCAGCCGGCGCAGCGCATCCAGGTAGCCGGCGAGCGCGGCGGTCACGAACACGCTGCCGTGCCCGAGCACGGCGTCGCCGGTGAAGCAGACCGCGCCGGCCACGAAGGCGAGGTGGTCGGGGGAGTGGCCGGGCGTCGCCACCGCGACGAACGGCCCGAACCGATCGCCGTCGCGCAGCTCGGTGTCGCCGGCCTCCAGGGCGCCGACCGGCGCCGCCCCGGCCAGCTCCAGCAGCGCGGACAGGCCGCCCGCGTGGTCGCCGTGGCCGTGCGTCAGCGCCACCCCGCCCAGCCCTCCGCGCCGGCCCACCTCGTCCGCCACCGCGCGCGCGTGGTCCGCGCGGTCCGGGCCCGGGTCCACGACCCAGGCGGGATCGCGCCCGACGACCCAGGTGTTGCTCCCCTCGAGCGTGAACGGTCCGGGATTGCGCGCGCGCACGAGCGCGACGCCGTGACGGGCGAGCAGCTCGTCGGACATCGCACGGACGCTACCGCGCCGTCAGCGGGACACGATCCGGTACACCGGGCCGCTGCGCGACACGACGTAGATGCGCCCGAGCGCGTCCTCGCCGAAGGACGCCAGCTCGCTCGTCCGCAGCCCGGTGGAGCGCCGCAGGGTCGCGCCGCGCACCGACAGCCGCGCCGAGAGGACGTCGCCGCGGCAGTAGTCCGCGTACAGGTAGCGGCCCTGCCACCCGGTCAGGCGCGGATCGCGCACCACGTAGCCGCCGGTCACCGCACAGCCCGATCCGGTCGCGTAGGTGATCTGCGGGAACAGCGCCCGCGGCGCGCGCTCGCGCGTGTTGCGCCGCCGCCCCTCCCACGCCCGCCAGCCGAAGTTGGCGCCCCGCGCACGCGCGCGCGGCACGAAGGTCACCTCCTCGAAGCGGTTCTGGCCCACGTCGCCCACGATCAGGTCGCCCGTGCGGCGGTCGAACGACCAGCGCCACGGGTTGCGCAGGCCGTAGGCCCAGATCTCGTCGCGCCCCCGGCGCCCGACGAACGGGTTGTCGCGCGGCACGCGGTAGCGCCGCCGCCCGCTGCGGCGCGGGTCGATCCGCAGCAGCTTGCCCAGCAGCGTGTCGAGGTTCTGGCCGTTGCCGCGCCGCCCGTGCTGGTCGAACGCGCCGCCGCCGTCGCCGAACCCGGCGTACAGCAGCCCGTCCGGTCCGAAGGCGATCAGGCCGCCGTTGTGGTTGGCCTCGGGCTGGCGCTGGAACAGCACGAGCCGGCGCGTGAGCGGGTTCGCCCGGTCGGCCGTCGCGCGGCGGAACTCCTCGATGCGCGAGTTGCCCGAGCGGTCGGTGTAGGAGACGTAGAAGCGCCCGCTGGCCGCGTAGTCCGGCGGGAAGGCGACCGAGAACAGCCCCCGCTCGCCGCAGCACCCGACGCGGTCGCGCAGGTCCAGGAACGCGCGCGGCAGCGTGCGCCCGTCGCGCACCACGCGGATGCGCCCCTCCTGCTCGGTGACGAACAGCCGCCGCTCGTCACCGGGCGGCGAGGTGACGTGGACGGGCTGGTCGAATCCGCCGACGCGCTGCAGCGCGAGGCCGCCCCCCGCCACCGCGGGCACCGGGAGCGCGAGCGCCGCGGCCAGCACGGCGAGCAGGATCGCGAGGCGAAAGGGCATCGACCGGACAACACCGGGGCGCCGCCGGGGTTGCGCGGGCGCCCGCCCGAGGCACCCTATACTCACCCTCCTCGGGGCGTGGCGCAGCCTGGTAGCGCGCACCGTTCGGGTCGGTGAGGTCCCCGGTTCAAATCCGGGCGCCCCGATTGATTCAGTCGACCAGCGCGCCGCAGCTGACGTTCACGATCGCCGCGGTCATGGCGCGGGCCCAGTCCGAGGCGGCGAAGGCGGCCGCGTTGCCGACGTCCTCGAGCGTCGCCGCGCGCCCGAGCAGCGTCTGTCCCTCGATCATCCCCACGATCTTCTCGCGGCCCTCGAACCCCTCGGGCAGCGACTCGGGCACGCCTCCGCTCGCGAGCGTGACGACGCGGATTCCGTGCGGTCCCAGCTCGACCGCCAGCTGCCGCCGGATCGTCTCGATCGCGTCGAAGGCGACCTGCGTGCCTCCCAGGTAGTAGTCGCGCGGCGGGCCGCTGCGGTCGCCGGGGCCGCCGAACGCGAGGATCACGCCCGCACGCCGGGGGATCATGTGCCGCGCGGCCGCCCGGGCAGTCAGAAACGTCGTCCGCGCGGCCGTCTGCACCGGCGCCATGAAGTCGTCGACCGCCATCTCGGCGAGCGGGACGCCGTGGGTGTGCGGGTGGGTGATCAGGTTGAAGGAGACGTCGATGGCGCCAGCCTGCGCCACCACGGCATCGGCGTGCTCGTCGACCGCGCGCTCGTCGAGCGCATCGAGCTGCGCCGTCTCGGCCGTGCCCCCCGCGGAGCGAATCGCCTCGGCCACGCTCTCCAGTCTCGCCGGTGTGCGGCCGACGAGGAACACCCGCGCGCCCTCGCGGGCGAACGCGCGCGCGACGGCGCCACCGATCGACCCGCCGCCTCCGTAGATCACGGCGTTCTTGCTCTCGAGCAGCACCTCAACCTCCTCGATCTCAGGGCCCTGATGCTCAGCCTAAGGGCAGCTGTCAATGCGTCCGGCGCTGCAAGACTGCGCGTCGTGCAGGAGAAGCGATCCGCCGCCGACCAGCGTCGCCTGCTCGTCGAGACGATTCGAGCCTCGGCAGGATGGCGCCGCCGCAAGGCGGAGGAGTTCCGCGACGATGCGGACGCCCACCGGCAGAATTCGCGGGCGGCGATTGCCCTGCGCACGCTCGCGAACTTCGTCGACGCCATGCCGGACGACGACCCGGACCTCGGCTTGCACGCCCTGTCGCGCACCCAAGAGCGAAACGGCCGTCTCGATCTCACGGAAGAGGCCTCCGTGCTCCTGTCCCGGTTCGGGCTCGACTACGGCGCCTGGCAGTCCGCCTCGCCCACGGAGAACCAGATGCGCAATGTCCTGCGGCGCATCGACGGCATCGAGGCCCGCGAGCGAAGCGCGCGCCGGAAGCGCGCCGAAGCGGGTTACGGCGACGACTGATGATCGGGGCCGGGACCGTCGGTGTTCACCGGACGCCGCGGCTCGCCAGCCACCCGGCGACGGGCTCGGGCGGGTGGCCGTCGAACTCGGCCTGGGCGGCGCGGCGCATGAGGTCCTCGGGATCGCGGCGCAGCTCGGTGCGGCGGTAAGCCAGGTAGGTGGCGACGGCCTGGGCCATGACCAGGGCGGGGTCGTCGCCCTGCGGGTCGACGCGGCCCGCCGCCTCGGCCAGCTCGCGCTGGACCTCGGCGACCGCGGAGATCGGCTGGTCGCGGTCCTCGAAGGTCTCCAGCAGCAGCGTCAGGCCGTCGCCGGCGTCCTTGTGGTCGCAGACCTCCACCGCGCGGCGGACCACCTCGGCGAAGGTCGGGGTCTGCGGATCGCTGCCGACGTCGTGCGCCTTTCGCATCACCCCGGCGAGTACCCCGCCCGGGGATATGCGGAAACCCGCTTCGGCCGATCAGCCAGTCGCGGGCGGCGGAACGACCGCGGCGGCCGCGGCCGCGGCGACCGGCGGTGCCGCGGACACCGCGGCGGGCGCCGGAGCCGGGTCGCCGGCGGGCAGCGGCGGGTTGGCGGCGGGCAGCGCGCTCTTCGCGCCGTCGGCCACCGGTGAGGCGGCGTCGCCGCCCGCGGCCGCCGCGGGCGGAGGGGTGCCCGCGCCGGCCACCTCGGGCACGGCGACCCGCGGCGCGCCGTCCGGCAAGGCGGACGAGGAGATGCCCGTGGCGGTGGCACCCTGGCCCGGCGGCGCGGACTGCGCGTCGCGCCTGGCCGTGCCGGACGTGCGCGACTTGCCCGCGGAGCCCCGCGCGCCGTCGAAGACGCGGTCTGCCGCCAGCGCGTCCGGGCTCGCCAGCAGCGAGCCCGGGCTTCCGGGCGGCGCGGAGATCGGCTGGTGCGCGCGCGGTGACTCCTCGCCGGCGAGCGCCCCGAGCACCGGCACGTCCGCCAGCCGCGGCGCGGGCACGCCGGTCTGCGAGACGGCGCCCGCCCCGGCGCCCGCGACCGCCAGGGCCGCCACGGCCACGACCGCTTTGCCCCAGGCGGCGGCCACCGGCTCGGCGCCCGTGCTCAGGCCGGCGGACGCCTCGCCGCCGCGCGACAGCAGGACCGGGAACGGAAACCAGCCGGCGATCCGCGCGGCGAGCGAGGGCCGCTCGCCGAGCTCCACGCCGAGGTGGTGGGCCCGGCGCCGGCAGGCCTGGCAGGTCGAGAGGTGGCGGGCGAGCTTGCGGCGGTCGCGCGTGCCGAGCATCCCCTCGGCGGCGGCCGCCAGGACCGCCTGGACGCGCGTGCAGCGGCGCCCGCTGACCAGCTCGTCGTACTCCTCGGTCAGCCGGCGGCGCGCGCGGAACAGCGTGCTCTCCACGGCGGCCCGGCTCATGCCCAGCCGGTCGCCGATCTCGCGGTAGGACAGGCCCTCCAGCTCGCGCAGCACGAGGATCTGGTGGTGCGTCTGCGAGAGACCGCCGAACGCCCCGCAGAGGTCGTCGAGCTGCTGCTTGCGCTCGATCGCGTCGTCGGGGCCGGGGCGCCAGCTGACCAGGCGCATGGAGTCGGCGCGGGCCAGGCCGCCGTCGGCGTCGTAGGAGAGCTCCTCGGCGCGGCTGCTGCGCCGGTAGGCGTCGATGCAGGCGTTGCGCGCGATCTCGTAGATCCATGGCCGGAAGGCGATCGGCCGCGCGGTCTGGCGCATGCGTCGCAGGGCGGAGAAGAAGACGTCCTGGGTGACGTCCTCGGCGCGCGCGTGGTCCTTGACCATGCCGCGCACGTACGCGCTCACCCTGGGGTGGTAGCGGGCGTAGAGCTCCTCGAACGCGCGATCGTCGCCGTGCCGGACGGCGGTGACCAACTCCATGTCGTCGCCCGCACCCACGGCGGCCGCAACTGCGCTCCCGCTCATTTCCCCTAGTCTCCGGACTCCCCCCTGGCCGGTCGCCTTCCCCGAGCGACCGGTGAGGACAACATTACCGTTCGTCAAAGGCACGTCAAGCTCTGGCGCGGACCGCGGAAATCCTGGCTCACCTGGACGCGCTGCTGGAGCCCGCGCGCTTCGACGACCACGGTCCGAACGGTCTTCAAGTGCCCGGCGCCGAGCATGTCGAGACGCTCGCCACGGGGGTCTCCGCCAACCTCGAGCTGCTCGAACGCGCGCGCGACGCGGGCGCCGAGCTGGTCCTGGTCCACCACGGGCTGTTCTGGGAGGGCGCGCCGCGCGCCCTGTCACCGGCCATGGCCGCGCGCCTGCGCACGCTGCTGTGCGCCGGCATGGCGCTGGCCGCCTATCACCTCCCGCTCGACGCGCACCCCGAGGTCGGCAACAACGCCCTGATCGCGCGCGGCCTGGGGACCCAGGACCCGCGCCCGTTCGCCGAGCACGGCGGCACGCCGGTCGGCGTCGCCGCCCGCTTCCCCGGCGAGGGGATCGCCGCCGCCGAGCTGTTCGCGCGCGTCGAGGCTTTGACACAGCGCGCGCCGCTGGTGTTCGACGCGGGTCCGGATCCGGTGCGCACGATCGGCATCGTGTCGGGGGGCGCAGCCTCGGACCTGGAGACGGCCATCGAGGCCGGGCTCGACGCCTTCCTGACCGGCGAGCCGCGCGAGCCGGTCATGGGGACGGCCCGCGAGGCCGGGATCCACTTCGTCGCCGCCGGCCACTACGCGACCGAGACATTCGGCGTGCGCCGGCTCGGCGAGCTCCTGGAGGAGCGCTTCGGCGTGCGGCACGTGTTCGTAGACGTACCCAATCCCGTATAGGAGTCCGCTGTTTGCGGACAACCGCTTGTGCCCGTCCGCACCAGCCGATATACCTCCAAACAGCTCAAAAACTCCCGAGGAGGGGTCCCGACATATGGCGATTCACCTGACGCCCACAGAGCTCGCACGCGAGGCCGGACTCGACCGCCGCGACGTGATCGAGAAGTGCATGGAGATGGGCGTCCCGATCTTCGAAGGCCGAATCGACAAGACCCTCTTCCTCTCCAGTCTCCGCCAGGCCGCCGAGCACGCCCGGCAGCAGCCCGCCAGCGCGTAGCCGCGCACTAGACTCTCTCCTCCGCTCGTATCAGGAGGAGAGACATGGAGGCCACCACCACCGCCGCCGGCGCCACGCCGTCGACGAACTCGAAGACGATCGCCGATCTGCTGCCGCTGGCGGCGGAGAAGTACGCGGGAAGCGTCGCCGTGCGCCACAAGGTCGACGGCGAATGGAAGGACGTCACGTACGCCGAGGTCGGCGAGGTCGTGTCGGAGATCGCCCGCGGCCTGATCGCGCTGGGGATCGAACACGGCGACCGCGTCTGCATCCTGTGCTCGACGCGCCCGGAATGGACGTACGTCGACTTCGCGATCTCCACCGCGGGCGGAACGGTGGTCCCCGTGTACCCGACCAATTCTCCGGACGAGTGCGAGTGGGTGGCGGGCAACTCCGAGGCGCGCGCGGTGATCTGCGAGAACGCGGAGCAGGTGGCCAAGATCGTGGCGGTCCGCGAGCGCCTGCCGAACCTGCAGACGATCGTGGCGATCGATCCCGAGGGCGACGTGGCCGACGCCGTCTCGCTCGACGACGTGCGCGCCCGCGGGCGCGAGGTCGAGGTCGAGCGGCTGCGCGAGCGCACGGCCGCCGTCGGTCCCGACGACGCCTTCACGTTCATCTACACGTCCGGCACCACCGGCCCGCCGAAGGGCTGCGTGCTCAGCCACGGCAACTACCGCAGCGTGCTGGACATGTGCGAGAGCCTGGGCCTGTTCGAGGAGGGCGACACCGCCTACCTGTTCCTGCCCCTCGCGCACGCCTTCGCGCTGCTGATCCAGCTCATCTGGATCGACTCCGGCGGCACGATCGCCTACTTCGGCGGCGACCCCAAGCAGATCGTGCCGGAGCTCTCCGAGGTCAAGCCGACCTACCTCCCGTCGGTGCCCCGGATCTTCGAGAAGATCTACACGCTGGCCACCTCGGCGATCAAGCAGAACATGTCCGAGGAGCAGTTCCGCGGCATGGTCGAGCTGGGCGTGAAGGTGCGCGACGCGCAGGTGCACGGGCAGCCGGTGCCGCCCGAGCTGCAGGAGCGCTTCGACGGCCTGGACGAGCAGGTGTTCAAGAACGTCCGCGCGATCTTCGGCGGCAACGTGCGCCAGGCGGTCACGGGCGCCGCTCCCATCGCCCCGGAGATCCTGGAGTTCTTCTACGCCGCCGGCGTGCCGGTGCTCGAGGGCTACGGGATGACCGAGACCGCGACCGTGGCCACGTACTCCACGATCGAGGAGCACAAGTTCGGCACGGTGGGCAAGCCGCTGCCGGGCGTGGAGTGCAAGATCGCGCAGGACGGTGAGCTGCTGATCCGCGGCGCGAACATCTTCAAGGGCTACTACAAGGACGCCGAGAAGAGCTTCGGCACGATCGAGGACGGGTGGCTGCACACGGGCGACCTCGGCCAGATCGACGAGGACGGCTACGTGTCGATCGTCGGACGCAAGAAGGACATCATCATCACCGCGGGCGGCAAGAACATCACGCCCGCGCTGATCGAGAACGATCTCAAGCAGAACCGCTGGATCTCCCAGGCCGTGATGCACGGCGACCGCCGTCCCTACCCGGTCGTGCTGATCACGCTCGACCAGGAGGAGGCGCCGGCGCTGGCGGCGGAGCTGGGCCTGGAGGGCGACGAGGCCGACCCGGGCAAGCTGCACGAGCACCCCAAGGTCCGCGAGCTGATCGCCAAGGTCGTGGACGAGGTCAACTCGCGCTACGCCCAGGTCGAGCAGGTCAAGAAGTTCCACATCCTCGACCACGACCTCTCGCAGGAGACCGGCGAGCTGACCCCGACGCTGAAGGTCAAGCGCAACGTGGTCAACGAGAAGTACCAGGACGTCTTCGACGCTTTGTACGAGAGCTGAGCCCTGAAGACCGATCCGACCGACACAGGCGGCCTCTTCGTCGGGCGCCGTCCGGGCACGCGGCCCGTCAAGTACCGCGCCCTGCCCCAGTTCAAGGGCGCGGCGCGCCAGCGGCTGGACCGCGGGATCGCGGCCGGCCTGCTGGCGCTCATGGTGGCGGTCAACCTGCTGTTCTGGGGGCCGCTCCCACTGGGATGGCTGTGGGTCGGCTCCCAGGTCGACTACTCGACAGGCAGCACGTTCCTGGGCATCGTCGTCGCCTTCGTCGGGCTGCTGTTCAGCCTGCTCCTGGGCCTGGTGGCGATGCGGCGGATCGACCTGCTGTGGATCCTGGCCCGGCGCGCCAGCGGGGTCGACCAGCGGCAGGGCACGGTCGGGCGCGTGTTCGCGATCACCGCCGTGATCGGGGGCATCGCCTTCTTCGCGTGGCTGTTCTTGATCGAGGGCCCGGGCTCCTCGCTGGGACCGGCGCAGTCGGAGTAGCCCGTGGGGCTGCTCGACTACTACCGCCAGTTCGAGGGGCTCTCCGACGAGGAGGTCAGCGCCGAGCTGCGCAAGCGCTCCGAGGAGCGCCGGCGCCGCGCCCTGGCGCGCATCGACCCGCTCGACCTGTCGGCGACGACGTGGCACGAGCTGCCCCATCCCGACGTGGTCTCGGCCATCACCTTCGCGGCGCGGCGCGGGATCAACCGCGCGTCGGACCCGCTGGCGCTGGAGCTGCGCCGCGAGCTGGGGCGCCGCCACGGGCTGGAGCCCGAGCGCGTCGCCGTGGGCAACGGCGCCTCCACCCTGCTGCGCGTCGCGGCGCGCCTGCTCCTGGGGCCCGGCGACGAGCTGGTCACGTCGTGGCCGTCGTATCCGCTGTACCCGCTGATGGCCCGGGCGGCGGGAGGGCGTGCCGTCCCGGTCCCCGGGCACGACGCCGATCGCCTGTTCGCCGCCGTCGGGGAGCGGACCCGCATCGTCGCGGTGTGCAACCCCAACGACCCCAACGGCGCCTACCTGCCGGTGGCCGAGCTGCGCCGGCTGCTCGAGCGCCTGCCCGACCACGTTACGGTGCTGCTCGACGAGGCGCTGGTCGACTTCGTGGAGGCCGAGCCGCCCGGCGCGTCGCTGGAGCTGCTCGACGACTTCCCGCGCCTGCTGGTCTTCCGCACGTTCTCCAAGGCCTACGGCCTGGCCGGCATGCGCTGCGGCTACGTGCTGGGCGGGCCGGGCTCCGAGCCGCTGCTCGAGCAGCTCGCGCCGCCGCTGGGCGTCAGCGATCTCGCGCAGGCCGGCGCGCTGGAGGCGGTGCGCAAGCTCGGGCGCCAGGTAGAGCACCGGCGCGCCACCGTCGCGGCCGAGCGCGCCCGGCTCCTCGCCGCGCTGGCCGAGCTGCCGGTGGACGCCACCCGGTCCCAGGCCAACGTGGTCTGGCTGCGAGCCCCCGGCCTGGCCGACGGCGAGCTCAGCGAGCGCCTGCGCCGCAGCGCGGTCATCGTCCACCCGGGCACCGAGTGGGGCGAGCCCGACCACGTCCGCGCCACCGTCCAGTCCCCGCCGGCCACCGACCGGCTCCTGGACGCCCTGCGCAAGGCGACGGCTTAGGTTTCCTCGGCCGACTGGCGCAGCAGGGCGCCGGTGGTCTGCTCGAGGATCTTGCGCCACGCGCGGGTGCGCTCCTCCTCGGCGGCGAAGTGCTTGACGACCTTGCGCACGCGCGTGGCGGAGATCTCGATGCCGTGGCGCTCGCAGACCTCGCGGAAGTGCTCGTAGTCCTCGGCGAGCTTGAGCGTGACCGACTGGAACCCGTGGCGGGCGATGTCCACGCGCGAGGAGAAGTTCAGGATGCTCGTCTGGAACATCAGCTCGTCGTTGGGCTCGGGCTCGATCAGGACGATGTCCACGCCCGGGTAGCGGTCGGCCCACTGGCGCGAGAGCTCGTGGAGGCGCTGGTAGGCCAGCAGCTTGAACGTCTGGTAGCCGATCTGCGGGAACCCCATGTCCGAGACGCGGCGGACCTTGGAGCCGGTGATCGTCGGGATCTTTTTCTTGAAGTCGTTGACGTAGGGGACCAATGGGTTGATCACCACGACGAACTTGGCTCCGGCCTCGACGGCGATGTCGACGTTGGTCGTCGACACGATCCCGCCGTCCACCAGCTCGCGGCCCTTGATCTCCACGGGCTTGTAGACCATGGGCAGCGCCGTGGAGGCCCGCACGGCCGAGGAGATCGGGACGTCGTCCCAGCCCTCCGCGCCGAACACGATGCGCTCGCAGGTGTCCAGGTCGGTGGCCGCCAGGTAGAGCTCGTTGCGCAGCAGGCGGAAGTCGTCGCTGCGCTCGGGGTCGGACAGGACGTTGCGCACGTACTCCTCGACGCCCGAGCCGGAGTACAGCCCCGAGGGCAGGATCTCCGCCAGCCCCGTGACCACGTCCACCGCCGAGAAGTGCGGCCCCACGAGGCCCAGCAGCGTGCGGGCGAGGCCCACCGCGCGGAAGGGCAGGCGCAGCGCGCTGGCGGCGAACTCGGCGTAGTTGGGCCGCAGCAGCTGGTCGAGGTTGACGTCGCGAAACGGCGTCGGCACCTGCCGGTTGACGACGCGCATCATCTCCTCGGGCGTGATCCCGTTCGCCGACAGGGCGGCCACGAACGACCCGGCGCTCGTGCCGACGTACACGTCGAACTGGTTGACCGTCCGGTTGACCGAGAGCAGGTCGAGCGCGCGCAGGGCGCCGATCTCGTAGACGCCGCCCGTGAAGCCCCCGCCGCCGAGCACCAGGGCGGTCTTCGACCGGCGCCGGCGCCGAGCGCCGCGGCCCTGGCCCTGGCCCTGGGCGTCGAGCTTGACGACCTTGCCCATAGAGATGCGGATTGTACGGATGCGTTCGGTAAAGACGGCACCGCGACTGCGGGCTCTGCTAGGTGTTCCTCCAACAGTGCGCCGCTCGCTCGCGCCCCTGGCCGTCCTGCTCGCCGTCCTCTGGGCCCCCGCCGCCGCGCCCGCCGCGACGGACGCCCAGCTGCGCGCGTCGCTGGACCGCGCCATGCGCGCCGCCGGTGGCGGCTCCGGCGCCCTCGTGGTCGACCTATTCGACGGGCGCACGCTGTACGCCCGCGCCGCCGACGTCCCGCGCGTCCCCGCCTCCAACCAGAAGCTCTACACCACCGCCGCCGCACTGGCGCGGTTCGGGCCGTCGGGGCGCCTGTCGACGCGCGTCCTGGGCGACGGCGAACTCGACGCGGACGGCGTGTACCGCGGCAACCTCTACCTGCGCGGCGGCGGCGACCCGACGTTCGGCAGCCGCGGGACGGCCGCGCTGGCGCGGGCGCTGGCGGAGATCGGCATCCTGCGCGTGACCGGCACCGTGTACGGCGACGAGACGCTGTTCGACGGCCGCCGCGGCGGGCCCGACAGCCGCTACGCGTTCTCGATCTGGATCGGCACGCCGCTCAGCGCACTGAGCTACGCGCGCGCCGCGGTGCGCCGGCCGGCGCGACTGGCCGCCGACCGCCTGTCCCGCGAGCTGCGGGCCGAGGGCGTGTCGGTGCGCCGGTCGGTCGGCGAGCGCGCCGCGCCGCCGGGCGCGCGCGAGCTGGCCATCCTGCGCTCCCCCACCATGGCCGTGCTGGCGCGCGCGACCAACGTGCCGTCGGACAACTTCCTCGCCGAGATGCTGCTCAAGTCGCTGGGCGCCCGCTTCGGTGTGCGGGGCACGACCGCCGCCGGCGCCGCGGTGACGGCCCTGTGGTTGCGCGAGGCCGGGATCGCCGCGCGCGTGTCCGACGGGTCCGGTCTCTCGCGCCGCAACCGCACCACCCCGCGCCAGGTGGTGAAGCTGCTCGACCACATGGACGGTTCGGAGCGCCTGGGTCCCTCGTTCCGCGCCTCGCTGGCCGTCGCGTGCGGCAGCGGGACCCTGGCCGGCCGCATGTGCCGCACGCGGGCGGCGGGCCGCTGCCGCGGCAAGACGGGGACGCTCACCGGCGTCTCGGCGCTGTCGGGCTACTGCGACATGGGGTCCGGGCGCGCCGTCGCCTTCTCGATCCTCATGAACGGCGTCGGCTACTACAGCGCGCGACGGGCGCAGGACGCCATGACGGCCGCCATCGCGAACTACGTCCCGAGCAGCTCCAGCAGGGCCGGCTCGTCGATGACCTCGACGCCCAGCCGCTGAGCCTTCTCCAGCTTGGTCCCCGGCGTCTCGCCGGCCACCACGTAGTCGGTCTTCTTGGACACCGACGAGGTCACGCGCCCGCCCGCCGCGAGAATCCGCTCGGTCGCCTCCTCGCGGGTGAGCGTAGGCAGCGTGCCGGTGAGCACGAACGTCCGCTCGGCGAGGGGCCCCTCGCCGGGCGGCGGGCCCTCCTCCTCGAAGCGCAGCGGCAGAGCGGCGACGAGCTCGCGCATCGACTCCTCGGCCAGCGCGTCGTGGACGATCTGCGCGACCACCGGGCCGACGCCCGGCGTGGCCGCGATCTCCTCCACCGAGGCCGCCATCAGGTTCTCGATCGAGCGGAAGCGCGCGGCGAGGTTGCGCGCGTTGACCTCGCCCACGCTCTCGATCCCCAGTCCCCACAGCACGCGCGCGAACGGCCGCTCGCGCGACGCTTGGATCGCCTCCACCAGCGCCCGCGCCGAGGTCTCGCCGAAGCCCTCCAGGTCCATGAGCTGCTCGGGCGTGAGCCCGTAGAGATCGGCGGGGTTGTGCACCAGCCCGGCCCGCATCAGCTGGGACACCCGCTCCTCGCCCAGGCCCTCGATGTCCATCGCCCCGCGCGAGACGAAGTGCTTGAGCAGCTGCCACTGCTGACCCGGGCACCCGAGGCGGTTGGGGCACACGCTGAACACGGAGCCGGCGGGCTTCTCGGTGGGGGTCTGGCAGCTCGGGCAGCGTTCCGGCGGGCGCGGCGGCGCGGCGCGGCCGCGCCGCTTGACCGCGTCGGGCGCGGGCGAGACGACCTGCGGGATCACGTCGCCGGCCCGCAGCACGATCACGTCGTCGCCCTCGCGCACGTCCTTGCGCGCCAGGTCCTCCTCGTTGTGCAGCGTCGCCATCTTCACGGTGACGCCGCTGACCGCCACGGGCTCCAGCTGCGCGAAGGGCACCAGGTGGCCGGTGCGCCCGACGTTCCAGTGGACCTTGACCAGCTTGGTCACGGCGGTGGAGGGCGCGAACTTCCACGCGACGGCGCCGCGCGGCTCGCGGCCCACCACGCCCAGGCGGCGCTGCAGCTCGTAGTCGTCGACCTTCACGACGACGCCGTCGATCTCGTAGTCGAGCTGCTCTCGGCGCTCCTCCCAGCTCGTGCACACCGCCATCACCTCGTCCACGTCGGCGGCGCGCCGCACGTCGGGGTTGACGGGGAAGCGCCACTCGCGCAGGCGGTCGAGCGCCTGCGAGTGCTTCTCGAACCGGACCCCCTCGGTGGCCCCGATGCCGTAGACCCACAGCGAGAGCGGGCGCGCGGCTGCGATCTGCGGATCCAGCTGGCGGATCGCGCCCGCGGCGGCGTTGCGCGGGTTCATGAAAGTGCGCTCCTCCGCCGCGGCGCGGCGCTCGTTGAGCTCGGTGAAGCCGCGCAGCGGCATGTAGACCTCGCCGCGCACCTCCAGCAGCGCGGGAGCGTCGTCGATGCCCAGCGGCAGCGCCTTGATCGTGCGCAGGTTCTGCGTGACGTCCTCGCCGATGCGCCCGTCGCCGCGCGTGGCGCCGCGCTCCAGGCGCCCGTCGCGGTAGACCAGCGAGACGGCCAGGCCGTCGATCTTGGGCTCGCACACGTAATCGAAGCGGTCCTGCTCGATGCCCTCGCGCGCCAGGTGGTTGCGCATGCGCTCCACCCACGCGCGCAGCTCCTCCTCGCCACGGGCGTTGGCGAGCGAGAGCATCGGCTGCAGGTGCTCCACCGTCTCGAAGCGGTCCAGCGGACGCCCGCCCACGCGCTGGGTCGGCGAGTCGGGCGTGCGCAGCTGCGGGTGCACCTCCTCCAGCCGGCGCAGCTCGTCGAGCAGCGCGTCGTACTCGTCGTCGGCGATCTGCGGGTCGTCGAGGACGTAGTAGCGGTGGTTGTGGTGCTCGATGACCCGCCGCAGCTCGGCCGCGCGGGCGGCCGCCTCCTTCGCCGCGGCGGCGCTCACTCGACCTCGTGGGCCGCCGGCTCGATCAGCCGGGCAAGGTCGTAGACGCTCAGCGCGTCCAGCCCGGCCCGGTCGGTGAGGTCGAAGTGGATCGGCGTCACCGCGATCCGTCCCGCGGCCACCGCCGCCAGGTCGGTGCCGTCCTCCTCCTCGAAGGAGATGTCGCCCCCGTAGATGTGGAACAGCCGTCGCCCGCCGGCCTCGTCCTCGCCCTCCAGGCGCAGCCGGTCGCGGTACACGCGCTTGCCCAGCTTGGTCAGCTCGACTCCATCGGGCGGGTCGCCCGGGGCGTTGACGTTGAGCAGCGTGCCCTCGCGCAGGGGGATCTGCTCGAGCTCGCCCACCAGCCGCGCCGTGAAGCGCGCCGCGATGGTGAAGTCGAACTCGCGGCCCAGCCGGAAGTCCAGCTCGCGCGCGCGCGACTGCTGGGACACGGCGATCGCCGGCAGCCCCAGCACGATGCCCTCCAGCGCGGCCGCCACGGTGCCGGAGTACGTGATGTCGTCGCCCAGGTTGGAGCCGTGGTTGATGCCCGAGACGACGAGCTCGGCGCGGAAGCCGTCGACCAGGCCCAGCTTGGCGAAGCGCACGCAGTCCACCGGCGTCCCGTCGGTCGCGTACCCGACGGTGCCGTCTCCGAAGTCGATCTCCTCCACCCACAGCGGCCGGCGCGTGGTGATCCCGCGGCCGACCGCCGAGCGGTTGGAGTCCGGCGCGATCACCGCGAGCTCGATTCCGGGGACCTCCAGCAGCGCGCGGCGCAGCGCCTGCAGCCCGTCGGCGTGGATGCCGTCGTCGTTGGTGAGGAGGACCTTCACCGTCTACAGGTTAGTCGCGGCGGGGTAGCCCACCCGCGCGAGGTAGAGGCCGTGGGCGGGGGCGGTCGCCGCCGCCTCGGAGCGGGGGCGGCCCTCCAGCAGGGCGGCGAAGCTCTCCGCCGACCGGCGCCCGGACGCCACCTCGAGCATCGTGGCCACCAGCACGCGGTTCATGTGGCGCAGGAAGGCGTCGGCCTCGATCCAGAACGCCAGGACGTCGCCGTCGCGCTCCCAGCGCGCGTCGAGCACCGTGCGGTGGAAGAACACGTGGTCGGTCTGCGTCGGCGTGAACGCCGTGAGATCGTGCTGTCCGGCCAGCGCCGCCGCGCACTCCTGGAGCGCCCCGAGATCCACGCGGTGCGGCCACCACAGCGCGCGATGGCGCTCGAAGGGGCTGGGCGCCCGCCGCGCCAGCACGCGGTAGCAGTAGGTCCGGCTGACCGCGTCGCGACGCGCGTCGAACCCGTCGGGGGCCGGCTCGCACGCCCGGGCGGCGATCTCCTCGGGCAGCAACGCGTTGAGCGAGCGCAGCTGCACCGGCTCGCCCTCGTAGGAGGCGACCTGGCCCCACGCGTGGACGCCGCGATCCGTGCGCCCGGCGACCTGCAACGCCACCGGCCGCCGCAGGACCGTGGCCAGCGCCCGCTCGACCTCGCCCTGCACGGTGCGCAGCCCCTCCTGCCGCGCCCACCCCGCGAACGGGGTGCCGTCGTACTCGAGGACGAGCCGGGCGCTCAGACCAGCTCGAGGTAGACCATCTCGGTGCTGTCAGAGCGCCGAGGGCCCAGCTTGAGGATGCGGGTGTAGCCGCCCGGGCGGTCGGCGTAGCGCGGCGCGACCTCCTCGAACAGCTTGTGCACGACGAACTTGTCCTGGCCCAGCGTCGACAGCGCCTGGCGGCGCGCGTGCAGGTCGCCGCGCTTGGCCAGCGTGATGAGCTTCTCGACCTCGGGCTTGACCGCCTTGGCCTTGGCCTCGGTGGTCCGGATGCGCTCGTGGTCGATGATCTCCTTGCAGAGGTTGCGCAGCAGCGCCTTGCGGTGCGAGGCCGACCGCGAGAGCTTGTGCCGTGTCTTCTGGTGGCGCATGGCCGCCGGTGATCCTAGTCGTCGCGGAGGTCCAGCCCCCGCGCGTGGAGCGTCTCCACGACCTCGTCGATCGACTTCTTGCCGAAGTTGGGGATCGCCGCGAGCTCGCCCTCGCTCTTGGAGACGAGGTCGCCGACGGTCTGGATGCCCGCCCGCTTGAGGCAGTTGTACGACCGCACGCCCAGCTCGAGCTCCTCGATGAGGATGTCGTCCATGCCGCTGGCCGGACGCGCCGCCGCCGGCACGCCGGGCTGGCCGGCGCCGCCGTCGAGGACGCCCGGCATGGCGCCGCGCAGCTCCTCGATGCGGTCCTCGTCGGTGAAGATCGCCAGGTGCGAGATCAGGATCTCCGCGGCCTCGCGCAGGGCCTCCTGCGGATCCTTGGAGCCGTCGGTCTCGATGTCCAGCGTGAGCTTGTCGTAGTCGGTCCGCTGGCCGACACGCGCCTGGTCGACCTCGTAGGCGACGCGGCGCACCGGCGAGAAGATCGAGTCGATCGGGATCACGCCGATCGGCTGGTCGGGCGACTTGTTCTCCTCGGCCGGCGTGTAGCCGCGGCCGCGGCCGATCGTGATGTAGAGCTCGAGCTTGGTCTTCTTCTCCAGCGTGGCGATCGGGGCCTGCGGGTTGAGGATCTCCACGCCGGCGGGCAGGTCGATGTCCTTCGCGGTGACCTCGCCCGGGCCGGTGACGACGAGCGGAGCCTCCACCTCGCTGGCGTCCGTGTGCATCCGGCACACCACGCCCTTGAGGTTGAGCACGATGTCGGTCACGTCTTCCTTGACGCCCTTGATCGTCGAGAACTCGTGGGCCACGCCTTCGATGCGAACGCTCGTGACGGCCGCGCCGCCCAGCGACGAGAGCAGCACGCGGCGCAGCGAGTTGCCGAAGGTGTAGCCGAAGCCGCGGTCCAGCGGCTCGATCGTGAACGAGCCGCGGTTCTCCTCGACGTTCTCGGCGGTGATCCGGGGGATCTGGAAGTCAAGCATTCAGGGGGTCCTCGGGGTTGGTGGTGGAGGGGCGGCCGGAATGGCTCGGCCGCTTACTTCGAGTACAGCTCGACGATGAGCTGCTCCTGCACCGGCGCGGCGATCTCCTTGCGCTCGGGCTTGCGCAGCATCTTCGCCGTGAGGCCGTCGTGGTCGGCCTGGAGCCAGGCCGGGATCTGCCCGGTCAGCTCCGTGGCGTCCCGGATGACGGGCTCGGCGGGCGTCCCTGCCTTCACGGCGATCACGTCGCCGGGCCGCACCTGATAGCTGGGGATGTCGACGCGACGGCCGTTCACGGTCCAGTGCCCGTGGCCGATCATCTGCCGCGCCTGGCGGCGTGAGGCGGCGAAGCCGAGACGCACCAGGATGTTGTCCAGGCGGCACTCCAGCAGCGTGAGCAGGTTCTCGCCGGTGATGCCCGCCTGCCGGCTGGCCTTGGCGTAGTAGATCCGGAACTGCTTCTCCTGCACGCCGTAGTAGCGCCGCGCCTTCTGCTTCTCGCGCAGCTGGACGCGGTACTCGCTCTGCTTCTGCCGGCCGCGCCCGTGATCGCCCGGCGGGTAGGAGCGGCGCTCGACGCCGCACTTGTCGGTCAGGCAGCGCTCGCCCTTGAGGAACAGCTTCTGGCCCTCGCGGCGGCACTGCTTGCACTGGGGTCCGGTGTCGCGGGCCATCAGACGCGCCTCCGCTTGCGGGGGCGGCAGCCGTTGTGGGCCTGCGGGGTGACGTCGCGGACCGAGGTGACCTCGAGTCCCGCCGCCTGCAGCGAGCGGATCGCGGTCTCGCGGCCCGAGCCGGGCCCCTTGACGTAGACGTCCACCTTCTGCAGCCCGTGCTCCATGCCCTTGCGCGCCGCCGCGTCGGCCGTCACCTGCGCGGCGAACGGCGTCGACTTGCGCGAGCCCTTGAACCCGGCGCCGCCGGCGGACTCCCACGCGATCACCGCGCCCTCGCGGTCGGTCAGCGTGACGATGGTGTTGTTGAAGGACGTCTTGATGTGAGCCTGACCCACCGCGATGTTCTTGCGAGCCTTGCGGCGGCCGGAGCGAGGTCGTCGAGGCGCGGGCATTACTTCTTGCCCGCCTTCTTCTTGCCGGCCACCTGCATGCGGCGCGGGCCCTTGCGGGTGCGGGCGTTGGTCTTGGTGCGCTGGCCGCGCACGGGCAGGCCGCGCCGGTGGCGCAGGCCGCGGTAGCAGCCGATCTCCATCAGCCGCTTGACGCTCTGGGAGCGCTCGCGCCGCAGGTCGCCCTCGACCGGCACCGCCTCGACGGCGTTGCGCAGGTTGACGACCTCGTCGTCGGTCAGGTCGCGGACCTTGCGGTCCGGCTCGATGCCGACGTCGGCGAGGATCTTGTTGCTCGTCGAGCGACCGATGCCGTACACGTACGTCAGGCCGATCTCGACGCGCTTGTTCAGGGGGATGTTGACTCCCGCGATGCGCGCCACTTAGCCCTGCCGCTGCTTGTGACGGGGGTTCTGGCAGATCACGAGCACGGCGCCGTGGCGGCGGATGATCTTGCACTTCTCGCACATCGGCTTAACAGAGGGCCGTACCTTCATGATCTCCTTCGATGGGTCCGGCGACACGGCTCTGGCCTCCGTTTCGGCGGGCCGCTACCAGGTCGCGGAAACTGCTTGCAGCAAAGAAATCGCCCCGGGGAGCGCGACCCGGCATAGTAGCAAAGGGCTACGCCGCGGCTCGGTCCGCGGCCTCGTGCCAGGGGGTGAGAATCCGCGGCCCCTCCGCGGTGATCGCGACCGTGAACTCGAAGTGCGCGGCCAGCGAGCCGTCCTGCGAGTAGATCGCCCAATGGTCGTCCCCCATGCGCACGGCGTGGCGCCCGGCGGTGACCATCGGCTCGACCGCCAGCACCATCCCCTCCTGCAGCTCCGGCCCGCGGCCCGGCTCGCCGAAGTTGGGGATCTGCGGGTCCTCGTGCATGTCGCGCCCGATGCCGTGGCCCACGAGCGAGCGGACCACCGAGAAGCCCTCCTCCTCGACGTGGCTCTGCACGGCATGGGACACGTCGCCCAGCCGGTTGCCGGGGCGGCACTGCTCCACCGCGGCGAACAGCGCGCCCTCGGTGGCCCGCAGCAGCCGGGTCGCGATCGGCGAGACCGCGCCCACGGCGAAGGTGCGGGCGGCGTCGGCGACCCACCCGTCGTGCACCACCCCGACGTCGACGGACAGGATGTCGCCGCGGGAGAGCTTGTAGCGGCCGGGGATCCCGTGGACCACCATGGAGTTGGGCGAGGCGCAGATCGAGCCGGGGAAGCCGCGGTAGCCCTTGAACGCCGGTTCGGCGTTCTGGGAGCGGATGAACTTCTCCGCGGCGGCGTCCAGATCGCCGGTCGTGACCCCCGGGCGGATCCGGTTCGCCAGCAGCGCGAGCGTCTTGACGAGGATCGCGCCGGCGGCGGCCATGCGCTCGATCTCCTCGGGGGTCTTGATGTTGATCACAGCGATTCCTCGAGCCTCAGCGTCGCCAGCGTGGCGCGGATGTGATCGTGCACCTCGGTGGGGCTGCGCGTGCCGTCGAAGCGGCGCAGCACCCCCCGGTCGTCGTAGTACCCGATCACCGGCTCGGTCTGGTCGTGGTAGACGTCGAGCCTGTGGCGGACGGTGTCGGGCTTGTCGTCGTCGCGCTGGACCAGCCGCGCGCCGTCCTGGTCGCACACGCCCTCGTGCTTGGGCGGGTCGAACTCGACGTGGTAGACGTGCTGCTCGTTCTTGACGCACTGGCGGCGACCGGAGATGCGGCGGACGACCTCCTCGTCGGGGGTGTCGATGAGCAGCGCGGCCGTCAGCGTGCGCCCCACCCGCTGCAGCTCCGCGTCCAGCGCCTTGGCCTGGTCCACCGTCCGTGGGAAGCCGTCGAGGATGAACCCGTCGGCGGTGTCGCCCTGCTGCAGGCGCTCCACGGTCACCCCGATGATGACCTCGTCGGGCACGAGGTCCCCGTTGTTCATGTACTTGGCCGCCTCGTGGCCCAGCGGCGTGCCCTCGCGCACCGCCGTGCGCAGCATCTCGCCGGTGGCGACGTAGGGCAGGCGGAAGTCGTCGATCAGCCGTTGCGCCTGGGTTCCCTTCCCCGCTCCGGGTGGGCCCAGCAGGATCAGGTTCAGCTCCGACACAGCCGGTCGGAGCCTACTTCAGGAAGCCCTCGTAGTTGCGCATCATCAGCTGGGCCTCCAGCTGCTTCATCGTGTCCAGCGCAACGCCGATCACGATGAGGATGGAGGTCCCGCCGAAGAAGAAGTTGGCGCTGGTCTGGTTGATCAGGATCGTCGGCAGCGCAGCCACCGAGGCCAGGAACAGGGCGCCCGGGAACGTCAGGCGCGCCAGGATCCGGTCCAGGAACTCGGCCGTCGGCCGTCCGGGTCTCACCCCGGGTATGAAGCCCCCGTACTTCTTGAGGTTGTCCGCCTGGTCGACCGGGTTGAACGTGACCGCGGTGTAGAAGTACGTGAAGAGGATGATGAAGATCGTCTCGCCCACGATGTAGGCCCAGCCGTTGGGGCCGAAGAACGCGGCGACGTCGCGCGCCCACGGCGAGTTGATGAGCTGGCCGACCGTGGGCGGGAAGGCCATGATCGACGCGGCGAAGATGACGGGGATCACGCCCGCCATGTTCACGCGCAGCGGCAGGTAGGTCTGGCCGCCGCCCGACATGCGCCGGCCGATCACGCGCTTGGCGTACTGGATCGGGATCCGCCGCTGGCCCTCCTGGACGAAGACGATCGCCGCGATGATGGCCAGGGCGATGAAGGGCATCATCACCTTGAAGACCGGGTCGGGACTCGTCCACCACGCCTGCACGCCGTTGGGGATGCCCGCGGCGATCGAGGCGAAGATCATCAGCGAGATCCCGTTCCCGATCCCGCGCTGGGTGATCAGCTCGCCCAGCCACATCAGCAGCACGGTGCCAGCCGTCAGCGAGATGACGATCATGAAGACCGTCGGCCCGTTGAAATTCTCCACAACCGGGCTGCCCGCGCTCTGGCCGAAGGAGCGGAAGAGGAAGACGTAGCCGATGGACTGGCCGAGCGCCAGGCCGACCGTCAGGTAGCGGGTGTACTGGGTGATGCGCGCCTGGCCGACCTCGCCCTCCTTCTGGAGCTTCTCCAGCGTGGGCACCACCACGGTCATCAGCTGCAGGATGATCGAGGCCGTGATGTAGGGCATGATCCCCAGCGCGAAGATCGCAACCCGCTGGAGCCCTCCGCCCGAGAACAGGTTGAGGAACCCCAGGATGTTGGACCCGGAGAAGTTCTGCTGGATGTCCTCGACGGCCTGGGTGTCGATCCCGGGCACGGGGATGTGCGAGCCCAGGCGGTAGAGGGCGAGCATCGCCGCCGTGAAGGCGAGCTTGCGCCGAATCTCGGGAACGGTGAAGGCGCTGGAGATCGTGCGCAGCACGGCCGCTCGCTTCCTTCCCTACGGCTCGAGCACCCGGCAGGTCCCGCCCGCCGCCTCGATGCGCTCGCGCGCCGCGGCGCTGAAGCCGTGGGCGTGGACGGTGAGCGGCTTGGAGAGCTCGCCCCGTGCGAGGATCTTGACCGGGACTTCGCGGCGCTTGGCCAGTCCCTTGGCGCGCAGGCCCTCCGGCGTGACCTCGGCGCCGTCGTCGAAGCGCTCCTGCAGGTCGGACAGGTTGACCGGCTGGCTGTGCGTGCGGAACGGCTCGAACGGCATGGACTTCTTCATGTGCGGGCCGCGCAGCTTGCGCATCCGCATGTGAATCGGGTTCTGCCCGCCCTCGAAGTCCACGCGCTTGCGCGCGCCCGAGCGCGAGCCGGCGCCCTTCTGACCCCGGCCGGCGGTCTTGCCGGTCCCCGAGCCCTCGCCGCGGCCGACGCGCTTGCGCGGCTTGCGCGAGCCCTTGGGCGGCTTGAGGTTGTTCAGGCCGACGCGCTCAGTCATGGACTTCCACCAGGTGGCGCACGGCGTGGAGCATCCCGCGCAGCTGCGGGGTGTCCTCGTGCTCGACGGTGTGGTTGATCCGGCGCAGGCCGAGCGAGCGCAGCGTGTCGCGCTGGCGTGGGTTGGCGCCGTTGCGCGAGCGGCGCTGGGTGACCTTGACCTTGCTCATGAGGCGGGCGTCTCCTCCAGCTTGCCCTCGCGCTCGCGCGAGTCCAGACCGAGCACCTCGTCGATGCTCAGCCCGCGCAGCTTGGCCACCTCGTCGGGCGTGCGCAGCTCCTGCAGGCCCGTGATCGTCGCCTTGACGAGGTTGATCGGGTTCTGCGAGCCCAGGCTCTTGGAGAGGATGTCGTGGATCCCCGCCAGCTCGAGCACCGCGCGCACGCCGCCGCCGGCGATCACGCCGGTACCGGGCGAGGCCGGCTTGAGCAGGACCTGGCCCGAGCCGAAGCGCCCGACGACCTTGTGGGTGATCGTCGAGCCGTGCATCGGGACGCGGAAGAGGTTCTTCTTCGCGCGCTCCACGCCCTTCTGGATCGCCACGGGGACCTCGTTGGCCTTGCCGTAGCCCACGCCGACGGTGCCGTTCTCGTCCCCCACCACGACCAGCGCGGTGAATGAGAAGCGCCGGCCGCCCTTGACCACCTTGGCGACGCGGTTGATCTCCACCACGCGTTCCTGGAGGTCGAGGCCGGCGGGACTGGTCGATCGGTCTAGCGCCATGGCGGATGAGGGTAGCTGCTCGGGTGTCTCACAGGGCCAACCCGCCCTCGCGAGCGCCCTCGGCGAGGGCCTTGACGCGGCCGTGGTAGCGGTAACCGCCGCGGTCGAAGACGGCGCGCTCGATGCCGGCCGCCTTGGCGCGCTCGGCCAGCAGGGCGCCGGCGCGGGTGGCCTGCTCCATGCGGCCCAGGCCCTTGAGCGCCTCCTCGGTCCAGGCGACGGCGGCCAGCGTGCGTCCGGCGTCGTCGTCGATCAGCTGCGCGGACACGCCGCGGTTGGAGCGGAACACGGAGAGACGGGGCCGCGTGGCCGTGCCGCGCACCTTGGCGCGCACGCGCCGGCGGCGGCGCAGGCGCTGCTGGGGCTTGGTCTTGACGCTCACGCCCTCTTCCCCACCTTCCGGGCCACGTACTCGCCCTCATAGCGGATGCCCTTGCCCTTGTAGGGCTCCGGCGGACGCTGCTTGCGGATGTTCGCGGCCACCTCGCCGACCAGCTGCTTGGAGATGCCGCGCACGATCACGCGGGTGGGCTGGGGCACCTCGAACTCGATCCCGGCGGGCGCCTTGACCGGCACGGGATGGGAATAGCCCAGCGACAGCTCGAGGTCGTTGCCCTTCTTCACGGCGCGGTAGCCGACGCCCTGGATCTCCAGGACCTTCTGGTAGCCGTCGGTGACGCCGGTGACCATGTTGGCCACCAGCGAGCGCGTCAGCCCGTGCAGGGCGCGATGCTCGCCGCGGTCGGTCGGACGCGTCACGACCACCTGGTCGCCGTCCTGCGCCACCGCGATGTCGCGGTGGATGCGCTCGGACAGCTCGCCCTTGGGGCCGTTGACCCGCACGACGCCCGGCTCGATCGCGACGGTCACGCCGCTGGGCACGGGGATGGGCTGCTTGCCGATCCGGGACATCGCGCTACCAGACCTCCGCCACGACCTCGCCGCCGATGCCCTTGCGGCGGGCGTCGTGCCCGGTCATCACGCCCTGCGACGTGGAGATGATCGTGGTGCCCATCCCGCCCTGGACCTTGGGGATGTGGCGCGCATCGACGTACGTGCGCCGGCCGGGGCGCGAGACGCGGCGCAGCCCGGAGATGACCGGCTTGCGGTCGTCGCCGTAGCGCAGGCCCACGCGAACGCGCTCGCCCGCGCGCCGCGGCTCGGGCGGACGGACTTCGAAGCTCTCGATGTAGCCCTGCTCCTTGAGGATCCGCGCGACCTCCTTGGCCAGGCTCGACGCGGGCGCCTCGATGGCGTCGTGCTGCGCCTGCAGCCCGTTGCGGATGCGGGTCAGGAAGTCGGCGGTGGGATCGGTCAGCGACATGCGGTTACCAGGAGCTCTTCGTCATCCCCGGGATGTAGCCCTCGTGCGCGAGCTCGCGCAGGCAGATCCGGCACACGCCGAACTTCCGGTACACGGCGCGCGCGCGGCCGCAGCGGCGGCAGCGCGAGTAGCCGCGCGTCTTGAACTTGGGCTCGCGCCGCTGACGGACGCGCTGTGAAGTCTTGGCCATCTACTCCTCTACCTGTCTCTCTTCGGGTGTGGGTTCCTCTTCGCTGGCCGCGGCGGCCTCGCCCTCCTCGCCGGAGGTCTCCGGCTCGGGCTTGGCGTAGGCCTCCGGGTTCTCCTCCTTGAGCTGCTCGAGCGCGGCCTGCTCGGCCTCGGCCCGCACGCGGGCCTCCTCCTTGCGCCGCTCCTCCTCGGCCGCGGCGATCTCCTCGGGACTCGGCCCGCCGGGACGTCCCTCCCGGGAGAATGGCATGCCGAACGCCTCGAGCAGGGCGAAGGCCTCCTCGTCGCTGCGTGCGGACGTCGTGATCGTGACGTCCAGGCCGCGGACCTGGTCGATCGCGTCGTAGTCGATCTCCGGGAAGATGATCTGCTCGCGCACGCCCATCGTGTAGTTGCCGCGCCCGTCGAACGAGCGCGCGCTGAGCCCGCGGAAGTCGCGGATCCGCGGGATCGCCACGGACATCAGGCGGTCCAGGAACTCGTAGGCCCGGTCGCGCCGCAGCGTGCAGGAGACCCCCACGGGCATCCCCTCGCGCAGCTTGAACGACGCGATCGACTTGCGCGCGCGCCGCACGTTGGGCTTCTGCCCGGCGATCGTCGCGAGCTGCTCGGTCGCGGCCTCCAGCATGTTGGAGTCCTGCTTGGCGTCGCCGACGCCCATGTTGAGCGTGATCTTCTCGATCCGCGGGGCCTGCATCGGCGTCGTGTAGCCGAACCGCTCGACCAGCTGGGGGCGGATCTCCTGCTCGTAGCGCTCCTTGAGGCGGGCGGCCATCAGTCGATCCTCGCCCCGCTGCGCCGGGCGACGCGGCGGCGGTTGCCGTGCTCGTCGCGCTCGATGCCCACGCGCGTGGGCTTGTCCTGCGCCTGGGGGTCCAGGAGGGCCACGTTGGACACGTGGATCGGGCCCTCCTTCTCGACCACGCCGCCGACCTGCTCGGCGCGCTGGGCGCCCTGCACCTGCTGGGGGCGGACGTGGCGCTTGACGATGTTCAGGCCCTCGACGAACACCTTCTGCTTTTTCGGATCGACGCGCAGGACGCGGCCGGTCTTGCCGCGGTCCTTGCCGCCGATCACGATCACGGTGTCGTCCTTGCGGATCTTGGGTGTCTTGGCCATCGCTCTACAGCACCTCGGGAGCCAGGGAGACGATCTTCATGAAGTTTCGCTCACGCAGCTCGCGCGCCACCGGGCCGAAGATCCGGGTGCCGCGCGGGTTGTTCTGGGCGTCGATGAGCACGGCCGCGTTCTCGTCGAAGGCGATGTAGGTGCCGTCGTCGCGCCCGAACTCCTTGCGCGTGCGCACCACGACCGCCGTCACGACCTCGCCCTTCTTGACCGACCCCTGCGGGTTGGCCTGCTTGACCGTGGCCACGATGACGTCGCCCACGCCCGCGTAGCGCCGGCGCGAGCCGCCGCGTACGCGGATGCACAGGATCTCGCGAGCGCCGGTGTTGTCGGCCACCCGCAGGCGCGTCTCGTTCTGGATCACTTCGCGCGCTCCAGGACCTCGACCAGCCGCCAGCGCTTGAGGCGCGAGAGCGGGCGGCTCTCGATCACGCGGACGGTGTCGCCGATGTTGGCGTCGTTGGCCTCGTCGTGCGCGTGCAGCGTGGACGAGCTGCGGATGACCTTGCCGTAGCGCCGGTGGCGCCGGGCGACGTCGACGCGCACGGTGATCGTCTTGTCGGCGCGGTTGGACACCACGACGCCCTGACGGACCTTGGGACGGCCGTGCGGACGCTCGACGGGCGGCGCCGCCTCGGTCGCCGGCTCGGCGGCCCGGCGTGCCTTGGCCTTCTCGCGGGCGCGCACGCGGTAGCGCCGGCGCTGCTGCGCCTTCTCCGCGCGCTCGGCCCGCCGGGCGGCCTGGCGCTCCTCGGGGCTGCGCTCGGGACCGGCCTCGCGGTGGCGCGAGCGGCCGCGCTTGCGGGCCTCCTTGGGCGACAGGACCTCCGCGGGCTCGGCGGGCTCTTCCGCAGGCGCCGGAGCGGCCTCCGCCTCGGCCGGAGCTTCGGCCTCGGTCTCGGGCGCGGCCTCTTCCGGCGCGTCCGGCGTCTCTTCGGTCTCGTTCTTCTCTTCTTCGGCCATCAGCTCTTGCTCAGCTCTCGATCGAGGTCGATTCCGCGCTCGCGCGCGATGGTGAGGGCGCGGGCCAGCTCGCGCTTGGCGTTGCTCAGCCCGGCGGTGTTCTCCAGCTCGCCGGTCGCGTGCCGGAAGCGCAGGCCGAACAGCTCCTGCCGCGCCGTGCGGATGTGCTCGACAAGCATGTCGTCGGTCATCTCGCGAACCTCGCCCGGGCGGGTCATCAGTACTGACCCTCCCGCGCCACGAACTTGGTCTTCACGGGCAGCTTGTGTCCGGCCAGGCGCATCGCCTCACGCGCCAGCTCCTCGGGCACGCCGGCCAGCTCGAACATCACGCGGCCGGGCTTGACCACGGCCACCCATCCCTCGGGGTTGCCCTTGCCGGAGCCCATGCGGGTCTCGGCGGGCTTCTGCGTGAAGGGCTTGTCGGGGTAGAGGTTGATCCACACCTTGCCGCCGCGCTTGATCTTGCGGGTCATTGCGATGCGGGCAGCCTCGATCTGGCGGTTGGTGATCCAGCCGCGCTCGAGGGCCTTCAGCCCGTAGTCGCCGAACTGCACGTTGGTCTGGCCGCGCGAGTTCCCGGCCATGCGGCCGCGGTGCTGCTTGCGGTGCTTTACGCGCTTGGGGGAGAGCATCAGCGACCGCCTCCACCGGGACGCGGGCCACCGCCGCCACCGCGCGGCCCGCCGCCGCCGCCACGGCCACCGCCGCCACCACGGCCACCGCCGCCGCCGCCACCGCCGCCGCGACCGCCACCGCCGCCGCCGCCGCGACCGCCGCCGCCGCCACGGCCGCCGCC
>JAPSGI010000019.1 GCA_031177685.1 Solirubrobacteraceae bacterium | reverse complement strand
GCGGCGATGGAGGACGTGGCGGCGCGTCCTCCCCGCGCTGCTTGGCCGCCCCGATCTCCTTGGAGGCGGCGTTCTGCTCCGCGCGGATCGACTCCAGCGCCGGCAGCAGCTCGCGCCGGCGCGCGTCGAGCTCCAGCACCCGGTCCAGCGCCCCAGTGTCGCCGCGCCGCGCCAGGGCGGCGCGGACCGCGTCCGGCTCGCGGCGGATCAGCCTGACGTCGAGGACGAGGCCCTCCGGCTCAGTCGGCGCCCGTGCCGCCGCCCCGGCCGGGCTCGTTGGTCTCGTCGCCGCTGCCGCCGTCGGGGATCTCCCCGCCGCGCGGCTCGCTGCCCGGGCGCTCGGGCGTTTCGGGACGCCGCGCCGCCGTCCCCGCGTAGCGGGCGACGAACTCGGCGACGTCGATCGCCTGCTGGCCCACGACGATGTTCTGGGGCATGATCGCGCCGGAGAAGCCACCGTTGCGGATGGCGTAGAGGACCTGGTCGACCGTCTCCGGGCGCTGGTCGAAGTTGGGGCCGTCGGTGCGCTCGGTGTACTTGATGCCGCTGGCCGAGCCCTCGGTCGCGGCGGCGCTGAGCGTGTGGCAGCCGGAGCAGCGGTTGACGAACAGCAGGGCGCCCCGGCGGATGCTGGCGTTGTCGCCCTGCTTGGCGTTGAGCTCGATCCGCTCCTCGCCACAGCCCGCCACGACCGCGGCGGCGGCCAGTACGCAGACGGCTGAGAATGCGGCGCGGCGCCGGGTCATCGGGCGCGGAATACTAGACGAGTGACGGCCAGCCCCCGCACCCACGGATGACGCGCATGACCGTCGCTGGGGCAGCGTCCTCGGGCTCGCCGATGCGCCCGGCATCGGCTTCGCCCTGCGTCCTTGCCCAGCTCGGCCCTGCGCGCCTCCGAGGGCACGCGGACTGACCGTCCCTCGTCCCCGGATGCCGACGCCGGAAGCCGAACGCCAGCGCTTCCGCGCCGTCATGGGGCACTTCGCGACCGGGGTGGCGGTGGTGACCGCGCGCGACGACCGCGGCGCGGTCGGGATGACGACCAACGCGCTGACGTCGCTGTCGCTGGACCCGCTGCTGCTGCTCGTCTGCTTCGACAACGCGGCGCGCACGCTGCCGGTGGTCCGAGCCACGCGGCGCTTCGCGGTGAACGTCCTGGCGGAGGGCGGTGAGGGACTCGCCGGGCGCTTCGCGTCCAAGCTGCCGCAGGACGAGAAGTTCGGCGACATCCCCCACTCGCTGCGCGACGGGACGCCGATCCTCGACGGAGCGCTCGCCTGGGTCGTCTGCGACCTGCGCGAGCTGCTTCCCGGCGGCGACCACACGATCGGGATCGGCGCCGTGACCGCGTTGGGCCACGACCGGGGCGCGCCGCTCGTCTGGTACCGCGGCGCCTACACGACGGTCACAGAGCCCCGCTCATGAACCCGGCCCGCGCCGCGAGCCCGGCTATGAACAGCGCCGCCAGCGTCATCACGCCCAGCTCGCGCCGCAGGATCGCCACCACGACCGAGCGCTGATCGGCCTCGGGCAGCCGGCCGACCGCCTCCGCGTCGGCCAGCCCGCGCGCGTCGAGCACCGTCTGCGCGGCCGCGATCCGCAGCTGCTCGGCCACGAAGGACACCGCCACGGGCAGCAGCCCGTAGACGAGGTGCAGGTCGTCGGAGGCGTCGCGGCCCTGCGCGAGCAGGATCCCGCCCAGCACGACCTGGACGCCGAGCACCGCCTGCGCGGCGCGCAGCAGTCGCCAGAACCACCGACTCGTCTCCACGCGCCACCAGCGCCAGGCCCCGAGCAGGCCGGCGAGACTGAAGAGCGTCATGACGCCGACGCCGGCGACGAGGTGCAGGGCGGTCAATTCGTGCCTCCGGGCACTAAGTAGCAACGCGTTACAAAGTCGGATACAACACCGGGCGAACGGTGCTCCGCAGCTATCTACCAGCCCTCGTGTTCGTCGGTCTCGGAACCGTGGTGGGTGCTGCGTTCGCGCTGATCAACTCGTACCTCGGGCCCCGTCGTCCCGGCCGGATGAAGGCCGACCCCTACGAATGCGGCCTGCCGTCCGAGGTCAAGGAGGACTTCCGCTTCGGGATCAGCTTCTACCTGGTCGCGATGCTGTTCATCCTCTTCGACATCGAGGTCATCTTCCTCTACCCGGTGGCCGTGCAGCTCAAGGCCTTCGGGACGTTCGCGCTGATCGAGACGATCGTCTTCATCTCGCTGCTCGCCGTCGCGTTCGTGTACGTGTGGCGGAGAGGGGCGCTGGAGTGGAGATAGAGCGCAACCACTCGCAGGACATGCTGCGCGGGCTCCAGGGGGAGGAGCTCGAGCGCTTCGTCGAGGAGCGCGTCCTGACGACCACGCTGGACAAGGCGCTGCACTGGGCGCGCGGGAACTCGATCTTCCCGATGACCTTCGGGTTGGCGTGCTGCGCGATCGAGATGATGTCGATCGTCGGCGCGCGCGTGGACGTGGCGCGCTTCGGCTTCGAGGCGCTGCGCGCCACGCCGCGCCAGGCGGACCTGATCATCCTGTCCGGCCGCATCTCGGTGAAGATGGCGCCGATCGTGCGCCGCCTCTACGACCAGATGCTCGAGCCGAAGTGGTCCATCGCCATGGGCGCCTGCTCGTCGTCCATGGGCGTCTTCAACAACTACGCGCTGGTCCCGGCCGACAAGTTCATGCCGGTCGACGTGCACGTCCCGGGCTGCCCGCCGCGGCCCGAATCGCTGATGCACGGCATCGTCAAGCTCCGCGCGCAGGTCCTGGGCTCCCCCGACCAGGGCTGGCGCGAGCGCTACCGCGCCCTCGGCACCGAAGAGGTGATCGACGCCCCGGTGGCGGTCCCGCAGGCCGACAACGTTTACGTCGGGGGAGACACCGCGGGTGCCTGACGCCACGGGTCTGGAGCTCATCGCCCAGGACATCCGCGACGGCGACCCGGACGCCGTACTGGACACGACGTACGCGCGCGGGCGCGCGACCCTGATCGCCAACCCGCCCGCCATCCGTCGGGTCCTGGAGGCGCTGCGCGGCAAGGGCTACACGTTCCTCGCCAGCCTGCACGGCGTGGACTACTGGCCCGACGAGCCGCGCCTCGGCGTGATCTACGAGCTGCTGGACATGGAGAAGGTGGACCGCATCTCCGTGAAGGTGCGCGTCGGCGCAGACGAGCCCCACGTCGACTCGGTCACCGACATGTGGGCGACGGCCGACCACCAGGAGCGCGAGGCCTTCGACATGTTCGGCGTCGTGTTCGACGGCCATCCCAACCTGCGCCGCATCCTCATGCCCGAGGACTACGAGGGCTTCCCGCAGCGCCGTGACTTCCCGATCGGCGGCGAGCCGGTGATCTTCACGTTCAACGAGAAGCGCGTGCGGGGGTACCCGGAGTGAGCACGCGCGAGGAGGTCATGCCGGTCGCGGGCACGGACCGGCCGGACGAGGAGCTGCTGACGATCAACATGGGCCCGCACCACCCCGCGACGCACGGGGTGCTGCGGCTGATGGTCAAGCTCGAGGGCGAGGTCGTGCGCGACTGCAAGCCGATCATCGGCTACGTCCACACCGGGATCGAGAAGACCGCCGAGGACAAGGCTTACTGGAAGGTCATCCCGGTGGTCGAGCGGATGGACTACCTCGCCTACTACTTCAACGCCCAGACCTTCTGCATGGCGGTCGAACAGCTGCTCGGCCTGGAGGTCCCCAAGCGCGCCCAGTACCTGCGGGTGATCCACCTCGAGCTCAACCGCATCGCCTCGCACCTGGTGTGGCTGGGGACCAGCGCCCTCGACCTGGGCGCGATCTCGATGTTCTGGTACTGCTTCCGCGAGCGCGAGAAGGTCATGGACCTCTTCGAGCAGAGCTCCGGCCAGCGCATGCACACGCGCTACATCCAGGTCGGGGGCGTGTTCGAGGACGTGCCGGCGGGCTGGGCGGACAAGGTCCGCGCCTTCACGCGCGAGATGCCGCGCCGCGTGGACCAGTACGCCGCGCTGCTGGACCGCAACGAGATCGTGCTGCGCCGGCTGCGCAACGTGGCGGTCGTGGACGAGCAGACGCTGCTGGGACTGGGCGTCACCGGGCCGCTGCTGCGCGCCGCCGGCAACCCGTGGGACCTGCGCAAGGCGGCGCCCTACTCCTCCTACGAGGACTTCGACTTCAAGGTGCCGGTGGGCACGGTGGGCGACAACTACGACCGCTTCAAGGTCCGCATGTACGAGATGTACGAGTCGGTCAAGATCGTCGAGCAGGCGCTGGAGGGCCTCCCCGAGGGCCCGTTCATCACCGAGGACCGCAAGGTCGCGCTGCCGCCGCGCCACGAGCTGGGCACCTCGATGGAGGCGCTCATCCACCATTTCAAGCTGGTGACCGAGGGCTTCCGCGTGCCGCCGGGCGAGGCGTACGCGCCGATCGAGAGCCCGCGCGGCGAGCTGGGCGCGTGGGTGCGCTCGGACGGCTCGGCCAAGCCGGCGCGCGTGCACATGCGCGACCCCTCGTTCGTGAACCTGCAGGCGCTGCCCTACATGGCCAAGGACGGCTACGTGGCCGACCTGATCGCCACGCTGGCCATGCTCGACCCCATCCTGGGAGGGATCGACCGGTGAGCGCATTCGAGGCCGAGCAGTCGGTCCCGCGCTTCGCCCACGGCTCGCGCGTCCCCGGCTGGGACGACGCGGTGGACGTCAACAAGGACCCGGCGTCCATCCCCGACCCGGCCACCACGGCCGTCCCCGACGACCTGCGCGCCGAGATCGAGGAGCACATGAGCCGCTACCCGGACCGCCGCTCGGCCGCGATCCCCGCCCTGCGCGCGGCGCAGCGCCGCCACGGCTGGTGCTCGCCCCAGGCCATCGACCAGGTGGCCTCGGTCATGCGCGTGACCCCGGGCTACCTCGCGTCGATCGCGACGTTCTACGACATGACGGAGAACGAGCCGCGGCCCGACCACCACGACGTCTTCGTCTGCACCAACATCTCGTGCTCGCTGCTCGGCGCCCCCGACGTGTTCGCCGCCTTCCAGGAGGTCGCCTCCGACGAGGACCGCATCCACGTGCGCTCCTTCGAGTGCCTGGGCGCCTGCGACATCGCCCCGATGGCCTCGGTGGACGGCGTGTACGTCGGACCGCTGGAGCCGCGCGACGCCCAGACCGTCGTGGACGACATCAAGGCCGGGCGCCCGGTGCTGGAGGACCGCCAACTGGCGCGCCGACCCGTCGCCGACGAGGAGGCGCGCGGCGCGTGAAGCTGCTCTTCGACCGGGTCGACGAGCCCGGCCTGAACACCATCGACGTCTACCGCGCCCGCGGCGGCTACGAGCCGCTGCGCCGCGCGCTGGCCATGAGGCCCGACGAGGTCGTCGCGCAGATCGACGCCTCCGGCCTGCGCGGCCGCGGCGGCGCCGGGTTCCAGATGGGCAAGAAGGCCGCCTTCATCCCCAAGGGCGACATGGACAAGTTCCTGGTCTGCAACGCCGACGAGTCCGAGCCCGGCACGTTCAAGGACCGCGAGCTGATGCAGAAGAACCCGCACCAGCTGATCGAGGGCATCGCCATCGCCGCCCATGCCACGGGCTGCAATCGCGCCTTCATCTACATCCGCGGCGAGTACGACTACGTGGCCGACATCCTCGACGGCTCGGTGGCCGAGGCGCGCGCCGCGGGGCTGCTGAACCACGTCGACCTGGTCGTGCACCGCGGCGCCGGCGCGTACATCTGCGGCGAGGAGACCGCGCTGCTGGACTCGCTGGAGGGCAAGCGCGGCAACCCGCGCCTCAAGCCGCCCTTCCCCGCCAACCAGGGCCTGTACCAGGGGCCGACGCTGATCAACAACGTGGAGACGCTTTCCACCGTGCCCCACGTGATCCGCATGGGGGGCGCGGAGTACGCCAAGCTGGGCACCGAGACGTCCACGGGGACGAAGATCGTGTCGGTCTCCGGCCACGTCCGGCGTCCCGGCAACTACGAGATCGAGCTGGGCATCCCGTCGCGCGAGATCGTCTACGGCCTCGCCGGCGGGCCGGCCGAGGGGCGGCGCGTGAAGCTGTGGTTCCCCGGCGGCTCGTCGGCTCCCGTGCTGACCGAGGAGCACCTGGACCTCCCGTACGACTTCGATTCGATGGCCAAGGCCGGCTCGATGCTCGGCTCGGGCTCGATCATCGTGATCGACGACACCGTGCCGGTGATCGACGTCGCGAAGTGGGTCGCGAAGTTCTACACGCACGAGTCCTGCGGCAAGTGCACCCCGTGCCGCGAGGGGACCCGCTGGACGCTGGCCATGGTGGAGCGCATGGACCGCGGCGAGGCCACGCCGATGGACATCGAGATCATGGCCGGGGTCCAGGACCAGATCATCGGCCACTGCCTGTGCGTGCTGGGCGACTCGATGGCGATGCCGATCGCCTCCCTGGTCAAGCACTTCCGCGAGGAGATCGAGGCGCACATCGAGGCGGCGCGCGCGCGGCGCGAGGGCATCGTCTCGCCGGACTCCCCGCGCGAGCAGCCGACGGAGGCGACGGTCTAGATGCCGCGGCCCGAGGTGCGGATGGTCACGCTGACCATCGACGGTCGCGAGGTCGAGGCGCCCGAGAACTCGATGCTGGTGGACGGCGCCAAGCACGGCGACGTCGAGATCCCGGTCTTCTGCTACGAGCCCAAGCTCGGCCCGCCGGTCGGGGCGTGCCGCATGTGCCTGGTGGAGGTCGAGGGCATCCCCAAGCTGCAGACCGCCTGCTCCACGCCGGTCAAGGACGGGATGGTGGTCCACACGCAGACCGAGCGCGTGCGCAAGGCGCAGGAGGCGGTGGTGGAGTTCCTGCTGATCAACCATCCGCTGGACTGCCCGGTGTGCGACAAGGGGGGCGAGTGTCCGCTGCAGGACATCTCCTACGGCTGGGGCGGCGGCACCTCGCGCTTCATCGAGCCCAAGCGCCACTTCCGCAAGCCGCTCGCGCTGAGCCCGCTGGTGGCCATCGACCGCGAGCGCTGCATCCTGTGCTACCGCTGCGTGCGCTACTCGCAGGAGATCGCCGAGGACTACCAGCTGGTGCTGCTGGAGCGCGGCGCGCACTCCTACGTGGGCACGTTCGACAGCACCCCGTACGTGGCGCCCTTCGCGGGGAACATCATCGAGCTGTGCCCGGTGGGCGCGCTGACCTCGCGCGCCTACCGCTTCCGCGCGCGGCCGTGGGACATCGAGGCGGCGGGCTCGATCTGCACGCTGTGCCCGGCCCAGTGCAACATCAGCTTCACCGTCCGCGACGACCGCGTGCTGCGCGTGATGGCGCGCGACAACCCGGACGTCGACGACGGCTGGCTGTGCGACAAGGGCCGCTTCGCCTACCAGGCGGTGCACGCCGACGAGCGCGTGGTCGAGCCGATGGTGCGCGAGGGCGGCACGCTGCGCCCCGTGTCGTGGGAGCGCGCGCTCGACGAGGCCGCCGCCGCCCTGTCCCGGGCGCGCGGACGCGTGGGCGCGCTGGCCGGCGACGGCGCCACCAACGAGGAGGGCTACCTGCTCGGGCGGCTGTTGCGCGAGGCGCTCGACTGCAATGACCTCGACTCGCGCGTGGCCCGCGGCCCGTCGCGCGAGACCGCGCGGGCGCTGAGCGCCCCGGCGCTGGGCGCGACCGTGCCCGACGTCGAGTTCGCCCACGCCGTGCTCGTCCTGGACTGCGAGCCGATGGACGACATGCCGATCCTCGACCTGCGCATTCGCAAGGGCGTGCGCCGCCACGGCATGCGGCTGGTCGTGGCGACGAGCCGGCCGTCGTCGCTGGACCCCAACGCCGCGGTCTCGGTCCGCTTCGCGCCCGGCGCCGGAGAGGCCTTCCTGGCCGCCCTGGACGCGGCGCTGGCCGGGGGCGACGTCGACTCTGCGGCCGGTGCGGCCGGCGCGGATCCGGCGGCCGTCCGGGAGCTGGCCCGCCTGCTGCGCGAGGCCGGCGACGACGTCGTGGTCGTCTGGGGCGAGCGGCTGACGGGCGGCCCGCGCGGCGAGCAGGCGGCGCGGGCGCTGCTCAACGTCTGCGCCCGGCTGAACCTGCGCCGCGACGGCGCGGGTCTGCTGGAGATCCCCTCCTCCGCCAACGGGCGCGGGCTGCGCGAGGCCGGCGTCCTGCCCGGCGCCGGACCGGGCTGGAGCGAGGCCGCGGACGGGCGCGACGCCGCCGGCATCGCCCGCGCGCTGGCCGGCGGCGAGCTCGGCGCGCTGTACCTGCTGCGCACCGACCCGGTCCGCACGCACCCCGACCGCACGGTCTGGAGCGCCGCGCTGGCGCGCGCCAACGCGGTGATCGCGCACGCCTCGGTGCTTACCGAGGGCCTGCTGGAGCACGCGACCGTCGTCTTCCCCGCCGAGTCCTACGCGGAGAAGGAGGGCACCGTCACGCACCCCGACGGGCGCGTGCAGCGGCTGCGGCCGGCGATCGGCCGGCCCGGCGGCGTGCGCGCCGAGTGGCAGGTGCTCGCCGACGTGGCGCGCCGCGCCGGCCTGGAGATCGCGCTGCCGACGGGTGCCGCGGCGACGAAGCTGCTGTTCGAGGCCGTTCCGTTCTACGCGGGCCTCTCGCTGGTCGACCTGGCCGCGGACGGCGTGCGCTGGCCCGAGCGCGACGCGGCCTCCGCCCTCGACGCGCCGGCGTGGGAGCCGGTCGAGCTGGAGCGCCCGCCCGCCGCGCCCTCGCCCAACGGGGCGCTGCGCCTGGGGACGTTCCGCCCGATCTGGGCGGCGCCGGAGGTGGAGGTCTCCCCCGCGCTGCGCTTCCTCTCCGCGCGCGCGCGCGTGGAGCTCTCGCCGGGCGACGCGCGGCGCCTCGGGCTGGCCAGCGGCGCGCGCGTGCACGTGTCCCACGACGGCACGGGCGTCGCGGCGGAGGTCGTCGTGCGCAGCGACGTGCCGGCCGGCTCGGCCTTCCTGCACGAGGCCCAGGGCGCCAACGCGCTGTCCTCTGGCGAGCCGCGCCTGGTGGAGGTGCGCCCCGCGTGACCCCGCTCGCCGCACTGGACTACTACGAGCCCTGGTGGGCGCAGCTGGCAAAGTCCGTCGTGATCTTCGCCGTCGTCCTGCAGATGGTCCCGCTCGTGCTGATGATGGAGCGCAAGCTGCTGGGCCGGATGCAGGCGCGCTACGGGCCCAACCGCGTCGGGCCGTTCGGGATGGTCCAGCCGGTCGCGGACATCCTCAAGCTGCTGTCCAAGGAGCAGTCGCGCCCCCACAGCAGCGTCGGTCCGCTGTACGCGCTGGCGCCGGCGATCTCGATCCTCACGGCCGTCGCCGCGCTGGCGATCATCCCCTTCGGGCCGGTGGTGGACATCTTCGGGACCGACGTCGGCCTGTACGGGATCGACGTCGACATCGGGATCCTCTACCTGTTCGCCTTCGGGGCCATCGCCTTCTACGGGCTGGTGCTCGGCGGCTGGGCCTCGGGGTCGAAGTACTCGTTCCTGGGCGCGATGCGCGCCGCCGCGCAGCTCATCTCCTACGAAGTGGCGATGGGGCTGTCGCTGGTGGGGGTGATCTTCACCGCGGGGACGCTGTCGCTGGTGGAGATCGTCGAGGCCCAGAAGGGCATGTGGTACGTCGTCCCGCAGTTCGTCGGCTTCGGGATCTTCCTGATCGCTGGCTTCGCCGAGACCAACCGCACGCCGTTCGACCTGCCCGAGGCCGACGCCGAGCTGGTCCAGGGGTACATGACCGAGTACGGCGCGGGCCGCTTCGCCCTCTACTACTTCGCCGAGTACATGAACATGATCGTGATCTCCGCGATCGCGTCGACGCTGTTCCTCGGCGGGTGGCTGCTGCCCTTCGGGATCGACCCCCCCGGCTGGGTGGACCCGATCGTCGTCCTGGCCAAGATCTTCTTCTTCCTGTTCCTGTTCATCTGGATCCGAGCGACCCTGCCGCGGCTGCGCTACGACCAGCTGATGTCCTTCGGCTGGAAGGTGCTGCTCCCGCTGGCGACGGTCAACGCGCTCGTGACCGCGATCGTGGTGGTGTCGACATGAGGAGATACGACGAGGACGTCGTCGAGGTCGTGCGGGGCCCGCAGCCCGGCGGGGCCGGCGGCGTGTACCGCGCGTTCGGCGAGACGCTGCGCGGCCTGAAGACCACGTTCGCGCGGATCCTCGAGGGCCCCGTGACCGTGCAGTACCCCGAGGAGAAGGTGCCGGTCTACCCGCGCTTCCGCGGGCGCCACAAGCTGCACCGCTTCGAGGACACCGGCCTGGAGAAGTGCGTCGGCTGCTCGCTGTGCGCGGCCGCCTGCCCGGCGGACTGCATCCGCGTCGTGGCCGCCGAGAACACGCCGGAGCACCGCATCTCGGCGGGCGAGCGCTACGCCGCGGTGTACGAGATCAACATGAGCCGCTGCATCTTCTGCGGCTACTGCGAGGTCGCGTGCCCCTTCGACGCGATCACCATGGGCCACGACTACGAGCTGTCCGACTACAACCGCAGCGATCTCGTGTTCACCAAGGAGATGCTCCTGGCCGAGCCGCTGGAGCGCACGCCGCTGAGGGCGGAAGGCGAGTAGTGGCCGAAGTCGTCTTCTTCGTCGCCTCGCTGGGGGCGATCGGCGGCGCGGTGGGCGTCGTCGCGCTGCGCAACCCGTTCTACAGCGTGCTCGCGCTGGTCGGGCACCTCCTCTCGTTGGCGGCGCTGTTCCTGCTGCTGCGCGCGGAGTTCGTCGCCGCGGCGCAGGTCGTCGTGTACGCCGGGGCCGTGATGGTCCTGTACGTGTTCGTGGTCGCCTACATCGGCGGCGCCGACAGGCCGGTGCGCACCACGGGCCCCGGGCTCGGCCTGGCCGCGCCGCTGTTCGCCGGCGCGCTGTTCGTGGAGCTGTGCCTGGCCATGCTGGGCTCGGGCCTGAAGGCGATCGACGCGCAGGGCGCGCCGTACGAGGCCGGCTTCGGCTCGCCCGGCCAGATCGGCGAGCTGTTCCTCACCCGCTTCCTGCTGCCCTTCGAGGTCGCCTCCTACCTGCTGCTGATCGCCGCCGTCGGCGCGGTCATCCTGGCGCGCCGGCGGCGCGGGCTGGAGGAGGAGGGCTTGGAGGACGTCCCGACGGTCACCGTCGCCGACCTCTTCCGCCTGGAGCCGGGCGTCGGCACGCAGGCGGAGAGCGGCGGGATGCTCCAGGACCGCCGCGAGCGCGACGAGCGCGAGCGAAAGGGCGGCTGGTAGTGGACATCGGCTGGTACCTGGCGGTCTCCGCGCTGGTGTTCTGCACCGGCGCCGGGGGCGTGCTCGTGCGGCGCAATCCGCTGGTGATCCTGCTGTGCCTGGAGCTGATGCTCAACGCGGCGAACTTGGCGCTGGTGGCCTTCGCGCGCATGCACGGCTCGGGCGACGGGCAGATCTTCGCGCTGATCGTGATGGTGGTCGCGGCGTGCGAGGTGACGATCGGCCTCGGCGTGATCGTCGCCATCCACCGCCGGCGCCTGCCGGTGGACGTCGACGAGCTGCGGGAGCTGAGGGGCTAGATGTCGCCCACGACCTGGGGCTGGCTGGTGCTCGCGTTCCCGCTCGCCGGGACGGTGGCCGTCGCGCTCGGCTGGCGCGCGCTGCCCGGCAAGCTGCCCGGCTGGATCGGGACCGGCGCGGTGTTTGCGTCGTTCGCCTGCGCCGTGGGGGCGCTGCTGTCGCTGGAGGGCCGCGAGGGCGAGGAGGCCAAGACCGTCGTCTCGACGGCCTACGAGTACGCGAACACGCTGGGCGTGGACGCCAACCTCACGATCCTCGTCGACCCGCTGTCGGTCTTCATGATCCTCGTGGTCAGCGGCGTCAGCGCCCTGATCCACCTCTACTCGGTCATCTACATGTGGGAGGACCGCGGGTACGCGCGCTTCTTCGCGTACCTGAACTTCTTCGTCTTCTCGATGCTGCTGCTCGTCCTGGCGGGCAACTTCTTCTTCCTCATCGTGGGCTGGGCCTTCGTCGGCGCCGCCTCCTACTTTTTGATCTCGTTCTGGTATCGCCGGCGCACCGCCACCCGCGCGGGCATCAAGGCGTTCGTGATGAACGTGATCGGCGACGTGGGGCTCGTCCTGGGGACGTACTTCGTCTTCAAGCACGTCGGGACGCTGGACTTCGTGGCCGCCTTCGAGAAGGTCCCCGACGAGTTCGCCCACAACGACGGCGACCTGGTGGCCGGCTGCATCCTGCTGCTGGTCGGTGCGGTCGCCAAGTCGGCCCAGATCCCGCTGCACACCTGGCTGCCCGACGCGATGGAGGGCCCCACGCCGGTGAGCGCGCTGATCCACGCCGCCACGATGGTGACCGCGGGCGTCTACTTGATCGCGCGCATGCACCCGCTGTTCGAGCAGGCTCCCGCCGCGGCCGACGTGGGCGCGATCCTCGGCTGCGCGACGCTGTTCGTGGCCGCCACGATCGCCTTGACGCAGACCGACCTCAAGCGCGTCATCGCCTACTCGACGATGTCGCAGATCGGCTACATGATCATGGGCGTCTCGGCGGGCGCGTACGCGGCCGGCCTGTTCCACCTGATGACGCACGCCTTCTTCAAGGCGCTGCTGTTCATGGCCGCCGGCTCGGTGATCGCCGCCATGGCGGGGATCCAGTCGCTGGACCGCATGGGCGGCTTCCGCCGCTCCATGCCGTTCACCTTCGGCTGCTTCGTGGTCGGGGGCCTGGCGCTGGCCGGCGTGCCGCCGTTCTCCGGCTTCTTCTCCAAGGACGAGATCCTGCTGCTGGTGGGCGACCGCGGCGGCTGGCACTGGATCCTCTACGCCGTCGGCTACGTCTCGGCCTTCCTGACCGCCGTCTACACGTTCCGAATGATCTTCCGCGCCTTCCTGGGCGATTCCGTGCCCGAGGCGCGCGAGCTGGAGGGCGGTCACCTGCACCACGCGGAGACGCCCGTGAACCCGATGACCGGCGAGGAGGAGGACACCGAGGTCGGCTTCCCCGGCCCGGGACACTTCATCGCCGAGCGCGAGTGGCCCATGAAGACCGCGATGGCGATCCTGGCCGTGGGCGCGACCGTGCTGGGCGTGCTGCAGATCCCCCACGTCACGCACGTGATCGACAGCTTCCTGGAGCCGACGTTCGCGGGCTCGGAGTTCGCGCACCACGAGCCCTCCGACGGGCTGATCGCGTTCGGGCTCGTGCTGGGGACGGTCCTGGCGCTGGCCGGCATCGCCCTCGCGTGGTTCTTGTGGGTGCGGCGGCCCGAGCTGCCCGCGCGCATCCGGTCCGGCCTGCGGCCGCTCTACGAGCTGTCCTTCAACAAGTGGTGGTTCGACGAGCTCTACGACCGCACGGTCGTGCGGCCGTCCCGGGCGGTCGGCGGCTTCTTCCGCGAGCGCTTCGAGCGCTGGGTGATCGACGGCGCGCTGGTCGGCGGGCCGACGGGTGCCGTGCGCGGCGGCTCGGCGTTCGTGCGCGCGATCCAGGACGGCTACCTGCGCGTGTACGCCGGACTGCTGGTGCTCGGCGTGGTCGGCGTGGCCCTCTACTTCCTGATCGTGAGCGCCTAGACGATGCCCCTCTCCCTGCTCATCTGGCTGCCCGCGGTCTCCGGCCTGGTGGCCGTGCTGTGGCCGGCGCGCTGGGCGCCGCGCGTCGTGCTCGCCGGTTCGGTCATCACGCTGGTGCTGGCGATCGGCTACGTGGCGTCGTTCGACCGCGGCGCGGAGGGCCTGCAGTGGGTCACCGACGAGACCTGGATCGCCGAGCTGGGCATCCACTACAAGCTCGGGCTGGACGGGCTGAATCTCTTCCTGGTCCTGGTCACCGCGCTGCTGTTCGCGGCGGCGCTGCTGCACGCCAACCTGCGCGAGTGGGAGCGCCCGCGCCTGTTCTTCTTCATGTTCGCCCTGGCCGAGAGCGCCGTGCTGGGCGCGTTCCTGGCGCAGGACCTGGCGCTGTTCGTCGCCTTCTTCGACCTGATGCTGATCCCGTTCTACTTCCTGATCGGGGCGTGGGGTCGCGGCGAGCGCGTGCGCGCGACGACCAAGCTCGTGATCTACACGCTGGTCGGGTCGCTGTTCATGCTGGCCGGCGCGATCGCCACCGGGGTGATCGCGGCGGAGGGCGGCGGCGAGCTGACCTTCGTGCTCTCCGACCTGGCGCAGGTCCAGCTCGCCGAGGGCACGCAGCAGTGGATCTTCCTGTGCTTCGCGCTGGCCTTCCTGGTCAAGATGCCTCTGTTCCCCGTGCACGGCTGGATGCCCGACGGGTACCGCGCGATGCCGCTGCCGGTGCTGGCCGTGTTCTCGGCCGTGCTGTCCAAGGTCGCGGCGTACGGCTTTCTGCGCGTGGTGCTGCCGCTCTACCCCGACGCCTCCGTGCACTTCCAGGAGCTGATGCTGCTGCTCGCGGTCGCGGCGATCCTCTACGGGTCGGTGATGGCGTTCACTCAGACCGACCTGCGCCTGATCCTCGGCTTCTCCTCGATGGCGCAGCTCGGGTTCATCGTGCTGGGGATCTTCGCGCTGCGGCCCGAGGGAGCGCAGGGGGCGCTGCTGCAGATGGTCAACCACGCGCTGGTCGTCGTGCCGCTGTTCTTCGTCGTGGGCGCGCTGGCCGCCCGCGCCGGCGGGTCGGAGGACATCCGCGACATGGGCGGGATGGCGGCGCGCGCGCCCCTCCTGGCGGCGACGTTCCTGATCGCGGCGCTGGCCAACCTTGCCATGCCGGGCTTCGCCAACTTCGTGGGCGAGTTCTACATCCTGCTCGGGGTCTTCGAGTCCAAGCTGGCGATCGCGATCGTGGCCTCGACGGGCGTCGTGCTGGCCTCGGTGTACATGCTGCGCGCCTTCATCGCGACGATGCACAACCGGGCGGGGTCGCGCGCCGAGTCGCGCGAGCTGTCGCTCGGCGAGGGCGTGGCGATCGTGCCGCTCGTGGTGTGCGTGCTGGCGCTCGCCCTCTATCCGCAGCTGCCGCTGGCGCGCTCGGAGAAGTCGATCGACGCGAGCGTGCGCACGGCGCAGGCGGTGCAGCGATGACGCCCGAAGCGCCGCACATCGACTGGGCCGGCCTCTCCCCGATCGTCGCGCTGACGGCCGGCGGGATCGTCGTGCTCGCCGCCGGTCTCTTCCGCGGGGCGTGGCTGCGCCGCTACGGCGTCCCGCTGCTGACGCTCCTGACGCTGGGCGCCACCGCCGGGCTGTCGATCTGGCAGTGGGGCGAGGACAAGGCGATCGTTTCCCGCGCCCTCGCCGTGGACGACCTGGCGATGTTCCTCAACCTGCTGTTCTGCGCCGGGGCGATCGCGGCCGTCGTGCTGGCGCTGCGCGACTCCTCGCCCGAGGAGTCCGGCCACGGGGAGTGGCACGCGCTGCTGATCTCGTCCGTCCTGGGGATGACGGTCCTGGCTTCGGCCCAGAACCTCGTGGTCGTCTTCCTGGGCTTCGAGCTGCTGTCGATCCCGCTCTACGTGATGTGCGCGACGAACCTGCGGCGGTCGAAGTCGCTGGAGTCGGGGCTGAAGTACCTGATCGTGGGTTCCGTGGGGTCGGCGACGCTGCTCTACGGCCTGGCGATGATCTACGGGGCCACGGGCGCGACCGGGTTCGAGCAGATCGCGACGGCACTGTCCTCCCAGGCCGGGCTGATCGACGATCCGCTGACGCTGACCGGCATCGGGCTGATCGTCGTCGGGTTCTGCTTCAAGGTCTCGGCGGCGCCCTTCCACCAGTGGACGCCGGACGTGTACGAGGGAGCGCCCACGCCGGTGACCGCCTTCATGGCCGTGGCGACCAAGGCGGCGGCCTTCGGCGCCTTCGTGCGGCTGTTCGACGTGGCTCTGATCGACGCGGCCACGAACTGGTCGCCGCTGCTGGCGGCCGTCGCGGTGGCGTCGATCGTGGTGGGCAACGTCGGCGCGCTGACCCAGACGTCGCTCAAGCGCCTGCTGGCCTGGTCGAGCATCGCGCAGGCCGGCTACATGCTGGCCGCCGTCGTGGTGGCCGACCGCGAGGGCGTGGAGGCGCTGGCGTTCTACCTCGCCGTCTACCTGGTGATGAACCTGGCCGCGTTCGCGGTGATCGTCGCGCGCGAGCGCGAGACGCCGTTCGGCGACGACATCCGCTCGCTCGCCGGGCTGGGCGCCTCGCGCCCGGCGCTGGCCTGGCCGATGACGCTGGCCATGCTGTCGCTGGCCGGGATCCCGGCGACCGCCGGCTTCATCGGCAAGTTCACGCTGATCGGCGCCACGGTGGACGGCGGCTACACCTGGCTCGGCGTGGCCATCGTGGTCGGGTCGATGCTCTCGCTGTACTACTACCTGCGCGTCGTCGCGGCGATGTGGCTGAGCGACGTCCCCGTCCCGGCCGCGCGCGAGCCGGTCCCGGCGATCGCGGGTGGCTCGCCTGAGCTGGACGCCGCTGCGGACCCCGAAGACGGCGCCGGTCAGGATGCGGGTCCCGACCGGCCCGTCTCTCAAGCGGAGGCTACCGCCGTCGCGGTCCTGTTCGGCGCGGCGACGCTGTTCTTCGGCATCCTCCCGTCGCCGCTCTTCGACCTGGCGCGGGACGCCGGGTCGGCGCTCGGGCTGCTCTAGCCGAGCTTCGCCTCCAGCTGGATGTCCACGCCGGCCAGCGCCCGGGAGACCGGGCAGCCCTCCTTCGACGCCTGCGCGATGCGCTGGAACTCCTCGTCGTCGATGCCGGGGACCGTCGCGGTGGTCGCGAGCTCGATGCGCGTGATCGTGAAGCCGTCGCCGTCCTTGTCGATGTGCACGCGGGCGTTGGTCTCCACGCGCTGCGGCTCGTGTCCGGCGCGGCCGAGGTTGCCGGCGAAGGCCATCGAGAAGCAGCCCGCGTGGGCGGCGCCTATCAGCTCCTCGGGGTTCGTGCCCTGACCTTCCTCGAAGCGCGAGCTGAACGAGTACGGCCCTTCCCAGGCGCCGCTCGCCATCTTCATCGTGCCCTCGCCCCCCGGCATCGGGCCGCTCCAGACCGCGTCCGCGGTGCGTGTCGGCATGGTGTCTCCTCTCGTCGTTATCTTGGATCGCCCTTGGAGTACCCGGTCGAGACCTTCACGGACGAGGAGCGCTCAGCGCTCGCGCCGCACGTCACGAACCTGGACCGGCCGGTCTTCGCGCTGGTCAATCTGCCCGAGACCGTCAAGGGTGCGCTGTTCGCGCGCTACTCACGCTATCCGGGAACGCTGCGCCGCCTCTTCCTCGACGAGTTCGCGGGCGACGTGGCGCAGGCGACGGCCGGCGTGTGGGACGGCGCCGAGGGCGAGCGCGCGGCCCAGCTCTACGAGCGAATCTTCCTGGGCTACGGCGACGACTCCGTCGCGCAGCTGGGTGGGGCGCACGTGGCCTGCGAGTGGGTGTCCAACATCCTCACCAAGGTCCTCCAGCGCCCGCGGCTGGGCGCCTACCTCGAGCAGTCCACCCGCTACATCGCCTACGACGCGCCGATGCCGGGCGGCGGCTACCGCTACTACCGCGACCAGGAGCTGGGGCCGCCGTACGTGGCGGCGATGGACGCCCTGTTTTCCGCGTACTCCGCCGCCCTGCCGCGCGTCGTCGCCTGGGCGGACCAGCGCTTTCCGTGCGCCGCGGGCGAGCCCGAGGCCGCGCACGCGCGGGCGATCAAGGCCAAGGCGTTCGATCTCCTCCGCGGCCTGCTCCCGGCGTCCTCTCTCTCCCACATGGGGATCTTCGCCACCGGCCAGACCTACGAGCAGCTGGTCCTGCACCTGCTCGCGCACCCGCTGCCCGAGGCGCGGGCGTACGGCCGGATGATCCTCGACGAGGTCAAGGCGGTCATGCCGAGCTTCGTCGCGCGCGTGGAGCGCCCCGACCGCGGCGGCGAGTGGATCGAATACCTCGAGCGCCGCGAGCAGGCGACGCGCGACTGGGTCGGGCGCCTGGGACTCGACCGGCCGGCGGCGGCAGACGGCGGCCCGTCCGTCCGGCTGCTGGAGGTCGACGGCGACATGGAGCGCCTGCTGGCCGCGCTGCTGTTCGAGTCATCGGCGGTGTCCGAGGAGCAGGCGCGGATCGCCGTGGCGTCCCTGTCGCCCGAGCAGCAGGGGGCGCTGTTCGCCGACCTGGTGGGCGAGCGGCGCAACCGCCGCTACCGGCCCGGCCGCGGCCTGGAGACGCTGCGCTACCGCTTCGAGATCGTCTCCGACTACGGCGCCTTCCGCGACCTGCAGCGCCACCGGATGCTGACCTGCCAGTGGCAGTCGCTGTCCCCCGACCTCGGCGCCGGGATCCCCGAGGAGATCGACGCGGCCGGCCAGGGCGACGCCTACCGCCGCGCGCTGGAACGCTCGCGCGAGGAGTACGAGCGCCTCGTGGCCGCCGGGCTGGAGCGCTCCGCGCCCTACGCGCTGTGCCTCGGCTACCGCATCCGCTACGTGCTCGAGCTCAACGCCCGCGAGGCGATGCAGCTGATCGAGCTGCGCTCGGGGCGCGAGGGGCACCCGACGTACCGCGCGGTCGCCCACGAGATGCAAGCCCAGATCGCGTCCGTGCATCCGGCCGTCGCCGCCGCCATGGTTCACGTGGACCGCGAGCTGGAGCCACGGCTCGAGCGGATCCTGTCCGAGATGCGGACGCAGGCTCGGGCCGAGGCGCGGTTGTAAGGCGGCCGGTCAGGGGTTGGATCGGCCGGGCGGCGCGCCTCCGTAGCGTTTGCGTGTCGGCGGCCCCGAACTTTGGTGCCGTTCGGCCGCCTATAGCGGCTCAACCGCACGCAAGTTCGGGGCGGTCGTAGATTCGGCCAGCGATGGCCGCGCCGCGCCGGGGCGCGGGTACGCTCGATCCGTGCTGCCCGTCCTCACGCTCCTGATCGCCGCCGTAAGCGTCGGGGCCCCGGCGGCCAAAGCGGCCCCGCCCACGCTCGGCGGCTGCCCCGTCTTCCCCGCCACCAACCCTTGGAACCGCGACGTCTCGCGGGCCCCCGTCCACCCCCGTTCGGACGCCTACGTCCGCAGCATCAGCGCCGGGGCCAGGTTCCTGCACGCGGACTTCGGCGGGAACGGCGCCTACGGAATTCCCTTCAGGGTCGTGCCGAAGAACCAAAGACGAGTCCCCATCCGCATCACCGACTACCCCGACGAGTCGGACCCCGGCCCGTACCCCGTCCCCCTGAACGCGCCGGTCGAGCGCGGCTCGGACCGCCACGTCCTCGCGCTGCAGCGCGGCACGTGCCGCCTCTACGAGCTCTTCGACGCCCGCCGCTCCGGCGCGGGCTGGGCGGCGGCGCAGGGATCGGTCTTCGACCTGCGCTCCAACCGGCTGCGCCCCGCCGGCCACACCTCCGCCGACGCGGCCGGGCTGCCGATCCTCCCCGGCCTGGCCCGCTACGACGAGGTGCGCCGCGGTGCGATCCGCCATGCGCTGCGCTTCACGGTGCAGCGAAGCCAGCGCGGCTATGTCCACCCCGCGCGGCACTTCGCCTCGAGCAGCCGCGATCCCGATCTTCCGCCGATGGGCCTGCGCCTGCGCCTCAGGCGCGACTACCCGCTGGCGCGCTTCCGCGGGCAGTCGCTCGTGATCCTGCGGGCGCTGAAGCGCTACGGGATGTTCGTCGCGGACAACGGGTCGAGCTGGTACGTCACGGGCGCGGCGGACCGCCGCTGGGACGACGACGACCTCGACCAGCTCAAGACCGTCCCCGGCAGCGCCTTCGAGGCGGTCTACACCGGTCGGATCCGCGGCGGCTGACGCCCGCCTACTGATTCCACTTGTCGGCGGTCTTCTTGCCCTTGCCGGCGTTCTTGTCGCGCACCGACGACGCGTCCTGCGTGCGGTCGGTGCCGGTCAGGTTCTGGCTCTCCGGCGACAGGTCGTCGCCGGCCGGCGGATGCTCGACCCCGGCGCGCGAGCGCTCCCGCGCCTCGGCCGACTTGCGGTCCACCGCGTCGCGGAGGCGGTCCAGCTGTTCGCTGCGTTCGGTCATGGGTGTCGCGTGCCCGGTCAGGCGCGCGGCGAAACGGCGGGCCGGCGGCCCCAGTGCTCGGCCAGCAGCCGCCGCGCGTTGCCGGAGGCGATGCGCCCGCCGTCGTCCGGCCCGTAGCGGCGCTCCAGCGCGGCGGTCACGGGGGTCAGGCAGCCCACGTCGTCCAGGCCGGGAAGCGGCTCGATGAACCCGCCGAGGTCGGTGCCGATCGCGGTGTGCTCGTGCCCCCCGGCCACGTCAGCGATCGCGTCGACGTGGCGGAACAGGAGCTCCATGCCCTCGTCGAAGGAGCCCGGCTCCGGCGCGGCGTCCGCGAGCTGATGCGTCGCCGCGATCAGGCCCACGACGCCCCCGCGGCCCGCGATCTCGCGGATCGCCCAGTCCGGCAGGTTGTAGGCCTGCGTCCCGAACCGGAAGCCGACGTGCGAGGCCAGCACTGGCACCTCGCGATCGGGGTCCAGCCGGTCCAGCAGCTCGAACGTCTCGCGCAGCGAGGCGTCGCTCATGTGCGAGACGTCGACCAGCACGCCGTGGCGCACCGCCGCCTGCACGATCGCGCGGCCCGTCGGGCTCAGTCCCTCCGCCGGCTGGGGGAACAGCGCGTGGAACACCTCGTCGGGCAGGTAGGGGATCGCCGGGGCGACCGTCGCGACCTGGCGGTGGAAGAGGTGCGCGACCGTCAGGTACGCGACGCCCCGGCGCGCCAGCTCTCCCACGGCCGCGGCGGCCGCTTCCGGGCGCGCCGGCAGGTGGAAGCCCCCCTCGACGGCGTGCACGAGCGCAAGCCGCCCGGTCCCCTCGAGCTCGTCGAGCTCCTCCGGCGAGCGGGCGAAGGCGGCCTCGCCCGCGTGGTCGCGCTCTACGTGGCGCTCGACCGCGTCCAGCTGCGCCAGCAGGCGTCCGAACGCCCCCGGGTTCGAGGGACGGTCGGCGACGAGCACCGACAGCGCGAGCGACATCGCGCCGTCCAGCGTCGGGACCGTCCCCTGCCGCCGGACGGTCGCCAGCACGCGCGGGAGTTGACGTAGGCGCGGCACGTCGCGGCGCCCCGGCGCCAGCTCGTCGAAGGGCGAGTAGAGGACCGAGAACGCCGTCCCCACCCCACCCTGGCGCAGCGCCGGCACGGTGACGCGCGGCGTGCCGTCGCGCAGGTAGTTCCCGCTCGAGCGCCCCGCGCGGTCGACCATGAACTGCCGCGCCGCCGCGCGCCGTCCGGGAACCCGGAGGTACATCGGCAGGTGGGCGTGCAGGTCGAGCACGCGCCATACGTTAGGAGGGCGCCGCCGCGCTGGTCGAACTAGCCGTCGCCGTCGGAGGCGAACTTCCCCTCCAGATCCTTCATCACGCCCGGGTCGCGCAGCGTGGTCACGTCGCCCAGCTCGCGGCCCTCGGCGATGTCGCGCAGCAGCCGGCGCATGATCTTGCCCGAGCGGGTCTTGGGCAGGTCGGCGGTCCAGATCACGCGCTTGGGGCGCGCCAGCTTGCCGATGCGCTTGGCCACGTGCTCGCGCAGCTCGCTCTCGAGGTCGCCCGTCCCCTCCAGGTCGCCCTCCAGGGTTACGAAGGCGCAGATCGCCTGCCCGGTGTCCTCGTCGGCCTGGCCGATCACCGCCGCCTCGGCGACCTTCCCGTGGGAGACGATCGCCGACTCCACCTCGGCCGTGGACAGCCGGTGGCCGGAGACGTTGATCACGTCGTCGATGCGCCCGACGACCCAGAAGTACCCGTCGGAGTCGCGGCGCGCCGCGTCGCCCACCAGGTACGTCCGCGGACCGAACTTCGAGAAGTAGGTCTCCACGAAGCGCTCGTCCTCGCGGTACAGCGTGCGCAGCATCGACGGCCACGGGCGGCGCAGGACCAGCAGGCCCTGCCCCTCCCCGATCTCCTGGCCGTCCTCGTCCACGACCGCGGCGTCGATGCCGGGCAGCGGGACGGTGGCCGACCCCGGCTTGGCCTCTGTGATCCCGGGCAGTGGGGAGATCAGGATCGACCCGGTCTCGGTCTGCCACCACGTGTCGACGATCGGGCAGCGCCCGCCGCCGATCACCTTCCAGTACCACAGCCACGCCTTGGGGTTGATGGGCTCGCCCACGCTGCCCAGCAGGCGCAGCGACGAGAGGTCGTGGCGCTCGGGATACTGCGGCCCCCACTTCATGCACGCGCGGATCGCCGTCGGCGCGGTGTAGAAGAGCGTCACGTCGTAGCGGTCGCACAGCGACCACCAGACGTCCTTGTCGGGGTAGTCCGGCGCGCCCTCGTACATGACGCTGGTCGCGCCGTTGAGCAGCGGCCCGTACACGATGTAGGAGTGGCCGGTGACCCAGCCGACGTCGGCCGAGCACCACCACACGTCCTCGTCGGGGCGCAGGTCGAACACGTAGCGCTGCGTGTAGGCCGCGCCCGTCAGGTAGCCGCCCGTGGTGTGCAGGATCCCCTTCGGCTTGGCGGTGGAGCCCGACGTGTAGAGGATGTAGAGCGGGTGCTCGGCGTCCAGCGGCTCGGCCGGACACTCGTCGTCGGCCGCCTCGAGCGCCTCGTGGTACCAGACGTCGCGGCCCTCGCGCAGCTCGCAGTCGACGCCGGTGTGGCGGACCACGACGATCGTCTCGATGGTCTCCAGATCGCCCATGACCTCGTCGACCGCCGACTTGATCGGCGCGGTCTTGCCCTTGCGCCGCGCCCCGTCCACGGTGATCAGCGCCTTGGCGTCGGAGAACTCCATGCGCTCGCGCACCGACTCGGGCGAGAAGCCGCCGAACACCACGTTGTGCGGCGCGCCGATGCGCGCGCAGGCCAGCATGGCGACGACGACCTCCGGGATCATCGGCAGGAAGATGCCGACCACGTCGCCGGAGCCGATCCCCCGGTCCTTCAGCGCGTTGGCCAGCTTCTGCACGTCGCGCAGCAGGTCGGCGTAGGTGACGTCGCGCTCCTCGCCCTCCTCGCCGCGCCAGTGGAACGCCACGCGATCCCCCCGGCCCGCCGCCACGTGGCGGTCCAGGCAGTTGTGCGACGCGTTGAGCTTGCCGCCGGCGAACCACTTGTAGAAGGGCGGATCCGAGTCGTCCATGACCGTGTCCCACGGCTGCGCCCAGTCCAGCAGCTCCTCGGCCTGCCGGGCCCACCAGCCCTGCCAGTCGGCCTCCGCCTCCTCGTACACCTTCGGGTCGTTCCACAGCGCGCCCGAACGGAAGCTTTCGGGCGGCGCGAAGCGCTCGACGTCGAGCAACTCCCCCAGCTCGCGCTCGAGCTGGGACGTCTCCTGGGTCGCCATGGCCGGAGCCTATCGCGCGGCCGCGCGAGCCTCAGCGCCGCTTCTTGCGCGTGCGCTTCTTCGAGCTGGCGGCGCGTGTGCGGGGCGCCGGCGCGGCGCCGGCGGTCGCCGGTTCGGGCTCGGAGGCGGGGCCGCGGCCCTCGCGCTGCGCGCGCTCGATCAGCTCCTGGCGGGTGGGCCATGGGACCTCGCGGCCCTCGCGCCACGCGGGCGGCACGCCGCTGGGCCAGCGGCCGAGCAGCAGGACCGCCAGCGCGCCGAGCCAGAACGACTGCACGACCGGCGGCCCGGGCGCGAGCGGCAGCACGAAGAGGACCCCGACGATGATCCCCAGGTAGCCCATGAAGCGGGTGAGCAGCCCGGCGCGCATCGCGTTGAGCGAGATCATCACGAAGGCGAAGCCCAGCGACAGCTGCGCGATCAGCCCGCCCACCGCGAGCGTGCGCAGCCCGGGCAGGTCGAACACGCGCTTGGCCTCCTCGTAGGTCTGGTCGCCGGTGCGTGCGAAGTCGCCGGCGCGATCCGTGAGGACGACCTGGGAGCCCACCTGCACGATCGCCAGCAGGACGCCGCCGAGGATCAGGACGATCAGCGCGATCTTCGGCAGCGCAGGCCGGCGGAAGCGCGTCGCGCGGTACAGGTAGGCCATCGGCGCGAGGATCGCCAGCGCGCCGAGCGCGAGCAGGATCGCGTAGACGACGAGGTCGCTCGCGTGCTCGTGGAAGTACAGAAGCCGGCTGGCCGAGTCCTTGGGCTGGTCGGTGAGGGTCTGGGCTCCCACCAGGGCGCCGCCCATGGGGAGGAGCGCGCCGGCGATCGCCCCGGCCGCCGCGAGCGGCGCGCGGCGGCGCTCCCAGTCCAGCTGCTCCTCGCGCCCGGACAGCGCGCTCACTCCCTCTCGAGCCGGTGACGCGGCGGGCGCACGGGCGGGTCCCACGCGTCGTCGGGCTCCAGCAGGCGGGCGAGCCGGTCGCCCGCGGCCAGGAGGAGGTCGAGCGCCGGGGCGGCGAGGCCGAGCGCCGTCTCGATGCGCCCGCGCCAGGCCATCTGGGTTGGGGTCAACGCGGCCATCGCGAACGCCGGACTCTAGCCATCCGGCGGCGATATGCTCGGCGCGTGCTCATCCGCGACGTGATGACCGAGTCGGTGGTCACGGCGCCCGCGGCCGCGCCGGTCCGCGAGGTGGCCGAGCTGATGCGCGAGCGCAACGTCGGCTCGGTCGTGCTGCTCGACGACGCGGGGGCGGCGACCGGGATCGTGACCGATCGCGACCTGGCGGTGGGCGTTGTCGCGGACGGGCGCGACCCGGGCGACCACGCGATCGACCACGCCTCCTCGCCGGTCGTCACGGGCGACGCGGAGATGACCGTGGAGGCGGCGGGCGAGCTGATGGTCGCGCACCGCATCCGCCGGCTGCCGGTGCTGGACGGCGAGCGCCTGACCGGGATCGTGACGCTCGACGACCTGGTCGTCCGCACGGGCGACGTCAACCTCACGCACGAGGTGACCACGGACATCGCGCGCGCCGCGCATCCGGACTTCTACTTCCACAACCGCGGCGGGTGACCGGGTCCGAGCCGATCGCGGTGTACGGGGCGACCGGCTACACCGGCCGGCTCGTGGTGGCGGAGCTTGCCCGGCGGGGCGCCGACGCGGTCCTGTGCGGTCGCAGCCCGTCGAAGCTGCACGCCCTCGCCGAGGAGACGGGGTTCTCCGAGGTGCGCCCCGCGTCGCTGGAGGATCGCGACGCGCTGCGCCACGCCTTCGGGGACTGCGCCGCGGTGGTGAACTGCGCGGGGCCCTTCACGCAGCTGGGCGAGCCCGTCGTGCGGGCCGCGGTGGAGACGGGGACGCACTACGTCGACACGACGGGCGAGCAGACCCACATGCGGCGCGTGTACGAGGAGTTCGACGACGCGGCGCGCGCCGCCGAGGTGGTCCTGATTCCCGCGGCGGGCTTCGACTACGTGCCGGGGGACCTGCTGGCGCGCCTGGCCGGACGCGAGGTCGAGCCGCTGTCCGAGCTCGTGCTCGCGTACTACGTCGCGGGGTTCGGCGCGACCCGCGGGACGCTGCACTCGGGGCTCGAGATGGCCCGGGCGGGCGGTCTGGAGTACCGCGACGGCGAGCTGCGCCGGGCGCCGCGGGTGCCGCGCCGGGCGCGCTTCGCGTTTCCCGTGCCGGTCGGAAGCCAGGAGATGGTGGCCTATCCCTCGGGCGAGGTCCTGACGGTGCCGCGCCATACGCGTACGCGAGCCGTGAAGTCGCTCATCGCACTGGCGGGCCTGGCGCCGGTGCCGCTGCCCGGCGCGCTGGTGGCGCTGGCGATGCCCGCCGCGGCGCTGGCGCTGCACTCGCCGCTCAAGGCGCTGGTCGACGTGGCGATCGACCGCCTGCCCGAGGGGCCGCCGGAGGCGGCGCGCGGGGCGGCCCGCTTCACGGTGGCCGCGCTGGCGCGAGGCGAGGACGGCCGCACGGCGCGGGCACTCGCGCGCGGCTCCGACGTGTACGGGCTGACCGCCGTCACGGCCGTGCACACCGCGTCGCTGCTCGCGGCGGGGCACTTCGCGGAGGTCGGCGCGCACAGCCCGGCGTCGGCGTTCGACCCGGCGGAGTTCCTCGACCACCTGGGCGGCCACGGCGTCGCGTGGGAGGCGCCGGCGCCCGCCCGGGAAGCCGCGGTCTGAGCCCGCCCACCGCCTGCCCGGCCTGCGGCGGCGCCTTGAGGCCCTGGCGTGCGGAACTCGCCCGCTGCGTCGACTGTGGGACTGCGGTGACGCTGGCGCCCGCAACGGCATTGCCGTCAGGGGAGGAGTCCGGGGCCGCCTCGCCGTCCCCTCGCGGCGCGCGGCTGGCGGCGCCGGTTCTTGCGGCCTTCGATCGGCGGCGGCTGCGGATGCTGCGGCGCGTGGTTCCGCCACCCGCCCGGCTGGTCGATGCGGGGGCCGGTCGGGGGCGGTTCGTGGCCTCCGCTCGTGCCGCGGGGTACGCGGCGGAGGGGTTCGAGCCCGATCCGGCGCGGGCGGCCGCGGCGTCCGGATACGGCGTGCGGCTGTCGGTCGCCGGCGTCGAGGACGCCGGCGTCGTGGCCGGGTCCGTCGACGCGGTCACCGCGTGGCACGTGCTCGAGCACGTGATCGATCCCGACGCCGCGGTCGCGTCGTTCGCCGCGTGGCTGCGCCCGGGCGGGGCGCTGCTCGTAGGCGTCCCCAACCTCGGCTCGCTGCAGGCGCGCCTGGGCGGCGAGCGCTGGTACCACCTCGACGTCCCGCGCCACCGCACGCACTTCACCGTCGCGGGGCTGCACGCGCTGCTGCGCCGCCACGGCCTCGAGCCGGTGCGCACGCATCACGTCCTGGCCGAGCACAACCCGTTCGGGATGTGGCAGTCGCTGGTCAACCGCGTCACGCGCCGCCCGTCCTACCTCTTCGCCTTCCTCAAGCGCGAGGCGCCGCTCGACGCCCGCGACCTCGCGACGTCGATCCTCCTGCTGCCCCTCTTCCCGCTCGCGGCCCTCCTCGAGCTCGCCGCCGGGCTCGCACGCCGCGGCGGGACGGTCGCCGTGCTGGCCCGCAACCGCCCCTGACGCCGCAGCGTGTGGACTTAGCCGCGTATATCGCGGTCAAGTGACCAAAGCTCTTGTGTGATGTCGCTTTCGGGCGCCACCCGCGCTCCGGGGACCAGCGTGGCCAGGGCCTCGGCGGCCTCGCGGACGTGGGCCCGGGCCGTGGCGGAGACCAGCACGGCCAGGGGGACGTCGAGCGCGCGCAGCTCGCGGCGCGAGATCGGCCAGGTGGCCAGGCCGGCGAAGTCGGCGAAGAACGCACCGTGGTCGGCGTCCGCCCACTCGAGGCGCCGCGGATCGGCGCCCCGCGCCTGCAGCCAGTCGCGCACGGCCGCCGCGGGACCGCCGTCGCGCAGGGACTCCTCCAGGGCCAGGCGCTCGGTGCTCAGGACCTCCGTGGCGGTGGAAGAGAAGGCGAGCAGCAACGGGTCGATCGCCGCGACGCCCACCACCAGGCGGCGGTGACGCTTGGCCAGGTCGAGCGCCACCAGCGCGCCGAGGTCGCGGCCGCAGACGATCGCCGGCCCGCCCGCCACCGCCTCCAGCAGCGCGGCCGCGTCCTCCGCCTGCTCGGCGACGGTCGTGCGCCCGTAGGGCTCGGGCGCCGAGGAGTCCCCGTAGCCGCGCCGGTCGTACGCGATCACGCGCGCGGTCGCCGAGGTCTGCGCGACCACCGGCGCCCAGCTCTCCGCCCGCTCCGCGATGCCGTGGACGAGCAGCAGCGGCGAGCCCTCGCCGTGCGCCGCGTACGCCAGCTCGGCGCCGGGCACATGCACGCTCTGCGCCATGGGTACGATCCTCCCATGGAAGGCTTCGGTGGACTGTTCGGCGATCCCGAGGAGCTGCAGCGGCGGATGGCCGAGTTCGCCGAGCAGATGCAGGGTGCCCAGCGCGTCGCGTGGGCCGACTCCGCGATCAAGCTCGCGGTGGACCTGACGGTCGCCGCCATCAACCGCGTCCAGCTGGAGGGCGACGTCGAGCGCCAGGCCGAGCAGATCCGCTCGGTGATGGCGATCGTCTTCCCCGAGGCGGTCGCCCTGGTGCGCGAGGCGCGCCAGGGGCTTCAGTAGGTCAGCGCGCCGCCGCTTCCGCCGCGCGTTCTTCCTTCCCGGCGCGGATGACCTCCTTGAACGAGCGGATCTCGAAGATCATGACCAGCGCGATGAACCCGATTCCCAGCGTCGTGGCGCCGATCGCGATCTGCTGGCCCACCGAGTAGGCGGCCACGGTCGCGCCCGCCGCGGCGCCCGCGAACACCTTCACCAGCAGCGCCTGCTGGACCCCCGCGCCGCCCGGCGTGAAGGGGACGAGCGCCGCCACCGCGTTGACGCCCAAGACCAGCAGGACGTTGCGCACCGATCCCCCCACGCCGAAGGCCTCCAGCAGAAACCAGAACGCCGTGAAGCGGAACAGCCACCCGCAGAACTGGACCAGCCACACCTCGCGGAAGTAGCGCCGCCGGTCGGTCAGGATCGTCAGCCCCTGCTTGACGCGCGCCCAGAACGCCTGCACCCGCACCGACAGCAGCGCGAAGGCGACCAGCGAGCCGACGGCCAGGAAGGTCAGCAGGAACAGCGTGAAGCGCGGGTGCGCCGCCAGCCACGAGAGATCGAACGCCTGCAGATCCGAGAAGTCCGGCGGCTTGGGGAACACGCCCTGCGAGAAGGCGAAGGTGAGGATGAACACCGCCATCGAGGCGTCGAAGACGGCTTCCACCGCGAAGCTCGACGCGACCGCCGGATACGACGAGTTGGGCACCGAGCTCTTCGTCAAGAACAGCCGGATGAGGTCGCCGCCGCGCGCCGGCACCACGTTGTTGAACCCGTAGGCCGCGATGTAGGCGCCCCACACCCGCCGGAACTCGACGTGCTCCGTCGGGTAGGCCGCGCGGATCACGTTGAAGTACGCGCGGGCGCGCAACGACAGGTAGACGACGAAGCACGCCAGACCGAAGGCGAGCGGGCCGAAGCTGATGTCGCCGAGGCTGTCGAAGAAGTCGCCGACGGCCTGGAAGAAGTCCCCCAGCCCGGCGTGGACGGGACGCAGCGTCACGCGCGGAACGGTACGCCGCCGGCCCACGGAGCCGGCTCGACGGCCGCGCCGTCGAGGTCGGCCGCGCGGGGGACTCCGGCCAGCGCGAGCGCCACCTCGAACTCGGCGCGCAGGAGGTCCAGCACCGCGCGCACGCCGTCCTCACCGCCGACGGCCAGGCCCCACACCACGGGCCGGCCCACCATCACCGCCCTGGCCCCCAGCGCCAGCGCCTTGAGCACGTCGGTCCCCCGGCGGATGCCGCCGTCGACCAGCACGTCGAGGCGGTCGCCGGCCGCCTCCACCACCTCGGGCAGCGCATCGGCGCCGGAGCGCACGGTGTCCAGCTGGCGCCCGCCGTGGTTGGAGACCACCACGCCCGCGGCGCCATGCTCGGCGGCCAGGACGGCGTCGCGCCCGGTCAGCACGCCCTTGACCAGGACCGGCAGCCGCGATCCCGCGGCGAAGCGCTCGACGTCCGCCCAGGTCAGCGAGGGGTCGATCAGCGTCCCGACGTCGGTCAGCGCCAGGTCGCCCGGGTACAGGTGCGGAGCCAGCTGCGCGGCGTCGATCGCGTACCCCGACCGCAGCTCGCGCTCGCGCACGCCCCACACGGGCAGGTCGACCGTGACCACGATCGCCTCGTAGCCGTGCTCCACGGCGGCCGCCAGCAGCGCGTCGGACACGGCGCGGTCGCGGAAGACGTAGAGCTGGAACCACCGCCGGCCTCCCGGTGCGGCCTGCGCGACGGCCACCGGGTTGCTCGTGGCCAGCGACGAGAGGCAGTAGAGCGCCTGGGCCGCCGCGGCCCCGCGCGCCGTCGCCTCCTCCCCGTCGCCGTGCGCCAGGCGGTGGAAGGCGGTGGGCGCGACGAAGATCGGGTGCGGGTGCTCGCGTCCCAGGACCGTCGTGCGCGGATCGCATGCGGACACGTCGACGAGGACGCGCGGGCGGATCGCGATGCGCCCCCACGCCTCCGGGTTGTCGCGCAGGGTCAGCTCGGCTCCCGCGCCGCCGAAGTAGTACGCGCGCGGCCCGGGCTCCAGCGCGTCGGCCGCCGCGCGCTCGAAGTCCGAGATCGTCGGGGGAAGAGTCACGCGCGCAGCATTCCATGGCCGGGCGCGGCGGGGTGTGGGAACATCGGCGCAGCCATGGCCGCGCGCCGCACCCTCACCGCGCTGCTCGTCGCCCTCGCGGCGCTGGCCGCCGCCGCGCCCGCCGCCGCACGCGCCCCGCAGGGCACCACGATTCGCATCATCGACCACGCGCGCTTCGGGCCGATCCTCTTCGACGGCCGCGGCCAGGCGATCTACGCCTTCACCTACGACCGGCGCAACCTCAGCCGCTGCTACGGCGCCTGCGCCCGGGCATGGCCGCCCGTCTACACGCGCGCACGGCCCGTCGCCGGGCGCGGCGTGCGCTCGCGCCTGCTCGGCACCACCCGGCGGCGCGACGGCCGGCGCCAGGTCACCTACGCCGGCCGGCCGCTGTACTTCTACGTCAACGAGGGGCGCCGGCAGGTCTTCTGCCACCGCGTGAACTCCTACGGCGGTCTGTGGCTGGTGGTCCGGCCCAGCGGCCGCGTGGTTCCGTGACCTGACCGGCCGCTCGGCTAGCGTGCACTCATGATGGACGGATTGATCGCGCTGCCCGTCCGGGTCCTGCGCACCGTGGCCGCCCTCCCCGGCCGCCTCGAGAGCATGGAGCGCAGCATGGCCGACATGCAGCGCCTGCTCGCCGCCGCGGTCGAGCAGCTCAAGACGATCGACGACCACACGCAGGCGATGCGCGGCCAGCTCGGGCGCATCGACGACCACACCGCGCAGTTGCGCGGCCACGCCGAGGGTCTCGGCGAGAACACCGACCGCCTGGTCCGCATCGCCGCGCCGCTGGAGCGCGTCAGCCAGTCGCGGCGAGCGCGCCGAGAACGCGGTCGTCGTGCTCCGCAGGCTTGACCTTGCGCATCGCGTCGAGCACCTCGCCGTCGGGATCGATCACGAACGTCGTGCGCTCGTTGCCCCAGTAGTTGCGGCCGTACATCGACTTCTCGACCCACACGCCGTAGTCCTCGGCGACCGCGTGGTCGACGTCGGAGAGCAGCGTGAAGCCGAGGCCGTGCTTGGCGTCGAACTTGGCCAGGCGCTCGGGCGGGTCGGGCGAGACGCCGAGCACGACGGCCCCCGCGCGCTCGTAGTCGGACGCGCGGTCGCGCACCCCGCACGCCTGCGTCGTACACCCCGGGGTGTCGGCCTTCGGGTAGAAGTAGAGGACGACGTGCTGCCCGCGCAGCTGCGAGAGCGTCACGGGGTCGCCGTTCTGGTCGGAGAGCGTGAAGTCGGGGGCGGTGTCGCCGGGCTCGATCATGCAGCGGGTCCTTTCGCGGTTCGTGGTCTCACTTCAGCAGACGGGAGAGGCGTCGGTCCTTGAGAACTCGCCCCTCCGTCTGGCACGCCGGGCAGTAGGCCATCACGTAATCCTCGTAGTGCACGGCCTCCAGCGTGGTGCCGCAGCGCGGGCACGGCTCGCCCTCGCGGCGGTGCACCTCCAGCGGCATCGGCAGCTTGTCGGGGATCGGCAGCGTGACCACCTCCTCGTAGTGGTCGATCGCCGCCCCCAGCCGCGCCACCGTCGCGTCGCGCAGGCGCTGCGCCTCCAGCGGCGTGAGGTCGTCCGCGCGCTTGAAGGGCGACAGCTGCGCCGTCCACAGGATCTCGTCCACCCACGAGCGCCCGATGCCCGCGATCGTGTGCTGGTCGCGCAGCAGGGTGTAGAGCGGCCGCGGGCCCTCCAGCAGCTCCTCGAAGGGCGGCGGATCGGGCCACGCCTCGGGACCGAGGTCCGCCAGCGCCTCGTCGGCCTCCAGCGCCTCCGTCGCCAGCAGCTTGACCCACGCCCGCTGGCGCGTGCCGAACTCGCGCAGGCGCAGCTCTCCACCGCCCTCCAGGCGCACGAGCAGCCGCGAGGTGCGGTCGCGCGGGCCCGCGCGCTTGTCGTACAGCTGCAGGCGCCCCGCGGACATCAGGTGCACGAGCAGCGAGAGACCGTCCTGCGCGTCCACGATCAGGTGCTTGCCGCGCCGGCGCAGCCCGGTGAGCGCCCGACCCTCCAGCGCCGACAGCGGCGGGTCGAACGTCTTGAGCGCGTTGAGGCCGGGCGCGAACGCGTTCTCCACGCGCACGCCGGCGACGGCGGCGCCGATGCGGCGCGCGACGATCTCCACCTCGGGCAGCTCGGGCATTCCCCGAAGGCTACGGGGGAAGAAACCGGAACTCCGGGGCGTCCCCCGGTATATCCCCATGCAGATGCGCTCGTTCCTGCTCGCCACCGCGACCGCCGCCGTCGCGCTCGCGGCGCCGACCGCCCTGGCCGCCGACCGGTCCGTCGTCGCGCGCACCGACAACACGTTCTCGCCGCGCAGCGTCGCGGTGAAGCCGGGCGAGAAGGTCACCGTCACCAACCAGGGCGGCGACCACAACGTCGTGTGGAACGACGGCGGCGCGCCGCCGCAGCCGGCCAGCGCCGTCCCGCCGGACGAGTGGCCCGCCGGCGGCGTCTCGCGCACGTTCACGCGCCCCGGCAAGTACCGCTACTACTGCGAGGCCCACGCCGCGCCCACCGGCGACTTCGGCATGGTCGGCTACGTCTACGTCAATGCCGCCGGCGTGCTGCCGCCCACGATCGGCGGACTGACCGCCGCTGGCACCCGGACCGGCGTGCGGCTGCGCTTCCGCTCCTCGCGCGCGGGGACCGCCCGGGCCTCCTTCCTGCGCCGCGCCGGCCGGCGCTTCGTGCGCCGCGGCAGCGCCACCTTCCCCGCGCGCCGGGGCGCGAACTCCAAGCGAGTCGCCAGGCGGCTGGCGCCCGGCACGTACCGCGTCGAGCTCGTCGTCACCGACGCCTCCGGTCTGCGCTCGAACAAGCGCACCCGCACGTTCGCCGTCCGCTAGCGTCCCGGCTCGCATGCCACGGGAGCACGGGAGGGCGGCATGACCGCCATCGTGGACACGCCCGAGGAGGCCGCCGCCCTCGAGCTGGCGCCCCTGCTCGTCCGCCGGCCGCTGGAGGCGTTCCTGGACGAGCGCGGGCTCGGGTCCGGGCCCGTCGAGGCGGAGACCGTCGGGGAGGGCCATTCCAACATCACCTACCTGATCCGCCGCGAAGCGGGCGAGTGGGTCCTGCGCCGGCCGCCCCGGCCTCCGCTGCCGCCGTCGGCCCACGACGTCCTGCGCGAGGCGCGCCTGCTCACCGCGATCGAGGACGCCGACGTGCGCACGCCCCGCGTGCTCGCGACCTGCGACGACGAGTCGGTGATCGGCGCGCCGTTCTACGTGATGGAAAAGGTCGAGGGCGACGTGATCACCGCCGAGATCCCGGCGCGGCTCGACACGCCGGCGCAGCGCGAGCGCATCGCGCACGAGCTGATCGACGCGCTGGTGGAGATCCACGCCGTGGACTGGCGGGCCGCCGGCCTGGAGGGCTACGGCAAGCCGACCGGCTACCTGGAGCGCCAGGTCCGCCGCTTCAGCGGACTGTGGGAGCACAACGCCACCCGCCCCGTCCCCGAGGTCGACGAGGCGACGGAGTGGCTGCGGGCCAACGTGCCCGAGTCCCCGCCCGCCACGATCGTCCACGGCGACTACCGCCTGGGCAACACGATGTTCGCGCCGGGGACTCCCGCCCGGCTCGTGGCGATCTTCGACTGGGAGCTCGCGACGATCGGCGATCCGCTCGCCGACCTCGGCTACCTCACCGCCACCTACGCGCAGCCCGGCGACCAGGAGGGCACGCCGCTCTTCGCGCTCGGCGCGGTCACCACGCGCGCGGGCTTCCCCACCCGCGACGCGCTGATCGCGCGCTACGAGGAACGCTCCGGGCGCTCGATGTCCGACCTGCCCTGGTACCAGACGCTCGCGCTGTGGAAGTCCGCCGTGTTCCTCGAGGGTTCCTACAAGCGCCTGCTCGCCGGCACCACGGACGACCCGTTCTTCAAGCTGCTCGACGAGGGCGTCCCCGCCATCGCCCGCCGCGCCCTGGGCATCGCGCATGGCGGCTAGGCGGGGACTCCTCGTCGACTTCGGAGGGGTGCTCACCACCAACGTCTTCGAGTCCTTCCAGGCGTTCTGCGTCGCGGAGGGGCTCGCGCCCGGCGCGGTGCGCGACCGCTTTCGCGCCGATCCCGCCGCCCAGCAGCTGCTGTTCGACCTCGAGGAGGGCCGGCTGACCGAGGAGGAGTTCGAGCCGCGCTTCGCGGAGGTCCTCGGCGTGGCCGATCCCATCGGGCTGATCGACCGGCTGTTCGACGGGATGCGCCCGGACGAGGACATGGTGGCGGCCGTCGCCGCGGCCAAGCGGGGGGGCGTGCGGACCGGCCTGCTCTCCAACTCCTGGGGAAAGGGCCGCTACGACCGGTCGCGCTTCGAGGAGCTGTTCGACGGGACCGTCATCTCGGGCGAGGTGGGGATGCGCAAGCCGCTGCCGCAGATCTACGCGCTGGCCGCGCAGGCGATCGGACTGCCGCCCGAGGAGTGCGTGTTCGTGGACGACCTGCCGCCGAACCTCAAGCCGGCCGCCGAGCTGGGGATGGCCACCGTGCACCACGTGTCCTCCGAGCAGACGATCCCGCAGCTGGAGGAACTGCTGGGCGTCTCGCTGCGCGGATGAAGCACCGCGCCGTCCACTTCGTTCAGCACTACCTGCTAAACCCGCCGCTGCGCCTGCTCTTCCGGATCGGAGCGGTGCCGCCGGGCTACGCGCTGATCGAGACGGTCGGCCGGCGCAGCGGTCGCACGCGGCGCACCCCGGTCGGCGACGGTCGTGTCGGCGGCGAGTTCTGGATCGTCGCCGAGCACGGGCGCAAGGCCGGTTACGTGCGCAATCTCCAGGCCAACCCACGCGTGCGCCTGAAGGTTCGCGATGGCCTGCGCACCCGCTGGCTCACCGGCACCGCGCACGCCTTGACCGACGACGACCCGCGCGAGCGCCAGCGCTGGCTCGCCGCCCGCCGCCGCGGAGCCCGGAGCAACGCCGCGGCCGTGCGGCTCTTCGGCACCGACCTGCTCACCGTGCGCGTCGACCTGGACGTCACGCCCCACTCGCGATGAGCAGCACGCCGGCGAGCGCGGCGGCGACGCCCGCGCGTTGGACCCCGCGCACGCGCTCGCGCAGCACGGCGCGCGCCAGCGCGATCGTCACCACGGGATAGAGCGACGACGCCACCGCGGCCACCGACAGCAGCCCCTGCGTCGACGCGGCGGCGAAGAGCCCGTTGGCAAACAGGTCCAGCACGCCGATCGCCGCCAGCGCGCCCAGCGTCGCGGGCCGGCCCGGCAGGCGTGGGCGGACGATCGCGGCGGCCGCGCACAGCATCGTGAACGAGGCGCCGCGCGCGGCCAGCAGCGCCCAGAAGACGTCCTCCTCGGCCGCGGCGTCCATCCCCACGAAGAACGTGCCGAAGCCCAGCGCCGCCACGAGGGCGAGCAGCACGCTGCGGCGCGCGACCGCTGCGGCTGCCGCACCCGAGCCCTCCTCGCGCGAGGCGAGCACCACGCCGCTCACGGCGAGCGCGATCCCGACGGCCTGCAGCGCGCCCGGCCGCTCGCCGGTCGCCACGCCGACCGCGACCGGGACGGCCGCGGCGGTGGCGGAGATCGGCGCGACGATGCTCATCGTCCCGATGGCCAAGCCGCGGTAGAAGGCGGCCAGGGCGGCCGCGCCGGCGATCCCGCCCGCGGCGGCCGGCCACAGCTCGCTCACCGGCGGAGCGGACTCGCCGCCCAGCGCCACGACCACCGCGACGCCCGTCAGGCCGGCGGCCTGAGAGACCAGCAGTACCGCGAGCAGCGCGAAGCGCCGGGCCTGCAGCCCGCCGGCGAAGTCGGCGACGCCCCAGCACAGGGACGAGCCGAGGCCTAGCGCTAGGGCCAGCAGGCGCTAGTCGCGCTTGCCGCGCCCGTACAGGAGCTTCAGCAGCCCGCCGATCACCTTCGTGTTGCGCGCCCGGTACGGGAACATGTGCACGTCCTTCTTGAGCGCGAAGCGCTTGACCAGCAGCGTCTGCTGGGCGCAGTACTTGCGAATCCCGTAGGCGCCGTGGCGCGACCCCATGCCGGAGGTCTTCCAGCCGCCCATGGGGATCTCCAGCGCGGCGTAGTTGGTCATCGCGTCGTTGACGCACACCGCCCCGGACTCGACCTGGCGCGCGATCCGCTCGCCCTTCTCGACGTCTCTGGTGAACACCGAGCCGGCCAGCCCGAACGGCGAGTCGTTGGCCAGCCGCACGGCCTCCTCGGCGTCGCGCACCCTCATGATCGGCAGCGTCGGGCCGAACGTCTCCTCGGTCATGCACTTCATCGTGTGGTCGACGTCGACCAGGACGGTCGGCTCGAAGTAGCGCCCGCGATCGGTCTTGGCGTGGCCGCCCGCCACGACCCGCGCGCCCTTGGCCAGCGCGTCGTCGACGTGCTCCTGGATCGTCTTCATCTGCGGCTCGAAGGTGACCGCGCCCACGTCGACCGACCCGGGGCCGGACGGCACGCCCTGGCGCAGCGCGCGCGCCTTGTCCTGCACCTTGGCGACGAACTCGTCGTAGACCGGCTCCTCGACGTAGACGCGCTCGATCGAGATGCACGTCTGCCCGCCGTTCTGGAAGCCGTAGTAGACGGCGGTGTTGGCGGCGCGTTCGAGGTCGGCGTCGGAGAGGACGATCATCGGGTCCTTGCCGCCGAGCTCCAGGCCGACGGGCGTCAGCGTCTCGGCCGCCTGCGCCATGACCTTCTTGCCGGTCTCCGTGGAGCCGGTGAACATCACGAAGTCGACCGCGTCGATGAGCGCGGGGCCGGTCACGCTGCCCTTGCCGGTGGCGACCCCGAAGACGCCCTCGGGCATCCCGCACTCGTCGAGCATCTCGGCCATCAGCAGCGAGGTGAGCGGTGTCTTCTCCGCCGGCTTGAGCACCGCGGCGTTGCCGGCGGCCAGCGCGGGGATGCAGTCGCCGAAGGAGTTGGTCAGCGGGTAGTTCCAGGGGCCGATCACGCCGACCACGCCCAGCGGCTTGTAGCGGACGATCAGCTTGGCGCCCTTGACGAACATGTTGGAGGACTTCACGCGCTCGTCGGCGAGGTACTCCGGTGCGGTCTTGGCCCAGAAGCCGAACGCGTTGGCGGCGTAGGAGACCTCGGCGATCAGCGCGTCCTCGTACGTCTTGCCGGTCTCGGCGACGATCGTGTCGCAGATGCGCTGCGTGTTGTCCAGGACCCACTTCTGCGCGCGCCGCAGGATCCGCGCGCGGCCCTCGAAGCCGAGCGCCTCCCAGGCGGGCTGCGCCGCCCGGGCGCGGGCGACGATCTCCTTTACGTCCTTGGGCTTGAGGTCGGGAACCGAGGTGATGATCTCGCCGGTCGCCGGGTTCTCGACCGGGGTCCCGCCGGGGCCCGCGCCGTTGCCCGACCGTGTACGCCGCTGCTCGACCGTCGCCATCTCCTACTCCTCTCGCCGCTGGAACCAGGGAGCCTACCCCAAGATCCGTCCCGGCTGGCTGTCCAGCCAGTTCGGCTCAGGCGACGAGCGCGAGGCGGCGGAAGGCCTTGGAGCTGGGGATGACCTCGTCGGCGCCCGTCCCCATCCAGCTCTCCAGCAGGCTCGCGTACACGGAGCGGAAGTCGACGGTGACCCGGAGGTTGTCGTCGCGGTCGAACGAGGTCAGGCTGGGGTAGTCGCTGTGGACGCCGGCGCGGGCGCGTGTGCCCTGTACCCAGGCGATCCCGCCGGCGCCGTGGTCGGTCCCGCGGGAGTCGTTGGCCTCGGGGCGGCGGCCGAACTCCGACCACACCAGGGTCAGCACGCGGTCGGCGATGCCGCGGGCCTCCAGGTCGGCCTGGAAGGCGGCCAGCGCGCGGGAGACCTCGGCGAGGTCGCGGGCGAGGTCGTCGGGCTGGTTGTCGTGCGTGTCGAAGTCGCCCCCGGCCTCCACGGTGGCCACGCGGATGCCCAGCGGCTGGGCGATCAGCGCGGCCATGCGCGACAGGCGGCCGCCCAGCTCGTTGTCGTCGGGGTACTCGACCGCGGGGGCGAGCGGGTCGCGGCCCTTCTCGCGGCGGTAGGGCGCGAGGCGGTCGCCCACCTCCTTGGCCAGGCGCGCGGCCGTGTACGCGGAGGAGGGACCCGGGGCGCCGGGGCTGGCGGAGGCGATTCGCCCCCACGTGTCGATCGCACGGTCGTAGGCGGGGCCCCACACGTCGCGCACCCACATGCGCGCGTCGTTGGGGCTGGAGACGGCCGCCACGGGGGCGCGGCCGGAGCGCATCACGGGCGAGAGCCCGTGCGACACCGACAGCCCCTGCAGCGGGTTGTCGGCGGAGCCGTGGCGATCCAGCCAGCGGCCCAGCCAGCCGGGCGCGTCGGCGTGCGTGATGAGGCCGGTCTCCCAGAAGTGGCGCGAGTGGAAGTGGGAGAGGTCCGGGTTGGCGTAGTCGATCCCCGGCAGCCACCCGACCTTGCCGGCGTCGTGCAGGCCCTTGACGCCGCCGTTGACCCCCTCGGTCAGCGCGGGATGGATGCCCAGGCCGGTGGCGCCGAGGGGCGGCGGCGCCTCGACCTTCACGCCGCCGCGCAGGTCGGCGTAGCGGCCGTAGTGGCCCAGCGGCGGCAGGGCGCTCAGCAGGTCGAGCCCGCCCGGGAGGAAGACCGAGACCAGCACCGGGGCGTTCGGGGCGGCCTGGGCCTGGGCCTGCGCCGCCTCGAGGATGCGCGCGAACGGCATGGCCTGGGCGGCGTAGACGGCCAGGCCGGCGCCGACGCCGCGGGCCAGGACCTGGCGACGGGTCAGCCAGCGCCGGCGCTCGGCCTCTGTGGTCTGGCGGAAGTCGTCGCAGGCGCTCATGTCAATGCAGCTGGGCGTCGGGGCCGGCGAGGAGGATCAGGCGCAGGGAGCGCTGGAGCATGTCCGCGCGCTCGCTGCGCCGCTGGGGGCGCGTGCGGGGGCCCAGGTCGTCGAAGAAGCGCGTCGCCATCTCCAGCAGGTGCGAACGGGTGACGCCGGAGATCCAGGGGCGCCCGGTGGCGGCCAGCGCCTGCTCGAGCGCCTCTGCGGGGCTCGCGGGCGGCTGCGTGGAGCCCGTCTTGACCCCGAGGAGGTCGTCCTCGATCAGGCGGTTGCCCCAGTCGAAGCGGGTGCGCATGGAGTTGGAGGACATCCAGGCCGGTCCCCAGTCCCAGCCCGCCACCGAGGGTGGGTCGAACGGCCGCTGGCCCATGCCGTCCAGCAGCCAGGTCAGCGACTGCGCCGAGACCGGCAGGCCGTTGGTGCGCAGGCTGCCCGCCACGAAGACGATCGGCGACTTGACCATGTCGGGCGCGTCGAGGCTGCGATAGAGCGCCGGGTGGTCGAGGATCTCCGCCACCACCGGCTCGATCCGGTGTCCGGACGCGCGGTAGACGGCCGACAGGCGCCGCACGGTCGCGCGCGAGGGCGGCCCGGCGACGAAGAACTCCCACAGCTTCGTGGTGAGGAAGGGGGCGTGACGCGGGTGGTCCACGACGAGGCGCAGCACGTCGCGCCAGTCGAATCGCCCGCGCTGGCCGAAGATGCGCTTGAAGCCGCGGTCGTGGCGCTCGCGGTCGTAGTAGATCCCGCCGAAGCCGTCGTCGGTCCAGCGGGCGCGAAAGCCGGTGAGCGCGCGGGCCGCCTCGCGAATGTCGCGCTCGGTGTAGCCGACGCCCAGCGTGAACAGCTCCATCAGCTCGCGCGCGAAGTTCTCGTTGGGGGCGTCCTTGTCGGAGTTTGGCAGCGACAGGAAGAGCTGCATCGCCGGGTCCAGCGTGAGCGCGCGCAGGAGCTTGGGGAACGAGCCGAGCGCGTGGCGCCGCAGCGTCCGGTTCTGGCGCAGCATCAGCGGCGTGTCCTGGTCGTTGGTCGCGAAGTGGTCGTGCCAGAACAACGTCATCTTCTCCACGAGCGGGCGCTGCGAGCGCACCATCCGGTCCAGCCACCACAGGCCGTCGTGCGCCCACTCGTTGACGGGATCCAGGGGCTTGCCGTCGGCGCTGGGAGCCGGCCCGACCAGCGCCGCGCCCTGCGGTCCGCCCTCCAGGACCCAGCGCAGCGTGGCGGCGCGTCCGCGCTTGGCCCACTCGGCGGCCTCGTCCGGCCGCGCCCCGAAGCCGGCGCGCCAGAACAGCCGGTGCACGTGCGCCTCGGTCCAGGGGCCGGTGGTGCGGCGGCGGGGCGCCGGGCGCGGGCGGCGGCGCTTCATCGGCGCGGCCTGCGCACCCGCAGCGTGGCACGCATGCCGCGCGCGGGATGGTCGAGCTTGGTGCACACGAGCCGGTAGGCGCCCGGGCGGCGCAGCCGGACGGTCAGCGTGTGGCGGCGGCCGGCGCGGATCTCGGGCGAGATCGCCAGCAGGCGGCCGCGCGGCGTCAGGACGGCGAGGTCGTGCGCGTCCTCACCGAAGTTCGTGACGTTGAAGCGGACGGTCCCCGGGGCGACAGTCGCGCGGTACAGGCTGATGCGGAACTCGCGCTCGGCGACGCCGACCGCCGTGCCGGCGGCGCCGGCGCCCGCGGGCAGGCAGCCGCCAGCCGCGACAGCGACTGCGGCAGCCGTGATCCCCCAACTTGCGCGCACGCTGATGTGATCGGCGCGCACCCCCGGGCCGCTTGAGCCTGCGGCCGGGCGTCTAGAACGGCTCGGCGGCGAGCTCGACGCGCTCGATGCGCTGATCGTCGACCGGGCGGTCGCCGGCGCCCGTGGGGCTCGCCTCGATGGCGTCCACGGCGTCCATCCCGGAAGTCACGCGGCCGAAGACCGTGTGCTTGCCGTCCAGCCACGGCGCGGCGTCCGTCGTGACGATGAAGAACTGCGACCCGTTGGTGTTCGGCCCGGCGTTCGCCATGGCGAGCGCGCCGCGGACGATCTTGTGCTCGTTGATCTCGTCCTCGAACGTGTAGCCGGGACCGCCCGTGCCGGTGCCCTGCGGGCAGCCGCCCTGGATCATGAAGTCCTTGATGACGCGGTGGAAGACGAGCCCGTCGTAGAAGCCGTCGGCGGACAGCTTGCGGAAGTTCTCGACCGTCTTGGGCGCGTCTTCGTCGAAGAGCTCGACCTCGATCGGGCCCGCGGTCGTGTGCATGGTGGCGGTGGACATGCGGGCCACCCTACTCCGTGAGCCTCTCCACCACCCGCGCGCCTAGTTCGAGGTCTTCTTCGCGCAGGCGAACCACGCGGTGCCCGGCTCTGTGCAGCGCTTCGTCGCGGGCCCGGTCCTCGTGCTGCGTCCGCGGTCTTCCGTGACCCGGGCCGTCGATCTCGACGCAAAGACGCCGGTCGGGCCAGTGGAAGTCGACTTCGATCTCTTGGCCGCCTGCCGGGACGTGGACGTTCACCTGGGGTTCGGGGAGGCGGGCCTGTCTGACGAGTGCGAGGAAGCGGTCCTCGAGGCTGCTCCTCGTTCCGGCGCTGCCGCTCTCGTGCGCTGCGAGCGCCCGTGCCAGCACGCTCGTGCCGCGCCGCCCGTGCGCGCGGTTTATCGCCTCTCGGGTTGCGCGCGCGTCGAACACGTTGCGAAACGCCGCCTCGTGGATCACGTTGGCGAGTCGCTCTGCCGTCATGACATCGGCCAGGTCCACGAGGGTTCGGGGCACGGTCGTGACCGGGATTCCTTCGCGCTTTGTCACGTCCGTCGGATCCAGGATCCGGCTCCCGTGGATGCGCACCCCGGGACGGGAACGGCGCCGGTCAGGGGTGACGACGTCGATCCCGTTCGTCCCGCGCCGCCACACGCGCCAGAGCGTGGCGGCGCACAGGTGACTCAGTGCGGCGTGTTCGCCCGCCGCGAGCACCGCCGCCATCCACCGCGCTTCCCGCGAAAGCGCCCGATGCCCCACCGCATACACACCCCGATGGACCCGGTGCAAACGCCCGGCCTGAGCCCGCTTCGACACGGCGCGCCGATCGAGACCCAACTCCGCGAGCTGCGCCACGGTCACGATTCCGTGCTGCCGTCCGGCCAAACGCGCCAAGGCCAAATCCGGACGTGCGCAACTTTTGTCGCCTGACAGGAGACGTTCGTTACCCACACCCCCACCCTGACCGGCCCAGACGCGCGTGGGGCGCGCAGAACGTTACGAATTAAGCGCGAGCACGCTCCAGGCGCAGCCGGGTACCCCGCACCTCACGGTCGCGCACGCGCTCGATAACCAGGTCCGCCTCACTCTCGGGCACCTCCAAGAACGAGAACCGCTCGAGCAAGCGCACGTTGCGGACCGCCTCGCCGTCCAGGCCCGCCCCGGCCGTGACCGCGTTGACCACGTCCGCGGGCTCCAGGCCCGCCGCGCGCCCCGCGTTCACGATCAGCTTGACGTGCGGCTCGTCGCCGTTGCGCGCCACGTGGGGCTTCTCGTGGCGGCGCGGGCGCTCCTGGACCGGGGCCGGGTCCACGTGCGCGCCCGGCTCCCACTCGCCCATCGTGATGTCCGCGTGGCGCTCGATCGCGGCGATGTCGCGCTCCTGGCGCGGCTCGTAGAACGTGATCGCGCGGCCCGAGCGGCCGACTCGGCCGGTGCGTCCGATGCGGTGGACGTAGACGTCCGGGGACGTGGGGACGTCGAAGTTGATGATGTGCGTCACCCCGGCGATGTCCAGCCCGCGCGCGGCCACGTCGGTCGCCACCAGGATCGGCACGCGGCCGCTCTTGAAGCCGATCATCACGCCGTCGCGCGCGCCCTGGCTCATGTCGCCGTGCAGCGCCTTGGCGTCCACGCCGCGGTCGCGCAGGCGCTTGAACAGCTGCTCGCAGCGGATCTTCGTGCGCACGAAGACGATGGCCTGAGTCGGGCGCTCGGCGTCCACGACGCGCTCGAGCGCCGCGTCCTTCTCGCGGCCCGAGGTCTGCAGCTTGAACTGCTCCACGGTGTCCACGGTCAGGCGGGGCGCCTTGACCTTCACCGTCACCGGATCCATCAGGTACGTCTCCGCCAGCCGCCGGATCTCCGCGGGCATCGTCGCGCTGAACAGCGCCGTCTGGCGCGAGCCCGGGGTCAGGGACAGGATCTTCTCCACGTCCTCCAGGAAGCCGAGGTCGAGCATCTCGTCGGCCTCGTCCAGGACCACGAAGCGCGTGGAGTGCAACATGAGCGAGTGGCGCGAGATCAGGTCGAGCACGCGCCCCACGGTGCCCACCACGATGTGCCCGCCCGCCCGCAGTTGGGCCTGCTGCGTGCGGATCGGCGCGCCGCCGAACACGGCGACGACATCCACGCCCTTGCGAGCACCGTACGTGCGCACGGCCTGCGTGACCTGGATGCACAACTCGCGCGTCGGCGTCAGGACGAGCGCCTGCACCTCGCGCTCGCTCGGATCGACGTACTCGAGCATCGGCAGGCCGAACGCCGCGGTCTTCCCGCTGCCGGTCTGGGCCTGCCCGATGACGTCGCGACCCTCGAGGAGCGGCGGGATGCCCTGCACCTGGATCGGGCTGGGCGACTCGTAGCCGACGTCACGCAGAGCCTCCAGAAGAGGCTCGGACAGACCGAGGTCGGAGAACGACGGCATATGGCCGGCAGCTTAGCCGTCGGCGTGCGAGGGCCTAGTCGCGGCCCACGTGACGGCACTGGATGTTCACGCCGTCGTGCGTCGAGCGCCGCGCGCTCAGACCGGAGCCCTGGCCGAAGCGCACCACGCGGTGATGGTCCGACACGTACACGTCGCCCGTCCGGTCGACGGCGAGGAACGTCGGCGTGTCCAGCACGCCGCGCCCGAAGGACTCCAGGTAGCGGCCGTCCGCGGTGAAGCGCTGGATCCGGCGGTTGCAGCGGTCGGCGACGAAGACGCTCCCGTCGGGCCCGGCGGCCACGCCGGCGGGACGACGGAACTGGCCGGGGCCGCCTCCCTCCGATCCGAACGCGCCCACAAGTCGCCCTCGCGGCGTGAACACCATCACCTGGTTGCGAATGTGGTCGCTGACGTAGAGCCGGCTCTCGGACGCGTCCAGCTCGATCCCGTACGGCGTAACGAATTCACCGAGCCCGCGTCCGAAGCGCCCGAAGGACCCGCGAAACCGCCCGGTCCGCGAGAAGCGGTCGATCTGGTAGTTGCCCTGGTCGATCACGTAGGCCTCGCGCCGGCCCACGGCGACGTCCCACGGCTGCACCAGCTGGCCGCGGCGGGAGCCGTGGTAGCCCAGGCGGGCCAGGAACCCGCCGCGCGCCCGGTGCTTCATCACCCGGTCGCTGCCGGTGTCGGCGACGTAGACGTGGCCGCGGGAGTCGATGTCCACGCCCTCCGGCTGGAAGAAGCGGTCGAGCAGGCGCAGGCTCACGAAGCCCTTGTCGTGGCCCCGGCGCCCGTACGCGCTCAGGAAGCGCCCGTCGCGCGTGAAGCGCTGGAAGCGGTTGTTGCTGACGTCGACGACCACCACGGTCCCGTCGGGCGCGATCGCGATCCCGCCGGGACTGTCGTACTGGCGCATCGCGCCGTTGCCCAAAACGCCCGACCCGAACTCACCGGGACCCTGGCCCAGGCTCCCCCAGCGCGCCTCGACCACCCACGCGGGAGCGGCGGGCGCCGCGACGGCGCCCGCCGCGAGCGCGGCGGCGAGACCGACCAGGAGACGCCTCATCGCTTGAACGGGTTGTAGACCGTGAACGTGCCGCGGTTGGTCGCCCACTGACCCTGCCCGTCATGGCTGCGCACGACGTAGGACACGGTCGGCCGGCGGCCCGGGCGGAACAGCGGCTTGGCGGAGGGGCGCACCAGCATCTTCTCGATGTGCGAGTCGTAGGTGCGCACGGAGAACGGGCCGGAGGCGACCAGGCGCCCGCGATGGAAGAAGCGCGCGCTGCCCGTGCAGAAGGAGAAGTCGCCCTCGCGCGGCGTCGAGCGCGTCCCGGGCGGGCAGGCGATCCGCACCAGCAGGTGCTTGGCCGCATACGTGGCCGAGACGCTGGACCCGCGCACGTACGCGCCGCTGAACGCGGACGCCGGCACGGCCAGCGCCGCAGACGCCAGCGCGGCGAGCACGAAGGACGGCAGTAGACGGATCACAACGTTTGTATCGGCAGAAAAGGACGTTCCGTAAGTCCCGCCCGGCCGGACGTCAGATCGCTTACGCCGCCGGGTCCAGGACCACCTTCCCGGTGGTTCGCCGCTGCGCGATGTCGACCTGCGCCTGCGCCGCCTGCGACAGCGGATACGTGGCGCCGACGTGGGCCTTCAGCTCCCCGCGCGCCACGCGGGCGAACAGGTCCGCCAGCGCCTCGTCCACCATCTCCGGCCGGCCGAGGCAGTGCATCAGCCAGAACCCCACGACCGCGCGCGAGTTGCGCATCAGGGACCCGCTCTGGACGGTGTTCGGCTCGCGCGAGGCGATCCCGTAGGTGACCAGGCGCCCGAACGGCGCCAGCGCGGACAGCGACTGGTCGAACGTCTCCCCGCCGACCATCTCGAACACGACGTCGACGCGCCGTCCCTCGTTGCCCTCGATCAGGCGCTCCTTCATCCCGGCGGGGTCGGCGTCGATCGCGGCGTCGGCGCCCAGGTCCACCGCCAGCGCGCGCTTGTCCTCCGTGGACGCCGAGGCGATCACCCGGCCCGCCCCCATCGGCGCGCCCATCTGGACGGCCAGCGACCCCACGCCGCCCGCCGCGGCGTGGATCACGACCGACTCGCCGGCGGCCACCCGCCCGCACGTGCGGTACAGGTGCCAGGCGGTCAGCCCCTGGATCAGCAGCGCCAGCGCGGTGGCGTCGTCCACGCCGTCGGGGATGGGAAAGGTGAGCTCCTCCTGGGCGACGGCGTACTCGGCGTAGCCCCCCAGCCCGCACATCGCCACCACGCGCTCGCCCGTGTCCTCGCGCACGCCCGCCACCTCGCCGCCCGGGACCAGCGGCAGCTCGTACTTGGCCAGGTAGTCGTTGGTGCGCTGGTGCGTGTCGGCGTAGTTCATGCCGGCGCGCGAAACGCGGATCAGCACCTGCCCCGGACCGGCCTGCGGCCGCGGCAGGTCGACCAGCTCCAGGACCTCCGGCCCGCCGAACTCGCGAATCTGGATCGCGCGCATGGGGAGCGCACCCTATCCTCCCGGCCGCCATGAGCCTGACCGTCGTGGGATCGATCGCGTTCGACGCCGTGCGGACGCCCTGGGGGGAGCGCGAGCGCATGCTCGGCGGCTCCGCCGTGCACTTCTCGCTGGCCGCCTCCTTCTTCACGGACGTGCGCGTGGTGGGACCGGTGGGCGACGACTTCGGCGAGTCCGAGCTGGCCGTCCTGCACGCGCGCGGCGTGGACACCGAGGACATCGAGCGCATCGCCGGCGGCCGCACGTTCTTCTGGCGCGGCCACTACGAGTTCGACCTCAACACCGCCCACACCGACGAGACGCAGCTCAACGTGTTCGGCGACTTCGCGCCCAAGCTCTCGCCGGCCTCGCGCGACTGCGACGTGCTGTTCCTGGCCAACATCCAGCCCGACCTGCAGCGCGAGGTGCGCGCGCAGTGCGCCGGCGCGCGCTTCGTCGCCATGGACTCGATGAACCTGTGGATCGAGACCGCCCGCGACTCGCTGATCGCCACGATCGAGGGCGTCCACGCGCTGATGCTCAACGACGCCGAGCTGCGCATGCTCACCGGCGAGCCCAACCTCGTGCGGGCGGCGCGCGAGGTGATGTCGTGGGGGCCCAGCCTGGTCGTGGCCAAGCAGGGCGAGTATGGCGCCGCGCTGTTTCACGGGGACGAGTTCTTCGCCCTGCCGGCCTTCCCGCTGGAGGACGTGGTGGACCCCACCGGCGCGGGCGACTCCTTCGCCGGCGGGTTCGTCGGCTACCTGGCGGCCCATCCGGACGACGAGCTCGACGCGCCGCTGCTGCGCCGCGCCATGGCCTACGGGACCGCGCTGGCGTCGTTCAACGTCTCGGAGTTCGGGACCGAGCGCGTGGCCCGGCTGACCGGCGAGGAGATCCGCGACCGCGTGGGCGAGCTGCAGCGGATCACGACCTTCGCCGACGCCCCGCTCGCGCTGCGCGGCTAGGGCCCGTCGCGGCGCAGCTGCGGGAAGCTCGTCCGCCGGCCCTGGATCTCCTGCGGCGCCTGGACCACGCAGGGCGGCGGCCCGCCGTTGCCGGCGGCCGGAACGGACTGCGGGTTGGACAGGTTCGCGCACGAGAACGCGTGCAGGCCGCTCGCGAGCCGGTCCAGCGCGCGCGGCGCGAAGTACGGGTTGTGACGGTTGGATGGCAGTCGCTGCGGGCGGTCCACGAACGCCTCGTTGGTGAACGGGATGAGCGTGCGCAGGTAGTGGATCGGCTTGCCTCCCGCCCCCGGCAGGGTCGCCTGCGTGGCTGCCGCGACGTTTGCGAACATCGTGGTGAGCTCGTTGCGGTAGCGCCCCAGCAGCTCCGCCACGGGGACGAGGTCGCGTCCCGCCGTGTACAGGCCCCGCACGAGCGGCGGCGCCGCGCGCACGATCCGCGTCGCCGCGGGCAGCGCCCGCTCGGAGACGGTGACCACGCGATCCACGTCGGCGAACAGCACGCGCGCGTCGGGCGCCAGCGCGTCCAGGGCGCGCAGCGTCGGCGCGACGCGCGGCGCCGCGGGCCGCAGCGCGCGCAGCACCGGTCCGGCCTCGACTGCGACGGCCTCGGCCACACGCAGCGTCGCCCGCAGCTCGCGCAGGAACGTAGGCAGCGCGAACAGCGCCGCCGCCAGCTCGACGTCGCGGGCCGCGGTCGTGGCGAACACCCGCTCGCCGGCGCCGATCAGCGTGCGCGTGGCCTGCGTCCGGCGGCCCACGGCCCCGAACACCACGCCGGCGTCGCGCACCAGGCGGCTGACCGCGTCCTGTTGGGAGTCCAGGACGCGCAGCACCCGCGTCCCCTCCTCCTCGGCGACGGGCAGGTTCCCCAGCGCGTCCGACAGATCCTGCGCGCGGCCGTCCAGCGCGCGCGACCACGAGGCCATCCAGGATTGCAGCGCCTGCCGGGTGGGCGGGTCGAAAGCGCGCAGCACCTCGTCGAGCTCCACCGTGGGCGCCACGTTGCCGCGCGGCAGCTCGCCCTCCTCGGGCAGGGGCGGCGCGCTGGGGCTGCCGGGCGTGAGCTCGACGAACGTCTCGCCCAGCAGCGTCTTGAGGCGCAGGATCGCGCGGCTGTCGCGCGGGATCGGCGCGTAGCGGGACTCCAGCCGGATCTCCGCCCGCGTCAGCCCGCTGCGCGCGTCGGCGCGCGTGGCCACGACCTTGCCCACCGACACGCCGGAGATCCGCACGTCGGCCTGCTGGGCGAGCTGCGTGGCCTCGGGGAACGACGCGTAGAAGCGGTAGCCGCGCGGCTCCAGCGGGGTCGGCCCCCCGAAGGCGCTCCACAGGTACAGCAGCAGCCCGAAGCACGACAGCGCGAACAGCGCCATGACGGCGATGCGCGACGGAGTGGGGGCGCGGGTCTCCATTACGACGGGCAGGCCGGCACGCCGACGAGCAGCGCGAAGGCCGGGTTGGTGGCGGCGAGGTCCTGGTAGGTGGAGCACGACCCCATGACCTGGCCGCGCCAGGCCACCCCGTGCGCGTCCTCGATCGAGAGGATCGAGTTGGCGTTGTGGGAGAACCAGGCGAGCCAGAACAGGTAGCCCTCCTCCTCGCCGGGCGGGTTGTAGGCCAGCTCGTTGACCACCCGCACGAGGACGCGGAAGGCGGACGTCAGGTCGGGCGTGACGGCGTCCAGGTCGCCCAGCGCCGGGCGCAGGTCGCGCGCGAGGGGGCGCGCCGCGCGCACCAGCGGACGGATCTCCTCGCGCAGGATCGGCTCGGCGTCGCGCAGCAGCGGGCGCACGTCGCGCAGGGCCGGCGCCAGGGCGTCGACGGCGGGCGCGAGCTCGTCCAGGGCCGGGCGCAGGCGGCGGGCGAAGCGCCCGCTCGCGCGCAGCGCGGCCTCCGCCTCGGTCAGCGTCCCGGGCAGCCGGCGCACCGACTCGCCCAGCGCCCCCTCCTGCGAGGCCAGCGCGCCGAAGGTGGCGTTGCCGGCGCTGATCAGCTCGGCCAGGTCCTCGTCCTGCCCGGCCACCGCCTGGGAGAGCACGCGCAGGTTGCCGACCAGCCGCCGCAGCTGGGCGCGCCGGTCGGCCAGCGCGGCGGTGATCCGCCGCGTGCGCGCGAACGCGGGGGCCGACGCGCGCAGGACCGCCCGCAGGTCCGCGCCGCGGCCCCGCAGTCCGCGACCGCCCGCGTTGAGCAGCGTCGAGAGGTAGGCGCGCGTGTCGACGTCCAGGGCCGCGAGGACCTCGTCGGGATGGACGTTGGGCGTCGTGTTGGCGGCGGGCAGGACGTCGTCCTCCTCCAGGCGCCCGGCGGCCGGCGTGCCCGGGTCCAGCTCGATCGACATGTCGTTGAGGCCCGTCTTGGGACGCAGCAGCATGCGGGCGTCGGCGTAGACCGCGCGCAGCTGGTCGGGACTCATCTCCATCGTCACCAGCGCGCGGCCGTTGCGCAGCTGCACCTTGGAGATCTCCCCCACCGTCACCCCGGCGACTGTGACGTTCTGCCCCTGGCCGGGGGTGACCGCCTGCGCCGAGGCGAACTCCGCGCGCAGCGTGTACACCTGCTCCCAGGGGAAGCGCAGCCGCTGCTTGGAGACGATGTAGCCCCCGACCGGAACGGCGACCGCCACCATGGCGAGCACGGCGAGCAGCTCGACGCGGTAGCGGCGCAGCTGGCGGGCGACGCTCATCCGCCCGGCCTCCCCCGCCGCAGCTGCGCCAGCGCTCGCTTCGCCGCGTCCGGCGCGAGCGGCGCCAGCCGCCCGCGGGCCGCGGCCGAGACGGGCGGCGCGACGCGCGCCTCCAGGTTCGGCGGGGCCTGCGTGGCGCACGGAACGTCGGGCCGGAAGGGCGGCTGGCGCCCCGGTCCCGGCCAGGCGGGGCGCGAGCCCACGAGCGGCTCCGGCGCGAGCCCGAACAGCTGCCCGACTCCGGGAACCTGCCCGGTGGAGACGAGCTGGTCGCCGTAGCCGCCGTGGTAGCGGACGGCCGGCCCGTTGCCGTCGAAGTTCTGCGATGCGCTGGCCAGCCCGACCGCCCCGTGCAGCAGCTCCTGCCAGGCGGGCTGGCCTGTCGAGTGCTTGCCGTCGTCCACCTTCGAGTTCAGCGTGGGCAGCGCGTTGCGCACCACGCACTCCGACACCGGGCCGACCAGGTCGAACAGGGCGGCGAGGCGCGGCTCGAGCCGGGTCAGGCTGCGCACCGCCGGCCGCAGGTCGCCCACCAGTCCCGGCAGCTCGCCCGGCGCCAGCAGCCCGCGCAGCTGGACGAGCAGCGGGATCGCCAGGTCCAGCGTCTCCGGCGCCTCGCGCAGGCTCGGGCGCAGCCGCGCGGTGAACGCGCGCACGGCGGGGACCGAGTCGTCGATCGCGCGCAGCGCCTCCGGCGACGTCCGCAGCAGCGCCGCGAGCGCGCGGACGCCGGCGGCCACGTCGTCCTCGTTCGCGGCGAGCGCTCCGAGCGTGCGGTTGAAGCTGGAGATCAGCTCGGCCAGCTCGACGCGGCGCTCGGCCAGCGTGCTCGACACCGCGGCCGCGGCGGCCACGAGCTCCGACAGGTCGTGGGGACGGCGCCCGCGCAGCGCCTCGGCGGTCGCCGCCGTGCCCGCGAACGCGCCCGGCCAGTGCGCGTAGCCGCGGTTGAGCGCCTCGGCGCCGCCGCGGTCCAGCGCGGCCGCGTACTCGCGCACCAGGTCCTGCGTCTGCGCGCGCGTGGAGGCGTTCAGTGCGGACAGGACCTCATCGAGCTGGACCGGCACCGCGGTGCGCGACAGCGGGATCACGCCGCCCTCCGGCATCTCGCCCCCGCGCGGCGTCCCCGGGCGCAGGTCCACGAAGAAGTTGCCCTCCAGGAAGATGCGCGGGCGGATCTTCGCGGTGGCGTCGCGGTGCAGCGGACGGCCGCCGTCCTCGATGGCCATCGTGACCAGCGCGGTCCCGCCCGGCCCCCGCTCCACGCGCTTGACCTTCCCCACGTCGACGCCGGCGATGCGCACCGGCGACTGGGAGTGCAGCTCGTTGGCCGAGTGGAACACGGCGCGCACCTCCCAGTCGCCCGCCCAGGGCAGGCGCTTGGCGAAGCCCAGGTACGTGAAGACGCACACCGCGATCACGGCCAGCACGCCGGCCGCGGTCGGGCTCAGTCCACGCCGCCGCCAGCTCACGGGATCACCGTCTCCGGCGACGTCGCCTCCGTGAAGCCCGGCTGGCGCCCGGGCGCGGGGCCGATCTGCTGCCCCGGTACCCACGTCTCGTTGCCCGCCTCGCACTCGCCGTTCTGACCGGTCTGCGGGTACGGGTTGACGTGCAGACCCGGCGCGGGGTCGGGGCGCTGCACCATCTCGTCGAGCCCCACCACCGCGATGAAGCGGAACCACGTCCCGTTGGCGTCGCCCTCGCTGATCGCCGAGGACGCGTTGCGCGTCCATACGCCCAGGTAGTTGCAGCGCACCTGCAGCGGGTTGACGTGGCGCAGCGTGGGCTCCAGCGACGCCACGACCGCCGCGAGCTTGCGCACGGAGCCCTCGGTCGCCGGGTCGCGGAACAGCGCCTCCAGGGCGGCGAGCGTGTCGCCGAGGCGGTCCCCCAGCGCGGTCGCCCGCCGCAGGACGGGCGTGCCGGCCTCCACCGCCAGCGCGAGCCGCCGCGACGCGCGCGGGAGGATCGCGGTGGCCGGGCGCAGGTCGCGCAGCAGCGCGGCGCCGTCGGCCAGCACCGGCCGCACCCGCCGCGCGGCGCGCGCGGTGACCGCCGCGGTGGCGGGCGCCTCGTCGATCGTCTCGCCCAGCGCCCCCTCGGTGGAGGAGACGGCCTCCAGGGTGACCGCCGCCCCGTCGAGCAGGCCGCCCAGCTGCCCGGCGACGGGCGCGACGGCCGCCGCGGCCGCGGCGGTCCCCGCCACGAACCCGCGCAGATCGGTCCGCGGCCGGCGCAGGTTGCG
>JAPSGI010000018.1 GCA_031177685.1 Solirubrobacteraceae bacterium | reverse complement strand
CGCCCGGCGGCCGCCCGCGGCAGCCGCCTCCGCCGGCGCCGCCGCGGATCGTCGACTCGGTCGACGACGCCGTCGCGGAGGTGAGTCGTCAAGCGCCGCCACCCGCTCGACCCCTCACGAGCGAGGTGGAGCGGATCGTCCGCGCGGTCACGGACACCTGTCGCGGGGTAGTTGTGTGCCCATGAGCTTCCTGCACCCCGACCCGCGGACGTTCTCCCACGCCGACTTCCCGCTGGAGCGGCTGCGCGACGAGCGCGACGGGACGGTCGCGGTGTGCGTCCCCGCGCGCGAGTGCGCGCCCACGATCGGACACGTAGCCGGCGAGCTCGTGGCGCTGCGTGAGGCGGGCGCCATCGACCGCGTGGTGGTCCTGGACGGCGACTCCGCGGACGGGACCGGCGAGATCGCGCGCAACGCGGGCGCCGAGGTGGTGGAGCAGTCCGATCCCGTGCCGTTCATGGGGCCCGTGCACGGCAAGGGCGACGCGATGTGGCGGGCGCTGGCCGTGCTGACCGAGGACGTCGTGTGCTTCGTCGACGGCGACACCGAGCAGTTCAGCGGCCACTTCGCGCTGGGCCTCGCCGGGGCGGTGGCGTGCGAACAGGGCGTGCACTTCGCCAAGGGCTTCTTCCGCCGGCCCTTCCGCGCGGGCGACGTCGTCCTGCCCGAGGGCGGCGGCCGCGTGACCGAGCTGCTCGCGCGCCCCCTGCTGCGCGCCTGGTGGCCGGAGCTGGCGGGCGTGCGCCAGCCGCTGGCCGGGGAGATCGCGGCGCGCCGCGACCTCCTCGAGCAGCTGCCGTTCGTGACCGGCTACGGCGTGGAGATCGCGATGCTGGTCGACGTGGCGCGCACCGTCGGGGTGGGGGGGATCGCGCAGGTCGACCTCGAGGAGCGCCAGAACACGCACCAGCCGCTCCTCGACCTCGCGCCCATGGCCGACGCGGTGCTCCACGCGGCGCTGTCGCGCCTGGCCCTCGAGGGCCGTCCCGCGGCCGGCACCCCGCCGCCCGTGCTCGAGCGCCCGCCGATGGCGTCGATGCGCGCGGCGTCCTGAACCGTCCTCGCTCTTAGACTGCGCGCGCCATGCGCTGCGTCTACGTGGATCTCGACGGGACCCTGCTCGGGCAGGGCGCGTCGCTGCTGCGCGACGGCGAGGGCGGCTTCTCGCACTTCGGCGTGCGGGCGCTGGAGGCGTGCTTCCGCGCCGACGTCGAGGTCGTCATCTACTCGGGGCGCCGCCGCGCCCAGGTGCACGAGGACGCGCGCCTGATCGGCGCGCGCGCCTTCGTCTACGAGGTGGGGGCGGGACTGTGCGTGGACGGCGAGGACGAGATGCTCACCGGCGACTTCCAGCCCGGCGAGCGCACGGTGCACGACCAGATCGCCGACTCGGGCGCCCCGGCGCTGCTGCTGCAGCGCTACGCCGGCCGCCTGGAGTACCACGACCCATGGCACGTGGATCGCGAGGTCTCGCACCTCTTCCGCGGGCACGTGGACCCCGGCGAGGCGGACGCGCTGCTGCGCGCCGAGGGGCACGGCGAACTGCGCCTCGTGGACAACGGCGCCATCCGCCGCCGCTCGCCGACGCTGCAGGTCGACCAGGCGCACGCCTACCACCTGATCCCCGCGGTGACGTCCAAGGCCGCCGCGGTCGCGCGCCACATGCAGGCGCGCGGGTATGCGCGCGAGGACTGCATCGCGGTCGGGGACTCGCGCGAGGACCTGGAGGCGGCCGAGGTGGTGGGGACGTTCTGGCTGGTCGCCAACGCGCTGGAGCGCGACCCCGCGCTGCGCGAGGCGGCGGCCGGGCGCAACGTCCGCGTCGCCGAGGGCGAGCACGGCGCGGGCGTCTACGAAGCGGTCGTCACGACGCTCGCCGAGCGTCGCGGGCGAACCACGACCTGACCCGCGCCCACAGCCGCCGGAAGAGGCCGTCGCGCCGTCCGAAGCGCGCGGGCGGTGGGACCGTGGTGCGCACCAGGGCGACCCAGTCGTCGAGCGGCAGCTCGCCGGAGATGAGCCGCCCGAGCGCCGCGGTGACCGGCGCATCCACCCCCGCCGTCCCCAGCGCTTGCGCCAGCAGCGGGACCGACTCCAGGGCCTCCACCGCCTGGCCGATGCGCGCCGGGATCTCCGCCGTGGGAACGCCGGCCGCCAGCAGCTCGCCGGCGCGCCGGTTGCGGCTCTGCGGGGCGAGCGCCGTGGCGACGAGGTCGCCGGTCCCGGCGAGGCCGATCAGCGACTCCGGCCGCGCGCCGTGGCGTTCGGCGAAGCGCCAGACCTCCGCGAAGATGTGCCCGGCGGCGGCCCCGGCGGCGTTGAGGCCCTGGGCCTCGGTGGCGCCCGCGGCCAGCGCGGCGGCGTTCTTGGCCGCGCCGGCCAGCTCGACGCCGACCGGGTCGCTGCTGACCTCGCACACGACGCCGGCTGCCGTGAACATGCGCGCGAGGCTGTCGGCCAGCGCCTCGCTGGACGAGGCGGCCACCAGGCCGGCGCCCTCGCTCACCATCTCCCGCGCATGCGCGGGACCGCCGACGCAGGCGACGCGGTCGGGGCCGAGCAGCTCGCGCAGCAGCACCGTGGGCGCGCGCCCGTCGGGCGGGACGAGTCCCTTGGCCAGGGAGATCACCGCCGCGCCGGCGCCCAGCCCGGCCGCTCCCAGGCCGGCGATCACCTCGTCCAGCCCCCGCGACGGCACGCCGAGGAAGACGTAGTCCGCGCGCCCCAGGCCCTCGGAGATGGACTCGACCCGCAGCTCGCGCGGGAACCCGACCTCGGGGAGATAGGCGGTGTTCACGCGCTCCTGCGCGAGCCGCTGCGCCTGCGCGGCGGTGCGGGCCTGCAGCGTGGTGCGCATCCCCGCCCGTGCGAGCAGCACGGCGACCGCGGTCCCGAACGACCCCGCGCCGACGACCACGGCGCGGCGGTTGCGCAGTCGGTCGGGCACGGGCGCAGCCTACGAGAGCGGCGCGGATCAGAGCCGCTCGCCCAGCGCGCGCGCGGCCGCCTCGATCTCCTCGAGCGTCGTCGCCTCGTCCACGGTGGCGAGGTCGAGCAGGCGGTTGTCGAAGGGCCTGAGCCCGTCCGAGCCCACGATCGCGTGGCAGGGGATCCCGCGCTGGCGGCAGCGGACCGCGACCTCGCCCAGCGCCTTGCCCGCCAGCGACTGGCGGTCGAGCCGCCCTTCGCCGCCGATGACGGCGCGTGCCGCGCCGGCGCGGGCGTCGAAATTCAAAGCGTCGAGGACGAAGGCGGCGCCGGACACCAGCTTGGCGTCGAAGGCGGCCCACAGGCCGCCCGCGAGACCGCCGGCGGCGCCGGTCATCGGAACGCCGCGGGGGTCGCGCGGCAGGCGGTCCGCGAGCTCGTGCAGCCGCTGGGTGAGCTGGCGCACCTCCTCGGGACCGGCGCCCTTCTGCGGCGCGAAGACCTCGGCCGCGTGCTCCCAGGGGGTGCGCACGTCGCACAGCACGACGATGCGAGCCCCGTCGAGCCCTCCCGCCGCCTCGATCGCCGCCACCGCTCCGGCGCCGCCGTCCGTCGTGCCGGTTCCTCCGGCCGCCACCACGATCTCCCCCGCGCCCGTCGCGGCCGCGGCGGCGATCAACTCGCCCGTGCCGGCGGTGGAGGCCGCGACGGCGTCGCGCTCCTGCGCCGGGACGAGGTTCAGCCCGCTGGCGGCCGATGCCTCGACGACCGCGGTCCCGTCCTCCAGCACGGCGAAGCCGGCGCGCAGCGGTCGGCCGAGCGGGTCGTGCGCCTCGGCGGCCGCCGTCTCGCCGCCCAGCGCGGTGAGCAGCGCCTCCAGCGTCCCCTCGCCGCCGTCCGCGATGGGACAGCGGTCCGCCTGCCACCCGGCCGCCTCCAGCCCGCGCTCCATCGCCGCGGCCACCTCGGTGGCGCGGAACGTGCCCTTGAACGAGTCGGGCGCGGCGACCACCGACCGTCGATGCATGCGGTGCGGCATCCTGTCAGAGCGTGGCCAAGGGCGACCACACGATCCTGGAGATCGCCGGGCGGGAGGTGCGCCTCTCCAATCCGGGCAAGGTCTACTTCCCCAAGCCGGGGTGGACCAAGCTCGACCTGGTCGAGTACTACGTGGCCGTCGCGGACGCGGCGGTCGTGCACCTGCGCGACCGACCGACGGTGATGAAGCGCTTCGTCGACGGGATCGCCGAGGAGCCGATCTGGCAGAAGCGCGTGCCCCGCAACACGCCGGAGTGGCTGGAGACGGCGACCGTCGCCTTCCCCAGCGGGCGGACCGCCACCGAGCTCGTCGCCCAGGACGCGGCGCACCTGGCCTGGGCGGTCAACCTCGGCGTGATCGACTTCAACCCGTGGCCGGCGCGCCGCGACGACCTCGACCATCCCGACGAGCTGCGCGTCGACCTCGATCCCACGCCCGAGGCGAGCTGGGACGACGTGCGCCGCGTGGCCATGGTCGTCCGGGACGTGCTCGAGGAGCACGGGCTGCACGGCTGGCCCAAGACGTCGGGCTCGCGCGGGATCCACGTCAACGTGCGCATCGAGCCGCGCTGGGACTTCACCGGCGTGCGGCGCGCCGCCCTCGCGCTGGCACGGGAGGTCGAGCGCCGCACCGGCCTGGCCACCTCGAAATGGTGGAAGGAAGAGCGCCACGGCGTGTTCGTGGACTACAACCAGAACGCGCGCGACCGCACGGTCGCCTCGGCGTGGTCGGTCCGCCCCACGCCCGACGCGCGCGTGTCCACGCCGCTGCGCTGGGACGAGGTGCCCGACGTCGAGGCCGGCGAGCTGCGCCTGGACACGGCGCCGCAGCGACTGCGCGAGCACGGCGACCCGGCGGCGGACATCGACGCGCACCCGGGCTCGCTGGACGCGCTGCACGAGCTGGCCGACCGCGACGAGGCCGAGGGCCTCGGCGACGCCCCGTGGCCGCCGCACTTCGCCAAGCAGAAGGGCGAGCCCAAGCGCGTCCAGCCCTCGCGAGACCGCGACCGCCCCAAGCAGCCGGGCCGGATCGGCGACCCCCAGCCCCCCGGCCGCGGCGGCCGCCACCCCGAGCCCCAGCGCCGCTCCCGCAACCCCCGCACCGGCCAGGGCCGCCCCGAGGAGTTCGACGACTGAAGCGTTTTCCCGGCTATAGCCGGGATTTCGCTTCAGCGACGGCGGCTCTAGGCGTCGAGCTGGTCCATTGAGCAGGCGCTGGGTGGCTTGTCGTCGCGCCAGCGTAGGAGCTTCGTGCCGTGGCGGATGCGGCCGTTGGACGCGTGGTCGTAGGAGACCTCGACGACCAGCTCGGGGCGCAGGACGATCCACTCCAGCTCGCGCTCGGTGGCCCAGCGGCTGGGGTCCCCCGAGCCGCGCTCGCCCGTCTCGAAGGGCGCCAGCTCGGCCACGAGCTCGCGCTTCTGCGCGGCCCGCAGGCCGGAGGTGTGGCCGATCACGTGCAGCTTTCCGGCGTCGTCGTAGAGGCCGAGGATCAGCGAGCCGACGGTGCCCGGCTCCTTGCCCGGCCGCCAGCCCATGACGACGCAGTCCATCGTCCGCACCCGCTTGACCTTGACCATGCCCTCGCGGCGGCCCGGACGGTACGGCGCGTCGAGCTGCTTGGCGATCACGCCCTCCGCGGCGTGCAGCCACTTTTCCGCCTCGTCGGTGGTGCGCGCCATCGGCGCCAGACGGACCGGCGCGGCGACCAGAGCCTCCAGCAGCGCGCGGCGCTCGGCGAACGGCCGCTCGAGCAGCGCCTCGTCCTCGCGCGCCAGCACGTCGAACGCGACGTAGGTCGAGGGCGTCTGCTCGGCCAGCATGCGCACGCGCGACTCCGCCGGATGCAGGCGCTGCTGCAGCGCGTCGAAGTCGTGGCGCAGCCCCTCGGCGTCGCCCACCACGATCTCGCCGTCCAGCACGTAGCGGCCCGGCGGGAAGGCGAGCTCGGGGAAGTAGCGGCGCAGCGGCTTGCGTCCGCGCGACTGCAGGTAGACGTCGTCGCCGTCCACGAAGGCGAGCGCGCGAAAGCCGTCGTACTTGGGCTCGTAGACCCAGCCGGCGTCGGCGGGCAGACCGGTGCGGGGACGGGCTAGCTGCGGTTCGAGCGGGGGAGTCAGCGGCAGGGCCACGCGCGCAGTATCGCGCGCCGAGGCCTAGCGCAGGACGCCGAAGCGCTCGCCGTCGGGGCGCTCGTCGAAGCCCGGCCGCGACTCCGCGCCGAAGCGCAGCGCGACGAGCCCGAAGGCCGCCAGGGAGGTGACGATGGTGGCGAGGAGGATCATCATGGGCCGAAGGCTACGAGGCGACGACCCAAAGCGCTAGCCTTGGTTGCCTCGACTATCTCAAGGATTTCCCTTGACCTTGCACCAGCTGTCGTGCTTCCTGTCCGCCGTCGAGCACGGCTCGTTCAGCGCGGCGGCCGATGCCCTGCACATGGCTCAGCCATCGCTCTCCCAGCAGGTGCGCGGCCTGGAGTCCGAGCTTGGCGTGGAGCTCTTCGCCCGCGTCGGGCGCGGCCTGGTCCTCACGGACGCCGGCCACGCCTTCCGACCCCACGCCGAGCGGGTGGTGACGGCGGCCGAGGAGGCGCGCGAGGCGATGGTCGAGGTGCGCGAGGTCCGTGCCGGCTCGGTCTCGCTGGGCATGTTCGGCAACGCCCCCTTCTACCTGCTGACCGAGCTGGTCGAGCGCTTCCGCGCGCGCCATCCCGGCGTCCGCATGCGCATCGTCGGACAGAACTCCTCCGAGGTGGCCGACGCCGTGCGCGCGGGCGAGGTGGAGGCCGCGGTGCTCGCGCTGCCCATCGACGACACCGGCCTGGACGTGCACCCGCTGATGCGCGACGAGATCCTCTACGTCTCCGCGGACCCCCGGCGCACGCGCGGCCCGGTCCCGATCGAGCGCTTCGCGGAGGTCCCGCTGATCGTCTACGACGCGCGCTACGGCTGGGAGGACCCGACGCGCCGGCAGATCATGGACCGCGCGCAGCGCGCCGGCGTGACGCTGGAGCCCGCGATCGAGATCGAGGACACCTATGCGGCGCTGCGCATGGCCGCGCGTGGCCTGGGGGACACCTTCGTGGCTTCGGCGGTGACGCTGGGCTCGCGCTTCCCGCGCCAGCTGCACACCGCCCCCTTCGACCCGCCCCTGCACGACACCTTCGCGATCGTCACCCGGCGCGGCGGGAGCGTCTCCCCGGCCACGCGCGAGTTGCTCGACCTGGGCCGCGAGCGCATGGCCGCATTCGCCGAGCGCCTCGCGAGCCGGGCGCAAACCCCCGATCGCTAGGCTTGCGCCGATGGCCGACGACCACGCCACCGTCGCCGAGGAGGAGTACCTGCAGATCCTCTTCTGGCTGCACGAGGCCCGTCTGCCGATGACCGCCGCAAACGTCGCGCGGGCGATGCAGCTCTCCGCTCCGACGGTGCACGAGATGGTCGGCCGCCTGGAGCGCGACGGTTACATCGTGCGCGACGCGGACAAGAAGATCGACTTCACGCAGGACGGCCGCGAGCACGCCGAGCAGGTGGTGTCCCGTCACCGCCTGATCGAGCGTTTCCTCACCGATGTCGTGGGCGTGCCGTGGGACGACGTGCACGAGGAGGCCGAGAAGCTCGAGCACGCGATGTCGCCGCGCTTCGAGGCCTACGTGCGCAGCGCCGTCGGCGACGCCGCGACGTGCCCGCACGGCCACCCGATCCGCCCGGGAAACCGCATCGAGGGCGTGCCGCTGGCCGACGTTCAGATCGGCGCGCGCGTGCGGATCCTGCGCTTCGAGAACGAGGCCGAGGACCTCCTGCACTACCTCAAGGAGGTCGGGCTGGAGCCCGGGATGGACGGAACGGTGTCCGAGGCCGACGCCGAGGAGGTCGTGGTGGACAGCGACGGCGCCCGCCACACGGTGACGCGCAGCGTCGCCGAGACCGTCAGTGTGACGGCCGACCCCTCGCCGCCCTCGCGCACCGCGCTGCCCGACCAGCTGGTGCTGGGCCGCGAGCGCTACGGACGTTAGGCGCCATGGGCGACGGAGGCGATCAGCCCGCCCGGCGCCGGCGCGTCTCGGCCGCGGCGGCGCGCACGGACGCCGACCCGCGGGTGGTCGGGCTGCTGCGGGCGCTGCGCCGCCGGCTGCCCGGCGACGAGCGCTTCGGCGATCCGCTCTCCACGGCGGGCGAGGAGCCGGTCAACGTGATCGCCCGCCGGGTCTCCGCGCTGACGCCCGAGCGGCCCAGCGCGATGGGCGAGCTGGGACTGGGCGCGCTGCAGGCCTGGCAGGCGCTCAGCGAGAAGTCCGGTCGCGGACGCGGCGACCAGGAGCTGGCGCTGCTGTTCACCGACCTCGTCGGATTCTCCTCGTGGGCGCTGGAGGCGGGCGACGCGGCGGCTGTCGAGCTGCTGCGCGAGGTCGGCGTCGTGGTCGAGGGCGCCGTGGCCGAGCACGAGGGCCGCATCGTCAAGCGCCTGGGCGACGGCGTCATGGCGGTGTTCGCCTCGCCGCAGGCCGCCGTGGAGGCGGCGCTGGCGATGCACCCGCGCCTGGACGAGATCGAGGTGGCAGGCCACACGCCGCGCATGCGGGCGGGCGTGCACTGCGGGCGCCCGCGCAGGCTGGGCGGCGACTACCTGGGCGTGGACGTGAACGTCGCCGCACGCGTGGGGGAGGCGGCGGGCGCGGCCGAGGTCCTGGTCTCCGAGGCGGCGTGCGAGCGCCTGGACCGCGAGCGCTTCGAGATCGGCCGGGCCAAGCGGCTCAAGGCACCGGGCGCGCCGCGCGAGCTGCGCGTCAGCCGCGTGACGGCGCAGGCGCCGAGCTGACCGCGCGGTAGGCGTCCGCCAGCCGCGTGACGCCCTCCTCGATCTGGTCCGCCGTCACGCCGGAGTAGGCGAGCCGCAGGCTGCTCTCCCCGCCCTGCACCATGAAGTCGCTGCCCTTCACGAAGGCCACCCCGCGCTCCGCCGCCGCGTCGAACAGCGCGTCGACGTCGGTGCCCTCCGGCAGGTCGACCCACATGAAGTAACCGCCTTCGGGCGGGGTGAAGCGCGCGTCGGGCAGGTCGCGTTCCAGCGCCGCGGCCAGGCGCTCCACGCGCTCGCGCAGCGCGGACTTGACCGTCTCGATCGAGCGCTCCAGCGCGCCGGAGGCGCAGAACTCGTGGACGATCCCCTGCGCGACCATCGAAGGCGAGATGTAGGTGTTGGTGGCCAGGCCGCGGATGCGCCCGATCACGTTCTCGGGCCCCACCAGATAGCCGACGCGGATGCCGGGGCACACGGTCTTGGAGAACGAGGACGCGTACACGACCCGCTCGGCGCCGCCGGGCAGTTCGAGCATCGTCGCCAGCGGCTCGCCGGCGAAGCGGATCGCCACATAGGGGTCGTCCTCGAAGATCGTGAAGCCGTACTCGCCCGCCAGCTCGACCACGCGCTCGCGCTTGGCCGCCGACAGGGTGAAGCCGGCCGGGTTCTGGAAGTTGGGGATCAGGTGCGCCAGGACGGGCCGCACCCCGCGCTCCAGCAGGGCGGCCAGCTCGTCCACGTCGATGCCGTCGCCCTCCAGCGGCACGGCGTGCAGGTCGGCCGCGCGGTTGCGCAGGCTCAGCAGGGTGCGGTCGTAGGTCGGTCGCTCCACCACGACCGCGTCGCCGGGGCTCACCAGCGCCTCGAACAGGAACGCGTCGGCCTGCATCGACCCGTTGGTGACGATCACGCGCGCGGGGTCCACGCCGTGGTGCGCGGCGATCCACTCGCGCAGCGGCGGGTAGCCGATCGCGGTCCCGTACCCGGTGAGGCCGCCGGGGTCGGCGCGGAAGGCGCGGTCGGCGGCCTCGCGCAGCCCGTCCACGTCCACGATGTCCAGGGAGGGCGCCCCGCGGGCGAAGGAGATCGTGGACGGCGTCACGCGCCGGATCTTAGGTGCAACGTCAGCGCGTCGCCCTGCGCCTGCGTGACCTCTGCGGGAAAGGGCAGCAGCGCCAGCGCGGCCTCCAGGTCGGCGTGCGCGCGCGCCCGCACGTCGATCAGCGCGCGGTTGCCCTCGAACGAGCGCACGGCGGCGTCCTCGACCCCTTCCACGCCGGCCAGCGCCTGCTCGAAGGCGCTCAGCGTGGCGATGTCCGCGAAGGGTCCCGCGTCCACCACGACCTCGCGCCGCGCCGGGGCGGCGCGCGCGGCCGAGTACTCCTCCCGCAGCGCGCGCGTCGCGCTGTCCAGCTCGTCGCGCAGCGCGGCGAGGTCGTCGATGCGCCGCCCGAGCTCCGTGACCCGGGTGACCGCCTCCTCCACGGCGTTCGTCACGGGGTCGGCGGCCGCGGGACGCACCGGGCGCGGGACCGCGCCCGTCGCCGTGGAGGATCCGCCGGCGCCGGTCGCCGACCCGGCGGGGGACCCGGGACTCGAAGGGGTGTCGCTGCGCGCCACCAGCTCGAGCTCGCGCTGCAGCTCGCGCAGCTTGCGGTCCATCTCCGCCAGGCTGGCTTCGAGGTCGGGGCGCTCGCTCACGCAGCGAGGTTAACGCGTTCGAGGCTTGTAACGAATGCCACGAAACGGTGTTCATTCCGGCGTACCCCGAGCAAGGAGGGTTCACATGCCCAAGCTCGCCGATGCCCACCACTTCCGCAAGATCGTGGCGGGCACCTGCATGATCCTCGCGCCGGCGTTGTTCCTGGTCAGCGCGGTCCTCGCCCCGTCCTCGGACAACGACGCCGGAGCGATCCTCGGAGCCGTCGCGGAGCATCCCGACCGCTTCTACATCTCGACCGTGATCGGAATCGCCGGCTCCGTGCTGCTGGTTCCCGCGCTGCTGGGCCTGATGCACATGCTGCGCGAGAAGGAGGTCGCCTTCGGTCACGTGGGCGGAGGGCTCGCCCTCCTCGGCGCCGTCGTCTCCATGCTGTTCTGGGGCATGGCGCTGATGCAGTGGCAGATGGTCCGCGGGACGGGCGACCGGACCGAGATGACCGCCCTGCTCGACCGCTACATGGACACGGCCGGCACGGCGGTGTTCTTCTTCTTCGGCCTGGCGCTGACGATCGGGTTGATCGTGCTGGCGCTCGGGTTGTGGAGGGCGAGCGCGGTGCACTGGTCCACCGCCGGCGCTCTGGCGCTCGGCGCAGTGGTGCTCCAGATCGCGTTCTTCGTCGGCACCGAGGCCGCCTGGTTCGTCGCGGCGGCCGCGATCCTGCTCGTCGGCTTTGCGACGGTCGGCCGCATGGTGCTCACGGAGTCCGACGAGGACTGGGAGCACACCCCGAGGTTCCGCGGGTTCCGCCCCGCGGCGACGCACTGAGGGGGCGCGTCTAGGTCCGCACGCCGCCGAGGATCTCGACCGCGATGGCCGCGACCTCGGTGGGCGTGCGGCCCACGCGCACGCCCTTGGCCTCCAGGGCCTGCGCCTTGGCGGCGGCGGTGCCCTTGGAGCCCGAGACGATGGCGCCGGCGTGGCCCATCGTCTTCCCGGGCGGCGCCGTGAAGCCGGCGATGTAGCCGACCACCGGCTTGGTGACGTTGTCCGCGACGAAGTCCGCCGTGCGCTCCTCGGCGTCGCCGCCGATCTCGCCGCACATCACGATCAGCTCGGTCTCGTCGTCGGCCTGGAACAGCGAGATCACGTCGATGAAGTCCGAGCCCACGATCGGATCGCCGCCGATGCCCACGATCGAGGAGTTCCCGAAGCCGCGCTGGGCGATCTCGTAGCCGATCTGGTAGGTCAGCGTCCCCGAGCGCGAGACGATCCCCACGTTGCCCTCGGAGAAGAACGAGGCGGGAATGATGCCCACGTTGGCCTTGCCGGGCGACAGGACGCCGGGGCAGTTCGGACCGATCAGCCGCGTGGTGCCGCGCCGCAGGTGCGTGTAGACGCGCAGCATGTCGTGGGCGGGGATGCCCTCGGTGATCGCCACGATCGTCTGCACCCCGGCGTCGGCCGCCTCGAGGATCGAGTCGGCGGCGAAGCGGGGCGGCACGAAGACCATCGCGGTGTTGGCGCCGGCCTGCTCCACGGCGTCGTGGACCGTGTCGAAGATCGGGATGCCCTCCACGTCTTGGCCCGCCTTGCCGGGCGTCACGCCGGCCACCACTTCGGTGCCGTAGCGGCGGTTGTTGAGGCCGTGGAACGTCCCCTCGCGGCCGGTCAGCCCGGTCACGACCAGGCGCGTGTCGCGGTCGACGAGGACGCTCACGCTGCCAGCTCCACGACGCGCTCGGCGGCGCCGTCCATCGTCGCCTCCACCGTGACGTTGGGCAGGTCGGCCTCGGCCAGCAGCGCCCGGCCCTCCTCCTCGTTGGTGCCGTTGAGGCGGACCACGAACGGCACGGTCGGCTTGACCTGGGCGAACGCCTCGATCAGGCCGCGCGCCACCTCGTCGCAGCGGGTGATCCCGCCGAAGATGTTGAACAGGACCGCCTTGACCTTCGCGTCGGAGAGGATGACCTCGACCGCGTCGACGATCGCCTCGGCCTTGGAGCCGCCGCCCGCGTCGAGGAAGTTCGCCGGGCGCCCGCCCGCCTGGGCCACCACGTCCAGCGTCGACATGACCAGGCCGGCGCCGTTGCCCAGGATCCCCACGTCGCCGTCGAGCTTGACGTAGGTCAGGCCCCGCTCCTTGGCCATGCGCTCCTGCGGGTCGTCGCCCGCCGGGTCGCGCAGCTTCGCGTTGTCCGGGTGGCGGAAGAGCGCGTTGCCGTCCAGCGTCACCTTGGCGTCGAGCGCCACGACGTCTCTCTCGCCGGTCACGATCAGCGGGTTGACCTCCACGAGCATGGCCTCCTCGGCGACGAAGGCGTCGTAGAGGCGGGCCAGCAGCGCCCCGACCGGGCGGACCACGTCGGCGTCGACGCCGGCGGCGAAGCAGAGCCGGCGCGCGTGGAAATCCTGGAACCCGAGTAGGGGATCCACGTGGAGGCGGGCGATCGCGGCCGGGTCCTCCTCGGCGACCGCCTCGATGTCCATGCCGCCCCTGGTGGAGAGCATCAGCAGCGGCGCCTTGGCGGAGCGGTCGAACACGATCGACGCGTAATACTCGGCCGCGATGTCCGAGGCGCGCTCGATCCAGACCTCGTGGACGGTGTGGCCGCGGATGTCCATCCCCAGGATCGCGCGGGCGTGCTCCTCGGCCTCCTCGACCGAGTTCGCGACCTTGATGCCGCCGGCCTTGCCGCGCCCGCCGATCTGGACCTGCGCCTTGACCACGCACGGGAAGCCGAGCTCGCGGGCCCGCTGGACGGCCTCTTCGACCGAGGAGGCCGGCGCGCCGTCGGGGACCGGGACCCCGTGACGGGCGAAGAGCTGCTTGCCCTGGTACTCGAGCAGGTCCATGGGCGCGGCACCCTAACCAAGCGTGCCGCATAATGCCGCCCTCATGCCGTTGCCCAAGAACATCGAATGGGTCACCTTCGACGTCTACGGAACCCTGATCGACTGGGAGTCCGGCGCCTTCGACGCCTTCACGAAGGAGGCCGAGCGCGACGGCTTCACGATCGAGCGCGACGCGCTCATCCCGCTCTTCCACGAGATCCAGAACGACATCCAGTCCGGGTCCTACGAGCTCTACGCCGAGGTCCTGCGGCGCACCGCCGTGCGCATCGCCAAGGAGCTGGGCTGGCCGCTGGAGCCCTCGCGCTCCGGCTTTTTGCCGGACTCCGTGCCGCGCTGGCCCCCGTTCAAGGAGACCAACGCCCAGCTCGACCGCTTCGGCAAGAAGTTCAACATCGGGCTGATCTCCAACATCGACGACAAGCTGCTCGGGCTCACGCGCCGTCACTTTCGCTCGGACTTCGACCTCGTGGTCACCGCGCAGCAGGTGCGCTCCTACAAGCCCGACCCCGCCCACTTCACCGAGGCCGAGCGGCGCATCGGTGGCAAGAGGGGCTGGGTGCACGTGGCGCAGAGCTACTACCACGACGTGGAGCCCTGCCTGAAGAAGAAGGTCCCGGTCGTTTGGGTCAACCGCCACAAGGAGAAGCTGGAACCCGGCCAGAAGCCGCCGACGGCCGAGGTGGCGAACCTGCGCGAGGCCGCGAAGCTTCTCGGCGCGCTGTAGCGGGCCGGTGCGCGCGGTCGGCGTCCACGCGGACGTCATCGTCGTCGTCTCGCAGGTGTGGCAGACGACGTGCACGGCGATCCGGGCGGGCGACGAGGGGTTCGTCGTGGACTCGCCGGTGCTGCCGGCGGAGCTGGAGGCGCTTCCCGCCCTGCTCGAGCAGTCGCGCTTCCCGGTCACCGGTTTGCTGGCCACGCACGCGGACTGGGACCACCTCCTGGGCCGGCTGGCCTTTCCGCAGGCGGCGCTGGGCGTCGCCGAGACGTCCGCGGCGCGCCTGCGCGCGGAGCCGGGCGACGCCGCCCGGGCGGTCCGCGAGTTCGACGAGGAGTGGTATCTGCGCCGCGAGCGCCCACTGACGCTCGGGGACGTCCAGGCGCTGCCGGTGCCCGGCCACGTCGAGCTGGGCGGCCAGGAGCTGGAGCTGCACCCCGCCGACGGGCACACGGTGGACGGGATGGCGGTGTTCGCGCCGTGGACGGGCGTGCTGTGCGTGGGCGACTACCTGTCGCCGGTCGAGGCGCCGGACGTCGCTGCGCCGGAGGCCTACCTCGCCACGCTGCGGCGCCTGCGCCCGCTGGTCGAGCGGGCGGAGATGGTGGTCCCCGGGCACGGCGAACCGCTGTCCCGTGCGCGCGCGCTGGAGCTGCTCGGCGCCCACGAGGAGATCGTGCGCGCTAGTCGAGCCTGATCGAGATGAAGACGTCGTGCACGGGCGGCGCGCTCTTGGGGAACTCGTCGAACCCGGCCTGCCGGTAGAGGTCGAGCGCCGCCCGGTTGTCCTCGGTCACGTCGAGCTCCACGCGCCGGCAGCCGCGCGCGCGGGCGCGTTCCAGGGTGAGGTCGACGAGGGCGCGCGCGACGCCGCGGCGGCGGGCTTGCGGTTGCACGTAGAGGTCCTCCAACCAGCAGTCCGGGGCGGCCATCCACACGCTGTGGCGGAAGCGCAGCTGCGCGACCGCGGCCGGCGGTGCGTCCTCGTCCGGCGCGCCGAGCAGGAACTCCGTGTCGGTGCTCTCCAGCAGCCGCTCGACGGACGCGAGGATCGAGTTGTCCGAGGGCCAGTCGCGGCCGTAGTGGTTGCGGAACGCCACCAGCAGGCGGGCGACGGTTTCGGCCTCGCCGAGCTCGGCGACCCAGGCGGCGGCGCTCATGGCGCCGCAAGCTACTGGGCGGGCTGGCGCTCCGCGTACTTGGCCGCCCGCAGCTCGTCGTCGGCCGCGCCGATCAGCGCGGCGGCGTCCATGCCGTCGACGATCTCCCCGACGCCGTAGCGCAGCCGCAGCGGCTCGTCCCCGGGCAGTGCGACCTCGCGGTCCACCGCGGCGGCGATCCGGTCCAGCACGGCGAGGGCACGGTCGCGGTCGGTCGCCGGGAGCAGCACCGCGAACTCGTCGCCGCCCCAGCGAAAGGCGTCGTCGGACGGGCGCACGGAGCGGGCGATCGCGCTTGCGACCCCGCGCAGGCAACGGTCGCCGGCGAGATGGCCGTGCCGGTCGTTGACGCGCTTGAAGTCCTCGATGTCGGCGATCACGAGCGTGAGCGGCCGGTCGACGCGCCGGGCGCCCGCCACCACGCGCTCGAGCGCCTCGTCGAAGGCGCGGCGGTTCCCCAGGCCCGTGAGCGGGTCGCGCCGGGCCAGCGTGCTGGCCTCCTGCTCCTCCTCCACCAGCTCCATGCGCGCGACGCGCACCTGCGCCGTGAAGGCGATCGCCGCCGCGGACAGGCTGCTCCACAGCAGGATGTGCGCCATGGCCTGCGCGGCATAGTCGCCGCTCCAGCCGTCGTAGACGAAGGGGAGCGCGAGGCACACGGTCACAGCGACCATGAAGACCAGCACCCGCCGCGGGGGATGGACGGCGGAGACGTAGAGCACGGGGATGACGAACAGCTCGACGTAGGGCGCGTGCTCGCCCGCCGCCCACTGAAGGGCCGCGATCATCGCCAGGAACGCGTATCCCAGGGCCAGGAGCGCGCCGGGGGCGACTCGCTTGGGTGCGAGCAGCAGAGGCGCGGTGGCGAGCAGGGACAGCATCACGACGCCGGCGCCGATCAGCCAGCCGCCGCTCGTGCCGGCGTTGTCGGTGGGAGGCGACACGGGCAGCAGGCACGCGACGATCAGCGCGCCGAAGACGAAGAGCACGCCGCCCAGCCGCCGCGCCGTCGCGAGGTCGCTCACCGCGTAGAAGCGGGCGGGATCGCGCGGCAGGCGGCGCAGCGCGCCCAGACGGGAGGCTGAAGAGGTCACCGCGTACAGGATCGTCTACCCACGGCCGGGCCTTGAGCCGCGACCGTTCATCTGCACTCAGCCGGCCGCCGCGTCTCCGGCGATCACGGCCAGCGTGTCGCCGGTGGCCACGGCGGCCCCGACGGCGATCGGCAGCTCGGCCACCGTGCCGGCCTTGTGGGCGGTGATCTCGTTCTCCATCTTCATCGCCTCGATCACCGCGATCAGCGCGCCCTCCTCCACCTGGGCGCCCGGCTCCACGGCGACCTTGAGCACCGTGCCCTGGATGGGGGACGAGAGCGTGTCGCCGCCTCCGCCACCGCCTGCGCTCGCGCCGCCGCCCTCACGGCGCTTGGGCTTGCGCGCCAGTCCGGCGCCGGCGGGCGCAACTCCGTTGGACGCGGCGGCGGCCGGCGGCGGGCCGATCACCTTCACGTCGAAGCGCCGCCCGGACACCTCGACGGTGTAGTCCTGCTCGACCTTCTCCGGTGCGTCCGCCTCGGCGTCGTCGGCGGGCGTCTCGGGCTTGGGGAAGGCGAGCTGCTTGAGCCAGCTCCGGTCCTCGACGAGGTCGCGGCAGGTCTCGGCGTTGCGCCACTGCTCGGTCTCCAGCAGCGCCTTGTGGAAGGGGATCAGCGTCTTCAGGCCGCCGATCTCGAACTCGTGCAGCGCGCGCAGCATGCGGCGGGTGGCCTGCTCGCGGTCCACGTCCCACACGATCAGCTTGGCCACCATCGGGTCGTACATCGGAGTGACCTCGCCGCCGGGCCCGACGCCGGAGTCCACGCGCACGCCGGGGCCGGCGGGCTCGCGGTAGCCCTCGATGCGACCGGGTGCCGGCGCGAAGTTCTTCGCGGCGTCCTCGGCGTTGATCCGGCACTCGATGGAGTGCCCGCGCAGGTAGACGTCGTCCTGGGAGATCGACAGCGGTTCGCCCGCGGCGGCGTGGATCCCCTCCTTGACGATGTCGATCCCGGTCGTCATCTCGGTCACGCAGTGCTCGACCTGGACGCGGGTGTTCATCTCCAGGAAGAAGTACTCGCCGTCCTGCAGCAGGCCCTCGATCGTGCCCGCGCCGACGTAGTCCACGGCCGCGGCGGCGTCCGTGGCGATCTTCCCGATCCGCTCGCGCAGGGCCTCGTCGACGGCCGGGGCCGGTGACTCCTCGATCAGCTTCTGGTGGCGGCGCTGGACCGAGCAGTCGCGCTCGCCCAGGTGGATCACGTTGCCGTGCGTGTCGGCGAGGACCTGCACCTCGACGTGCCGCGGGTCGGGCAGGTAGCGCTCGAGGTAGACGGTGGCGTCCCCGAAGAACTTCTCGCCCTCGCGCGCGGCGCCCTCGAAGGCCTCCTGGAGCTTGTCGTCACTGAGCGCGACGCGAAAGCCCTTGCCGCCCCCGCCGCCGGCCGCCTTGACCGCCACGGGGTAGCCGATCGTCTCGTCGATCAGCTGGCGCGCGGTCTCGACGTCCGGGACCGGCTCGGTCGTCCCCGGCACGATCGGCACACCGGCCTCCTCCATCAGCTCGCGCGCGCGGGTCTTGGAGCCCATGGCGTCGATCGCGTCGGGCGGCGGCCCGATGAACACGATGCCGTTCTCCGCGCACGCGCGCGCGAAGGCGGCGTTCTCGGCCAGGAACCCGTAGCCGGGATGGACGGCCTCCGCGCCCGACTCCTTGGCCACCTCGATGATCTTCTCGATCTTGAGGTAGCTCTCCGCCGCCGGCCCGGGCCCGAGCAGATATGCCTCGTCCGCACGATGCACGTGCAGCGCATCGCGGTCCAGCTCCGAGTACACGGCGACGCTCGCGACCCCGAGCTCCTCGAGCGCGCGAATGACGCGAACGGCGATCTCCCCGCGGTTGGCGACCAGGACCTTCGTGAACATGGGGGCGGGAGAATACTTGGGGCGGGTGCGGGAGCCGGGGTTCTCGGGGGACCGGCTCGCGCAGACCCCTTGAGTCCGAGCGGGAGTGGCTAACGCCCCCTTGGGCGCCGAACCGCATCGTCCCACACCAACGCGATCGCGCAGGCCGCGCCGACGGATGCCAGCAGCGCCAGAGCATCCAGCGCACCGCTCGGCGCCGCCGCACGCCCGAGCTTCGTCGCGAGGAAGGCGATGACGACGACGAGCGGAAGCGTGAGGTAGGCGCGCGGCATGGTCATCGAGTCTAAAGCGTGGCCAGCCAGCTCCCGAGTCCTGCCATGCCGCCGTACGCGGTGCCTATCGCAGCCATCCGCTCGATTTCGTGGATTCGCCGGAGGAGCACGGCGGCCGTGGCGAACGCGGAAGCGCCACAGGCTGCCCTCGTGGCGACGGAGATGAAGAGCCTCGTCACGTCCACGTCCGGATGAGTCCGCTCGAGCGCTCGGTTCGCCCCGGCAGGTAGCGTGCGGACCGTTCAGAAGTGAAAGTCGGCTGAGCGATGCACGTCCTTTTCGTCCACAAGAACTTCCCGGCGCAGTTCGGGCACATCGGCGCCCATCTGGCGCGCGAGGCCGGCTGGCGCTGCACGTTCGTCTCCGAGAAGCCGCCTACCGAGGCTGCCGGCGTGACGAACATCCAGTACTCCGTCAAGGGAGGCGCGACGCCCAAGACGCACTACGTCTCGCGCACGTTCGAGAACGCGGTCTGGCACGCGGCCGGGGTGTACGAGTCGCTGGCTCCCGTGCGGGCGGTCGTGAAGCCGGACCTGATCGTCGGGCACTCCGGCTTCGGCTCGACGATCTTCCTGCGCGAGCTGTACCCGGACACGCCGGTCATCAACTACTTCGAGTACTTCTACCGCTCGCGCAACTCCGATCTCGACTTCCGCCCGGACTCGCCGGTGGAGGAGGCCGATCGGCTGCGTAGCTACATACGCAACGCGATGATCCTGCTCGACATGGAGTACTGCGCGGCGGGCTACTCGCCGACGCATTTCCAGCACAGCGTGATGCCGGAGACCTACAAGCCGAAGATCCGCGTGCTGCACGACGGCGTGGAAACGAGCTTCTGGCGGCGTCGCGAGTCGCCGGACCGGCGGCTAGGGACGCTCACGCTCGAGCCCGACGAGCGCCTGGTCACGTACTGCTCGCGGGGGCTCGAGTCGATGCGCGGCTTTGACGTGTTCATGCGGGCGGCCAAGCTCATCTACGAGGCGTATCCCAAGGTCAAGATCGTGATCGTCGGCGGGGAAGAGGTCGCCTATGGCGGCGACACCCGCCGCACCGGCGGAAAGTCGTTCAAGGACCACGTCCTGTCGCAGGACGACTACGACCCCAAGCGGATCCTCTTCGCCGGACAGGTCCCCCCGGACACGCTCGCGCAGCTCTTCAGCCTCAGCGATGTGCACGTCTACCTCACGGTGCCTTTCGTCCTCAGCTGGTCGATGCTCAACGCGATGGCGTGCGAGTCCGTCGTGCTCGGCTCAGACACGGCTCCGGTGGCGGAGGTCATCACCGATGGCGAGAACGGCCTGCTGTGCGATTTCTTCGACGCCGAGCGACTCGCCGCTCGCGCTTTGGAGGTCCTGGAGGCGCCGGAGCGCTTCCGCGAGCTTGGCCGCGCGGCGCGCGGAACTGTCGAGGACCGCTTCAGCATGACCACGATCATGCCGCGTATGCGGGAGTTTTATGAGGAGGTTGTCGCCCTGTCGCCTCACCGCTGAGGCGGCTTCTGCGCAATTCCTAATATTTCTTTTGGCGGGATCGTCACGTTTCGGCTAGCCGCGCCGTTCTGTTTGGGCAAGGAGGCCTGAATACTTGAGCGAGCGTGTGCGCGGACGCAGGAAGCGTCGGCCGATACGGACGGAACGGGGGATGTGATGGGGACGGGACGGCAGAGCCGGACCGGCGTGTCGGTGGCCGAGCACGCGCCGGCAGCCACGATGTGCCCGCAGGGGTCCTACAAGCTGAGCCGCCGCGAGCGCCGAGAGCTCGCGCGACGCTTGCGCAAGGCCTTCGAGGCCGAGATTCGCTCCAGCCGTCCCGGCCATTCGCCCCGCGCACTGCGGCGGCAGCTCGGCGTCGTCGCCGCCACGCTCGCGGCACTCGTCGCTTCCAGCGCCGATCCAGCGACCGCGGAGGCGGCGGTCACGGCCGACGTGAACAGCGTCACGAAGAAGCTCACCGTCAAAAGCTCGACCGGCGACGTGATCGTCGTGACATGCGACGACGGCGACGTCAAGGTCAACGGCCTCAGCCCGACCATCGACGGTGTTCCGTCATCTGCGACCCCGTGCGCCGCCCTCGCCTCCGTCTCGGTCGATGGCGGGACCGGCTCCGACGACGTGAATCTGACGGGCGTCACGCCCACCGCGGCCTTCGGCTCGGCACTGGCTATCGAGATCGTCGGAAACGCGGGAGACGACACGCTGCGGGGCAGCGGCGCCCTGGTGGACACGCTGACCGGCGGCACCGGGAACGACTCATTGGTCGGTGGGTTGCAGCCGAGCGGGCAGTACGACGTCGTCAGGGAAGAGGGCGACGACGGCACGGTCGCGATCACGAACACCCAACTTCTCGGGAGCCCAACCGGCTTGGGAACCGACACGATGTCAGGCATCGAGGGCGTCGCCGTCGGCACGGGAACCGCCACGGGCGACAACTTCCTCAACGCGTCGGGGTTCGGGGCGGGGCGGGTCACGCTCACGGGCGGTGGCGGCGACGACACCCTGTCGGGCGGCACGGTCTCCGCCGACACGACGCAGACGGGGTCCGGGAACGACTCGCTGGTGGGCGGCGACGGCACCGACCGGCTCGTCCAGACCTTCAACGACACAGGCGTGACGCTCGGCGCTGGGACGATGACGGGCGCTACCGGCGCCGGCGCTCTTGGTGCCGACACAGTCACCGGCTTTGAGACGGCCGTGCTCACGGGGCAGGGCAACAACAACACCATCAACGCGAGCGGGTTCGGCGGCGTCGTCTCGCTCGAGGGAGCAGGAGGCAATGACGCGCTCACCGGTGCCGCGAGCGCCGATTCGCTCAGCGGCGGCGCCGGCAACGACTCGCTGACGGGGAACGCGGGCGCGGACACCTTCGTCGGGGGCGCTGGCGGAGACACCTTCACGGCCGGGGGCACGGACGCGGATCTCCTGCTCGAAAGCGGCGACGACGCGTCAGTGACCTTCGCCAACACCGGCGTGACGGCCGGAGGCGCGCTGGGCACCGACGCGATCTCGGGGACGCTCGAGAAGATCTCGTACGAAGGCGGCGCGGAGCCCAACGACATCGACGCGTCCGGGTTCACCAACGGCCCCGTCACCCTCAAGGGCCTGGGCGGCAGCGACACGCTCGCCGGGGCGACGCACGCGTTGGCGGGCGATCTGCTGGACGGCGGAGGCGCAACGGACCGCCTCGAGCACTCGGGCATCGCAGACGCCACGGTGACCGTCTCGAACAACCAGCTCCAGGGCCCTGCGCTCGGGACGGACACGCTCACGTCGCTCGAGGAGGTCAGCCTCGGCGGAGGGACGAGCGCCAACGCCTTCAATGCATCCGCGTTCACCGCTGGCCCGGCGACGCTCTCGGGCGGCGACGGGGCCGACTCTCTCACCGGGCCCACGAGCAACGCCGCGACCCTCAGCGGCGGCGTCGGCAATGACACCGTCACCGGCAGCGGTGGCTCGGATCTCCTCGCCGAATCGGCCGACGACCCTTCCATCGCCTTGACCAACGTCAGCCTCTCCGGAGCGACGACACCCACCGGTCTCGGCACCGACAGTCTGTCCGGCATCGATCGCGCGAGCCTCACCGGAGGGCCCGCCGGGAACGTGCTCGACGCGTCGGCGTTCACGGCGGGGCCGGTGACGCTAAGCGGAGGCGACGAGAACGACACGCTTTCGGGAGCTACCCAGGGACCTTCTGGCAGTGATTCGCTGGACGGCGGTACCGGAGTCCTGGACGTCCTGACTCACACGGGCGTGCCGGACGACAGCGTCACGCTTACGAACACCGCACTGGCGGGCGACCTCACGGCCGGCGGACTCGGAGGCGACAGCGTGTCCGCGATCGAGCGCGTCACCCTGACCGGCGACGCTGGAGGCAGCGTCCTAGATGCCTCGGGGTATACGGCTGGCAACGTGTCGCTCGGCGGCGGTTCCGGGACCGACACGGTCAGGGGCGGCGGCGGTCTGGACACGATCGACGGCGGAGACGGCAACGACATCGTGTCGGGTGGCGCGAATCCGGTTCCCGATTCGGTGGGCGGCGGTGCGGACGACGACACGCTCGAGGAGACCGTGGAGGCAAACGGCAGCGTGACCCTCACCGGCAGCCCCCCGAATGCCGCGCTCAGCGGCGCTCTGGGTGCCGACGCGCTCACCGGGATCGAGAATGTCAGCCTCACGGGAGGCAGCGGCGGGAACGCGCTGAACGCGTCCGGCTTCACCGGGAAGACCACGCTCGTCGGGCTGGATGGCGCCGACGAGCTCACCGGCGGGACCGTGGCCGACTCACTGGTTGGCGGCAACGGGAACGATCTGGTGGCGGGTGGCGACGGGCCGGACACCGCGTCGGGCGGGAGTGACAACGACACGATGTCGGGCGGGGCGGGGACCAACCGCGTAGTCGAGGCGGGCAACGACGCGAGCATCAGCTTCACCGGCGACAGCCTCACGGGGAGCACTGCGTCGGGCGGACTCGGCACAGACACCGTGAACGGGTTCAGCGAGGCCGACATCTCGGGCGGCGCGGGCGCTAACGCCATCACGGTCACGTCGGCGTTCACCGGCAAGGCGACCCTCAGCGGCGCGGGCGGGCAGGACTCGCTGACCGCCGGGGGCGGCCAAACCACGTTGGCTGGCGGCACGGAGAACGACACGATCACGGGCGGCGGAGCCGCCGACTCGCTGAACGGCGGCGCGGGCGTCGACACCCTCACCGGAGGGACCGGAAACGTCGCGGACACGCTCGTGGGCGGTACGGAGACGGACCGAATCGTCGCGTCGGCCGACACCAGCTTCACGCTCGACAACGGTCAACTCGTCTCTCCGACCCTCGGCTCCGACGCGATCGGGGATGTGGAACAGGTCAGCCTCACTGGCGGCGCGGGTGCCAACGTCCTCGATGCCTCGGGCTATACCGTCGGGACGGTGACGCTGGACGGCGCCGGCGGTTCCGACACCCTCACCGGTAGTCCATCCAACGACTTGCTGCTCGGCGGCGCCGGAACGGTCGCCGACGTCGTCTCTGGCGGCTCCGGAACCGACACGGCCGGTGCCGCGCTCGGAGCGACCGACGCCATGACGCTGCAGGGCTCCCAGGCGAACGCCACGATGAGCGGCGGGCTGGGAACGGACACGCTTACGGGCGTCGAGCAGGCGACCGTGGCCGGCGGCTCCGGCGCCAACTCCATGGACGCCACTGGGTTTACCGGGCCGGTCAGCCTGTCCGGTGACGCGGGCGCCGACACGATCAAGGGCGGCTCGGGCTCGGACACGGTCCAGGGAGACACGGAGGCCGACGTCCTCAGCGGGGGCCCCGGAAGCGCCAACGACACGATCGGCGGCGGCGCGGCCACGGATGCCCTGTCGGAAACGCTAGGCGCGAACGACAGCGTGACTCTGGCAGGCGCGGTCGCAGCGGCCACGCTGTCGGGCGGACTGGGCACGGACCAGATCGCGGACGTCGAGCAGCACACCCTGACAGGCGGATCCGGCGCGAACACGATCGACGGCCACCTGTTCTCCGGGGGCACCCTGACCGTGAACGGACAGGGAGGCAACGACAGCATCGTGGGAACCGGCGTCGCGGACACGCTGGCGGGCGCTGGAGACAACGACACGCTCACCGGCGGCGGCGGGGGCGACAGCCTCGACGGCGGCACGGGTACCGCCGACGAGCTGCGCGAATCGTTCACGGGCAACGCGACGCTCAACGACTCGCTGTTCTCCGGCAACGGCGCGGACACCCTGGCGTCGTCGAGCTTCGAGACCGCAAGCTTGACCGGCAGCGCGGGCGCCGACACGCTGACGGCGGCTGGTTTCAGCGGCGGCTCGGTACGCGTGGACGGCCAGGGGCAGAAGGACAGCCTCCTCGGTACGGCGGCTGCGGATTCGATCGTTGGCGGTGGTGACGACGACACGATCCGCGGAGCCGGTGGGGCCGACACGCTGGACGGTGGCACCGGGACGGGCGATCAGCTGCGGGAGTCGTTCTCGGGCAGCGCGGTGTTGAGCGACTCGGCGTTCTCGGGCGACGGCGCGGATGTCCTGGCGTCGTCGAGCTTCGAGAGCGCGAGCTTGACCGGTAGCGCGGGCGCCGACACGCTGACGGCAACCAACTTCACCAGCGGGCCGATCGTTGCCGACGCGGGCGCCGAAGCCGACAGCCTGGTCGGCACGGGGGCCGGCGACACGTTGAGCGGCGGAACCGGAACCGCCGCGGACACGCTTACCGGCGCGTTGGGCGACGACTCGCTCTCCGGCGGCGCCGGCGGCGATCTCCTGGTCGAGCAGGCCGACGCCGACCTCACGCTTGTGGACGGCGAGCTGACGGGCAAGGGCACCGACACGCTCGACGCAATCGAGGCCGCGAGCCTCACCGGCGGGACGGGGTCCAACTCCATCGACGCATCGCTGTTCGCCGGTCAGACGACACTCGCGGGCGCTGCCGGCGCGGACACCCTCACGGGCGGCGACGCGGTCGACTCGCTCGACGGCGGGGCCGGACCCGACTCGCTCGACGGCGGCTTGGGCACCGATGTATTCGACGGCGGCGCTGACGAGGATTCCCTGTTCACGCAAGACGGGATCGCCGAGTCGGGCATTGCATGCGGAACGGAGTCGGACACCGCCACGGTCGACGCCGACGACACGCCGGCCGACGACTGCGAGACGGTCTCCCGTCCCCCCGTCGTGCCAGCGGACGGCGATGACGACGGCCTGATCGACGCCGAGGATTGCGCGCCGGCCGACGGGACGCGCCCAGCCCAGAACGGGGTGGACGCCGACTGCGACGGGCTCGTCGACTCCAGCGGTTCTTCGGGGACGCCGGCCCCCACGCCGGCCCCCACGCCGCCCGATACTCCGCCCGAGTCTCCGCCACAGGACACCACGCCGCCGCGGATCTCCGTCTCGATCCCGAGCCGGGTAACCGCCACGGCGGCCGGCGTCGTCACCACCGTCGTGACGTGTCCGGCCAGCGAGCCGCAGGGCTGCCGTGGCACGGTGACGCTGCGCAGCGCGGCGCCGGTCGTGCTGTCCCGCCGGACGATCCTGCGGCTGGGCTCGGCGAGCTTCGGCCTGCGAGGCGGTCAGCGCAGGGCCGTGCGGATTCGCCTGAACCGTCGCCATCGCGCCGTGCTCGCCCGCGTGCGGCGGATGCGGGCGCGCCTGACGGTCGTGGCCCGCGACGCCGCGGGCAACCGCACGACCCGAACCCGCACCGTGACGCTCGTCGCCGCTAGGCGCCGGACGCCGCGTTAGCCAAGCGGGCTAGGAAGCACCGCGAGTCCCCTGGTGCGCGCCGCGGCCGCGAGCCTGCGATCCCAGGTCGCCACCACCACGTCGCTCCGCGGAAGACACAGCGCCGACGCCAGGTGCAGCGCGTCCAGAGTGCGAAGCCCTTCGTCGATGGCGAGCTGCGCCGCGCTTGCCGTCACCTGCGCGTCGATCTCGATGACGTCGAGCGACGACCACTCCGACAGGAAGCGACGCGCCGCCGCGCTCTCGCTGCCAGCCGCTAGTGCGACGGCTCGCAGAACCTCGACGTAGGCGACACGGGAAGCGACCCGACGCTCCGCGGAGTCCATCGCGTCGATTACGACCTCCGAGTCCGGCTCGGCGACGTAGCGCTTGACGAGCGCGCTCGAATCGAGATAGAGGATCAGCGTTCGGCTTCCCGCTCGGCCAAAATGTGCTCCGAGGCTGGCCCGCTGGCCGGCTGTGGGTCGGCCGGCGTGCGTCGCCACGGACGATCTGCCGGAGTGATCCGACCCTGCGCCACCAGCTCGTCCCAGCGGTCCCGTCCGCTCGTCTCCGAGGGCGGAACCAGGTCGGCGACTGCACGGCCACGGAGCGTCACGCGGATGTGCTCACCCTGAGCCACCCGGCGCAGATATCCGCTGATTCCGGCCTTCAGCTCTCGCACGCCGACCTCGATCATGTGGTCATCATAGCGCCCGATGTGGTCACAACGGCGCGGGCCAGCGCTCAGACCTCAGCCCGCCCCCACGACCATCCCGGCGCCCACGGTCTCGTTCGTCGCCTCGTCGATGAGGATGAACGAGCCGGTGGTGCGGTTGACGGCGTAGGGGTCGGTGGCGAGGGGGGAGGAGAGGCGCAGGCGGACGCGGCCGATGTCGTTGAGCCCCAGCGCGCCGCCGCCGCCGTCGGGCTGCAGGGTGTGGACGTCGACGCGGTGCTCGATGGCCTCGACGATCGCGCGGGCCGAGCGGGTGGTGTGCTTGATCGCGTAGCGGCCGCGCTCGCGCAGGGGTGCGTCGGCCATCCAGCAGACGTCGGCGACGATCTCGCGGACGGCCGTGGGTGCGTCGTCGGGGCGCGCGAGCAGGTCGCCGCGGCCCACGTCCACGTCGTCCTCCAGGCGCAGAGCGACGGACATGGGTGGGAAGGCCTCCTCGAGCTCGACGCCCGGCCCGCCGTCGATCGCGGCGATCCTCGTCCGCCGGCCGGAAGGCAGCACCACCACCTCGTCGCCGACGGAGAGCACGCCGCCGGCGACCTGGCCGGCGTAGCCGCGGTAGTCGGGCGTGCGGATCACGTACTGCACCGGGAAGCGCGCGTCGCTGAGGTTGCGGTCCGACGCGATGTGCACGTGCTCGAGGTGGTGCAGCACGGTCGGCCCCTGGTACCAGGGCATGTTGGCCGAGCGGTCCACGACGTTGTCCCCCAGCAGGGCGCTGATCGGGATGAACGTGACGTCGTGGATCCCCAGCGGGGCGACGTAGTCCGCGAAGTCCTCGGCGATCTCGTCGAACACGGACTCGCGCCATTCCACGAGGTCCATCTTGTTCACGCACACGACCAGGTGCGGGATGCGCAGCAGCGACGCGATGTACGCGTGGCGCTTGCTCTGCTCGACCACGCCCTGCGTCGCGTCGATCAGCACCAGCGACAGGTCCGCGGTCGACGCCCCCGTGACCATGTTGCGCGTGTACTCCGCGTGGCCGGGGGTGTCCGCGATGATGAACTTGCGCTTGGGCGTCTGGAAGTAGCGGTAGGCGACGTCGATCGTGATGCCCTGCTCGCGCTCGGCGCGCAGGCCGTCGGTCAGCAGCGCCAGGTCGATCTGGCCGCCGCCGTTCCCGTTGCCATCGCCGGTCGCCCCGTTGCGCCGGGCGCTCACCTGCTCGAGGTGCTCGAGCTGGTCGACCATCACCTGCTTTGAGTCGTAGAGCAGCCGCCCGATCAGCGTCGACTTCCCGTCGTCGACGGAGCCCGAGGTGGCGAAGCGCAGCAGCTCGGAGGTCTTCACGCGCGGGCTCCCCACGGACTTGTGACGTTCCGCGCGCCACGCGACACGCCGCGGGGGGCAACGTGAGGCTGGACCGATCTGCCGACTATCGGTACCTTGACCTCATGGCCCTCACCGAGCAGCTCATGGACGCCGACGCCTTCCTGGCGCGCCCGCCGACCCGTTGGCGCGAGGAGCTCATCGACGGGCGCATCCTGGTGAACGAGCCGACCTGGTTCCACCAGGAGATCGCCCTGACCATCGCGATCTCCCTGCGGCGTTGGATCGAGGACATAGGCGGCAGAGGCGCCGTCAGCCTCCCGGTCGACCTGCGCATCTCCGACCGCGACGTCCTGGCGCCGGACGTCGTCTGGTACGCGGACCGCTCGCGGGTCGCCGTCATGGCGTCCGCCCAGCTCCAGCCGCCCGACGTCGTCGTAGAGGTTCGCTCCCCCTCGACCTGGAAGTACGACGTCGGGGTCAAGAGCGAGCGCTACGCCGGCTGGGGCGTGGGCGAGCTCTGGCTCGTGGACCCGGAGGCCCGGACCGTCGTGGTCCGGCGCCGCACCCGCCGCGACGAGCCTCGCTTCGACGCCTCCGCGGAGCTGTCCGAAGACGACACGCTTACCTCGCCCAACCTCCCCGGCTTCGCGCTGCGCGTCCAAGAGATCTTCGCGGTCTCCGGCGAGCATCAGAAGTAGCCCTCGCGCTTGCGGTCCTCCATCGCGGCTTCGGTCACCCGGTCGTCCGCGCGCGTCTCGCCGCGCTCGGTGATCCGGGTCGTGGCGATCTCCGCGACCACGCTGCGGATGTCCACCGCCTCCGACTGCACCCCGCCCGTGCACGACATGTCGCCCACGGTCCGGTAGCGCACCGAGGCCTCGAAGGGCTCCTCGCCGTCCATCAGCTCGACGTACGGGGAGACCGCGTAGAGCATCCCGTCGCGGCGGAACACCTGGCGCCGGTGGGCGAAGTAGATCGGCGGGACCTCCAGGCCCTCCTCCTCGATGTAGCGCCACACGTCGAGCTCGGTCCAGTTGGAGATCGGGAACACGCGCACGTGCTCGCCGCGGCGGATGCGCCCGTTGTAGAGGCTCCACAGCTCGGGGCGCTGGCGCTTGGGGTCCCACTGGCCGAAGTCGTCGCGGAAGGAGAACACGCGCTCCTTGGCCCGCGCGCGCTCCTCGTCGCGCCGCGCGCCGCCGAACGCCGCGTCGAACCTGTGCTCCTCGATCGCGTCGAGCAGCGTCACCGTCTGCAGGCGGTTGCGCGATGCGCGCGGGCCCAGCTCCTCCACCGCGCGCCCGCTGTCGATCGACTCCTGCACCGAGGCCACGATCAGCTCCTCGCCCAGCTCGGCGACGCGGCGGTCGCGGAACTCGATCACTTCGGGGAAGTTGTGTCCCGTGTCCACGTGCATGATCGGGAAGGGGAAGCGCGCCGGGCGAAACGCCTTCTCGGCCAGGCGCAGCAGGACGATCGAGTCCTTGCCGCCGGAGAACAGCAGCACCGGGCGCTCCAGCTCGGCCGCGACCTCGCGCATGATGTGGACGGCCTCCGCCTCCAGCGCGCGCAGGTGGGACAGCTCGTAGTGCGCCGCGTTCACGACGCCTCGCTCGCGATCGGAGTGGAGCGGGGCGGCAGCGGCGGCCGGATGCGCAGCGTGACCCAGGCCACGACCCCGGCGGTCAGGGGAAGCCCGACGATCGCGGCGACCGGGACGGGGATGCCCGCCTTGGAGGCCACGCCGAGCGCCGAGCCCAGCAGCACGCATCCCAGCGCCGGGCGCAGCCCGTTGGACGACACGCGCGTCATCAGGTTCGTCCCGACCCACACCCCCGGCACGGAGCCCAGCAGGATGTTGGCCATCAGCACGAGGTCGACGTTTCCGGACGCGAAGTGCGCCAGCCCGGCCACCCACAGCAGCACGGCGGCGTGGAAGACGTCGGTCCCCACCACGCGGTGCGGCGTCAGGTGGAAGACCAGGATCAGCGCCAGGCCGATCAGCGCGCCGCTGCCCACCGAGGTGAAGCCGAGGACCAGCCCGAGCACCAGCCCGATGCCCACGGCCGTCACCTTCACCCGGCGCGTCATCTCCACTTTCTCGCGCTCCTTGGCCACCAGGCGCGGCATGAACAGCGCGCGCGCCAGGATCGCCAACGACACCACGAGCAGCGCGCCGGCCACCGCCAGCAGCAGCGTGTCGTCGAAGCCCTTGCCGTAGCGGTGGTGCAGGCGGTCCAGCAGCCACACGCCGACCAGCGAGCCGGGGACGCTCCCGCCCGCCAGCCACCACGACACGCCGAAGTCCACGGTGCCCTTGCGCCAGTGGCGCCAGCCGCCCACGGTCTTGGTGATCGCGCCGTACGCGAGGTCCGTCCCGATGGCCATCACGGGCTTGACCCCGGCGAAGATGATCAGCAGCGGCGTCATCAGCGAGCCGCCGCCGATCCCCGTCATGCCGACGAGGATCCCGACGCCGAGGCCGAAGACGACGATCAGCGGATCCACGGGGTCACGCCTCCACGTGCAGTCCGCACTCGGTCTTGTCCTGTCCCGCCCAGCGGCCCTCGCGGCCCTCGCCGGGCTGCGTGCAGGGCGCGCAGCCGATCGAGGCGTAGCCGCGGTCGTGCAACGGGTTGTACGGCAGGTCGTGCGCCGCGATGTGCGCCCACACGTCCCTGTCCGTCCAGTCGGCCAGCGGGTTGACCTTCCACAGGCCGCGCCGGTCGCGCGCGAGCAGCTCGACGCTCTCGCGGGTCGGCGCCTGCTCGCGCCGCAGGCCGGTCACCCACGCCGTCGCGCCCTCCAGGGCGCGATCCAGCGCGGCGGCCTTGGCGCCGTTCGAGCAGCAGTGCCCGTTGCCGGTCCACGGCGGGTCGGCCTTGGCCTCGACGACCTCGACCTTGAGGTCCCAGCGCTCCTCGAACGCGCGCCAGGTCTGCAGCGTCTCCGGGAACAGCACACCCGTGTCGATCGTGAACACGCGCGCGTCGGGCTGCAGCGGCAGCAGGAGGTCGAGCAGGACCGACTCCTCCTTCTGAAACGAGCACGCCACGACCAGCCCGTCGCCGAAGCGAGCGACCGCATCGCGCAGGACGTCTGTGCTCACACCGCGCACTCGCCCTCGCCCCGAATCACCTCGAAGGGTGCGTTCTGCTTCCAGTCGACGAACATCTGCATCGTCTCGAGGGAGAACTCGGGCGGGAGTGCGAGGTCGCGCACCATGTCCTCGAAGGCGACCGCGCCCACGCGTTCGGCGTAGACGTTGAACTCCTCGCCCTCCTCGCGCTGGGACTCGTAGGCGCGCAGCCAGCGCTCGATCGCGTCCGGGACGCGCTTGGCGGGCAGCCGCACCTTCAGGCGGGTGCCGTAGACGACCTCCCCGCCCTCGTAGCGGCCGCCGATGTGCGCGACGTAGGCGGGCACGGTCTTGTCGCCCACCTTGATCGACGCCCCGTAGAACCCGATGTTGGCGATGTGGTGCTGGCTGCACCCGTTGGGGCAGCCGCTCATCTTGATGTGGATCTTCCGCGTGAGGGGATCGTCGATGCGCATCTCCTCCAGGCGTTGCTGCACCGCGGCGTTGAGGCCCATCGAACTGGTGATCCCGAGCTTGCAGGAGTCGGTGCCGGGGCAGCTGACGACGTCGGTGATCTCGTCGGCGCCGGGGTCGCCCAGTCCCAGCTCGCCCAGCCGCGTCCACAGGTCATACAGGCTCTCGTCGCGCACCCAGCGCAGCACGAGGTTCTGCTCGACCGTGGTGCGGGCGTAGCCGCCGCTGAAGTCGCGCATGATCTGAGCCAGGCCGCGGAACTGCTCCGGCGTGAGGTCGCCGCGCGTCACCTTGACCTGCGCGGTGGAGAACCCGGCCTGGCGCTGCGCCTTGACGTTGGAGGTGACCCAGCGCTCGTAGTCGCGGTTGTCGCCGTTGGGACTGCCGTAGGCGGTGGGCGGCGCCGGCGCGCCCGCCTCCTCGTCGTGCAGGAACAGCAGCGGGCCGGGATCGAAGTCGCGCTCGGCGACCCACTCGCCCTGCAGCTCCTCCTCCACCTGGCGGCGCAGCTCCTCGATGCCGTACTTGTCGACGAACACCTTGATTCGCGCGCGCGCGCGGTTGGCGCGCAGCCACTCCTGGCGGTTGAAGATGCGGAAGACCGCCTCGGCGTACTTGAGGTACTCGCCGTCGTCGGCGCGGACGAAGTCGTGCAGCGTGGGCGCGACGCGCGGCATGATCGAGGTCCCGCCGCCCACGCGCATCTCGAAGCCGCGCACCCCGTCGCGGATGCGCGGGATGTAGGCGACGTCGTGGATGCCGGTGATCGCGCGGTCCTCGTCGGTGGCGGTGAACGCCGTCTTGACCTTGCGCGGCATCAGCTGCGTCGTGGGGTGGCGGACGAAGTAGCGCACGTAGGCGCCCACGTAGGGCGTCGGGTCGAACAGCTCGTTCTCGCACACGCCGGCCCACGGATCGCCCGTCACGTTGCGCACCGTGTTCCCGCAGCCCTCGCGCGAGGACAGGCCGGCGTCGGAGATCGCGCGGATCAGCTGGGCGGCGTCGCGCAGCGGGACGTGGTGGATCTGGATGTTCTGGCGCGTGGTGATGTGCGCCTTGTTCAGCGGCGCCCAGCGCTCGACCACGTCGGCGAAGGTCTCCATCTGCTCGGGCGTGATCCCGCCGAAGGGCAGCTTCACGCGGATCATCTGGACGTCGGCCTGGCGCTGGCCGTAGACGCCCTGCTTCAGGCGAAAGCCGATGAACTGGTCCTCGGGCGTGTCGCCCTCGAGGAACTTGCCGGCCTCCGTGTCGAAGTCGTCGAACTCGCGCTCGATGATCGGGATGACGTGCCCGGGCACGTTCTCGAGGACCTCGGGGTTCTCGAGCGACCCGGGGCGCCCCTTGCGCTCGCTGGGGGCCGACGTCGGTTCCATGGGGGAGATCTCCTTCGCGCTTGCAGACCGGAGCCGCAGAATGTACCAAATCCCTGTCTTGTTTCGGCCATTTACGGCTGAGCCGGTGCGTAGGCGCGCAGCCGCTCGTCCCAGGCGGCGACGTAGAGGCGGCCGTTGGCGACGGTCGGGGCGCCGTAGGCGGCGGCGGTGAGGCGGGGGCCGGTCCACAGCGGCCGGCCGGTGGCGGCCTCGAAGGCGTGCACCTCGCGGCCGAAGCCCGTCGCGAAATACACGACGCCGTTGGCCACGACCGGCGGGCTGTTGACGGCCGGGTCCGGCCCGACGGGCTGCGCCCACGCCTGCGCCAGCCGGCAGTCGGTGCCGAGGCGCAACGCGAGCAGGCCGTGGGGGTGGTCGCCGGTGGAGTTGTTGGCGACGAACAGCGTCCGGGACGCGGCCGACCAGGCATACGTCCCGTACGTCCCGAGGAAGCCGCGGCGGCCGATCTGCAGCGTCTGGCGCGGGCCGGTGGCGAGGCGGTCGCGGTCGTAGAGGAACAGCGCGCCGGACTTGTGCGTGACCGCGAGCTGGGGCGGGCAGCCGGGGGCCCGCAACAGCGTGGGCGCCCCGCCGAACTCCGCGTCCTGGACGTCCGGCGTCGGCGGGCGGTTCAGCGCGCGCGGGCGCAGGTCCGCGGTCAGCCGGGCGACGCTGTCGGCTCCGCGCGCGTGCGCCGGCGGCGCGAGCGCGTCGCTGGTCGCGACGAACACGTCGCCGGTCGCGCGGTCGATCGACATGCCGCCCCAGCCCCACATCCCGCCGCCGCGGCGGCGCGGGTGCAGCGGCAGCCACGTGCGGGCGAGGCGCGCGCGCCGCACGTCGATCGCCACGAGCCGGCCGCGGTAGAAGGCGTTGGAGCAGTGCGACGAGGTGGCCGCGTAGAGGCGGCCCGCGCGCAGCGCCAGCGCGCCCCATACGTACTCGCGCGCGGGCGCGGTCGTGACGCGGACCGGCCAGCCGCGCCGCTGCGAGCCGGTGGCGAGGCTCAGCGCGTGCGCGCGCCCGTCCCCGGACACGGCGTAGACCAGGCCGGCGCGGCGATCGACCACCGGCGTGGAGCTGATCCCGTACAGCCCGCGCGGGAGGTCGGCGCAGCGCGTGCGGCGCGTGCCCAGCGCGCGGCGCCAGACGCGGGCACCGGTGGCGGCGTCGTGGGCGGACAGGATCCCGTGCTCGGTCGCCGCGAGGACCAGCTGCGCCCGCCGCCCGCCGCGCAGCCGCACGCCCGCGACGACCAGCGGCTGCGCGTTGGCCACTCCCTGCAGAGGAGCCGCCCAGACCTCACGCAGCGACGCGGCGTTGGCGACGCCCAGCCGGCTTTCGGCCGGGTTCTCGTTCGTGCGCGCCCAGTCGAATCCGTAGGTCGTCCAGTCGGCGGCGGACGCCGGCGCGGCGAGCGCGAGCACGGCGACCAGGAGTGCGCCGGCGGCTAGCGACCCCATGGATGCGGGTCGCCCCACGGCGAGGGCGCGTCCGGCTCCCGGCCCGTCGCCTCCAGGAGCGCGGCGCGCGCCCACGGGTTGGGCGCCGGAACGGCATCCGCGGCGGGCGCGGGCGCCGTGTCGCGCATGAAGCGCTCGAGCGCCGCCACAACGGCCGCCGCCTCCTCCGGCGAGGCCGTCGGCGCGACGATGCGCAGGTCCGGGCGGCGATTGACCATGGGCGCCGCAATCTAGACGAGGCGGCGGGACGCGGGCGCCGTGCGATCATCGGCGCGCATGGAGCCCGGAGCCTTCTCGCGGCTGCGGCGCGAGCGCGGCTGGCCGCGCCTTTTCGCGGCGGCGCTGCTCGCGCGCGTGTCGAACGAGATGTTCGCGGTCGCGGTCCTGCTCTACGTCGTGGCGGCCTCGGGCGACACCGCGCTGGGCGGGCTCGTCGTCGCCGCCGTCACGCTGCCCAGCCTCGCCTCGGGGCCGCTGCTGGGACGCGTCCTGGACCGGATGCGCCGCCCCGTCCGCCTGCTGGCGGCCGACCAGGCGGTGATGGCCGCCTGCCTCGTCGCGCTGATCGCCGTCGTGGAGGCCGGCGCGCCCTGGGCGGCGCTCGTACCGGCGCTGGCCGCCGGGGTGACCTTTCCGCTCTCCACCGCGGGCTTCACGACGCTGCTCCCCGGCGTGGTCCGCCCCGCGCTCCTGCCCGCCGCCAACGCGGTGGAGGCCTCCACCTACGGCACGGCGCTGGTGGCCGGGCCGGCGCTGGCGTCGCTGCTCGCGCTCGGCGCGGACCCGCTGGCGGCCGTCGCGACGCAGCTGGGTCTGAAGCTCGTCGCGCTGACGCTGATCCTCGGCGTCCCCGTCGCCGCGCGCGAGGCCCGCGGTGAGGAGGCGGGCGGCATCCGCGCCGGCCTGCGCGCGATCGCCGACGTCCCCGCGCTGCTCGGCGTCACGGTGGGCTCCTCGATCGCGCTGGCCGGGCGGGGGACGCTCGTGGTCGGCTTCCCGCTGCTGGCGACCGAGGTCCTGCGCCTCGATCGCGACGTGGCGGGCTTCCTGTGGGCGGCGATGGCGGCGGGGACGATCGCCGGCGCGCTCGGACTGGCCCGCGTCCTGCACCACCGCCCGCCGGCGATCGTCGCTCTGGGCGCGCTCGGCGCCGGCGGCGTCCTGATGCTCGCCTGGCCGCTGGCGACCTCGCTGCCCATCGCGCTCGCGGTGGTGGGACTCGCCGGCTTCGCCCTGGGCCCGAGCCTCAGCGGCCAGATCGGGGCGCGCCAGCAGCTCGCGCCGCAGGAGCTCCAGGGCCAGGTGTTCATGACCGCCGCGAGCCTGAAGGTGGGCGCCTTCGCGCTCGGCGCGGGCCTCGCCGGCGCGCTCGCCGCGAGCGGCGCCGAGCCGGTCCTCCTCGCCGCCGCGCTGCTCCATGTGGCCGGCTTCGCCGTCGGCGCGCTGCTGCTGCGGCGCGAGCGGTCCGGGCTGCCGGCGGCCGCGGCCGGCGAGGTCGCCGGCGCGCCCGAATGAGGCTGCGCGGGCGGCGCGCCTCCGCCGGCGGCTAGCCTGCCGGCCGTGCCGGAGATCGCCGTCCTGGACCATGACGCCGTCCTGTCCGCGGTCTCCCCGGCCGCGGCGATCGCGGCGGTGCGCGAGGGATTCCTCGCGCACCAGCGCGGCGAGTGGGCGATGCCCGCCAAGGTGTACCTCGACAGCCCGCCGTTCGGGGACTTCCGCGCCATGCCCGCCCGCGGCGGCGGCCTGGCGCTGCTGAAGTGGATCACCTCGTTCCCGGGCAACCCGGCCCGCGGGCTGCCCACGGTCACGGGCGTCGTCTGCCTTTCCGACGCCCGGACCGGCGAGCCGCTGATGCTGCTCGACGCGCGTTCGGTCACCGCGCTGCGCACGGGCGCGGTGGCGGCCGTCGCCGCGGACGCGCTGGCCGCGCCCGGTGCGGGCACCGCCGGGATCGTGGGCTGCGGGCTGCACGGCGCCTGGACCGCGCGCTGCCTGGCCGCGGCGGGATACGCGCAGGGCGTCTGCCACGACCCCGACGGCGCGGCCGCCGAGCGCCTGGCCGCGGAGCTGGGCTGGCGGACCGGCTCGCGCGCCGACGCGCTGGCCTGCGACGTCGTCTCCTGCGTCACGCCGGGACACGAGCCGGTCGTGGAGGCGGGCGACCTGCGCCCCGGGATGCACCTCAACATGCTCGGCGCGGACGGCCCCGGCAAGGCCGAGGCCACGCCGGCGGCGGTCGCCTCGTGCGCGCTGTTCTGCGACGAGTGGGAGCAGGCCGTCCACGGCGGCGAGCTGACCGGAGCGGTCGCCGCGGGGCTCGTGCGCCGCGAGCAGGTGACTCCGCTGGGCGACGTCCTCGCCGGAGCGGCGCCCGGCCGCCCGGGCCCCGACGCCGCGACGCTCTTCGACTCCACCGGCCTGGCGATCCAGGACCTCGCGGTCGCCGCCGCCGCCCACGCGGCCTGGCGGGAGGGGCGGGTCGGGGCGCAGTCCGTGCGACTTTGACCCCGCTATATGTGGTCAATGTCGCATGGGCTGGGATGATCCGCCGCCATGCGCGTGGAGATCGCCGGGCCGATGCGCCCCGGGTACGAGGAGGTGCTCACGGCGGAGGCGATCGACCTCGTCGCGCTGCTGCACGAGGAGTTCGACGGCCGCCGGCGCGAGCTGCTGGCCCGCCGCGCGGAGCGCCAGGCCGCGCTGGACGCGGGCGCCACGCTCGACTTCCCGTCCGAGACGCGCGAGGTGCGCGAGGCGCAGTGGACGGTTCCGCCGGCCCCGCCCGCCCTGGCGGATCGCCGCGTGGAGATCACCGGCCCGACCGACCGCAAGATGGTCATCAACGCGCTCAACTCCGGCGCCCGCGGGTTCATGGCGGACTTCGAGGACGCGAACTCGCCGACGTGGGACAACATGGTCGGCGGGCAGCTCAACGTCATGGACGCCGTGCGCGGGACCATCTCCCATACCGAGGCGGACGGGCGCGAGTACCGCCTCGGCGACGATCCCGCCACGCTGCACGTGCGCCCGCGCGGCTGGCACCTGCCCGAGCGCCACCTGCGCGTGGACGGCGAGCCCGTGGCGGGTGCGCTGTTCGACTTCGCCCTGTTCGCGTTTCACAACGCGCGCGCGCTGCTGGAACGCGGCGCCGGCCCGTACCTCTACCTGCCCAAGCTCGAGTCACGCCACGAGGCGGCCCTGTGGAACGAGGTGTTCGTCGCCGTGCAGGAGGCGCTCGGGCTGCAGCGCGGGACGGTCCGCGCCACCGTCCTGGTCGAGACGCTCCCCGCCGCCTTCGAGATGGACGAGATCCTGTGGGCGCTGCGCGAGCACGTCACGGGCCTGAACGCGGGGCGCTGGGACTACATCTTCTCGGTGATCAAGCGCCTGCGCGCCCGGCCCGACGTCGTGCTGCCCGACCGCGCGGCGGTCACGATGACGGTGCCGTTCATGCGCGCCTACACGGAGCTGCTGGTCCGCACGGCGCACCGGCGCGGCGCCCACGCGATGGGCGGGATGGCGGCCGTGATCCCGTCGCGCCGCGACGAGGAGGCCAACCGGCGCGCCTACGCCGCGGTGCGCGAGGACAAGCGCCGCGAGGCGGGCGACGGCTTCGACGGCACGTGGGTCGCCCATCCCGACTCGGTGGCGGTCGCCCAGGAGGCCTTCGACGAGGTCCTGGGCGCGCGGCCCAACCAGCTCGAGCGCGCGCGCGACGACGTGCGCGTCTCCGCCGCCGACCTGCTGGCGGTCGCGCAAACGCCGGGCGAGCGCACGGAGGACGGCCTGCGCAGCGCCGTCGACGTGGGCATTCGGTACATCGCCTCCTGGCTGGACGGCCAGGGCGCCGCCGCGATCGACGGGCTGATGGAGGACGCGGCCACGGCCGAGATCGCGCGCGGCCAGGTGTGGCAATGGGTCCGCCACGGCGCGGTGCCCGAGGAGCACGTCCGCGCGCTGATCGCCGAGCATCCGGCAGGCCCGGCGCGCGAGTTGTTCGAGCAGGTCGCCCTCGGCGAGGAGCTCGTCGAGTTCCTGACCCTGCCGGGCTACGAGCTGCTCGGTTAGCGCCGGCGCCGCGGGCCGACCGTCATGGACGCCGGCGTGCTGCGCACGCCGCTCGCCGCCACCGCGCGCAGGTAGAGCCGCACGCGCCGGCCGCGCGGGCGCCGAAAGGTCAGCGCCGGATAGCCCACCCGCCGGAAGCGCCGGATCACGCGGTTGCTCGCCCGCACGTCGAGGTCGAACACCGCGCCGCCGGTCATGTCGACGCGGTAGCGCAGCCCGCGCGTACGGCGCACCTGCAGGCCGGGTCGCGCCGGCGCCGCCCGGCCCGGCAGCTTCGTGCCGTCGAACGCCTCGCCCAGGAAGCGGCCCTGGCTCTGCGCGGGCGCGGCCAGGCCCAGCAGGCCCATGACCGTCGGCGCCACGTCCACGTTCTCTGCCTGACCGCGGTTGGCCGCGGTGTCGTCGAAGTCCGGCGCGCGCGTCCCGCGCCGGTCCTGCTGGACCACGTAGTCGGCGCCGCCGATCACCGCTAAGAAGTTGTCGCGCGTGTTGGGCGCGCCGTGGTGGCCGGGCAGCGGCTGGTCGGTGGGCTCGGGATCCGAGAAGGAGCCGCCCGGCTTGTGCGTCAGCAGCAGGTCCGGCGCGCGCCCGCCGCCGGCATGCCAGTCCGGGTGCGCGGCGTCGAGCGTGTGCGCGGTCCCGCCGTCGGCCGGGTTGGGCTCGCGGTAGAGCGCCTCCTGCACGTTCCCGGTCGCCAGGGCGGCCGCCCGCATGCGGCGCAGCTTGTCGAAGCGCCCGGGGCTGGTGCGGTCGGACAGGTACACGAGGTCGACGCTGCTCTCGCCGATGATCAGGAACTCGCTCTTGGGCACGCCCGCGGCGGCGAAGACGTCGTCCAGGCTCGTCTTGGTCAGCGTGTTGTCCATCGAGTGGTCGGACAGCAGGATGAGGACCGTCCGCGACCATTCGCCCCGCGCGTGCAGCTCGTTCACCAGGCGCGCGACCTCCCGATCGGCGTCCGCGATCGCCTCGTCGTAGGCTCCGCTGGAGATGCCGAACACGTGCCCGGCGTTGTCCACCTCGGGCATGTTCACGAAGGTCACGTCGGGCCGCCGCCGCGTCCCACCCGGCGCGGGGACGCCCTGGCGGATCGAGCGCAGCACCACGTCCATCACCTGTACGTCCAGGAACGTGTAGCCGAAGCGCGGGACCGCCGGGACGTTCTCGCAGTAGTCGGTCGGCGGCTCGTTCGGCGTGCAGGGCGACCAGACGTAGTCGAGGTCGCGCCGCGCCGGCGACGCCTGGCGCCCCGCGAAGATCGCCGCCAGCTTGGGCTTGCCGAAGATCCCCGCGGTCAGCAGGCCGTCCGGGTTGCCCTGGCGGTGCAGCGCGGCGAACATGGTCTCGGCCAGCAGGCAGTTCGAGTTCTCGCCGCTGGTCTCGTGCGGGCGCCGGGCGACGTTCACCGGCCCGGTGGCGCGGCACGAGTCCTCGTCGTCCACCGGGTGGTAGAGGGCGAAGGCGTTGCCGTAGATGCCCGAGCGATTCATGTAGGCGCCGGTCGCCATCCCGACGTGGTTGGGGTTGGTCTCCGCGATCATCACCGAGCGCGACTCGCGGTAGTAGGCGGCGCGGGCGCCCTGCCCGGCCAGCAGCGACGAGATGAAAGGCGCCCTGCCCTCGTCGACGCGATCGCCGTCCAGCGCGTCGAGCACCACGACGTACACGAGGGGTCGTGGCGTGGGGCCCGCCGCCGCCGCGGCCGCGGGCGCAAGGAGCAGCGCGACCAGGCTGGCCATGAGCGGGACGGAGAGCCGCACGGACCAAGGGTAGACCCGACGGATGAGGGGTGCGCCGCCTTCTGTTGGGTGTCGCAAACGGTTGATAAGACGTGTAGTGTGCCGCCGCGTTCCGGAAAACGGGGAGGAGCTTCAATGCGGCGGCACATCTTGGGTTTCGCGGTCGGTGTCCTGGTCTTCTGCGCGGCGCCCAGTGCCGCTCTCGCCGGACCGGTCATCCTCGGTGGGGACGACCTCACGCAGCACGGCAAGGTGGACAGCGCCGGCAACCCGCAGGAGGGGTGGCTCTACATCCAGCGCGCGCTGGAGAACATCTCGCCCAAGGTCACGCGGCTGAACGACAACACCGTGGCGGCGATCGGGTCCTCCCCCGCGCCCGCGACCAACGACGGCGACGCCGGCGCGGCGATCGGCGTGGCGGCGCAGCGCGCCGGGCTGGGCGTCACGTACCACGACGGCGCGACCGCGATCCAGTCCTTCTTCAACCGGCTCAAGGCGGGCCAGGTTCGCCCGCGAATCATCTGGATCTCCGGCTCGGACGCCGCCAACGACCTCGTGCCCGGAGAGAGTAATGTCGTATGCGGGGGCTCGGAGGACAGCGCGGTCACCCGCAACGCCGAAGTGATCGACAACTTCGTCACCAACGGCGGCGGACTGCTGGCGCACGGCACCTGCTACGGCTGGGTGAACGCGCTGCTGCCAGGCCTGCAGGCCGTCACGTTCGACGACAACTTCGATTCGGACCTATACCTCACGCCGGAGGGTCAGCAGGCCTTCCCGGGCGTCACCAACAGCGACGTCAACGGCGGGGGACGCGGGCCCTGGCACAACTTCTTCCAAGGCGATCTGGGCGGGCTGCAGCCGCTCGTGCGGTCGTCCACCGCCAATGACGCCGCGGGGCAGGACGCAGCCGTGATCCTCGGCGGCGGCGCGGCGACGATCCGCATCCCGCCGCGGCCCACCTGCGTCCAGCCGACCGTGGTGCGCGACCGCAAGGTCAACCTCCCCGGTCCGGGCCAGGCGGTGCTGCTCACCCGCCAGTTCACCGATGCGGCCACGCCCTTCCGCGCCCGCGTGGTCCTGCGCCGCGGCGGCTTCGCGACGGCCGTGACGTACATCGTCAACGGCAAGGTGGTCGCGGTCAACGCGCGCCCGAACACGCAGGTGCGCGTGCCCACGAACGTGCTCAAGCCGGGCCGCGGGCGCAACCGGATGGACGCGTACGTCGCGCTGCCCGGCGGCCGGGTGGTCAAGATCACGCAGTTCTTCGTGATCGTGCGCTGCTCGGTGCCGCGGGTGAGCTGCCGGCGCACGAGCGCACGCACGCTGCGCTGCCAGTCGCGCACGCCGCTGGGCGTGCGCCGCGTCCGGGTGTCGGCGGCCTCGCCGGCCGGTGGCAACGCCGTGGGCGCGACCCCGGTGCGCCGCGGGCGCTACACGGTCACGCTGCGCGCGAAGGTGAACCTGCCGGCCGGCCGGTACACCTACCGGCACATCGGGACGACGCGCAAGCGCGGCGAGCGGATGGTGATGGTCCGCTACGTCAACGTGACGTGAGCTGAGAGCGGCAACGGGAACGTCTCGCCTAGAGCGGGATGTTCCCGTGCTTGCGCTTGGGGCCCGGCTCGCGCTTGGTCTGCAGCGTGTGCAGCGCGGTGATGAGCTTGGGCCGCGTCTCGTGCGGGACGATGACGTCGTCGATGTAGCCGCGCTCGGCCGCGCTGTAGGGGTTGGCGAAGCGCGCCTTGTAGTCCTGCATGAGCTTCTGGCGGCGCTCGTCGGGAGTGGGGGAGCTGGCGATGTCGCGGCGGTAGATGATGTTGACCGCGCCCTCCGGGCCCATCACCGCGACCTCCGCGGTCGGCCAGGCGAAATTGAAGTCGGCCAGCATGTGCTTGGAGGCCATGACGTCGTAGGCCCCGCCGTACGCCTTGCGCGTGATGACGGTGATCTTGGGCACCGTCGCCTCGGTGTAGGCGTACAGCAGCTTGGCGCCGTGACGGATGATCCCGCCCCATTCCTGGCTGGTGCCGGGGAGGAACCCGGGCACGTCGCAGAACGTGACCAGCGGGATGTTGAAGGCGTCGCAGGTGCGCACGAAGCGCCCCGCCTTGCACGAGGCGTCGATGTCCAGCACGCCCGCGAGCTGGCGCGGCTGGTTGCCGACGATGCCGACCGCGAAGCCGTCCAGGCGGGCGAACCCGCACACGATGTTGGGCGCGTAGTGCTCGTGGATCTCGAAGAACTCGCCGTCGTCCACGGCCAGGCGGATGACGTCGCGCATGTCGTACGGCTTCGACGCGTCGTCGGGCACGACGCGGTCCATCTCCTCGTCCATGCGCATCGGGTCGTCGGTGGGCGCGACGCGCGGCGGGGCCTCCAGGTTGTTGGAGGGCAAGAACGACATCAGGTAGCGCGTGTCCTCCAGGCAGGAGTCCTCGTCCGGCGAGGCGAGGTGCGCGACGCCCGACTTGGTGTTGTGCGTCATCGCGCCGCCCAGCGACTCGAAGTCCACCTCCTCGCCGGTCACGGTCCGGATCACGTCGGGACCCGTGATGAACATGTGCGAGGTCTCCTTGACCATGAAGATGAAGTCGGTCATGGCCGGGGAGTAGACGGCGCCGCCCGCGCAGGGCCCCATGATCAGGCTGATTTGCGGGATCACGCCCGAGCACTTCACGTTGCGCACGAAGACGTCGCCGTAGGCGCCGAGCGAGACCACGCCTTCCTGGATGCGCGCACCGCCGGAGTCGTTGATCCCGATGACCGGGCAGCCGATCCGCGCCGCCAGGTCCATGATCTTGCACATCTTCTCCGCCATGACCTCGCCCAGCGAGCCCCCGAAGACGGTGAAGTCCTGGGAGAAGACGCACACGCGCCGGCCGTCGATCGTGCCGTGGCCGGTGACCACCGCGTCGCCCCACGGCCGGTTGCGCTGCATGTCGAACTCATAGGTGCGGTGGCGCACGAACGTGTCGAGCTCCTGGAACGAGCCCGGGTCCAGCAGCTTCTCGATGCGTTCGCGGGCGGTGTACTTGCCGCGCTCGTGCTGCTTGCGCTCGGCCTCCGGCGCCGAGTGGGCGGCGGCCTCGCGCAGCTCCTGCAGCTGGGCCAGCTTCTCCTCGTAGGTCTCCGGGGACTTCGCGCGCATGGCGGCGCGGGAGTCTAGTCCCCGGCGTCAGGGCAGCGCGTCGAGCACGGCCCGGCCGAGCTGCGCGCAGACCTCCTCCGCGGGGCGCTCCGCGTCGACGCGCCGGTAGCCGAGCGCGGCGTGCTCCTCCTCGTACAGGCGCGCGCGGCGGGCCACCTCCTCCGGGGCGTACTCGCGGTTGCGCTCCAGGGCCGTCTCCGCGCGTACCGCCAGGTAGAACGCCAGGTCCGGCGCCGGCGAGACGTGCCGCAGGATCCAGCTCTGCGGGCCGAAACGCCGGTCCTCGCCGTAGGCGTAGCGCAGCTGCACGCGCGAGTCCAGCGTGTAGCGGTCGCACACGACCGCGCGCCCGCCGCGGCGCGCCGGACGGGTGACGCGGCGATGCCACTGCGCGTTGGCCAGGACCAGCAGCGCGGTCCAGGCGAACGTCACCGCGCCCCCGCGGGCGCGAAACGCCACGCCGAGGGGGTCGCTGGACACCGCCCGCCGGGGCTCGTCCGTGCTCGGCGCCGCCGTGTACGGCCGGCGCAGGAGGCGGGCCAGCACGGGCTTGACGCGCTCGGATGCCGGATACAGCCACGGGTGCGCGACGATCGAGGTCCAGCGCACCTCGGCCGGCACGCCGAGCCGGTCCAGCACGTCGCGCAGCGCCTCGCAGTGCGTGCTCTTGCCGGACCCGTCGAGGCCCGAGAGCGCGACGACGAGGCCGCGCCGTGGGCGCGCGCGGCGTGCGGCGGCCGCGGCGGCGCCCGCCGGGCCCAGGGCGCGCAGGCGCTCTTCGAGCGCCCGCGCCCGCACGCCCGCCGGCACGGCCCCGTGCCGCGCCCGCGCCAGCCACTCCAGGCGGGCGGGCACGCCCCAGGCCGGCGCGCTGCGCGCGGCCAGCGTCCACTGGTCCGCCTCGACCGCGGCCACGCGCTGCCGGTGGCGCGCGGACAGCGGGCCGCGCCCGCCGAGGCGCCGGGCCAGGATGAGCAGCGCGTGATGCGGCGCCGGCGCGGCCAGCCGCTGGGCGCCCGGCAGCGGTGTCGCCCGCGCGAACAGATCCTCCGCCTCCGCCGGGCCGATCCCCCAGGCGTGGGGATCGTGCAGCTCCACGACGTCGATCGTGCAATCGCGCAGCCGCGCCCACCGCGGCGCGCGCGCGACGAAGCCCGCTCCCGCCAGCGCGGCCTCGAGGGCGCCGCGCGCCGGCGGGCGCACGAGCACGTCGAGGTCGCGCCCCTCCGGGGGCGGCGACCCGAACACCACCACCCGCTCGGGCGCGAGCCCGTCGACCAGCGAGGCGAGCTCGCTCAACCGCCGCCCCGCCGCAGGGCGCGCCGCGGCACGTCCAGCGCGTAGTGGATGGCCGGCCACGGGTCCGAGCGAGTCCACACCGCGCCGACGCGCCCGCGCACCGGACGCAGCACGCCGGCGACGTCGCGCACCAGGCCGCCGCGACGCTCGGACACGGCGCGGCGCACGTCGCCTTCCAGCCACTGGTAGTGAACGCCGGGACGGCCCAGCGCCACGGTCTCGGGCACGGAGTCGCCGGCCGCCATCCCCGCCCACAGCGCGGGCAGGTTGACGCCCGCCGCCACGGCCAGTCCCATGGAGCCGTAGAAGCGCCCGTTGAAGTCGATCAGGCGCGGGCCGTCCCCCGGCGGTGTGACGAACTGCAGCTGGGCGAGCCCGAACCACGGGAGCTCGCCGGTCAGGCGTCCCACGCGCTCCAGCAGCGCGGGGTCCACCGGGACGGTCACCGCGCGCGCGGACATCCCCGCGCCCGGTGGGAAGAGGCGGCCCGCCTCCTGCTGGACGGCCGCGACGATGCGCCCGCCGCGGTCCGCCACGACCGACAGGGCCATCAGCGGACCCTCCAGGCGCTCCTGGAGGACGGGCTCCTCGCCCAGGTCGCGCAGCCGCTGCGCGGCGGCGCGTGCCTGCGTGCGCCCCGGCGCGACCCGCGTCGGTGTCCGCCGCACGCCGCCGTGGCGGCGCAGCGCCGCCTTGACGACGAGCGGCGCGTCCGGCAGGTCCGGGTCCTCGGGGGCGAACGTGCTCGGTGCCGGCACGCCCGCGCGCTGCGCCACGTCCGTCAGCTGGCGGCGATCCAGCGTGCGCATGACGGCCTGGTGCGACGAGTAGGGCACCTGCGCGGGGATCCGGCGGCGCCACTCCGACAGGGCCAGCAGCTCGGCGTCGTCCGCCGCGAAGACGACGCCGTAGGCGACCCCCTCGCACGCCCGCGCCACGGCTTGCACGAAGCGATCGGGGTTCGCGTCCGCGCTGGGGACGTCGTGCCGCCAGGTCACCGCGCGCGAATGGACGCTCAGCTTCCCCCGGGCGGCGCCGATCCCGACCTCCCAGCCCGCGGCCCGCAGCGCCCGGGCGGCGGCCAGCGCCCCCCGACTGCGTCCGGGCTCCACGATCAATGCCCTCCTTGGGAACGTCACGGCCGCTCGCGCACCCAGGCGAGTCTAGGCCAGCCCGCCGCGGGCGGGGTCAGCCGCGCGAGAACGGGCGGTGATGTGCGGTGCCGAGGTCCTCCAGGGCCCGCTCGAGCACCGACCGCACCACGTCGGGCGAGGGCCCGGCGGCGGGCGCGGGGTCCGGGGGAAGCGGCTCGCGGTCGGGAAGGGGCTCCGGCTCCGGGAGCGGCTCGGGGTCGGGGAACGGCTCGCGCTCGGGAAGCCGCTCGGGCTCCGGCAGCGGCTCGGGATCGGGCTCCGGCGGGGCGTCGGGGACGGGCGCGAGGGGAACCTCGGCGACGGCGGCGGCGCGGCGGCGGCCGAGCAGGCGCGCGAAGAATCCGGGGCGCGCCGCGGGCTCGGACGCGTCCATCTGGGGCCCCGGCTCCGGCGGCCCGGGGGGTCCCGGCGCGGGGCCGGGCGCCGGGGGAGCCGGGTCGGGAGTGGGCGGGCCGGGGTCCGGACCGGGAGCCGGCGGAGCCGGATCGGGAGCGGGCACCGGGGGTCCCGGCTCCGGCGTCTCGGCGACCGGCTCGGAGGGCTCGTCGGGCACCGGCGGCTGCGCCAGGCGGGCGGTGATCGTCACCGCGGTTCCCCACCCCGAGCCTTCGATCGCCACGGTGCCGCTGGCGTGCTCGCCCTCCCAGGCGACCGTCGTCTCGGGCTCGCTGCGGGTGATCGTGATCTCCCCGAGCTCGCCGAGGCGGCGGGCCAGAGACTCCACGTCGCTGACCTCGGCCCACAGCTCCGGTGCTGACTTCACGAGGCGCCGCCGAACTTGGATCTCGTCCATCGAGGCGGTTCTTCGCGCGCGCCGCTGCGACTCCTGCCCGAGTCAGAACTCGGGCTGGTACTCGCCGAAGACCTCCTTCATGGCGCCGCACACCTCGCCTACCGACGCGCGGTCGCGCAGCGCCGCGCGGATCGGCGGCAGCAGGTTGCCCGTCCCGCGCGCGGCCTCGCGCAGCTCGTCCAGGCGCCGCGCCACCAGCTCGGCGTCGCGCTGCGACTTGAAGCGCTGCAGCCGCTCCACCTGCGCGTCCTCGGAGGCCTGGTCGACCTTGAGGATCTCCGGCACCTCGAGCTCCTCGGTGACGTACTTGTTGACGCCCACGACGACGTCCTGGCCGATGCGGTAGCGCTCCTGGTAGCCCCAGGCGGACTCCTCGATCTCGCCCTTCATGAACGCGATCGCCTCCACCGAACCGCCCAGCGAGTCCACCTTGTCGATGAGCTCATGCGCGCGCTCCTCGATGTCCGCGGTCAGCGACTCGACGAAGTAGGACCCGGCGAAGGGGTCGGCGGTGTCCGCGGCACCGGACTCGTGCGCCACGACCTGCTGCGTGCGCAGCGCCAGCCGCGCCGCCTTCTCGGTCGGCAGCGTGAGCGCCTCGTCGTAGCCGTTGGTGTGCAGGGACTGGGTCCCGCCGCACACGGCCGCGAAGGCCTGCAGCGCCACGCGGACGATGTTGTTCTCCGGCTGCTGGGCCATCAGCGTGACGCCGCCCGTCTGGGTGTGAAAGCGCAGCTTGCGGGAGCGCTCGTCGGTGGCGCCGAAGCGCTCGCGCATGATCTGCGCCCACATCTTGCGCGCGGCGCGGAACTTGGCCACCTCCTGGAAGACGTTGTTGTGGCCGTTGAAGAAGAAGGCCAGGCGCGGGGCGAAGTCGTCCACGGCCAGGCCTGCGTCGATCGCCGCCTGGACGTAGGCGATCCCGTTGGCCAGCGTGAAGGCGACCTCCTGGACCGCCGACGCGCCCTGCTCGCGGAAGTGGTAGCCGGAGATCGAGATCGTGTTCCACTTCGGGACGTTCTCGCGGCAGTAGGCGAACAGGTCCGTGGTCAGCCGCATGGATGGCTTGGGCGGGTAGATGAAGTTCCCCCGGCCGACGTACTCCTTGAGGATGTCGTTCTGGGTCGTGCCGCGCAGCTGCTTGGCGGCCACGCCCTGCTCCTCGCCCACCAGCTCGTACAGGAGCAGCAGCAGCGCCGCCGGCGCGTTGATCGTCATCGACGTCGACACCTGGTCGAGCGGGATCGAGTCGAAGGCCGTGCGCATGTCGTCGATGGTGTCGATGGCGACCCCGGTGCGGCCGACCTCGCCGCGGCACCGTGGGTCGTCGGAGTCCAAGCCCAGCTGCGTGGGCAGGTCGAAGGCCATCGACAGCCCGGTGGAGCCATGCTCGAGCAGGTAGCGGTAGCGCTCGTTGGACTCCTTCGCGCTGGCGTAGCCGGCGTACTGGCGCATCGTCCACAGCTGCTTGCGGTACATCTCCGCGTGCACGCCGCGGGTGAACGGGTGCTCGCCGGGCAGCCCGAGGTCCAGCGGCGCCGGGAGGTCGTCCTCGGTGTAGACCGGCTTGACCTCGATGCCCGAGTCGGTGAAGCGCCGCTCGTCGTCGGGGCCGACGATGGGCGCGATCGTGCGGTGCTCGTCGCGGGTCGCCATGGACCCTGCAGGTTACTGTCGGTTTGCCACGATCGTGACGTGCAGGCGGTCGTCGTGCGCCTCCGCCACGCGGAACCCCGTCGCGGCCAGCATCCCCTCCAGCGCCGAGCGCGTGATCCCCCACCACCAGTTCTCGTAGCCGCGTGCGGCATCGAACGGCGAGGCGAGCCCCACCCGCCCCGGCGCCGCGAACGGCCGCGGGTCGGCGCCCGGGTAGAAGACGCACGCGCCGCGCAGACCCGGCACCTCCGGCAGCGCCTCGGTGGCCAGCAGCAGCGTCTCCCCGGTCAGCTGCGCCAGGCGCTCCAGGGTCAGCAGCGGGTTCGGCGCGTGGTAGAGCAGCCCCGAGCACCAGACCACGTCATGGCGGCCCACCTCTGCGACGACCGCGGGGTCGTGGACGTCGCCGCGCACGAAGCGCACGCCCGACCCGCGCCGCGCGCGCTCGGTCTCGAAGGCCGGCGTCGGCGCCATCACGTCGACGCCCGTGACCGAGGTCGCACCGGCCGCTTCGGCGGCGAAGGCGAGGGCGCCGTCCACGCTCCACATGCAGCCGACGTCCGCGAACGAGCGCCCGGGCGCGAAGCGCTCCACGAGCGCCTCGCGCGGCGGCAGGCCGCGCCGGCGGCGCCCCGCCCGGCGGCGAGTACGCGCCGACGCGAGCCAGGCACGGGCGAGAAGCGACACGGCCGGGGATTCTCCCGCCTCGACTAGCCTTGGCGCCATGAAGGTGCGCGTCCGCCTGTTCGCCGCGCTGCGCGAGCGCGCCGGCGCCGACGAGCTCGAGCTCGAGCTGCCCGACGGCGCGCGGGTGGCCGACGCCCTCGCCCGCCTGGACGACCTCGCGGGGGGTCTGTCGCTGGTGATGGCGGTCAATCGCGAGTACGCCTCCGGGGACGCGCCCCTGTCGGCGGGCGACGAGCTGGCCCTGATCCCGCCCGTCTCGGGCGGCGAGCGCCGGACCGCTCCGCACGCGCGCATCGTGGACGGGCCGCTGTCGCTGGACGGGCTGGCCGCGCGCGTGCGCGATCCGCGCGCGGGCGCGGTCGTGACCTTCGCGGGCGTCACGCGGGACGTCGACGAGCTGGAGTACGAGGCCTACGCCGAGATGGCGCGCGAGCAGCTGGAGCGGATCGCCGCCGCGGCGGTCGAGCGCCACGGCCTGTGCGCCGCCGCCGTGGAGCACCGCGTCGGCGCGGTGCCGCTGGGCGAGGCGTCGGTGATCGTCGCCGCGTCGGCTCCGCACCGCGCGGAGGCGTTCGCCGGAGCGCGGGAGATCATCGACCGCGTCAAGGACCTCGCGCCGATCTGGAAGCGCGAGGAGGGCGAGTGGGTCAGGGGCAGATCGCCGATTCCCGGCAGTAGTTGAGCGTCCGCACTGTCGGCCTGCGGCCGGGCGTACGGATCAGCTCGACGGAGGCCGAGGAGACGTTGTTGTCGTAGGAGGTCTCGCGCATGCGCCGCTGCGCGTTGGCGCGGTTGACCAGCACGTAGCGCCCCGCCGGCACGCCGGTGACGTCGATGAACTGTCCCTCCAGGTTGGGCTTGTAGACGTCGGCCCAGCCCGGGGAGATCGATTCCAGGACCGCCAGCGCGCGCGCCTTGCCCTTGCCGCAGTGGTTGTCGTTGCGCAGCCCGAACGCGCGCCGGCTCCAGTTCACCGGCAGGCCGCGCTGGACGACGTAGCGGTTGCCCGGGCAGAAGCCGGTCTTGCGGTCGGGCGCCACCAGCGCCCCGGTGTCGGGATGGCGCAGCTCGAAGATCTCCAGCTTGAGCAGGTGCCAGTGCGAGTGGTCCGGCGAGCGCACGTAGCGCAGGCGGCCCACGTCGCGCACGCGCACCGGCGAGCCGTCGGACCGGAACACGACCTGGTTGGCGGTCATGAGCGGCGTGCGCCGCGACCGGCGCCGTCCCTCGATCACGAACGGGCCCGGGCCGTCGTTGACGACGGTGGAGCTGAACACCAGGCGCTCGCGTCCGCCGCGGGTCACCACGATTCCCATCTCGTCCGGGACGAGCTGGCGCAGGTCGGGCAGCACCTCGGCGGGCGCCGCCGCGCCGCCCGGCGGCACCGTGACGGCGAGAACCGCACCGGCGAGGGCGAGCAGGCCGAGGCAGAGGCGAGCGACGGGCACGCCGGGCAGGTTAGCGACAGCTAGCCTTGATCCATGCCGGACGCCGAGCGCTTGCGCGAGCTGCCTTCGGTCGAGCGCCTCGCCGCGGCTCTCGACGCGCCGCACGCGCTGGCCGTGAGCGCGGCGCGCGCGGTGGTGGCCCGCCGGCGCGAGGAGCTGCGCCGCGGCGCCGGGGACGATCCCGACCTCCTCGCGCGCGCGCGCGAGGAGTTGGAGCGCACGCGGCGCCCCTCGCTGCGCCGCGTGCTCAACGCCAGCGGCGTGATCGTCCACACGAACCTGGGCCGCGCGCCGCTCCCCGCGGCCGCCCGCGACGCGCTGGCCGCGACCGCGCACGGCTACGCCAATCTGGAGTACGACCTGGCGGCCGGCCGGCGGGGCTCGCGCCAGGAACATGTGGAAGGGCTGCTGTGCGAGCTCACCGGCGCGCAGGGTGCCCTGGCCGTCAACAACGGGGCCGCGGCGGTGCTCCTGGCCGCGGCGGCGCTGGCGGGCGACGGCCGCGAGATCGTCGTCTCCCGGGGCCAGCTGGTGGAGATCGGCGGGTCGTTCCGCATCCCGGAGGTGGTCGCGCAGAGCGGGGCGCGGCTCGTGGAGGTCGGCACGACGAACCGCACGCGCCTGGCCGACTACGAGCGCGCGATCGGCGACGCCACGGGCGCGCTGCTGCGCGCCCATCCTTCGAACTTCCGCGCCGTCGGCTTCACCGAGGACGTGGACGTCGAGAGCCTGTGCCGGCTCGGGCCGCCGGTGATCGACGACGTGGGCTCGGGCGCGCTGGTCGCCGGCGTCGCCGCGCTGCGCGACGAACCGCCGGTCCCCCGCTCGGTCCTGGCGGGCGCCGCGCTCGTGTGCTTCTCCGGCGACAAGCTGCTGGGCGGCCCGCAGGCGGGCCTCCTGGTGGGCGCCGCGGACGCCGTCGCGGCGGCTCGTACGCATCCGCTGGCGCGCGCGCTGCGCATCGGCCGGCTGCCGCTCGCGGCGCTGGAGGCGACGCTGCGCATCTACCGCGAGCCCGAGCGCGCCCGCGCGGAGATCCCGGTGCTCGCCATGCTGGACGCCGGCGAGGAGGAGCTCGCCGAACGCGCGGACGCGCTGTGCCGCGCCGCGATCGCCGGCGGCGCGCGAGCGGAGGTCGTGCGGGCGGCGGCCAAGGTCGGCGGGGGCGCGCTGCCGCTGCTGGAGCTGGAGGGACCGGCCGTCGCCGTCGAGCCGCCGCCGGACGGCGTCGACGCGCTCGCCGCTCGCCTGCGAGAGGGCGACCCGCCGGTCGTGGGGCGCATCGCCGGCGGGCGGCTGCTGCTCGATCCCCGGACGCTGGACGCCGAGGAGGCGCGGACCGCCGGGGCGGCGGTCGCGGCCGCGCTGCGACCGCCCGTGGCATGACCGGCGCGCCGCTGACGCTCGGCACCGCCGGCCACATCGATCACGGCAAGACCGCGCTGGTCGAGGCGCTGACCGGCGTGAACACCGACCGGCTGGCGCAGGAGCGCGCCCGCGGGATCTCGATCGAGCTCGGCTACGCGCGGCTGCAGCTGCCCTCGGGCCGCCGGCTGTCGGTCGTGGACGTCCCCGGTCACGAGCGCTTCGTGCGCACGATGGTGGCGGGCGCCACGGGGGTCGACCTGTTCCTGATGGCGATCGCGGCGGACGACGGCGTGATGCCCCAGACGCGCGAGCACGCCGCGGTGCTGGCGGGGCTGGAGGTGAGCGAGGGCGTCGTCGCGATCACCAAGTCCGACCTGCGCGATCCCGCGCCGGCGGCGCGCGCGGCGGCGGAGCTGCTGCCCGGTGCGCAGGCGATCCCGGTCAGCGCGCGCACCGGGGAAGGGCTGGACGAGCTGCGCGCCGCGCTGGACCGCGTGGCGGCGCGCCTCACGTCTCGCGGGACGGCGCCGGGCGGGCCGGCGCGGCTGCACGTCGACCGGGCCTTCACGATCCGCGGCGCCGGGACGGTCGTGACCGGGACGCTGTGGTCGGGCTCGGCCGGCCGCGGCGACGAGGTCGTCGTCCTGCCCGCAGGACGCCGCGCGCGCGTGCGAGCCGTGCAGGTCCACGACGAGCCCGTGGAGCGGGCGCCCGCCGGGCAGCGCGTGGCACTCAACCTGGCCGGCCTGGAGGTGCGCGAGGTCGCGCGCGGCGACGTGGTGACGTCGCCCGAGGCCGATCTGCGCCCCGCCTGGATCGTGGACGCGGCGCTGGACCTCGGCGAGGCGCGCCACGAGCTGGCCGGCGCAGCGCGCGTGCACGTGCACCACGGCACGCGCGAGTCGCCGGCGCGGGCGATCCCGCTGGGCGGGCGCTTCCACCAGCTGCGGCTGGAGCGGCCGCTGGTCGGCGCGGCCGGCGACCGGCTGGTCGTCCGCCGCGTGGCCCCGCCCGACACGCTGGGCGGGGGCGTGATCGTCGACCCGCACGCGCGCCGTCACGGTCCGTCGCGCGACGGGCTCGCGCGCCTGGAGCGTCTGGCGCGCGGCGAGCCCGCCGAGCCGGCGCGCCCGGGGCGGCGGGGGCTCCGGGC